>NZ_JAGSOV010000060.1 GCF_023898865.1 Pseudonocardia humida
TACGCTGTGGCCCACGGCCATCGCGTGATCATCTGATGTCGACACAACGGACGAGGATCACGCGGTGGCCGCCTCACGTCCGGGACCGCCACGCCAGCAAGATCACGACCTACGGCTGGAGTACTAGTCGGTACCCTGCTGTTCCAGCCACTTCACAATCGCCTGGGTTGTTTCTTCAGGCTTTTCTTGCTGGATCCAATGACCGCAATCCAGAGTGACCACTTCCACGTTGGGCACGAACTCTGCCAGGTTCTCCGACCTCGCGACCGCATCCCGGTCGCCGTAGACCATGAGGGTGGGCTGTTGGATGATCGGGTTCACGTCCGCCAGCAGGCGCCAGTTGCGGTCAACGTTCCTGTACCAGTTTATGCTGCTCGTGAAACCCGATGATTCAAAAGCGGAGACGAAGACGGCCAGTTCGCCGTCGCTCATTATCGGCTCACCGAGTGGTGTTTCCGCTCTGGCGAGGTTGATCAACGCCATACCTGGCTGAGGCTCTGTGGCGGGCACGTTCTTCCGGTACATGTTACGAAGGAACTGAGATGTGTTCTCTTCGAATACGGCGTCCGCGACGCCTGGCTGTCGATTGAAGTGGACGAAGTAGAAGTCGCCGCCGAGTACGCCTTCCATGAACTCGATCCAGGGGACATCTCCGCGCTCGAGGTACGGCAGGCTCAGGTTGATCACCTTGTTCACACGGTTCGGGTGCAACAAGGTCAACCCCCACACGACATGTGCACCCCAATCGTGACCGACGAAGGTGGCATCGGCGTATCCGTAGTGATCGAGGAGTGCGACGAGATCACCCGACAAGTGTTCGATGTCGTAGTCTGTCACCTCGGTCGGACGGGATGAGTTGCCGTAACCCCGCTGGTTGGGGACGATGACATGGTAGCCCGCTGCGGCAAGGGCGGGCACCTGATGGCGCCAAGAAAAGGCATGCTCCGGCCAGCCGTGACAGAGTACAATGGGTTCTCCGACATTTCGTCGGCCAGCTTCGAAGACTTCGAGTTCCACACCGTTGACGGGAACACGGGTTGGCTCGGGAAAAGCGGTTGGATTGAACACTGCATCCCTTCCTCTTCTTCTCGGGGTGCTCAGGCGATCGCCGGAATCGACGACGCGGTGAGTCCTCGGGCCGAGATCGGCGGGGCCTGGGTGACGGCTCGGCGCATCGAGGTCCCTCTCGGTGGATTACCGATCTCGGGTGGGGTCGGATCGGTCGCCACCACGGTAGGGCGCATTGCGGACAATATCGGTCCTCAATAGCAGGCGATGTGGCGGTCGCGCCGGTCAGGCCAGGACCGGCCGTTCCAGCGCCACCCGGTACTCCCGCCGTAGATCGTGATCATGTCCGCGCTCGGCGCTGGTGGTGACCTCGTCGTGCTCGCTACCGGTGTCGACGTCGCCGGATGCTGCAGCGCAGTACCTCGGCCAGGGAGCGGACCGGTGGGGCGATCAGCCGGTTGACCAGCCGGGCGATCTCGTGGCAGGTCAGCGGGATCAGCCGGGTGGCGTCGGGTGTGTGGGGCGGGTTGTGGCGGCGAGGGCGGCGAGCAGGGCGTGGGTGAGCGTCGCGATCGCCCGGGGTGGCGGCGGATCAACGGCCCACCGGTGCCCTGGCCGTCGTCGGCTCAGCAGCGGAAAGCAGATCGTCGCTGCCACAGGACACCGAGGTTGATATCGAAGTGGTGGTGGCGGCACGGGTCTCGGGGCTGACGTGCTCGACGGCTTCACCGACGATCTCAACCAGCCTGGTCGAGGCGAGCCGGAGGAGTTCGTCGTCGCCCAGGTCGCTCGCTGCTCGCCGCTGCTGTGGGCGACCGCCTTGGTGCAGCCTCTGCGAGGTGCCGGAGGCGGTCGGCGTACTCAGGCTGCATGGAGCGGTCGGGCTGTCGTGGGAACTGCGTCGTGGAAGTAGGGGCGGAGGCCCTCGGGTGTGCGGAGTTCGACCTCACGGCCAAGGGCGTCTTCGAGTTCGAACTCCATCCGCCCTCGGTGGAGGAGGCACGGGGTGCGTCCGGGTCGGAACTCGACGAGGAGGTCGATGCCGCTGTCAGCGTGGAAGTCGGTGCGCGGGCCCAGCCCTGGAGTGCGAGCCTGCGGATGCCGTGGGCCGCGGCGAACGTGGCGACGAAGGCGTCGTCGAGGTTCAGGCCCTTCAGCGCCCCGGGCCTGCCACTGCCGTCGCCGCGGTCACTACCTGCGGACATGAACCGAGTGCCGTTGCAGTACTGATCGAGTGACGACCGACCCGCAGCGGCCCGGACGAGCCCGGATCGTTGACCAGCGCAGGATCCGGGCACGACCCCGGGCGGCACGGGTAGTGGATTCGGCTGTTCGGCGCGGCGCTGTCCGCGGCTGCCGTCGGATCGTCGGAGCGCGGGGACTGCTGGTGGGTCAGCCGATCCTGCCTACGCCGCCGAACAGGTAGACCGCCGGCGGTACGCCGATCTCGCTGGGCTCTGGTCGCCACCGGGAGCAGGTCACCACGCCCGGATCCAGCAGGTGCATCCCGTCGAAGAAGCGGGCGATCTCGGCACTGGTCCGAGCGCGGATCGGGGTGCCGCCGCGCTCGGTGGTCTCTCGCATCACCTCGAGCATCGGCTCGCCGTGGATCTCCGCGGTGGAGTGGGTCAGTACCAGGTGGCTGCCCGGGACCAGCTCCGAGGCGAGCCGGGCGACGACCCGGTAGGCGATGTCGTCATCCATGACGTGGTTGATCACGCCGAGCAGCATCAGGCCGATCGGCTGGTCGAAGTCCAGTGTCGTGGCGGCCTCGCGCAGGATCACGTCTGGATCGCGCAGGTCGGCCTCCAGGTAGTTGGTGGCGCCCTCGGGGGTGCTGGTCAGCAACGCTCTGGCGTGTGCCATCACCAATGGATCGTTGTCGACGTAGACCACCCGGCAGGCAGGGTCGAGCGTCTGGGCCACCTCGTGGGTGTTGTTCAGGGTGGGCAGCCCGGTGCCGATGTCGAGGAACTGCCGGATCCCGGTGTGCTCGACGAGGTAGCGCACGGCGCGCATGAGGAACGCGCGTTCGGCGCGTGCCCCGTCGGCGATGGCGGGGATCTTGGCCAGCACGGCGTCGCCGGCGGCTCGGTCAGCCGCGAAGTTGTCCTTGCCGCCGAGCCAGTAGTTCCAGATCCGGGCCGACTGCGGGACGCTGAGGTCGACATCGTTGTCGCTGGTGGGTTCGGTCTGCTCGCCGGTCATCGTCGTGGTTGCACCTTCCGGGATGGCTGCACATCGTGGTCACAGACCGCTACGCCAACCCTATGGTGATGGATGATTGGGGTGAGTGGCAGGTGCTGCCCGGGCTCACCCACCGGCTGCTGGCGACTGGGGTCCGGATCGGCGGAGCGATCGCCGTCAGCTGGGACGCGGCCGGCGACTCATGAACAGGAGGACCGCCCAGGCCCTCGATCGCAACAGTTGGACCGTCGACGGGTCCCGATCCGAGGGCGCACCCGCGCTCGATCAGGAACTGATGCGCGCGGCCGCCGTCGGGACCGGGTCGCTGGACGTCGACCTGACCGGGACCACGCACCTGGCCAGCGCCGGTGTCGCGGTGCTGCACCGGCCGGTCGCCCGCGCCGCGCGGCCGCGCCGGCGGGCGTGGGCGGAGTACACGGCATTCTGGTTGCGCGAGAGCCGGCGACGTTGCCCTGTGTCGGGGTCGGTGGGCCGACGCCGTTGCGGAACGGTGAACCCCGCGCCGCGGTGGCCGTTGTCCGCGATCACCCGCACCTGCGCGTCGCGCGGGGCGTCGAGGAGGCCGTGCTCGCGGCCGCGCCCATGTCGTGGCGGGCCGCACATCAGGACGCGCGCCGTGGACCGCTGGTAGCGCGCAACCGCCCGGCAGTGATCGGATACTCCGGACTCTGTTCCGCGCAGCTTGGGATCACCTCGCAGGGGCGATTCGTACCGACGAACCGGCTACGGGAGGAGACCGGCCACTCGGTAGACCTCGCGAAGGTAGCGCTCCATTTCTCTTGCGTCGGGCGGGTTGGGCTGGAGAACGCGATACAGCACGGCGCCGGCCATCATGTCCATCAGGACATCGACGTCGGCGTCAACCGGCACCTTGCGATCTCGCCTGGCGTTCTCCAGCAGTGCGCTGGTCGCCGCGCGTCGCGGTGCGACGTAGTGCTTCCAGTACGTCGCCATCAGCGAGGGGTGGCTGACGCTGGAACCCAGGATGCGCGCCACCAGCGCCCGAAACCTTGGATCGACAGCCATTTCAGCTGACGCCGGGAGGATTCGTTCGAGGATCTCGTGTGGCGATGCGACCCTGATCTCATCATTCGACGGCCAACCAGGCTCCTCGACCATCATCTCGATCGCCCTGGAGAGCAGTTCCTCCTTCGAGGACCAGCGCCGGTAGACGGTCAGCTTCCCCACTCCGGCACGTTTCGCGATTTGTTCCATGCTCGTGCCTTCGAATCCGCGTTCGACGAACAGTTCAAGGCCGGCACGCAGGATGGCTCTACCCGCCTCGGGATCCTTTGGTCGGCCCCGGCCGCGGGTCGCGCCAACTGTCCTGTCTTGTGGGGTCATCGCTTCGCTCGCCCGCCGTGCAACGCGCTGTCCAACCATCGAAGTAGGGCCGCGGCGTCGTCTCGGCCGCGCCAGGCGATGTGCGCATCCGGACGGACGAGCAACACCTCGTCAGGAAATGAATCATCCACTTGACGAAGCAGTACTACGTAGGTTCCCAACGCGTGACGAACCGTTGCGGCACACGCTTCCGCGCCATCCTTCGGCAGGAGCATCGCCCAGTGGCCACCGAGTTCGGCATGCAGTCGTGATTGCATCCCGTCCGCGCGTACGCATTTCAGGTCATCCACTCGGTCACCTGGACGCGGTTTGCGTCCAAATCGTGAACCCAACGGCCCCTTTCGGTAGCTCACCCACAGCTGTGATGTCGTGTAGGTCGCCCATCGTTGGATCCAGGGCTGGTTGAACAGCTGTGCAATCACGCGATCACGCAAGAAGCGACCAACCCTGCTTTGTGCGACATTGATGCGAGTCACCGCCGAGGTGCCGCGCAATACCTCCATCGCGAGCGGCCGACGCTCCGCCTGGTATGTGTCCATCAATGCCTCGCCGGCGCGTCCCCGGACCACCAGGGCGAGCTTCCACGCGAGATTTTCCGCATCGCCAAGCCCGGTCAGCATACCCTGCCCACCGAAAGGCGCGTGCGTGTGCGCCGCGTCGCCCGCAAGTAAGATTCGTCCTTGTCGATAGGTGTCCGCGAGCCGTCGGTGCACGCTGAACAGCGAAAGCCACACAGCATCGAGGATGCGTACATCCGGGTCGTCGGTCCGCTCGGGCAGTATATCGTGAAAACGGTCCAAAATCTCTTGATCGCTTGGCTTCTCATCATGGCCCGGGTCGTATGCGATCAGCCGCCAGAGATCTGACCGGCCATCGGGATCGGGCATCGGCATGGCGCCGAGCATTCCAGTGGGATGGATCCAGCCGGTTGTGCCGGTACGGTCGAGGTTCCAATCGAGGTGCAGGTCGGCGAGCAGGAAACGCTCGCTCAACTTCACGCCGGGGAATCCGACGCCGGCAAGCTTGCGCGTCGCACTCCCCGTACCGTCGCAGCCGACCAGCCACTGCGCGCGTACGACCTGGCCGTCACTCAGCTCGGCGGTCACGCCGGCGTCGTCCGCAGTGGCGTCCACGAGGCCGGCGTTCCACTCCGGTGTGCAGTCGAGCTCGGCGAGCCGGCGCCGAAGCTCCGCCTCCACTTTGGCCTGAGAGATCACCATCGGCGGTGCGGCGGTCCTCATTCCGGGGTCGCCGAATCTCAGGTTCATGATCGGCTTGTCGCCCAGATACGTCGTGATCTTCATGGCTCGCAACGACTGGCCGGGGAGATCGCCGAGGGCGCCCAGGCGATCCAACACCTCCGAGCCACGAGCGTGTACGAAGTTCGCTCGTGAGCTCGTCGCCGGACCGGGTGCCGAGTCCACCACGCGCACCGAGATCCCGTGCAGCCGCAGGCCACACGCAACTGCCAGGCCGGTAGGCCCGGCACCAACCACCAGCACATCAGTCATCGGGTCATCGGTCATCGTCCGTCCTTTTGTTAACGACACTGTATCGCTAACAATATACCCGAGCACGTCGTCTCGCCATCGGCGCCGTCCAGGCGGATCGGCGCAGCTCGGGAGGTGTGCCCGCACCTCCGACGCTGCCCTGTGGAGCGGTGCGTGTCAGTGTCACCGCCGCCGACTGGATCCCCGGTCCTCGGTGTCGCCTCTTCAGCGGGGGCCACGACACCCGGCCCGTGAGGCCCGGCCCTGGAGCGCATCGGGGAGTTCGTCGGGAACGCGTGCGGTGGGCGCCGAGCAACTTTCTGATCCGGTCGCACATCGGTTAGCGACGTTCCGACAACACCGACGACACGCCAGCGACCACCAGCGGTCCTACGGACCCCGCTGCCGACGTCACGGACGGCCCCGGCGGCGACACGATCACCGACACGGGAAGCAGCGGCGATCCCGACGAGACCGCTCCGACGGACGACGTGACCACTGCATCGCCCGGCACCGACGGGCGCGGTGACTCACCGAGCATGGCGCCCAACCGGACGACCGGGACCGACGAGGGCACCGACGCCGAGCCCACCTCCGTCGCATCTGGCGCACGTCCCACGGCGCCACTCGATCCGAACGCGCGGTTGCCCCGCTGCTGTGGATCTGGCAGTCGACGTCCGGTCGAATCCCTCCACGATACACTTGTGCGGTTTACCGCACGGTCGTATTGTTCCGTCATGGGTCCAACGAGGGCAATCGATGATCAGACTGCGCGAGCCCGCATCCGAGACGTCGCGCTGGCGCTCCTTGCGGAGCACGGGGTCGCTGCAACGTCAATTCGAGGAGTGGCCGACGCGGCTGGAGTATCGACCGGGCTGGTGCAGCACCACTTCGGGTCGAAGGCCGGGTTGGTGCAGGCGTGCGACGACTTCGCCATCGGCGCCGTGCTGGACCAGGCCCGACGTGCCGCGGCCGGCGATGCGCAGCAGCCGGGATTCACCGCGCAGATGTACCCGGCCAGCGAGGCCTCGGTGCGATACCTCGCCCGGGCACTGGTCGATGGATCACCCGCCGCGGCGGAGCTGTTCGACTCCGGGGCCGAACTCGCGGAGAAGTGGCTGTCGTCGTTGTGCCCGGACCGCTTCCCGGCCGGATCGGGGCGGGTTCGCAACGCTGCGGCAGTGATGGGCGCGATGCACCTGGGGACACTCGTCCTGCACACACACCTGTCGCGCCGGGCCGGCGCGGACGTACTCGACCGGGAACACACCACGCTGGTGAGCGCCGGGATCTTCGACGTCTACGGGGCGATGGCCGAGTTCCTCGCCACCCCGGACGCTGCGGCGCTCCGCATGACGCCTGCCGCCGAAGGTGACCGGGATGAGTGAGCCGATCGAGATCCGTGGGCTGGTCAAGGTCTTCGGCCGGGCACGCGCGCTCGACGGCCTCGACCTCACGGTGACCGCGGGTCACGTGCACGGGTTCCTCGGCCCCAACGGCGCCGGCAAGTCCACCACCCTGCGCATCCTGTTGGGTCTGGTGCGGGCCGATGCGGGCCGCGTCGACCTGCTCGGGGGCGACCCATGGACAGACGCGACGACGCTGCACCGGCGCCTGGCCTACGTACCCGGCGACGTCACGCTGTGGCCGGGACTGACCGGCGGCGAGGTGTTCGACCTGCTCACGCGGATGCGCGGCGGCGCGGACCCACGACGCCGCGCGGAACTCGTCGAGCGGTTCGACCTCGACCCGACCCGCCGGTCCCGGACCTACTCCACCGGCAACCGGCAGAAGGTCGCCCTCATCGCCGCCCTCGCCGCCGACGTGGAACTGCTCGTCCTCGACGAGCCCACCTCCGGACTCGACCCGCTCATGGAAGCGGTGTTCCAAGACTGCATCGGCGAGGCCGCAGCGGCGGGGCGCACCGTGCTGCTGTCGAGCCACGTCCTCGCCGAGGTCGAAGCCTTGTGCGAGCACGTCACGATCGTCCGTCGCGGTCGGGTCGTGGAGAGTGGCTCGCTCGCCGCGCTGCGACATCTCGGCCGCACCTCGGTCACCGCCGAGCTCGCCGGCGAGTCGGGCGCCCTCACCGACCTGCCCGGCGTCCACGCGCTGCACAGAGACGGCGCGCGGATCCGCTGCGAGGTCGACACCGACCGGCTCGACCCGCTGCTGGCCCGCCTCGCGCACATCGGGACCCGCGGGCTCGTCGTCGCCCCACCCACCCTCGAAGAGCTGTTCCTGCGCCACTACGACCACTCCGATCTCCAGGCGAGCCGATGACCACCGTGATAGCTGATCACCGCTCGCCTGGCCGCCCCAGCGTGGTGACCGAGGCCCTGACCGGGGTTTCTGGCCTGGTGCGGCTGATCGCGCGCCGTGATCGGGCGGTGCTGGGGCTCTGGGTGCTCGCGACGGTCGGGCTGCTGGCCGGCGCTGCGGCGAGCACGGCGTCCACCTATCCCAGCCCGCAGGCCCGCGCCGACCGCTACGACCAGATCCTGGCCGTGCCGACCTTCCTGGTGTTCCAGAGCCGGGCCTTCGACGACGGCGTCGGCGCACTGGCCGCGCAGCAGGCGTTCGGCGGGACGACGATCCTCGCGGCCCTCGGGGCGGCACTGCTGGTCGTGCGGCACACCCGTGGCGAGGAGGAGTCGGGGCGCCGTGAGCTGCTCGGGTCCACCGTGGTCGGGCGGCAGGCGCCGCTGGCCGCGATCCTGGCGGTGACGCTCGCCGCGGGTGTCCTGATCGGGGTTCTCGGCAGCGCCGCGTTGATCTCGTCCGGGCTGCCCGCTACCGGTGCCGTCGCCCTCGGGACAGTGGCCTGCGGCGCGGCGTGGATCGGCGCGGGGATGGGCGCGGTCGCCGCGCAGCTCACCACCCGGCCGGCGCTGGCCGCGATCGGCGCCCTCGGCACGTTCGTCGTGCTGCACTACCTGCGCGGGCTCGTCCACCTGGGCGGCGACCGCCTCGCATGGCTGGGCTGGTTGATCCCCAACGGCTGGCTGGAGCAGGTGCGCCCGTTCGCCGACGAGCGCTGGTGGCCGCTGGCGCTCGTCGCCGCCCTCACCGCTGCGCTCGTCGCCGGTGCAGGCGCGCTCTCCGCACGACGCGACCTCGGAGCGGCCCTCGTCGCGCCCCGTCGCGGACCCGCGACCGCAGTCCCCGCGCTGCGCGACCCGCTGCGGCTGGCGTGGCACCTGCACCGCGGCAGCATCCTCGCGTGGTCGCTCGGTCTCGCCGCGATCGGCTCGGCCATGGGCGCGGCCGGTTCCGCGGCGGTGGCCGACTACGCCGATCTGGCCTGGGTCGCCGACTACGCATCGGCATTGCGGCTGTCCGATCCCGCCGACGCGTTCTTCGTCTACGTCGTGTTCGTGTTCGTCTTCGTCACCGCAGGGCACGCGGTGTTCCTCACCCTGCGACTGCGGACCGACGAGGCGTCCGGCCTCGCGGAGAGCCTGCTCGCCACGCCGACCAGCCGAGCCCGCTGGGCCGCCGGGCACCTCGGGGTGGCGCTCCTGGCGCCGGTGCTGCTGCAGACCTCGCTCGGTGTCGGACTCGGTGTCGGGGCCGGGGCGGCTACCGGTGATCTCGCTGGTGAACTCACCCGAGGCCTCGGGCTCGCGCTCCCGCTGGTCCCGGCCGTCTGGGTGCTCGTCGGGGTGACCGTGGCCGCATTCGGGGCCGTGTCCCGGACCGCCCCGGTCCTCGGCTGGCTGGCCATCGGCATCGGCATCGGCGCCGAGATCGCCGTCAAGGCTGGAGTACTGCCCGAGGCCGTCTACCGCGCCGTCTCCCCGTTCTCGCACGTCAGCGCCTACTACCGACCGACGCCACTGGTCTACATCGGGCTCGTCATCATCGCAGGGGCGCTGATCGCAGCAGGCATAGCCTTGCTCCAGCGACGCGATGTCCTACCGGAATGATCGGATCTGCCGCTCGTGACGAGCTGATGCTGTCTCCGTTCGAGTCGGTTGCCGGAGGAACTCGACACGTCGCACGCGATGCCAAGCCGCAGCGGTGGGGTCGGCACCACGCGGCGGGTGGCGGCGCCGGCGCAACCACAACAGCGCGGCGCGACCACCTCGCCCGACTCCACCGCCGAACCGCCGCCCGCGCACGTGGTGGACCCGACCGGCGCGGGCGACGCCTTCGACGCAGGGGCGCTCGTGGCGTGACTTACCGGGTCCGGCCCGGCGGCCGCCCTGGAAGCGGGCTGCGCCGCCGCGGCGGCGGCGGTGGGCCGCCTGGGCGCGCGGCCGAGCTGAGCCGCAGCATGGTGGCTTTGCGCCGGTTCAACCGGAGTATGGCCACCATGCTGCGGTTCGCGAGGGCGGGGCCGTCAGCAGCCCAGGACCGTGGCCAGCTCGCCGGCATCGCGCACGGCGAGGTCGGCCGGCGTGTGCGCCGCACGGTCGGCGGCTCGGTGCGGGCCCTTCTCGCCCGGGCGTTCGAGGAACGCGGTGCGCAGCCCGGCGTCCCGCGCCCCCTCGATGTCCCACGCGTGGCAGGCGACCATCAGCATCCGGCCGGGAGGCACGTCGAGCAGGCAGGCCGCCGTCCGGTAGACCGCCGGATCGGGTTTGTAGGTCCGGGCGAGCTCGGACGACACGATGGCGTCGAAACGCAGGCCCGCACCCTTGACGAGGTGCGTGAGCAGCGCGAACCCGCCATTGGATAGCGCAACGACCAGGTAGCGGCGGCGCAGCCGGGCCACGGCGTCGGCGACGTCGTCCCATGCGGGAAGGCGGTACCGGCAACGCACCAGCTGCCGCCGGATGGACTCGTCGCAGCGATCGGCCACGCCGAACCGCTCCAGGACGTCGTCGAGCGACTCGCGGTGGAGCGTGTCGAGCGGGGTCCACCGACGTCCGTCGCTACGTACCTCGGCCATCGACGGGAGGTACCGGTCGCGCCAGGCACCGGTCAGCGCCTCGGCATCGACGTCGATCCCACGCGCCGCGGTGATCTCGACGACCTGCCGGGTGATCCCGGTCCACCAGTCGACGCACGTGCCGAAGACGTCGAAGGCCAGCACCTCGACTCCGTCGGACAGTCCGGTCATGATCGCGCCTCCGCGGCGGACGCGCGGCCGGTCAGCCCACGGTCGAAGCGCTTCCGGTCGATCACCGCGCGGTCGTGCGTGCCGCGGCAGACCACGCCGGCGTCGTCGCGCGCCTCGACGGCGAAGCAGAGCCGGCGACCGTCGAGGTGCGTCAGCGTGGCCGACACGTGGACGGTGGCGCCGGGCGGCGTTGGGGCCTCGTGCGAGAGGTCCACGTGGACGCCCACGGTCTGCTCGCCCGCGTCGAGGTGCTCGGCCAGCGCGCGCATGCATGTCCACTCGACGATGCCGACGAGGTAGCCGGTGGCGAGCACCTCGGGCATCTCCCGGAAGTCGTCCGACTCCGGGAGCAGGTGCGGGACCGTTCGCTCCGGGGGAACCCGGTAGGCCAAGGCGCCGTGGAGGCCGGCGCGCAGCGTGGCCCTCACGATGCGCCCCGGCTCAAGTCGACCTGTAACCAGTCACCGAGCCCGCGCCGCCCTGTTGCGGTCAGCCGCACGACGCGGCTCGCCTCGGACAGGCGCACCCAGTCCAGCTCGATCAACCGGCTCGTCACGGCGGCGCCGAGGCTGCCCGCAAGGTGGTTGCGTCGCTCGCTCCAGTCCATGCAGCGGCGGGCCAGCGGGCGGCGCAGGCGTTCGAGCTGCTCGATCCGGACGCCGATCTGCGCCAGCACGGCTGGCGCCGCGGCGGTCACGGCGTAGCCGCGGGCCTCCGCGACGAGCACCCCGCGGTCGGCCAGCGCCTCCGTGATCGCGACGCCGACGGTGCCCGCCAGGTGGTCGTAGCACATCCGCGCCCGCCGCAGGTTCTGCCCGCGCACGGCCGCCCGCAGCGAGGTCACCCGTTCGGGCGGTGCGAGCAGCAGCAGCCCTTCGATGGCGTCCGCGACGGCGTTCGCCAGCCGGAACAACCGCTGCCGGCCGGCCGCCTCGACGACGAGCAGCCCGCCCTCGACGAGCTTGCGCAGGTGCGAGCTGGCCAGCGATGCGGACACCCCGGCGACGTCGGCGAGCGTCGACGCCGACATCGGACGCCCGCCGAGCAGCGCCAGCAGCATCGCGACGCGCGTCCGGTCGGCGAGCAGCGACCCGATCCGTGCGAGGTCCGTCTCTCCCGTCACGGGATCGAACTTAACCGCCGGATGCTTGAACGCCCGTTGAAGTGTGCTGGTCAGCCGTCGATGACGGGTTGCTCGCGCTGCTCGATCTCGCGCCGGTCGGGCCGGTAGCGGTTGGCCTTCTCGGTCTTCTTCGGCAGGCGGTCGGCGACGAGCACGGCCACCCACGGTAGCGAGATCGACAGCACGAGCATCGCCCGCCCACCCGGGGGCGTGGTCAACCGGGCTCGATCCTCGGCCGTCCGGGCTGCTGTCTTGCCGGAGTTTGCCGGAACCGCACCCACTCTCGAATCTGAAGCCGCGAACCGCGGTGGGTTCGTGCTTGAGAACGTTCAGTGAGGCTGAACCCGCCCGGGAACGCGGCTGGTAGGTGCGCGCATTTGTTCGTTGCGAGTGCGTGTGCCGCCGAGGGCGGGTTCGCGACCGAGCCCGAGCTCGGGGTGGCGATGCTCAACCGCGCCTACCAGGCCCGAGCCCTGACCAGCAGTTCGTGGGTGACCGTGGACGAGGCCTACGGCCAGAACCCCGCCTTCCGCGACTGGCTGAGCGCGCGGGAGATCCCGTTCGTGTTGGCCGCCCGCAACGACGACCCGCTGACCGAGGCTAGGACGACGCGCACCACGTATGGCCCATGCGAGCAGGTCCACCTGCTTGGACCAGCCGCCTGACCTGGGTGCCCCCGGGGAGGTTCGGACAGGTTCTGCGACGGACCACGCTCGGGGGATGTTGATTGCGACCGGACGGATCGGGGTACCGCGACGTCGCCGTCAGGTTCCTCCGGCAGTTCCAGGGGCGTTGCCTTGACAAGCTGCCACGCGGTGCGGCGAGACACGGCGGTCGTGCGAGTGCTGTTCGACGGCGCCCACCGGGCCGAGCTGGTCAACATCTGACTGGGCGATGTGGTAGCCGGCAGGGGGCGCGGGCCCCGGATGGGAGCAGCACCCGCTGGTGATCGGGCGGACGAGCTGGACGGCGTCATCTGGATGACGCGTGGGCGGGGGATCGGCGCCCGGCGGGGACGACGAGACACCCGCCCGGATCACACAACTCCGGGCGGCTCGGGTTGCGGGTTCAACGGGGTTCCGGCGGATGTCATGGCGACCTCCCTCTCTCGACGGCTGTCGCAAGCCTGAGCTGCCCGATCCGGCGCGGGTAGCGGGGTGATCCCGGACGACCTGGGCGCCGTGCAAGGATCATCTCGATCCGGGCCGCGCTGCTGCATCGGGCTCGACCCTGCCTCCTCCGCGGGCGAGCACGTTCTCGGTGGCGAGCCGGATCACGGCTGAGCTCCACGCTCGGCTTGCCACCGAAGCCGGCACGGTGGAGGTGACCAGCCGAGCCGCAGCACCACACCGTCTCCGCCGCGTCCCGTACGAGCCCGTACCACAGGTTCCAGTAGCCGAAGTTCAAGGCAGGCGGGGGTCCCCACCCAGGTTGCCGACGATTCGCCGAAGCACGTCGATCGTGGTGGCGTACTCGTCGTCGCTGATGCCGCTGAGCATGTCGCGATGCGTCCGGCCGTTGCTGTCACGAGCCGCCGCCAGCCGCTCCGTCCCGGTCGCGGTGATCGCGACCGACTCACCGTCGGCGACGGCCCGGCCCGCAGCGATTAACCGGTCGAGCTCGTCGACGAATCGCGGCCCTCCTCATTGTCGCTGTAGGGGGTGAGTTCCTCAACCAGACCGGCCCGCCTCCAGGAGCGGGAGGTATCGGCGAGCCGGTTGAGGATCCACCACTGGGGTTGCGAGAGGTCGTTGGCCGCGAGGCTGCCGCGGATGCTGTCGGCCACGCGCCGGTAGGCCTCGCCGCTCCAGCCGGTGGCCGCGGCCACCTCAGGTGAGGTGTCCGGTCCCAAGGGTCAAGCTCAGTGGCCAGCGCGGCACCGTCGGGGTGCCCATGCGTGGCCGACGTGCACGACCAGCGGGCCGCGGTGGGTGGTGGACCAGGACCGGTTGGGCATGGCGGCACCGTGCACCTCAGCCGGTGCTGTGGTGCAGCGTGCACACCGAGCGGCACGGCACCTGGGTGCAGCGCCGGCTCAACCCCGCGGCTTCGAGTCCCGGGTGACAGGGGTGTCTGTGCACGACGGCCGGCTGTCCTGGACGGTGTGGGCCCGCCGGGACGGCTGGGACCACTCGGACCCGAAGCGGATGCGCGGCAGCGTGCGCATCGACCCGCGGGACGTGCTGTTCGGCCCGCTGCGCTATCAGCAGGTGAAGATCGGGGAGCGCGTCACCGCGGTGGTGCGCATGCCGGCCCCCGTCGTGCCGGGGGCGTGGTGACCGCGGCGAGCGTGGCACAGCCGGTCACGGCGGCCCTGTCCCGAGTGGGGCTGAGTCGGGCGAGCTGCTCCCGCCGCGGGTGTGGCGCGTGTCGGTCGTGGTGGCGGGCGGGACCGTTCATCCGATGGGGCATGATCATCGATCGTGCGGGGTTTCCGGGTCCGTCGGTGGACGATCGTCGTCGCAGTAGTCGTGATGGCGTTGCCGCTCGCGGCGTTCGGCGTATGGCAGGTCGCGAGCGCGCGCAGCTTCCAGTTCTTCGGCGGCCTGACGAGGGCCGTCGCAACGGACGAGAAGGTCGTCGCGCTCACCTTCGACGACGGCCCGGACCCGGCCGGCGCCGCGGAGCTGCTCGCTGTGCTCGCCGAACGCCGCGTGAGCGCCACGTTCTACCTGATCGGCCGGGACATCGAGGAGAACCCGAGCCTGGCCCGCGACATCGCGTCGGCGGGCCACGAGATCGGCAACCACACGTACTCGCACGAGCGGATGGTGTTCATCAGCCCCGGCTTCGCCGCCGAGGAGGTAGAGCGCACCGACCGCCTAATCCGCGATACCGGCTACACCGGCGACATCACTTTCCGCCCGCCGAACGGCAAGAAACTGCTCGTGCTTCCGCACTACCTCTCCGCCCACGACCGCAAGACGGTCATGTGGGACGTGGAGCCGAACTCGTTCCCCGAGGTCGACCGCAGCGCCGAGGCCATCACCGATCACACCGTCGCGCGCGTCCGGCCAGGCTCGATCATCCTGCTGCACGGCATGTACCCGGACCATGAGGAGACCCGCAAGGCGGTGGGCCCCATCATCGACCGCCTCCGGGCGCAGGGCTACCGCTTCACCACCGTGTCCGAACTGCTCACCCTCGGTCCAGCCCGCTGAGCCGGTGTCGATCTGACCGATGCACGGCTCGGCTTCCGGTCGGATCGGTATCGCTGGCACAGCAAGCATCGACCGGCACAGTGAGGGAAGGCCGCCATACCGACCCGCTGCGCCAGCTCACCGACCTCTGAGCGTGCCGTGCTGGAGGCCAAGTACCACGACGACTACCAGGCGTTCGGTATGCGGCAAGGCGGGCTGGGCCGGTCGGTATACCCGGGGATCTTGCCGGTCACGCGTCCCGGACGACGTGCGGTTCCCGCTCGGTGTTCACCCGGTGCGCCGGGTCTGCCGGAGCCGCACGAGCCTGCCGGCCAGCGCGCTGCCGAAGCCCAGGAAGGCCACCAGCCCGAGCACGGCGACCATCGGGAGCCCACACACGCGGCGGTTGACGGCGGCGATCGTGACGCCGCCGCCGAGCATGGCGCTGGTCAACACCGGCAGCAGGGCACCGAGCACCGCCAGTACCGCGAGCGGGAGCAGACGCAGCGCGACCGCCCAGCCGGGGCTGGTGCGCCGGCGTGCCGCCCATCGGGGGGAGCGCCATAGCACCAGTCCCACCACCGGCAGCACCGCGGCGCTCAGCACCAGCAGGACGGTGTTGATGGTGTCCCAGAGGTCCCCGAGGCCGGTCACGTCCTGGTGCGGTCCGCCGTCCAACGTGGTGATCGTGTTGTGCGTCAGCACTATCGGCGCTCCGACCGTCGCGCAACCAGAAAGAGGCCAACACCGCGCACGGCCGCCAGCGCGGGCGGGTGAGCGGGTCAACGCTGAGCTGAAGAACTGGCGGATCCTGCGCAAGATCCGCTCCTGTCCCAGCCGGGCTAGAGCAGCGTGCTGGCCGCCGTGTGGAGCAGCCGCGCCGACGTGGAACCCGACCTGCCCCGCCGCGCCGCCGTTTCGGCTTACCTGCACGAGAAGGCGGGCGACCTCCCGACCGCGGCGCGGCTGTACGCCGACGCCGCCCGGTCCGCCCCCAAGCTCGCCGAACGCCACCACCTCGCCCGGCAGGCCGCACGGATCAGCCAGTCGCTCCGTGGGTGACTGCGCGAACAGGCTGCGTGACCGGTTCGAGGGGCACGGTCCGGCTTCGCAGTTGGCGGTGCTCCCAGGGGCCACGCACCTCTTCGGGCTCGTCGCCCGGTGCCGGCGATCGTGCAGCACTTCCTCAACGCCGAGTAGGCTCATTCGCGAGCAATTATCCTGATCCGAACGGTGGATTAGTGATCGCGTAGATGGTCTCGGTGCGCCATTGGCTACATGCCCGGTGCGCGGTCAACCGCAGGGCCCGCATTCTTAAGTCCGCGCTAAGGGAAGTGTGGTGGACTGTCCGAATCGGACGCTGATAGTGTGAACCGGTCCGCACGACCACTGCTGCCGTAGAAGGGGAACCGTGCGAAAGCTGAGTTTGATCACACTCCTCGTTCCGCTGATCCTGATCTGCTCTCCGGGTGTATCCGCTGCCCAGAGCGATGAGGCGGAAGCCCTCAGCGGGTCTCTCTGCCTCTATGAGCATGACGACTTCAAGGGCGGGAAGTGGTGCGTCGCAAGCCCTGCGTACCACGGCTGGAAGACGGACAACAACCTGTCCAACAACTACTGGACGGGTACCAGTCGCGCGGTAAACAACGGCGCCAGTTCGATGACTAATACCACGCTTTGCCATGCATGGCTCCATGACTCCTATAATCGGGGCGGCGATGTCTACAACGCGCAGGCTAAGTCCCGGGATGCCGATCTGACGAACAACGGGATGGACAACAAGGTCTCCTCGCTTCACATTGACTGCAGGTAGCGCCCAGGTGCCGGGCATGACGCCGCTGCTCGCGTCGGCCATGCTGCCGCGGGTGCCGGCCTCGGCGGCGACCATTCGTGCCGCGTTGTCTACACGAGAGGCTGTCTACGCGAGTGACTGCCGATCACCCGCGGTGCTGTGAGCTGCGGAAATGAGGTAGGCAGTGAAGTGACCGTCCGAACTCGACGGACCGCAAGCGACCCGGTAAGCGCACCGGGCGACGACCACTGCGACACAACTTCACCCAGCTCGGCAGAACACCCACCACGCACCGAGCAACGCGGAGTGACCCGCTACGGAGCCCGGCCGTGACGGCCGGGAAGACGTTGAACCTTTCTCGCTAGCGAGTTGATCATGTCGAGCGGTTGTGCTCAATGTGGAGCAACGCGAGCGCGGCCGCGGTGATCGCGCCGATCCTCCACGGACAGAGACTGACCCGACGCAGCGCCTTGAAAGTGGTCTTGAGCAGCGAATTCCCACGCTCGGCGGGCGCTCGGGTAGCCGAGTGGAGCATGTTGACGGTGCGCTGGTCGGCGGTGAGCGAGGCCAGCCTGGCGGGCTTCTTGATCGGGCAGGTCAGCCGGGTGTTCTCGCCTTCGTAGCCCAGATCGGCCAGCACTGGATGCGTGTCGTCGGTGAACGCCGCGACCGCGGTGAACACCTCGGGATCGGCGCGGGCGCAGGTCACGTCGTGCTGGCGGCCCGGCCGCACGTCCGACACCCACAGCGGCCAGCCGTCCGGGGCGGTGATGACCTGCACGTTCCCGCCATGGTGATGGTGCTTGCCTGACCACCACAGGTCCACCACCTGCCGGCGGCTCGCCGCGCTGGCCCGGGTCGGGCCAGCAGCCTTGCTGCGGTCGGTGCGCACCAGGGTGCCGTCGAGCCCGACATGGGTGTGCCCGGCCAGCCGGGCAGCCAGCAGCGCCCCGTGCAGGCCGGGTGCTTGCGCTGCGAGCACGTCGATGCCTTCGTGCAGGTAGCGGTAGGCGGTCGAGGAACTGAGCTGGTTGTCGAGGGCGAGTTGGCAGACTCGGGTGGCGTCGAGGAACCACCGCAGCACCAGCACCGCCTGCGCCCGGACCGACAGGACCCGCCGGCCGGCCCGGGTTCGGCGGTGCCGGCGTTCTTGATCGAGCAGGTCAGCAAGCCGGGCGACACGCGACTCCCGATCGGGAGCACGGCGGTGTAGGTGACAGGATCAGACACGCAGGACTTCGGTGGCAGTTGATCTGTGGAAGGACCGTCTGCCTACCGGGGTCCTATGTCTGTCCTGGTCATCTACCGGATCTCGGCGTGTCGTCGACTCGGCTTCCCGCTACTGACAAGGGTCAGGAGCATCTCACTGACCGGCGGCCGGGCAGGGTCAGGCCGCCGGGATGACACCGAGCACCTCCCGCGGTAGCCACGGGCGGCGTCCTCGCCGCCGTAGAACGCTCGCTCGTGCCGAGATTTGCAGCTCAGATGGCAGGCGCTCGTTTGAGATGCTGTCCGAACCTCCCCGGGGGCACCGCAAGGATGAGAACAGCACGGCTCTTCGGTTCCCTACGGCACTAGTGACGGGCCGGTTCCCGACATCCTCGGTCGAAGGACGGCTCTCAGCCGGGAGATGGGCTGATCCGGTGGAGCTTCCGGCCTAGCGCAGCAACGCGCCGAGGTCACTGACGACCCGGGCCATCGCCCGGACCATCTCGGTTTCGGTGCGCCACACCAGGGCATAGCGCAGCCGGGTCAAGTCGGTGATGGGCAGCCACCGTACGTCCGGCATGGCCCAGTAGTCGGTCACGTGGACGGGGAAGACCTGAACCGTTTCGCCGAGGGAGACCAGATGGATGAGATCGTCGCCGTTGGCGAGGAGCGCTCTACGCTCGATGACGAGGCCGCGCGGGCTCTGGAACGGCAGGTACGCATCTTCCCAGTAGTCCGGTAGGCCCTCACCCGATCCGTTCGGGAAGTCCGCCAGCATCTCCACCGAGACTGATGCTCGTTCGGCGAGTTCGTGATCGGCCGACACCGCCAGGATCCGCCGGTCACTGAACAGGACCGGCCCAACCGTGAGGTCGGGTTCGTCGACGGGCAGCCAGGCGACGAGGATGTCCTGTTCTCCGGTGCGCAGCGCGGCGAACGGGTCGACGAACGAAGCCCGGCGGATCTGCAGCGCCCACTGCGGGTGCCGGATGCGGAACGTGGTCCAGAACGGGCGCAGATCGTAGGTGTTGAACGGAATCATGCCCACGCGCAGCGTGCCCGTGATGCCTCGGCTGGCCTGCCGTGCGCGTTCCAGGCTCTCCAGCAGGCCCGCGTAGACGGGGCCGAGGTCGTCGCGCAGCTGCGCACCGAGGGGGGTGAGCCGGACCGTGCGGGTGGAGCGATCGAACAGCTGCCCGCCGATGCGGCGTTCCTGTTGCTTGATCACCTGGCTGACCCGGGCCGTGGTGACGTGCAGCCGCTGCGCGGTCCGACCGAAATGCAGCTCCTCGGCGAGCGCCAGAAAGGTCTCGATATCGCGTAGCTCCACCCTGTGTCCCGTTCACGAGATAGCTGTCGTGCTGCCCGGTGACCCCGCCCGGCCGATTGTCAACCGTGGCTGAACAGTGCGTTGCCGGGTTCGTCGTTGATCCAGGACCCGAGCGTGGCGGACGCTGTTCCGGCACGGCGAGATCGCCGCTGAGACGGGACACGAACTCCGACGAATGGGGGGCGCATGCTCGATGTCATCCTCGCCGGCGGCGGGCCGACCGGCTTGCTGCTGGCCAGCGAGTTGCGACTGCACGGCGTACAGCCGCTCGTGCTGGAGAAGGATGCCGAACCGACCGGACAGGTTCGTGCGCTCGGTCTGCACGTGCGCAGCATCGAGGTGCTGGCCCAGCGCGGTCTCCTGGAGCGGTTCCTCGCGCTCGGCCGGCAGTACCCCCTTGGCGGTCTCTTTGCAGGCATTCCCAAGCCTGCCCCGGAGGTGCTGGACACCGCGCACGCGTACATCCTCGGCATCCCGCAGCCCACCATCGATCGCCTGCTGGCCGAGCGCGCCACCGAGCTCGGCGCCGAGATCCGGCGTGGCTGCGAGCTGGTCGGGCTGAGCCAGGACGAGGACGGGGTGACCGTCGAGCTGGCCGGCGGCACGCGGCTGCGCTCGCGCTGGCTCGTCGGCTGCGACGGCGCCCGCAGCACGGTGCGCAGGCTGCTCGGCGTCGGCTTCCCCGGTGAACCCGCCAGGATCGAGACGCTGCTGGGCCATATGGAGCTGACCGCGTCGCCGGAGACGGTGGCGGCCGTGGTCGCCGAGGTCCGCAAGACCCACAAGCGGTTCGGCGTCACGCCCTTCTCCGACGGGGTGTACCGCGTCGTGGTGCCCGCCGACGGGGTGACCGAGGACCGCTCGATCGCGCCGACCCTCGAGGAGGTCAAGCAGCAGTTGCGGGCCTACGCCGGCACCGATTTCGGCGTGCACTCCCCGCGCGGGCTCTCCCGCTTCGGCGACGCCACCCGGCTGGTCGAGCGCTACCGGGTCGGGCGGGTGCTGCTGGCCGGTGATGCGGCGCACATCCACCCGCCGACCGGCGGGCAGGGACTCAACCTCGGCCTCCAGGACGCGTTCAACCTCGGCTGGAAACTGGCCGCGGAGATCGCGGGCTGGGCACCGGACGGGCTGCTGGACAGCTACCACACCGAACGGCACCCGGTGGCCGCCGACGTGCTGGACAACACCCGCGCACAGGTGCACCTGATGTCCGCCGAGCCGGGGTCCCAGGCGGTGCGCCGGCTGGTGTCGGAACTGATGGACTTCGAGGACGTCCGGCGGCACCTGATCGAGAAGATCGTCGCGATCGGGGTCCGCTACGACTTCGGCGAGGGTCATGACCTGCTCGGTCGGCGGCTGCGGGACGTGGGACTGAAGCGGCGGCGTCTCTACGACCTGATGCACAGCGGCCGCGGCCTGCTGCTCGACCAGACCGGCCGGCTCTCGGCGGCGGGCTGGGCGGACCGGGTCGACCACGTCGTCGACGTCAGCGAGGAACTGGACGTGCCCGCGGCACTGCTGCGGCCCGACGGTCACGTGGCGTGGGTCGGTGAGGACCAGCAGGACCTGCTCGGGCACCTGCCCCGATGGTTCGGCGCCGCCGTCGGCTGAGATCACGAGCTGGATCCCCGGGGGCGCAGTCCGGTGAGGGCGGTGGTGACCACGAGGTCGGTGTACGCGGTGGTCAACGGCCCGGTGCGCTGGAGCCACCGGTTGAGCACCGGTCCCCAGATCATGTCCACCGCCACGTCCAGATCCAGCCCCTCGGCCAGCTGGCCCACCTGCTGGGCGCGGCGCAGCCGCTGCCGCTTGGCCTCCCGGAGCGGCCCGTCCAACCGCTCGACATACGCCGCCGCCAGTTCGGGGTCGTGCGCGATCTCGATGGACAGCGCCCGCATCGGCGGCCCGAACCGCGGATCGTTCAGCTCCTCCACCGTGGCCCGCAGCACCAGGATCAGATCGGCTTCCAGGTCACCGGTGTCGGGCAACACCGGCGCTTCGCCCCCGGCGCCCTCACTGAGCATCAGGAAGGCGTCGAACAGCACCGCACCCTTGGACGGCCACCACCGGTAGATCGTCTGCTTCCCCACACCCGCCCGCGCGGCGATGCCCTCGATGCTCAGCTTCGCGTAGTCGGCCTCCTGCACCAGGTCCAACGCCGCAGTGAGGACAGCCCGGCGCGAGGCCTCGCTCCGGCGGGCCGTGTTCGGCGTCATGGCTGGGCACCCTATCAGAGACAAGACGGACCGTCTCGTCTTGACCGGTGCGACGAAGGCGCCTACCGTTCCCGCCATGCAACGAGACGAACCGTCTCGTCTTACAAACGAAGCGGAGTTCCCTCCATGCGCACCCCATCCGGCCCCACCCCCCGCTCCTGGTTCATCACCGGCGCCAGCCGCGGCCTGGGCCGCGCCTTCGCCGAAGCCGTACTCGACCGCGGCGACCAGGTCGCCGCCGCGGCCCGGACCATCGACCACAACACCTTCGACGAACAGCACCACGATCGGCTGCTCGCCCTGCCCCTCGACGTCACCGACCGGGCAGCGGTCAGCACCGCCGTGGACACCGCGGTCGAGCACTTCGGATCCCTCGACGTCGTCGTCAACAACGCCGGCACCATGTCCATGGGCATGGTCGAGGAGTTCACCGAGACCCAGGCGCGAGCCCAGCTCGAGGTCAACCTCTTCGGCGCGCTCTGGGTCACCCAAGCCGCACTGCCCCACCTGCGCGCCCAACGCTCCGGGCACATCGTGCAGATCTCCAGCATCGGCGCCCTCGGCGGCTTCCCCGGCACCGGCATGTACAGCGCGAGCAAGTTCGCCCTCGAAGGCATGAGCGAGGCACTGGCGATGGAGGCGGCGGCCTTCGACGTCAAGGTCAGCATCGTGCAACCCGGCGGGTACTGGACCGACCTCTACACCGCCATGACCACCACCACCCCGATGGCGGCCTACGCACCCCTGCGCACCGAACTGGAGCGCCAGTGGGCTGAGGGCTCCATCGACAGCGAGCCCCGGCTGGCCGCCCGGGCACTGCTGCACCTGGTCGACAGCAACGACCCGCCACTGCGGCTCCTGCTCGGCAGCATGGTCTACGACCTGGCCTTCGACATCTCCCGCCGACGGATGGACACCTGGGCCGGCTGGGAGCAGGTCAGCCGGGCCGCCGAGCACGCCGTCCCCGCCACCGCACCTGCGCACTGACGTGCGCCCTCCCCCTGCCGTGACGGCAACCACCGCGGCGCCGGCCATGCCCGGAACCGAACCCGAGAGGACCCGACCAATGACCACCACCAGCCATTACGTGGCCGCGGAACAGCTCCTGCGCCGACCCGCCCGTCCCGGCGAACTCGTCGTCGGCGACAAGATCAGGCCGCACTGGATCGACGGAGGAGCCCGCTTCTGGTACGGCGTGAGCACCGGGACCGGGAAGCGGTTCGTGCTGGTCGACCCGGCGGCGGGCACCCGGGAGCCGGCCTTCGACCACACCCGGCTCGCCGCCGCGCTGGCCGAGGCGTCCGGGCAGCGGGTCGACCCCGAGGCGTTGCCGTTCGCGGCCATCGAGCCGGCCGGGAACGCCGTCGCGTTCGTCGCGTTCGGCGAGTACTGGCGCTGCCGGCTCGATGGCTACACCTGCGAGCGGGCCGGGTTCAAGCCGCCGGGCAACCCGCTGGAGGTGCCGTCACCGGACGGCACGGTCGCGGTGTCCCGACGGGGGCCCGACCTGTGGGCGCGTTCCCTGGTCGACGGCCGCGAGTGGGCGCTGACCACCGACGGAGGGCCCGCCCACGAGTACGGCCCCGGCCCGGACAGCACGGGCAACGCCACCCTGCTGCGGAAGTTCGGCCTGCCGCACCTGCCGCCCGCGGTGGCCTGGTCGCCCGACTCGACGAAGGTGCTGGCCCACCGCACCGACGAGCGCCGCGTCCGGCAGACCCACCTGGTCGAGGCCGGGCCCGCCGACGGCGGCGCGCCCGTCCTGCGCACCCAGCGGTACGCCTACGCCGGGGACGAGCACCTGCCGCAGGCCGAGTTGGTCGTGCTGGACGTCACGGAGGGCACCGTGGTCCGGGCGCAGGCCGAGCCGCTGCTCATGCCGCAGTCGTCGCCGATCACGACCAGGTGGGTGTGGTGGGCGGAGGACGGCTCGGCGGTGTACTACCTCCGTCAGCCCCGTGACCTGCACTCTCTCACCCTGCACCGGCTGGACCCGGCCACCGGCGAGGTCACCACCGTGCTCAGCGAGACCGGAGCCACCCGCGTCGAACCCAACCAGTGCGCGTTCGAGCCGCCGATCGTGCGGGTGCTGGCCGAGGAGGTGTTGTGGTACTCGCAGCGGGACGGCTGGGGCCACCTGTACCGGTACGACCTGCGCACCGGCGCGCTGCTCGGGCAGGTCACCTCCGGGCAGTGGGCGGTGCGGCGGATCCTGCGCGTGGACGAGACCGAGCGGGTGGTGTACTTCACCGCCTCCGGGCTGGTCAAGGAGGACCCCTACCGGCGCACGGTGTGCCGGGTCGGGCTGGACGGTTCCGGCTTCGCCACGGTCACCGACGACGAGCTGGACCACGTCGTCACGGTGCCGGACGGCCAGGACTACTTCATCGACTCCGCGTCCACCGTCGACATCCCGCCGGTGACGGCGGTGCGCGACTGGACCGGGCGGGTGCTGGTCGAGCTCGAGCGGGCCGACATCACCAAGCTCACCGCCACCGGCTGGACGCCGCCGGAGCGGTTTCGGGTCACGGCGGCCGACGGGGTGACGGACATCTACGGGGTGCTGTACCGGCCGCGGGGGTTCGACCCCCGGAAGCGCTACGCCGTGGTGGACAGCGTCTACCCCGGTCCGCAGACCAACCGCGTCGAGCCGGGCTTCGACCCCGGCGGGATGGGCCTCGACGCGGAACCCCTCGCGGCGCTGGGCTTCGTCGTGGTGGCGGTGGACGGGCGGGGCACCCCGGGGCGGAGCAAGGCCTTCCACGACGCCTCCTACGGCCACGTGGCCGACGCGGGCTGCCTGGCCGACCACGTCGCGGCGCTGCGCCGGCTGGCCGAGACCCGACCATGGATGGACCTGGACCGGGTGGGCGCGTTCGGCCACTCCGGCGGCGGGTTCGCCACGGTGCGGGCGATGCTGGACTTCCCCGACGTGTACAAGGCCGGGGTCGCCCTCTCCGGCTCGCACGACGCCCGCTTCTTCAACCCGGGTTTCGTGGAGTCCTACGACGGCGCGGACAACCCCGAGGCCTGGGCCCGCGCCTCCAACGTGGACATCGCGGACCGGTTGGCCGGCAGGCTGCTGCTCGTCCACGGCGAGATGGACGACCAGGTCCATCCCGCCCACACGCTGCGCCTGGCCGACCGGCTCGTCGCCGCCGGCAAGGACTTCGAGCTGCTCATCGTGCCCGGGGCCGAGCACGTGTTCATCGACCACCTGCACCACGTCCGCAAGTGCGCCTGGGACTTCCTGGTGCGCGAGCTCATGGGCACGCAGCCACCCGCCCACCGCCCCGCCCCCATCCCCATCAACCCCGAGTCGCTGGCCGAGCTGTTCGCCTGAACGCCGGGTGGCGCCGGACACGGCGTCAGTCGGCCTGGAGAACGAAGAACAGGAAGCACGGGAAGGCTCCCGATGCCCGCTTCTCGAAGACGTCGGGCAACAGTTCACGGGCGCTCGGTGCGGGCGGCGGGTCGCTGATTGGCAGTGATCCGGAACCCCCTCCGGTGAAGGCGTCGGCCATGGCGTGCAGCGGCCGGTACCAGAGGCTCAGCACGGCGGTCTACCCGTTGACGGTGAGTTCGTAGGAGTACTCACGTGTCGCGAAGTAGTCGGCACCGGGCTCGGCCAGCATCTGGACGACGAAAAGGGGCCTCGACGGACGCGATCAGCCGCCCAGCGGGCCTCAGCACGCGCCGCAGTTCGGCCAGCGGTGCCGTCCAGTCCTCCAGGTAGTGCAGCACCAGGGACGCGACGACGTCGCCCTCGACATCACCCGCCACCGAACACGCGCACTCCCCGTGCCGCGACGGCGACCGCCACGGCATCGACCACGCCCGAACCGAACCCGAGAAACGGATTCGAAGGAGCGCACACCATGTCCATCCCCGTCACGTCCATCACCGTCACCGACCAGGACGACGAGAGCACGATGCAGAAGTTCGACACCCCTGCCCCCATCACCGCCGTTGTGAACGTCCCTGCCGGACGCATCCGGTTCGTCGCCACCGACCGCGCCGACACCACCGTCGAGGTCCTGCCCGCCGACCCGGCCAGGAGCCGCGACGCCCGGACCGCTGAGCAGACCGCCGTCGCCTACGCCGACGCAGTCCTGCGGATCCACACCCCCGAGCCCGCGAACCGGATCTCCGGGCCCTCCGGGTCCCTGGAGATCACCGTCGAGCTGCCTGCCGGCTCCCGCGTCGAGGGCAGGGCAGCCGGCGCCGAGCTCCGCGGTGTCGGCCGCCTCGGCGACATCGCCTTCGCGGGCGCCTACCGCCAGATCAGCATCGACGAGGCCGCGAGCGTCCGCCTCACCGCGATCGACGGCGATGTCGAGGTCGGTCGGCTCAACGGTCCCGCGGAGATCAGCACCGAGAGGGGCGACATCCGGATCACCGAGGCCGTGCACGGCACGGTCGTACTCCGCACCCGATCCGGCGACATCTCGGTCGTCGCCGCCGACGGCGTGTCGGCCGCCCTGGACGCCGGCACCGGCCACGGCCGCGTCAGCAACGCCTTCAAGAACGACGGCACCGCCGAACTCGACGTCCGCGCCACCACCGCCTACGGCGACATCACCGCCCGCAGCCTCTGACCCGCAACTCTCCGAGGAGTACACAAACCATGTCCATCACCGTTACCAACCAGGACGAGCTCGCCGCGCGGACCGGGCCGGACCGCCCGGAGCTGCGGAGGACCATCCGGGAGGTCGTCGACTCCGGATTCGTCGGGGTGCAGGTGCGCGTGCACGACGAGCGGGGCGGGTGGGTCGGCAGCGCCGGGGTGGCCGAGCTGGGTGGGACCGCGAAGCCGCCGGTCGACGGGCACGTCCGCATCGGCAGCAACACCAAGACCTTCACCGCGACCCTGGTGCTGCAACTGGTGGCCGAGGGCAAGATCGGACTGGACAGCCCGGCGGATGACTACCTGCCCGAGTTCGGGCTGGACCGGTCGATCACGGTGCGGATGCTGCTGCAGCACACCAGCGGGGTGTTCAACTTCACCGGCGAGTACTACGACGACGGGACGGTCGTACCGGGGATCCCCTGGCAGGGCCAGGAGTGGGTGGACAACCGGTTCACGACCTACCGGCCGGAGGAGCTGGTACGGCTGGCGTTGTCCAAGCCGGCGCGGTTCGAGCCGGGGACGGACTGGAGCTACTCCAACACCAACTACGTGCTGGCCAGGCTGCTGATCGAGAAGGTCACCGGCCACTCACTCGCCGAGGAGATGCAGCGGCTGATCCTGGGGCCACTCGGGTTGTCGGGCACCGTGGTGCCGGACACCCAGCCGGAGATCCCCGAGCCGCACACCCACGCCTACTACCGCTATGACGACGCCGACCAGCAGAAGACGGTCGACGTCACCCGCCAGAACCCCTCCTGGATCTCCAGCGGCGGAGACATGATCTCGACCACCCAGGACCTCCACACGTTCATCTCCGCGCTCATGGGCGGAACCCTCCTGCCGGCCCCACTGCTGGCCGAGATGTGCACACCGCATCCCAAGGCCGGCTACGGCCTGGGGGTGTTCGTGCAGGACACGGCCTGCGGCGGCACCGTCATCACCCACAACGGCGGCATCGCCGGCCACGCGGCCCTGATGTACAGCACACCCGACGGCAGCAAGACCCTGACCGCCTCGCTGAACTACGTGGACGACGCCGCGATGTCCCTGGCCGGCGCGTTCCAGAAGGCGATGCAGAGGCTCGTCGAGGAGGTGTTCTGCGGCGGGCAGGCCGGATCGACCGACGAGGCGACCGAGCCGGCTCAGCCGACGGGCTGAGCACTCGGACCGTCACCCAGCGGAGGTGCGGTCGGATCCCGGCGGGGGCCGGCGAGCAGCGCCATGTCGGCGAGCTGCCCCACCGGCACCATCAGGTGTGCGGCATCGCCGAGCAGCGTGACGCCTGGCGCCCACGGCCAGAACCGTGGGTCCTGACCGAACGGCTCGATCGGCCGCACCCGGGCGTCGGCCGGCTCGTCGACGCGGGGTCTCCCTGGTCTGTCGGCAGGTCGGCGCGCGTCTGCGCCCGGGGTCAGACCTTACGGGATCGGGCGATCCAGGCCTCGACGCCATCGAGGAATCGGTCCACGCCGAAGGCGAGCTCGGGAACCAGCCCGTCCTCGTCGACCCCCGCGTACCGGCCGGCGGCTTCGGCGGCTTCGGCGGCGTGGACGGCGGCCAGTGCGGGGTAGCTCTGCGGGTCGAGCAGATCGGCGATCGCTCGTGCCAGTTCGGCTTCCCCGTGGGGGGACCCGCCATCGCCCTGGTGCCCGGTCATGTCCAGGCTTATCTGGGCCAGGCCGCGCACGATCGCGGTGAGGTGCAGGGCCGCCGCCCGCGCCTCGCCGCCGACCAGCCCGGCCGCCAGCAGCGGCCGCAGCAGGCGATCGAGCCAGGCGAGCTGGTTGGGTCCCACCGGTGCGTGGCCGAGTGGCACCCCCAACAACCAGGGGCGAGTCTGGAATCCGGCCCACAAGGCGCCGACCCACTGCCGGACGGCGCGCCGGGGGTCTCCCACCTCGTCGAGTTCGGGTGGCTGCCCGGCCGCGACGTCGGCCGTCACCTCCAGCAGGAGGTCCTTGCTCGGGACGTGGTTGTAGAGCGACATCGTCGAGTAGCCCAGCTCGGTGGCCACCCGCTGCATGGACACCGCGTCCAGCCCGTTCGCATCGGCGATCCGGGCCGCGGCCTGCGCGATCCGCTCCACGCTGAGCTGCGGCCGAGGCCCGCGCCTGCCCGGGGCGCGCCCCGACCACAGGAGCGTGATGCTGCGTCGGAGATCCGGTCCCTTGTTGTCTCGTGCCACCGTCCGCCATCCGTCGTCGTGGCCCCAGTCTAAAACTATGTACGTCATACAGAGATATGTATGCTGTACGTAGTTTCTGGCCGGCCGACCCGTGAACGGACCGTCATGACCTCGACGACGAACGCACCTCGGACCACCCCTGCGCCGCCGCTGGCGCAGCCCTGGTGGCGACGACCCTGGATCGTTCCGCTGCTGC
Organism: Pseudonocardia humida; assembly: GCF_023898865.1. GTDB lineage: Bacteria > Actinomycetota > Actinomycetes > Mycobacteriales > Pseudonocardiaceae > Pseudonocardia > Pseudonocardia humida. The sequence continues at coordinate 28,943 of NZ_JAGSOV010000060.1, forward strand.
TGGTGGTGGCGGCGTTCCTGGCCTTCTCCGTACCGCCCTACCTGACCTTCGACCCGGCTCTCTCCCGCCTGGAACCGCCGGCCGGCAACGACCTCTACTACCCGTTGCTGGTCGCGCACGTCGTCTTCGGCACGGTGGCCATGACAACGGCCTGCTTCCAGATCTGGCCCGCGTTCCGCAACAGCCACCGCCGCGGGCACCGGATCACCGGCCGGGTCTACGCCTTCGCGGGCGTGCTGCCCGCTGGGCTGCTCGGGCTCTACATCGGCTGGCACACCTCGGCCGGACCCTCCGTTCAAGTGGCCAACCTGGTGGGCTCGGCGCTTTGGCTCGTCGTCACGGTCTACGGGCTGCGAGCTGCCCGGCAGCGCCGCTACGCCGATCACCGCAGGTGGATGGCACGCAGCTTCGCACTCACGATGTCGATCGTGCTGAGCCGGGTGATCAACATCGCGGCCACCATCGTGCTCACGCCCCAGGTGGACACGACCTTCCTCGGCAGCGCCGAACTGATGCAGTACAGCGCCGTGAGCATCGGCGTCTGGCTCAGTCCCCTTCTCCTGCTCCTACTCACGGACTGGCTGCTGGATCGCCGCCGACCCGGCGCCGGCCGCTCTGCTTCTCGTGATGGGAACACGAGGACGGGCGAGCGACGCCCCGAGGCAGGCCATCGCGCCCGGCACCGCCCGCACTAGCACTCCAGCCGCAGATTGTTACGGGATGCCGGTTCGTCGTCGGTAGTGGCTGGTGCGGGCGCGGTGTTGGTGGCGGCGTCGCCAGCGGGACAAGGCCCAGACGAGAGCGGTGTCGACGGGTGTGGGTGTCAGGTGTGCCAGGAGACGGCGGATCTCGCCGAGGGTGAGCGGGATGAGGCCGCTATCAGGTCTTTTGGGGCGATGGCGGCGGTGACGGCGAGGTAGGTGTGGGCGAGCAGGGCCAGGGTGATGTGGCGATACCAGGCGTCGTAGCGGCGGACCTGGTACTGGTCGAGCCCGACCTCGGTCTTCGCGGTCTGGAAGCACTCCTCGATCGCCCACCGCGCCCCGGCGACCCGGATCAGGTCCTCATCGAGGGTGCCGGGCGGGCCGGCGCACAGGTGGTAGGCGATCTCCGGGTCTTGCCCTGCTCGACCTGCTCGGTGGTGAGGATCTGGCGGCGCGCCAGCAGCCAGCGCCCCCAGCCGGGCGGGGTGTGCTCGGACGGGTAGAGCGAGGCCACGGCCCAGTCGTAGAGCCGTTCACCCTTCGCTCCCGGGCCGGCGGAGCGGCGCTTCCACGCCTGCGCGGGTGCCTGGGCCACCAGGTCATCGGCGCGGCGGGAACCGAGGGAGAACCCGGCGTCCAGCGGTAGCGGGACCGACTGGCTGCGCGGGACGGCGACGACGTAGCCGATCTTGTTGTGTTCGCACCAGGTGCGGAACTTGTAGTCCTGCCCGTAGGCCTCGTCCGCGGCCACCCACCCCGCGGGCACACCGGCGTCCAGCGCTCGGGCCAGCATCCGCTGGGCCAACACCGCCTTGGTGGCGAACTCCGCCTGTTCGGGCACCGCCGCCTCTCGCCGTCGAGCGGTGTCGGCGATCCAGGACTTCGGGAGGTAGAGCTCCCGGTCGATCAACGTCCGGCCCTTGGGCGTGGCGTAGGCGAGGAAGACACCGAGTTGGCAGTTCTCGATCCGGCCCGCGGTGCCGGAGTACTGGCGCTGCACCCCGGCGGACTTGAGGCCCTTCTTCAAGAACCCGGTCTCGTCGACGATCAACACCGCGCCCGGCTCGCCGAGATGCTCCACGGCATAGGCGCGCAGATCGTCGCGAACACCATCGGCGTCATTCACTGTGTCGGTGACGACGTCGCGCGAGTCCCGCCCTCCCTGCGTCGCGGGCGCGGCGCGGGCGCGGCGCGGGCACAGTACGGGCACGGACAGTCGCCACGCCTCGCTCACGGCCGGACAGAGCCGGACAGAACAAGATCGGCCCCCCTCCTGTTTCAGCAGGTGGAGGGCCGGTTTCGTGAGGTCAGAGAGGGGTGCCCCCGGCAGGATTCGAACCTGCGACACACGGTTTAGGAATCGGTCGCACTGGCCGGGCATAGTGGGTGACATGCAGGTTCGCTGCTGACCTTCTTGGTGCGGTTGGCATGCTGCGCATCTGTCAGCAGTGGTTCGCCCCACGTGTAGCTCCATGAGCCCCAGCTGAAGCAGGTCGATTGCTCAGGGCCGAGACTGCATCTGGGAAGCCATCACGAAGGCCCCGCCGCCGCGATGGGAGCGTAGCTGTCAACGACTCCGCGCCGAGCGGCGTTCGGGGGAGCAGATCGATGGCCAGCTGAGGGGCTGATACGGCTTGGCACCGCTGACGCCTGCGGAGGTGCTCGTCGAGTACCGGGTCTCCCCGTGACCTGCGTCAGAGACCTCAGCCGGGGCGCACCCCCTGAGCTCGCTAACGGGCGGACGATCACCGAGGTATCGACACGGCGCATCACCTGACGTAACACACTGGCTTCACAGAGCGAGAAGAGGCAGCAGACGCGGACTTGGCGTCTGTGAAGTGAGTTGGTGAGGGTCAGGTTGGGCAATCGTGGGGAAAACGGCGAAACGGAGTCGCAGGAACGGATGGATGACAACGGATTAGAAATTTTCCGGTGGCACACCTTCAATGTACGTTCAATTCTTCCCCAGGATTGGGCCTCCCAGTTGTTGTCCATAGCAGAGCATCACGCCCAGCAGATTACACTCATTCCTGATTCCCCTACTTCGCGGGAAGTGTCGGACGTGACTGAGGTGCCTACTGCCACAGTGGACGGCATTGTACTGAGCCGAGAAGCGCCTTGGCTGCTCGACCTATACCGCGGGCCATTCCGCGATTTGGGACAGACCGTGGTGCAGGAGACCTTGTCTCCCGCGGGCGACCCGAAGATTGCGGCGAATTTGAATGTTCAGACTGGTATCAAGATGCGGTATGAAGCGCATGTCGATACTAACCCACTACAAGGGATGCTTTATGTAACGGATCATCCTCCAGGCGATGGTGGCGAGCTGGTTGTTGCACAAGATGTCCACGCCGTCGGAACGGTAGGAATAGATTCTAACGCGTCTGTCATTTACCCAACGTCCGGCTGTCTCATCTTTTTCGATGCGCGCAGGAATCCGCATTACGTTCGCCCGCTTCGCAGACGCGGTGCTACGCGAGTGGCAGTAGCAATGAACTTTTACACACCTAGTTGCCCCGAAAGCAGTCGACCACCCGATCTGACCACCCACTTGTTCCGCCACATGTAGATGCAGTAGAGTAGGTAATGGAACCGCTCGAACCTCGTTGGGAGCAGCACGATGCCTGCAGTACTCGTACTTGGAGCTGGCCGACCCGGAATTGGGCAAGCCGTCACTAAGCGATTTCTTGAGGATGGGTTCGAGGTCTACGGGACCATCGACAATGAATACGCCAAGGAGGTGGAGCAGTTCTCATTTGGCGAAACGGACAGCCGTCTAAAGCTGAAGCAGTTGGATCACTCGGACCTCACCGTGGTTACCAGTTACATCAACGAGTTGCCCGAGGAGCTTTCGGGCATCGTTGTGGCTGAGTTCTACTTTGCAATGGAAGACCCCGACGACTTCAAGCTGGACGTCTGGAACAAGAGCCTTGCAATTAACCTAACGCTCCCCAAGGTGGTCTATCACTCGGCTCGATCCAAGGTAATTAATGGCGGGTTCCTGACTATTGTCACGAGCACTGAGGGGTTCATTGGATCTTTCGGGGCCCACGCCTACGCCGCAACGAAGGCAGGAGTGCACAACCTCGTCAAGTCAATCGCCAACATCGCCTCTGGATCTATTCGTGCAAATGCTGTTGCGGCTGGATGGATCGGCGGTGTGATGGACACTGACGAGGTCTTTAATATGTCTCGTCGCATCACGCCTCTCGCGCGATTGGGGGATGCCGCGGAGGTGGCGGGTGTCGTTGCCTTCCTCGCTTCACGAGACGCGCAATTTGTTAATGGCTCTACCATTGTGGCCGATGGTGGGTACTCCGGCGTAGACACGATCGCGAAGTTCGAGTTTCAATCCGAGTATCCTGGCAAGTAGACGCAGGCCCAGATACCTTGTAGTAGAAGGTTCGCCGAGACGTGCCCTCACAGTCAACTGCCGCCGAGTTGCGCGTGCTGTTTGCGGAGATCGCTACCGTTGGCGGGCTCGGCCTGCTCCTGTATCTTCTCGATGTTCAGGAATTGGCGCAGATAACTTGGATCATCGGAGCATTTCAGATATTAGGTCGTTATCTGCTCCTCAAGAATATTCGCGAGGAGGTTAAGCAAACTCGGGCGTATGTTGAAGAACGGCTCGACACCATCGATCGGATGACGCAGTTCGTGGACTTGAGCAGGTCGACGGATTCTGCTCAGCTTCGTCAGTTGCAGTCCCTCTACTACGAGATAGTCGAACCAGACTTCGCCAGAGTGAAGGAGCAGATACTCACTGATGCCCAGAACGACCTCGAGCGCCTCGCGCGTCTTAAGCGATCGAACACCCTGGTAACGGGCGAGTACTATCGTTGGCTTCTTCCGATGCTTCGCGACCAGCCATCAGGGGGAGAAATTTGGGCAGTTTCGATGATGCTCGAGTGCGAGTGGGATGACACCCCGGAAGAGCGCGAATTTCTGGACCTCAACGTCGCCGCGGTTCAGCGAGGCGTAACCCTTGCTCGCACATTTGTGGTGCCTCAAGCCGAGATAGAAACGGTTCGCGCGTTACATCCAGTTGCTCAGCAGATCGCCGCCGGTCCGCGCGCAGATATTCGATACGTAACGCGCGAGCGCCTTCGGGCAGTCGATCCTCAACTTTTATCTGACCTGGGGGATGGCCTCATTGCTTTTGACCGCCGAGTTGTTCTAGTTGACGAGCACTCTCAGGATGGCACTGCGAGGGGCTACGTCACCATGAATAGAGGCGAGATTGCAACCTATCGCCGGCGCTTTGATAATCTTCGAACTTATACGACCCGGTACGAAGTGCTCCCGCCGCCCTCCTCATAGGCCGGGTTCGTGCAGCGGCAAAAGGGGTCCGGTATGGGCTATTGTTCGGCAACTTGCTATGGTGACCGTTCGAGACCAGGTTGATAGCGAATGCTAGTTGCGCGACTAGGAACTTGGGTCGTCGCCTACCCGTGGCTGACCGCCTGGTCTCCGTGCGGGGGTGTATTCTAGCCGTTGAGTCGCCAGGCGGAGCCGATGAAATCGATGTCGGGCGATGCGTAAATCAGCATCGGCAGTGTGTGATGACGACCCCAAGGCAGGCGCATAGCCACTATGACGGAACTGGCGACCGACTCTCTCAGTGAGCACTCTGCGCGGCGCTCCTTGGAGCGAGCCGCATTGATTGCCGGCTTACCCGCTGACAACGCCAAGCTCATCCGGTTGGGATCGAACGCTGTGTTCCGGCTCGATCCGACAATCATCGCACGGGTAGCTCCTGACGTCACCGCACTCCCTAACGCTGTCAAGCAGATCGCGGTTTCGCGGTGGTTAGATGCAGTGGGCTATCCGGTAACGCGAGCGAGCCGCATCGCGCAGCCGATTGAGGCCGACGGTCGCGTGGTTACCTTTTGGGAGTCGATCGCGCCCGAGACCACCTACGCACCGATCCGTCAAGTCGCTGTGCTGATTCGAAGGCTGCACGAGCTGCCCCCGCCCCCGCCATCTGTGCAGCTGCCCACGCTGCACCCGTTCGGGCAGTTTGACGTCCCTCTGCCGACGTTCGAGGGCTTAGATCCGGCTGACGCTGGCTACCTCCGTGACCGGTACGCCGGCGCACGGGAGCAGTTCGCCGCGGCGACCTTCCCGCTCGGCGCTGGCGTGATCCACGGAGACGCTAACGTCGGCAACGTCCTGGTCGACGGCGACGGCAACCCCGTCCTGATCGACCTCGATAGCTTCTCCATCGGTCCGCGCGAGTGGGACCTGATCCAGACCGCGTTGTTCGCGGACCGCTTCGGCTGGCACACCGCGGAGGAGTACCAGACCTTCGTCGAGGTCTACGGCTACGACATCACCGAGTGGGAAGGCTACGAGGCGCTGGCCGACATGCGTGAGGTCGCGATGACCGCGTGGATCAGCAAGAAGGCCGCCACCGACGAGGCCGCGGCGGGGGAGGCGCACAAGCGGATCGCGGCCATGCGGTCGGGTGGGAGCCGGCGCGACTGGGGCGCCTACTGACCGACCGGAGCCCAGAGACGGGACTCCCGGACGCCGCCGACAAACTCGCGCACGGACGAGCTCGCCTTGTGCTTGCGCAGCCGCTGCTTGAACTCGTCGACGTAGCTGCGGCAGCGCGCCGAGGACAGGCTCTCGCCGACCTCGATGGCCTTGCCGGCCACGCGACAGCCTTCCTCGACGTCGCCCTCGTCGAGGTGAGCGTCGGCGAGCACCATCGCCACGAAGAAGTCGCTGCGCGCGTAGTCGCCGGAGGCCGAGGCGAGCGCCTTGGTCGCGTAGGCGATCGCCCGGTCCGACCGGCCGAGGTCACGGTGGCAGTGCCCCAGCTCGGCGGCGAGTTCGGCAGCGTCGAAGTAGCTGATCCAGCCGGGGCCGTCGCCAGGCGTGTGGCGCTCGAAGTGCTCGACGGCCGCTGCCATCGCCCGGTCGCACTCCGCGCTGTCGCCGGTACGCGCCAGGGCGCGGGCCTCCATGACGTGGAAGTGCGCGGTGAGGATTGAGACCCCGGCAGCTTTGGTGCCAAGCTGCGCCGCGCGAGCCAGATTCGCGGCATCCCGGTAGCGGCCGAGGAACGCGGCTTGATGGCTCATCGCGTCGAGGATGCTCGCGGCCAACAGCCGGTCCTCGGCGGCGTCGGCTAGGCCGAGGGCCTGGATGAAGTAGCGCTGAGCCAGGCCGTGCAGTCCGGCGTCGTAGGCCATCCATGCGGCGAGCTGCGTCGATTCGCTGGCTCCCGCGTACAGCGCTCGACGGACGTCGGCGGACCCGCCCGCGCGGAGCAGACCCGGCAGCTCGGTGCGCAGGTACTGCACGAGAGCGGTGCGGGCGTGGCCGCCGCCGAAGGTGCTGTCGAGCCGGTCGAAGGACTCGCGCATCGTGCGCAACCGCTCGACGTCCGCGACGCCGATGCGGGTCCGTGACGCTGGCTCGGCGAGCGGACGCTGTGCCCCGACCAGCCACGCCATCGCGGCGTCGGTGCCAGCCGCCAGGTTCGGAGGCGCTTGCACCAGCTGCGCCACACCGGTCAGGTCCGCGTCGAACAGCTGGGCGACCGTGCCGGCGCTCTCGGACGGTTCGTCGGGGTATGCCAGCCCGGCATCCGGTGAGATCGCGCCCGCGGTCGGGAAGCCGAGTTCGTCGAGCGCGACCACGCGGCCGAGCCGGTCGCCGAGGGCCTCCCGGATGGCGTTGCGGGTGTCTTGATCGCGCGGAACCGTGCCATCGATCCACCGGCTGACGTAGGTGTGCGAATAGCTCCGGCCGGCTGCGCGGGCCGTCGCTGAGTTCGTCACCGCACGGGCGAAGCTCTTGCGGCCGACTGTTCCCGCACGATCAAGAAATCCGGCCTCGGTCATCAGCGCCGCGAGGCGCTCGTTCGTCAGCACGACCCTGACCACCCCCGATGCGCGCGCCGGAGTGTCCAAGTGTGCCCCCGAGTGCGCCCTGTCGTGGGCGGTTCCGGAAATCCACTCTGGTTCCTGTACGGCCCGACAGGGCGACGGAAGCAGGGAGGAGGTGCCGAATGCCGAGGTCAGCTGCTATTGCCGGAACCGCGTTCGAGCGCCTCCACGCGGCGACGGAGATCGCGAAGTTCGCGCTGAACCGTCGCCAGCCCGCCGGGCTCGGGCTCGGACGCGGCCTGGCCGCGCAGCACGGTCCCGAGGTGCTCGGCCGGCCAGCCGAGCGCGGTGGACAGCGAGGCCAGCGTCCGAGGCTGGCGGCGGCGGGTGTTCAGCACGTGCACCAGCTCGCGCACCGTCGTCAGCGAGACGCCGGAGCGGGCGGCCAGCTCGGTCATCGTCATGCCGCGCTCGTCGAGGCGATCGCGCAGTGCAGAGCCGACGGCCGTCCAGTCCTGGTTCACACGCACTCCCGGGGTCCCGTGGTGCGCCGAGCGTAGCTAGAGCGCGATCCCGCGTGCGCTTCGAGCGCGGATCGCTGTTGACAAACTATCAATCTACGCTCAATCTGAGCGTGAAGTTGCATCAGAGGGGTGGACGGATGGAGAGGCGACAGAACTCGCCACAGGCACGACCAGGGGAGGCAGAAGTGCAGACAGACCACGACAGGCAGAGGCCGGCGGTCGACCGGCCGTCGTTCTACACGGCCGCGGAGACGGCCGAGATCCTCCGACTCGACGAGTCGACGCTCTACCGGCACCTGCGCAGCGGCTCGTTCCCGGGCGTCAAGATCGGTGGGCGGTACGTGGTGCCCGGTGCGGTGATCGAGCGGATCGTCGCCGACGTCCTCGCGACCGGCCGCTGCGTCAACCTAGGTGACTGGACGCGGCAGTGGCGGCACGAGCAGGTGGCCGCCCTCGCCCAGATCACCGCGCGGGACGTCGAGCTGCCCGGCGGTGTCGCATGAGCGGCAGCGTCGGGGTGCTGATCTTCTTCGCGGTGGTGGGCGCGGTCATCTGCGCGAAGGCGCGGGTGCCGGCGGGTGCGGTGGTGTTCTCGCTGGTGGCGATCGTGCTGTTCATCGCCACGCCGGCGGGTGCGGGCCTGCCGCAGGCAGTCTCGGAGTTCCTGACCGCCGTGAACGACGCGACGAGCCCGGCGCTGACCGACCAGCCGGCCGAGGGTTCGAGGGCCGTCGGATGAGCGCCGGGATGAACACGGACATGCCGACGCGGTCCTGGCGGGAGCGTGCGGCATGCCGGGGTGAGGACCCGGAGCTGTTCTTCCCGAGCGCCGAGTCCGGGACGGCCTACCGCGAGCAGGTCGCGGCGGCGAAGGCGGTGTGCGCGCGGTGCCAGGTGGTCGACGAGTGCCTGGCCGAGGCCCTGGCCCGGATTCCCTACGGGATTGCAGGCGGGCTGACCGAGCACGAGCGCCGGCGCCTGGCCGGGCAGCGGGGCCGGTCTCGCCGCGGCGCGGCGGTAGTCCCGGTAGTGGTCGAGGTGGACGTCGAGGAGGTCGTGCGGGTCGGGCGGCCGGCGGAGGTGACCTCGGCAGGTCGGGCGCTGGTCGCGGCGGGGCGTCCGCTGAGGGAGGTGGCGCGCCGGTGCGAGGTGAGTATGCGCACCGCGCAGCGCTGGGCCGCCGCCTGCCGGTCGGTGCGAGCCGGGGGAATGGCTCTGGTGGTGTTCGGACTGCTGCTGGGTGGGGCGTTCGTGTGCTCGTGCGAGTGCATGACCTGCGCGCTGGGCCAGCACTGCGGCGCATGCCGCACCGGTAGCTACCGCCTCGGCTCGGGTGGGTGGCGGTCGTGACCGACGACGACCTGTCGCCTTCCGCGGCTGTCGCAGCGTCGGAGACCGGTTCGGCGGCATGGCGCGAGGCCGTGCACGCCCAGCTGGCCGCGGAGCCGGACCACTCCGAGTTCTACGCCGTGACCGCCGAGGTGGTCGACACGCTGCGCTCGCTCTCGGGCATGGCCGACGTGCTCGGCCGGCAGATCGCCGGCTACGGCCAGGGCCGGACTTTGCGCGACGACGCCGGCGCCGATCCGGCCGAGCGGCTGGCCGACGCCGGAGCCGAGTTGGAGATGGCCCGGCAGGCCGTCGACTGCGCCGAGCGGGCGGTGAACAGGTTCTGGTCGCAGATCGGCCACATCGGCATCGAGTACCGCCTCACCGACACCGGCGACCAGGACGCCGTCGAGAGCGGGGCGGCCGACAAGGAGGGGGACGGATCATGATGTCAACGCTGGTGGTTCTGGCTGCCCTGCTCGTGGCGGCGGTCGTGCTGTGGCGCCGCGGTGGGCGCGGGCTCGCGGTGCTGTTCGCCGGGCTGGCGCTGCTGCCCGGGTACGTGCTGGTGCAGCGGCTGCCCTGGCCGGGCATCGTGCTTGCGCTCGTGGTCGTCGCCTTGGCCGTGTGGCTGCGGTCCGGTCGTACCGCTGCCACGGTCACCCGTTGGGGCGCCCGTTCCCGCCGCAAGGCCGGCGTTGCGTCCCCGGCCGACGTGCTGCGCGGGGCGAGTTCGGCGGCGATGCGGTCGCGGGCCGGGACGGTGCGCCCGTCGCTGTCGGGGCTGTCGCGGTGGGAGCGGTGGCGGCTGCCGGCCGCGCAGGTCGGGATCGAGCTGTGCCGCACGGGATGGCTGCGGGTGTGGTCGTCGGTCGAGGACGTGACCCTAGCGTTCGGCGGTCCTCGGACCGGGAAGACCGGCTGGCTGGCCGGGCGGGTCATCGACGCCCCCGGCGCCGTGTTGGTGACCTCGACCCGCACCGACCTCTACGAGCGCACCGCCGAGCTGTGCGCGCAGCGGGGGCCGGTGTTCGTGTTCAACGCCGTCGGCCTGGCCGGGCTGCCCTCGACGGTGACGTTCGACCCGCTGACCGGGTGCGTCGACCCGGTGACCGCCGCCGAGCGCGCCACCGATCTGCTCGCCGCCGGCAGCCACGCCGGCGCCAGCGGGGACCGCGAGTACTGGGAGGCCCAGGCCCGCCGGGTGCTGGCCGCCCTGCTGCACGCCGCCGCGCTCGGCGACAAGCACATGCGCGACGTCCTCGGCTGGGTCGCGGACCCGACGCGGGCGCAGCGCGAGGTCGCGGCGCTGCTGCGGAAGTCGTCGGAGCCGGCGTTCGAGCAGGACGTGACGCAGTTCGTCACCACGAACGACCGCACCCGCACCTCCATCACCTCGACGATCATGCCTGCGCTCGGCTGGCTGACCAGTCCCGCCGCCTCCGCCGCGGCCTCGCCCGGGCGCTCGCTCGACATCCGCGAGCTGCTGCGCACCCGGGCGACGATCTACCTGCTCGGTGCGGAGGAGACCCAGGCCGCGCCGCTGGTGACCGCGTTGACCGGGCACATCGCCCGGGAGGCCCGCCGCTTGGCCGCGTTCCAGCCGGGCGGTCGGCTCGATCCGCCGTTGGGGCTCTACCTCGACGAGGCCGCGCTGATCTGCCCCGTTCCGCTCGAAAGCTGGACGGCAGACATGGGTGGGCGCGGGGTGACGATCGTGGCGAATTTCCAGTCCCGCGCGCAGTTGCTGGCCCGCTACGGCGAGCACGACGCCGCCACGGTCCTGAACAACACCGGTGCCGTCATGGTCTTCGGTGGCACCCGCGACCGCGGCGACCTGGAGTTCTGGTCCACCCTGGCCGGCGAGCGCGACGAGCCGGTCCTGACCACCGATCTGCACGGCCGGGTGGCGTCGCGGTCGGTGCGCAAGGTGCCGGTGCTGGCGCCGGCGCAGATTGCGAACCTGCCGACGGGGCAGGTCGTGGTGATCCGCCGTGGGCTTGCGCCGATTGTGGGTCGGGCGGAGATGGCGTGGCGCCGCCGCGACGTCCGCGACCTCGACCGTCGCCGACGCCTTGCCGCTGGGCGGCTGTCGTGGTCCGAGCGGCAGGTCGCCCGGCGCCGGTGGCTCGCTTGGCTGCACGCCGTTGTCGCCCGGGTTGTCGCCGCGGTCCGCGGTTGGCTGGACCGGCACCACTGGGAGCGCCAGGACCTCACCGCGTGGGAGACGCCGCTCGCCCTCGACAGCGGGCGGGGGACGCGGGAGCGGTGCTCGTTCTGCGGTCAGCTGGTCGAGGCAGACGAGGTCGCGGGGCGGGCGACGGGCACGGTCATCTGCCGGGCCTGCGAGTCCGGCGACGACCCGGCCGGGCTCGACGCGCCCAAGGTGCCCGCCGCTCGCACGTCGGTCGGAGGTGCCTGATGGCCAGCCGAGACCGGTCGTTGGACGGGCTGTTGGCGACGTGGCAGGCATGGTCGACGCGCAGCATGTTCACCCGGCTGGCGGAGAAGGCCGAGCGGGAGGGCAACGATGAGCAAGCCGCCATCCTGCGCGGCGTCGTCGATGGCGAGCCCGAGGTCGGGCCGTTGGAGGCGTTGACCGCGCAGCACGAGCTGTCCTCGCTGTTGAACCTGTGGGAGTGGCAGACCGTCCGCGCGGCCCGGGAGGACGGGGCCACGTGGGGCCAGATCGGGAAGGCGACCCACGCCGGCCCCGACCGGGCGCGGCGGGAGTTCCTCGACACCGTCGAGAGCCAGCACCGCTACGGCTACCTCTCCGACAGGGACACCGACGCCCGCCGGGCGGCGGCTGGGCAGTGGACCGACGAGCTGCACGCCGACACCCCGCCGCAGGCGCGGGCCGAGATCGAGCAGGCCACCGCCGCTGGCGACCACGACCGGCTCGATGCGCTGCGCGCCACCTGGTGGAACCCGGACCACCGCGCCGACGCGAGCGCCGACGGCGGGACGGCACTGGACCCACTCGACGACGCCCGCGACCGCGTCGCCGTCGCGCAGGCCGCGGTCGGCGAGACGGCCGAGCAGGACCAGGCCGGCGTCGACGACCAGGCCGACGAGGCGGCTGCGGGGTGTGAGGGATGAGCGTCCCCGAGTTCGCGGCCGGCCGCCCGGATCTGCACGTGGTCGACATCCACGCGCTGGAGCCGTGCACGGCGGTGTCGGCGGCCCGCCAGATCGCCGAGCACGTGGGATGCAGCCGGCAGCAGGCCGAGGCGATGGTGGGCCGCTACCTCGACGAGGTCTCTGACCAGGTCGGCGTCTCGGTGCACCAGTGGGGCCTGGACGCCCACGACCTCGCCGCGATCCTCACCGATAACGGCCACGAGGTAGCCGGCGCCGGCGACCGCCCGGACGCCCTCGACCAGGCGCGCGCCGCGGTCGCCGAGGCAGACCACGCACACCACGCCGGCGCTTCCACCGCCGCTCACGAGCCTGCCGACGAAAACGTGGACAGCGATGCAGACGAGGAGGGGTGGCAGCGATGACTACTGCCGGAATGCCGCCGATCCCGGACGACCCGAGCAGGAGGCGTCCGCCTACCGAGCCAGCGCCGGACGCAGTCGCCGGTCTCGCCCGGGAGGTCGAGGAACTCCGGAAGCGTGTCGACCCGCTCACCGAGCTCCCGGCCCGGGTCGACGCAATCGCCCGGCTGATCGCCCAGCTCGCCGACACCGTCACCAACCTGGCTGCGCGGGCCGACGTCGCCCCGCCGCCGTCGTGGCTGATGCTGCCGGACGACCCGGGCGCCGCACGGGAGCTGCTCGACGCCCTGACGGAGTGGATGGCGCGGGTGTTCCTCCGCTACCCGGACGCCGCCGAGGCCCTGCCCGAGTGCTGGTGCTGGCACCCCGACGTCGTCGAGGAACTGGTCTGGCTCATGCACGCCTGGCTGGCCGCCTACCAGGGCAAGCACGCCTCGGTGCAGCTGGTCGGCGACTGGCACGACCGCCAGCGCCCCGGCGTCGTCCGGCGCATCCGACAGGGCGCCGGCAGCTGCTCGCTGGAGAACCACCAGACCCGCCACGGCTGGACCACCACATCCACCGCCGCACCGACCGTGCCGGCCCTCGACGCGCTCGACGCCATCGCCGGATGGTGGGGCCTGGACCGCGACCAGCCCGCACCAGAGCCCGCCCAGACGGCCACGGGGGTGGGAACGTGGTGAGCTCACCGCGCGGGCCGGTGTCGGCGGCCTACCTCGACCGCCTCGGCGCCCGACTGGCCTGCGCTTACGCCACAGACATCACCGCGACCCGCGATGCCCTCGGCCGCGCGCGGGCTGGCGACACCGAGCCGATGAGCCAGCACTGGTTCATCGCCGAAGCTGCCCCGGATGCGCCGGCGGCGGATCAGACACGGCTTCTGAACCAGTACCTCGGCGCGGTCGAGCATTTGGCCTCGGCCGACGGCTACCACCCCCACGACGACGCACTGACCGGTGGGCCGGCGGCGGCCCGCGACCAGGCCCGCGCCGCGGCGGTGCACCGCCAGCTCGACGGCGCCGACCCCAACGCCGGCGCAGCCCAGCACTCCTGCGGCGCGCGGCTCGACGACGTGCTGGGGGCGACGGACCCGATCGACGTCGCGCGGACGTCGGTGGTCGCCGCCGAGCAGGCCACCGCCCAGCTCGACCAGCTCCTTCGCCTGGCAGTCGACGAGGGCGCGGGCACCACGGACGACGACACGGACGGAGGCTCGCGATGATTACCCGCAAGCCCCACACACCGCGCCCTCCGGTACGGGTGCAGCGGTGTCGAACTAGCGGGTGGCGAATGCCCCCCGGCGCCGTCTACGTCGGGCGGCCGTCGCGGCGGGGCAACCCGTGGTCTGTCGCTGAGCACGGTGCCGCTGAGGCAGTGGCCCGCTACCGGGCTTGGTTACTCGCCGACTCTGCCCGGCTGGCCGTGGTCCGCGCCGAGCTGGCCGGACGTGACCTGGCGTGCTGGTGCCGGCTCGACGCCTCGTGCCACGCCGACGTGTTGCTCGAACTCGCCAACACCACCAGCCCGGCGGCCGGCCACGTGATGCCTCGAAGCGGTAACCGGGCGGTGCAGCCATGAGTGCCGGGTCGAGCCTGGCAGGACGGCTCACGGTCTGGCTTCCGGGCTTGGCCGTCGCGGTCGGTGCGGCGGTCGCCACCGTGCACGGCCTCTACGAGGTCGCCGTCGCTGCGGGTGTGCCCGGTCCGATCGCCTGGCTCTACCCGCTGATCACCGACGGCCTCGCCCTGGTCGCCTACACCGCCACGGCACGGCTCACCGGATCGGCCCGCCGCTACGCCTGGCTCGTCGTCGCCCTCGCCGCCGGGCTGTCCGGGCTCGCCCAGGCGGCCTACCTCGCCGGTGCCGCTGAGCCCACCGCGGTCGACATGCCGCCGGTGGGGGAACAGACCGGTACGAGCGGCTCAGCGGGGTTCGAGGCGGCGCCGGCGCTGCGCTTCGGAGTCGGGGCCTGGCCGGCCGTCGCCGCGGCGATCGTGGCCCACCTGCTGTTCCTCCTGGCCGTCGACCACCCGGCCGCGCCGGCGGCTGCGAACGGTGTCCGGCACTCGGACCCGGTGCCGCAGTCGGCCAACCCGGCAGACACGACTCGTGAGCAGGACACGTCGACGGCCGACCGGACGCACCGTCCGTCGCCGCGGCCGGCCGTGTCGGTGCCTGTCTCGTCCGGCGAGCAGGCCGGCTCGGTGTCCGGCGGGGTGAGCGAGGTGGTGTCCCCTCCGTCGTCCAGCTCCGAGGTGTCTGGTGCGGTGGGCCGCGCCCCGGTGTCCGAGCGTCCGGCGACCGTCTCCGCCTCTCCGGCGCGGGATCGCGCCCGCGCGGCGGCGCTGGCCCACCACCAGCAGACCGGGGCGCTGCCCTCGGTCCGGGAGCTGACCCGGTTGGCCGAGGTCTCCCGCGGCACGGCCGCGGACGCTCTCACGACCCTGCGCGCGACCACCAGGCCCCTGCACCTGATCACCAACGCGGACGCCGCCACCCCTACCCGGCACACCCAGCCGTGATCACGAACTCCACGAAAAACGCCACCGCCATGCCTTCAGCAGCTCCCCATCCAGCAATCAGCACCCAGCTACAGCACTACTCCATTCGCCCCACTCACTACTTCAACCGCCACGACAACAGCAGAAAGATCAAAGCCGCACACCATGGCATCACGATCCGAGGGGTGGTGCCGGCCTCCGGCCGGCAGGTTGCGGCCGTCGGCCGCGGCGGTCCCATAGTTGATCTCTGCAAGATCGTTCTAGTTGCCGAGCGGAGGTGGCCGGCATGGTGCTGAGGATCTCCAGCGGCTACAGCCCGGACTACCTCCTGCGTGAGGTCGCCACCGGGCGCGAGAACTACTACACGAAGGCCGTCGCCGAGGGTGAGCCGCCGGGCCGGTGGTGGGGCGCCGGCGCCGAGAGCCTCGGCCTCACGGGTTTGGTCGACGCGCAGGACATGCGCGCGGTCTACGAACGCTTCCTCGACCCTCGCGACCCCAACTTCCGCACCCCGTCCAAGTGGGCCGAGGTGTCCACCCTCGGACACACCGGACGGCAATACCTGTCCGAGGACGAGGTGTACGCCCAGTTGCTGTCCAAGGAACCGGACGCGCCTGCCGAACGTCGGACAGAGCTTCGGACGCAGGCTGGCCGGGAGGCCCGCCGCAACGTCGCGTTCTTCGACGTGACGTTCAACGTGCAGAAGTCGGTGACCCTCCTGCACACCGCCTTCGAAGCCCAGGAGGTCGCCGCCCGTCACCACGGCCAGCACGAGACCGCTGCCGCGTGGGGTGAGTTCCGGCAGGCCGTCGAGGACTCGATCTGGGCCGGCAACAACGCCGCCCTGGCCTACCTTGCCGAGCGGGCCGGCTACTCGCGGATCGGACATCACGGCGGCGCCGCCGGGCGGTTCATCGACGCCCACGACTGGACCGTCGCGAGCTTCTTCCAGCACGACTCCCGCGACCACGACCCGCACCTGCACATCCACAACGCCGTCCTCAACCGCGTCGAGGGCGCGGACGGGAAGTTCCGCACCCTCGACTCGCGTGCGCTCTACAAGTGGCGTTCCGCCGCGGCGGCGGTTGCGGAGCGGGTGACCGCGGAGCGGCTCACCGACGCCCTCGGCGTGCAGCTGGCGATGCGGCCGGACGGTAAGGCCCGCGAGGTGGTCGGGATCGACCCCGCGGCGATGGCGCTGATCTCCAATCGGCGTCGCACGCTCACGGCGAAGGCCGCCGAGTTGGTCGCCGCGTTCGAGACCCGCTACGGCCGCGCGCCGACGAGCCTGGAGCGCGAGCGCCTCACCCAGCAGGCGACCTTGCTGACCCGCGCCCGGAAGTCCTCCACCGGGAAGTCCCGCGACGAGGTCCTCGACCGCGTCGACGCCACAGTGCGACGCGAGGTCGACGGCGGCCTCGCCGGGGTCGCGCACACCGTGCTCGCCGGACGGGGCGCGGCCGCACGCGCCGGACAGGCGTGGGAGCCGACCGCGGTTATCGAGACCGCGCTCGCCGACGTGCAGGCGAAGCGATCGGCCTGGACGCGCGCGGATCTGACCGCCGCGCTCAACGACGCCTTGCCGGACCACCTCGGACTCACCGCCGGCGCGCAGGTCGCCGAGTTCCTGGAGCGGCTCACCGACGAGGCCCTGCGCCTGGCCGTCCCGGTCGACGCGGCCCGACCGGGCGACGACCAGCTGCCCGGCGAGCTGCGTCTGGCAAACGGCGAGTCCGCGTACCGGGCCCCCGGGGCGCAGCTCTACGTCACCCCGGACCAGCTGCGCACCGAACGCGCCCTGGTCGCGGCGACCGCGCACGGGGACGCCGCGGCGCTGCCCCGCCATGTCGCGGACCGGTTCGTGGAGGAGCTGGCCGAGTCCGGGATCGAACTCGGCGTGGACCAGGCCGCCGCGGTGCGCGGCGTGCTCACCTCCGGTGCCCAGATCGAGTCGCTGGTCGGTCCGGCCGGGACCGGGAAGTCGTTCGTGGTCGGCGCGCTCGCCCGCGCCTGGAGTAGCCCTGAGCTGACCGGCGGCACCCCGCGACGGGTCTTCGGGCTGGCCACCAGCCAGATCGCCACCGACGTGCTCACCGGCGAAGGGCTGACCGCCCGGAATGTCGCCCGCTGGCTGGCCACCCAGGACCGTCTCAGCGCCGGCGCTGGCTCTGGCGGACCGCAGCCGGTCGACACCGACGCGGCCTGGCGGCTGCGTGCCGGCGATCTCGTGGTGGTCGACGAGTCGGCGATGACCGAGACCGCCGCCCTGGCCGCCATCCACCGGCACGTCGAGGCCGCCGACGCCAAGTTGCTGCTGGTCGGCGACCACCGCCAACTCGCCGCCGTCGGGGCCGGCGGCGCGATGGACCTCGCGGCAGCCGAAGGCACCCGCTACGAGCTGGCCGAGGCCCGCCGGTTCACCGCGCCGTGGGAGCGCGACGCCTCCCTGCGCCTGCGTTCCGGGGACGCGTCGGTGCTCGGCGTCTACCACCAGCAGGGCCGGCTCGTCGATGCCAGCACGCGGGAGCAGGCCGAGCAATCCGCCGCCCAAGCATGGCTCGGCGACACCCTCGCCGGCCGCCGCTCGATCCTGCTGGTGGACACCAACGAGCAGGCCGCACACCTGTCCGCCCAGCTACGCGCCGAACTCGTCCGGCTGGGCCGGGTCGAAGAGCACGGCGTGCCGCTAGGGCTGCAGGGCACCTACGCCGGCGTCGGCGACCTGGTCCAAGCTCGCCTCAACGGCTGGGACCTGGCCGGCTACGAGGGCAACCGCCGCGGCCCGGTCAACCGGGAGACCTACCGGGTCGTGGCCGTCCGCGACGACGGCGGCCTCCAGGTCGCGCCCGTCCGAGGACTGGCCGATGCCTCCGACGAGGAGCTCATGGCGTTGCCCGGTCACTACGTCGTCGAGCACCTGGCGCTGGGCTACGCGTCGACGGTGCACGCCGCGCAGGGGCTGACGGTCGACACCAGCCACAGCGTGGTCACCGCGGGCACGAGCCCCGCGGCGTTGTACGTCGGGATGAGCCGCGGGCGGGCGGCCAACGTCGCGCACGTCGCCACCACGGCCGAGGTCGACGACGCCGCGCAAGGCGGGCATCAGCACAGCCAGCACCGCAACCCACGCGCGGTCTGCGAGGCCGTCCTTGACACCGCCGACCTCGCTGAGAACCGGTCCGCGCTGGCGACCGCCGCGGAGTCGGCCACTGAAGCCGGGTCCGTGCGCACCGCTGCCGAGCTGCTCGCCGACGCCTCCCAGCTCGCCGCCACCGCCCGCACCGTCGGCTGGCTCGACCGCCTGACCGCCGAGGGCGCTCTGACGCTGCGGGAGCGGTCGAAGCTGGCCGCCGAGGACGGTGCCGCGACCCTGACTCGAGTTCTGCGTCGTGTCGAGCTGGCCGGCCGCGACGCCTACGCGGTGTTGGCGTCGGCGGTCGGTCAGCGTCCGCTGGACGACGCGCACTCGCCGACGAACGTGCTCTACACCCGGATCAAGGACCAAGGCCGGTTCGACCCGGTCGGCGAGTCCTGGGCGGACTGGACCCCGCGCGTCGACGACCCGGAGTGGCAGAACTACCTCGACGCCCTCGCGCGGGCCGCGGACGAGCGCGCGGCCCAGCTCGGCGAGGAGATTGCCGCGGAAGCGCCGGAGTGGGCGGTCGAAGCGTTCGGTCCGCCGCCCACAGACGCCGACGCCCGCGAGGAGTGGGAGGCCGACGCCGGGCGAGTGGCGGCCTACCGCGAGCTGCGCGGCGTGGAGGACCCGACCGAGGCCCTCGGCCGGGCGCCGGCGGCCGGGCAGATCGAGGCATACGCGGCGTTCCGCGCTGCGTGGCGCGCGGTCGGCCGGCCGGAGGCCGACCGCGACGAGTTGGAGCTGACCGATGGCCAGCTGCGGGTGCGGATGCGCGCCGCGGCGCGGGAGGCGGCGTGCGCGCCGAGGTACGTGGCCAACGAGCTGGCCGGCACCCGGCAGGCCGCCGACACCCACCGTCAGCGCGCCGCGCTCCGAACCGCCGAGGCCGCCGCCACGGCCGATGCCGCCGAGCAGACCCGCCTGCACCAGGAGGCCGCCGACGCCGTCGCTGTGGCAGCGATGCTCGACGCGCAGGCCGAGCAGCTGCAGCAGGTCGACGACGCCCGTGGCGAATGGCTCGCAACCACCGCCACCACGCGCGTCAACGGCGAGCGAGCCGCCGCAGAGCTTGCCGCCCGCCACGTCGACGAGGACCCCGAGCCGGCCGTCACCGCACAGGAATGGCTCGACGCTCACCGCGCCGACCAGACCGTCGAGGATCGGCACCGGCCGATCGTCGACGAGGTCGAGTTCACCGACCACGACACCCACACCCGAACCGAGCCGACGACCATCGAGCAGATGGACGCCGACGCGGTCGGCTACGTCGACGCTGCCCGCCCGGACCTCCGAGACGTCGCCGCCAGCAGGCCGGCCCCGGTCAACGAAGACGCGGTCCGGGTGCCCTCCTCCGACGAGACCGACGCGAACGTGGCCTGGGCCAAGCGCGTGCTCGACGAGGTCAACTCCCGCGCTGCCGAGGACGCCCGCATGGAGGAGGCCGAGCGCAACGCCCAGCTGGCGCGCTGGCATGCCGCCGACGACGTGGACGGCCAGGAGCGCGACGCCGCCGACGGCGCAGGCGACGCGGCCGTCCTGGATCGCGCCGATGCTGGCTAATCAGGTCGGGGAGGAGTGCGCCGACGTGACCGTCACCGGCAGGGGAGGCGGTCCCTCGTGCCGCCAGGCCCAGGCCAGGGTGGCGCGGATTCCTTCGCACCAGCCCGGGCGAGAGGTCAGCAGGCGCGGCGTGCGCAACGCGAGGTTGTCCGCCGCCAGTGCCTCGGCCTCGATCAGCTCCTCGTAGGCGCGCACCTCGCGGCGCGTCACTGGCGCTGCGGCAATGTGAATCCGCCCGTTGTAGCGGCGTACCGTCGTCGCGGCCAACCACCGGCAGGTCACCGCGACGGCGCCGGCGTACCAGTCCGGCTCGCCGCGCGCGCCGCTCTCCTGGTTGAGCTGCTCGGCGGCTCGCCACACCGCGACGAACTCCGCGCGAGGCACGCGCAGGTTGCCCGGCGGGATGCGGGCGACGTGCCGGTCGGTCACCTCCACGCAGGCCAGGGTGACAGCACCAGGCGACGGAAACGACGTCCATCCAGGCAAAGCCGCTTGATCCAGCGGCGAGAGCGCTCCAGGTTCTTGCCGTTTGTCACGAGCCTCGCCCGCCGGCCGGGAAGCCGCATGGGTGCCCCGGCCGGGCCGCCGGCCAGTGTGGTGGTCACGTTCGCGCTCAAGGCCGCGCGCGGCCTAGCGAACTGCCCTGATCGACCGCCTGCGGCGGGGGCCTGTCGGCCCTCGGCTTACCACGGCCTCCCTCCCGGTAAAGGGCGCTCCGCTGCGCTGCGCGTCGCTGCGCGACAGCCCTTCGGGCTGCCCTTGACCGCGAGCCTCCGAGGCCGTGAGGGCGCTGAGAAGCGCGGCGGGACAAGCACCCGCCGCCCGAGGGACGGGCCGACAGACCCTCTCGTGGTCCCCGCGATCAAGCAGGTGATAGCGATGACGAACGCGCAGACCACGACGCTGGACCTCCCCGAGCTGGCTGACTGCGTCCGCGAACAGGCGCCCCGGCTGGAGAGCTAGCCCTCAGCACGGCAAGTGATCACGCAGTTCCATAAACAGGCGCCCGAAGGCCAACACCGGACCTAGACCGATTACTCGTCAAGCCTGCGTGACGAGCCACTAGCTGCCTGTGGGCGCGATAGTAAAGAGGTGAGCAGGACGGGCGAAAATGGCTGGTGGCTCAGTGACTTGAGCTGGTTTCGGCAAGGGCGACGTGCCATTCAGCGCGAGCAAGCAGTTCGTCGAATGTAATGATTTCGGGCTCGTAAAGGTTTCGTCGGAAGAGCTCGAACGAACGTAGCTGCGGTCGATGAACGCCACGATCGCCACGTAACTGATCGAGATGTCCCAGAATCAGAAACGACCGTGGCCGTATGAGGAAGGTGGTCTCGCCGGTGTCCGCGCCTTCTGTATCGATGTCGGGAAGTGCGTCCTTCATATCGCGCGATGCAGCTGCAACGGTCTGCTGCACCTGAGCGATTGCTCCCGCTAGATGCGACGAGGGTGCCCAGCAGCCAGGACGGTAGGGGGTTCCACTGAGCAAGGGGGTCTTGTGATGCTTGATCTCCGCGAAAACCAAGGAGCGTATGCTCCCGCTCGTGCGCAGAAGTGCGTCCGTACGCTTTCCGCTGCCGGCGATCGAGAAGCCGGCCACGACCTGTTCGAGTCGTGTCGCGTCCCATGACGTCAGGAGTTGGCCAGTGAGGCTAACGCCCAAAACCCAGGGACTTGCCTCCAGGAACTGCTGCCAAACAGCCTCAGGGCCACCCGCTGCATGCGCAGCCGCCTCGAATTCGGCGTCGTCCTCCAAGAGGAGGCGAAACCGCTCGACCACCTTGTTTCGATGAGCGATAGCGACAACGTCGTTGGCCGCTGGATCGCCTTCGATCAATTGGCGGAAGCGTTCTGGGTCCGACTCGTATGCTCGCCTGAGATCAACGATGTGAGGAGTATCCGGCGTTACCTCGTCGATACTGATCGGTACGAGCTTCGAGAGGATTCGCAGGGGTGTCGAGGCAGACGGGCTGCCTTCCGCTCCCCATTCCGGTCGCCAGTAGCCCTTGTCGCGAACGATGAGGAGAACGGCAGTGGTGCGGCCGTTCTTGACGAATCCAAACGCGGAGCGCTGAGTTGCGCCCAGATGACGGCGCTCGGGCACAATGCCGACGAACAAGACGGCCTCTTGGGCACGTTTCGACTGTACCGCTCGAACGGTGAAGTTTCCGGCCTTGCTGATAGTGGACGCGTATATTTGGCGGGGGTCGAAGCCGGTGAGCTCGGCTATGACACGCTCGAACTCGCGGTGATGAGCTGGATTGGGCGCCGCAAGATCGACACTGGCGAGCGCTGTGTTGATCTTCGCAAGTGCTGTATCGCTGCCTGCGTCCACGATCGTGGAGGTTACAGCGGTGCAGCCGGCGTGAGAATCAGGGTCGGCGCTCCCGTACCTTGGCTGCGATTACCGTCGCGGCACAGCCCATGTCCTCGTGCTCCCAGACGCGAACCGACACCCATCCTGCCTCTCGCAGTAGTCGATCAGTATCTCGATCGCGCTGCACGTTGCGGTCGAGCTTGTCCGTCCACCACTCTGCGTTCGACTTCGGTCGCGTTCCGTGTTGAGGGCAAGCGTGCCAGAAGCATCCGTCGACGAAGACCGCTATGCGGGCGCCGAGAAATAGCACGTCCGCGCGGCGGCGAACCTTGGGTAGGGCGAGCGGGGCGTCGACCCGATAGCGGAGGCCGAGCTTCCACAGCGCTTGTCTCAGTTCGAGTTCCGGCCGTGTTCCGCTGCGCCGTTGCTGTCCAAGTCGCCGTGACGTGGCCCGATCGCGCGGTGGTACCCGCGCCCCGGTCATGCGAGGTCAGGCCGCACCGAGCTCGGCCGCTTTAATCCGCAGGTGGTCCTTGAGCGCCACCAGAAAGTCTGCGTCGAAGCGAAGCGTGCTGCGCTCCGCCCGGGACACAAACCCCGCTGTGGCGCGGTGACTCAGCGGCACTGCCTGCTCAAGATCGAGGACGTCGACGAGATGCGAGTAGGGCTCCTGGACCGGCCACATGGACAACGGTGATGCCCAGGCTCTACCGGCTCCTCCCCACGCCGCGGTGGGCCAACGGCTCTTGTCGAATGGTGTCCCTGTGGTGATCGGCTCACCCGGCTCGCTGAGTCGACGACCCAGCCACGCTGAGACGCCCACCGTCACCGCGTTACCGACCAGCTTCCAGCGCGGGCCGTTCCGCTTGCCGTCGACCTGCGCGGGGGCTGTCCAACCACGAGGGAAACCCTGCAGCGCCTCGGCGTCCTCGATGATGGGGGTGATGATCTGGCGGCCCACCGGGAGGGAGGGGACCCAGGCCGCTGGAGGGCTGGGGATGCCGACCGAGCTGCCACCCTTCAGGGTCGGCAGCGCGTCTTTTGCCCACCCAACGCCGGTTAGGCCTTCGGTCCAGTAGAAGCCATGGGCTGTGTCGGCGAAAGTGGCAGGGTTGAGCTCACCGGCCTCGTCGGCCATGAGGACCGAGCGAGGGTCTTCGGTGCGGGATGCGACCAGCAGCACGCGCTGTCGACGCTGGGGGACGCCGCTGCTGCGCGAGTCGACGAGCCGGTAGGCCCAGCGATACCCCAGGCCTTCCAGCTCATCGATCAGGTAGCGCATGGCGCGGCCCTTGTCGAGGACCAGCATGTTGCGCACGTTCTCGAGCACGAGCCAGCGCGGTTGAGCCTGCTTGAGAAGCCGGAACACGTGGCTCACCAGGCTGGAGTTCGCTCCTGTGATGCCGGCCGTTCGGCCGGCCTGGGACAGGTCCTGGCATGGGAAACCGGCGGTGACGACGTCCACCGAGGGCAGAGCGGCGAGGGTCCGCACATCGGAGTGGAGCTCGGTCTCTGGCCACTGCTCGGCAAGTACGAGCTGGGCCGGAGCCCAGCACTCGCAGAGGAGCTCGGTATGTCCGCCGGCTCGTTGGAGGCCGAGCTCCAGGCCGCCGATCCCCGCGAACAGACCAGCGACTGTGAAGGTGGCGTCCACGATCCCCACGGTAGCGGGCAGGTACGACGCATCAGCCGCAGACACGGCGCCGCGACTCAGTCGCGAGGTCAGCGCGAGACTTCGCTGCCGGAGTTAGGAGCGTCGAGAGAGACGTCCGAGGAGGTAGATGGCCAGCGAGCTTCGCAGCGACGTGTAAGCAGTGACCCGCCCACGACCTGCAGCGGAGGGGCTGGCAACCTCAGGGGGTGCGCGGGCCCGAGATCATCACGCGAACCCTCTCGTTGACGACGAGGCCCGACCCTGCAGGCAACCGCTGGCAGTACCGGTCACGATCTGATCACCACTCCAAGGTCGCCTGCTGGGCGATCGCCTTCGATCTCCTGGCCGAGAGCAAGCTCCTGCGTGATCACATCGCCGCAGGCGTCGTGACCTTCGGCATCAATCGCCAGCTCAACGACTTCGAGACCGGCAAGAAGAAGGACCTCGATCTCGTCATCGCCCGAGCACCCGGCAAGGACCCAGCCGGGGCAGCGCCGACCATAGGCAAGTCGAAGCCCCTCGCTTTCGATCTAAACGATCTTGCCAAACGCTACGACATTCAACTTTCCATACAGGATCGTCAGGTCCTTGCCGATCTCAATCTGCCGCCAGCGCCAGTCGGCATCCCCGGAGCGACTGTCCTTGCCGCGCTGGAGGCGAAGGCGTGCATGACCGAGCACATCAAAGCGCTTCCACGACTGCACGACGAGCTTACATCGAGCCACGGGACCGTCCATGGGGACACGCCAAACGCGCTCTCTATCGGCTTCGTGATGGTCAATACCGCAGATCAATTCTGGAGCCCAGGTAGAAATGCACAACTCATCACTGTAGATAATCCGCCGGTCGTGAATCGCCACGTGCAGCCACACGCAACCGAACGAACCGTCGCGATGCTCAAGGAAGTACGGCGCCGAGCCGGTCCGGGTAGTCCTCAGCAAGGTTTCGATGCACTCGGCATCATGCTGATCGATATGACAAATGACGGAAGAGAAGTCAAGCTCGTCACCTCTCCCCCCGCGCCACCCCCAGGCAGCAGCTTCAGCTACGAGGCGATGATTCGACGTGCCGCCCACCTCTACGACGTGACTTTCCCGGGCCTCGCTTAGCCTCAAGGATTGGGTGAGAGAACTGCCCGTTGTCGCATGCGGCTCTACGTTCGCTCGGGAACTAGTGTGGCGCTTCAGGCAGGGCGGTGGAGCAGTAGGTGGGCCAGCACCGTCTGGTTCGCCTCCCACCCGTCAGGGAGCTTCGCCGGCAGATCGAGGTATACCGGCGCCGCGAGCGGGTGGGCGTCGAGCAGCTCGGCCGTGCCGGCGCGACCGACCACGACGCATGCATGCCGATGCCGCGAGATCATCACGCAGAGCCGTCCGCTCTCAAGATGAAATTCGGTCGCGTCCCGACGACCGGCGAGGGGGTGCCAAGCGAGCATGACGTCGTACTCCCGCCCCTGGAGGCGGTTCGCAGTGTCGACGACGACCTGGGCGAGCTCGGGTTGGTCCCGCGTGGCAGCGTCGCGCATCGCGACGCGCACGGCCTCGGCCTGGTCTCGATGTGCGGTTGCGACTGCGACTCGATCGCCGGTGAGGCGGCGCCCCGATGGGGCTTCTTCGCAGGCTGTCTGCGGGTTCCGCTGGAAGAGCCGGATTGCGAGATCGACGAGCGCGTCGACGATCTCGGCGTCGATACGGCCGGTGTATCTCGAAGGCAGCTCCCAATACCCCCAGCCGGACGCCGCCGCCATGTCAAGGACGCGGTCGGAGGGTCTGCCCACGTCGACCCGATCCAGGTTCAGCGTCCGCTCGTTGGGCAGCGTGCCAGCGTTGAACGGGCGGTCGTAGAAGGCGTTGGATACCACCGGCGCGGCCGAGTGGGGCAGCCGCCAGCTCACGGGGAGGCGCAACGGCTCGTGCGGGTGGCTCTGTAGCAGCACGCCGGCGGCGGTCGCGAGTGGCCCGAGTGCCTGTCCGGCCCACCTGCTGTCATCGACGGTGGTGAACGGGTCGAGCTGGCCGGGGTCGCCGACCGCAAGCGCTCGGTCGAACAGGTTCGCCACCGCGTACAGGGCGTCGGAGCGCATTTGGTACGCCTCGTCGATGATCCCAAGTGGGAAATGTGGTGCAGGTGCGGCACGCCGGTCGTTGCACCAAGCCCACTTCTTCGCGGTGCTAACGATGACCTCGCAGTGGGCCAGGTCGCGCCACCGGCCGCTGGTCACGACCTGCCCGGACGCCAGTACCGCGGGTGGGACCTCATGGCTGCTGCTCACCAGCCGCCCGACGCTCAGCCCGGCGGCACCGAGGCGGTGCACGAGGTCGTCGGCCTGGTTGTTCGTCTGGACGACGACCGGGACGGTGCCTGCCCCGAGGTCACGGACGAGCGCTCGAGAGGCGCTGACGACGAGGGTGCTCTTGCCCGCGCCTGGCGGACTGTCGACGACGAGGGCGCGGCCCCAGTCGGCGGAGCGGAGCGCGGCGAGCACCGCCTCGGCTGCGGCGCGCGCGGCGGCGGCGGCGTTCGGGTCGGGCATGAAGGCGTCCTTTAGCGATCAGGAGTTGATGTCACGCGGGCGCGTCGGTGTCGATCGCCGGGTTCGCGGCGGGCGGCTGCGGGATCTGGTGCGTCCACGCGTCCCTGAGTTCGTGAAGCGGCGTCGGCTGCTGCGGCTCGGGCGACAGGCACATCAGCCGCGCTGTCTCACCCACCCCCGGTAGCAACGCCGGGGGTCCGGTGCGCGGCCGAAGCCCTCCGCGTAGCTCAACGTCAACCTGGGGTGGGTCCTCCCGCCTCGCGATGACGCACCCGCGGACGCGGGGGTCATCCACGCTCCATACGTCGCTGCCGGGTCGCACCGGCGGTGTCGCCGGAAGGTCGATCGTCAGTAGCGGCCGTATCACATTCCTTTGGCCGCCGGGGGGCACCAGCCGGCGCGCGTAATCGGCGGCTCGGACAGTTCCTCGCAACGCCTTCCCGTCCGCCTCAAGCGCGGCAAATCGCAGCGGATCGTCCAGCACCTGCTGCGCCTCCAACGCGCTCTGCGCGCGCTCGCGCTCATCGAGCATCCACGTCGCCCTGCGCGCGCTGTCGACGTTCGCGATGCGCGCGTCCGGAGCTTCCCCGTAGGTCCGCCAGTCAGACCACTTCGCCGCGTCCTCTGCGAACCGAGCGGCGGCTCCCGTTGCGGTGGGCAGCCGCAGCAGCAGCGCCCTGCCGTGCCACAGGTCCTGCCACGTCAGTGCAAGTGCCTCCTGGCAGAGGTCGACGATGGGGCCGGCAAGCGAGGCGACGACGTCTGGGTCGACGCTGCGTCCTCGGGCGTCGTTGAAGTCGCCTACCAGCCGCGCCAGCTCCTCGTCCCAGCCCGGGTCGCTGGTCGGACCGGCGGGTGTGCTGCGGCGCTCGGCCTCGGCGGCCACGGCGGCGTCCCGGCCGGACCAAGCTGCAGGCGGGTCGATCCAGGCGAGCGTCGCCGGCAGTTGGGTGTCCTCGATATCGCTCTGTCCGGTCCGCCAGTGCTGTGCAAGAGCACCGGTGAGGGGAACGACTACGGCGCTGCCGGGATGCTCGGCACGTTCCGTGAGCCACGCGAGGTGCCGCGCGCCGAGCACGGTTGCGGGCGGGACAGCGCTGCCCGTCGGCGGGTGGCGCAAGCTGCGCCCAAGCACGCCGAGGAACTTCGCCGTCGCCGGGTTGGCGACGAGCAACTGCGGCGCTTCCCCCTCCGGCGCCGAGCGCGCCCACGTAAGCATGTCCAGCATGAACTCGTTGAGCAGCTTGAACCGGATCTCGCGGCTGCGCGGCTCCGGCGCCACGAGCAGCTTCGGCGCAGCCGGGTCATTGCCGTACATCACGGCGAGCGGGCTGGCGGCATCGCCAGCGAGCTTGTAGATCGCGACGGCCATTGGCTGGCGTAACAGGCGCAGGTGGCAGCGGGCCGCGCGTGGCATCGCGTTGCCGGTTGCGGCCGCCGTCACGTGCAGATAGGTGTCGAGGTTGCCGCTCACGCTGCACCCCCCGCGGCGAGGAAGGCACGGCGCCCGGCGGCAAGTGCCGCCACGACGTCTACGTCCTCCGGGCGCGGTGGGATGCCTGTAGCCGCCGCGGCGGCAGCGGCCGGGACGTCGTCGAGGCCGCCAAGCGCGTTGCGGGTGCCGATGCCCAGCGCGCCAGCAGCGCCAGCCGCGACTGCGCGCAACCGGCAGTAGTACGCGAGTTCGCATCCGCTAAGGCACGACGGCAGATACTCGTTCGGCAGCGCCTCGAGCGACTCCTCCGCGTCCTCCGCGGTCATGCCAGCCGGGAACGTGAGCGTCGGGTCGAGCTCGTCGAGAAGATCCTTGATACGCGTACGCCGGGAGAGCTGGCGCGCCAGCGACCGGATCTCCCGCCTGACGTCGAGGATGGCGCTGGTTGGAGTGAGCCCGTAGTTCTTCGCGCAGACCAGCAGCACATCGGTGCTCACCAGTTCCGCCGGCAGCCCGATGTCCGTGAGGGTTTCTACCAGGCTCAGTACGTACACCGCCGTCTGCCGGGCAGCCTGCTCTAGGTGCGCCTGGTCGACCGGGACGCCGGCGATCACGGGGAAGCCCTTGATCTCGACGACGTGCAGCTTCCCGCCAACGAGGAACGCGAGGGCATCCTGCTCGAGGAACACGGTGCTGTCGCCGATCCGCAACGTCGTGACGGCGTGTCGGAGCACGTTGTAGGCACTGTCGTCGCCGTCCGCGAGCCGTCGGAGCGCCGCCCGCGTCTCCGCTGCCCGCAGGCGCATCTCCTTCTCGCCCGAGGTTGCAGCCGTGCTGATCGACAGGTCCTTGAACCGGGCGTGCGGAACCTCAAGGCCGAGCCGCTCCCGCAGCTGCGCCAGCAGGTGCGCGCACCCGTCACGGGTCACGATGTCCTCGAACAGGTTCCCGCGGCGGAGTGCGAATGGACTCTGCTCATCCCGGAACGGGTGTCCCAGCAGCCGGGCAAGCTGGCCCTTGTCGACCTGGGCCGCGTCAAGCACGGCGCGTCGGCGGCAGCCGGGGGAATCCAGGCTCGCGGCGACGCTGCGTGCGTTCGGCCGCTTGGTCTTCAGCGACCCGCGCAGCGCGGCCAGCCGCGCGTCGATGCCGTCGACGGCTGTCATCTCAGCCTCGCCTCCCGGCCCGCGACTTCCCGCCATCGATAACCTTCAGCTGCGCGCCGAACAACGCCTGCTCGCCAACAAGCTGATCCAGCCGCCCAGCCGCCTGCTCCCGCTCCTTGCGGTCGGTGGGCTCGATCTGTTCGAGCTCGGCCTGCGCCGAGTCGCGAGCCGTCTGCGGGTCGAGATGATCTCGGTGGGCCCCTGGCAGCGAGGCCGCGAATCTCCACAGGAGGCGATCGAGCGCGACCGGCACCTCCTGGCCGTGGGCGAGCACTGCATCGGCGGCCACGATTGTGATCCGCAGGTGCGCTGTGCGGTGCGTCAAGGGCCCGACGACGCGGTCAGTCGGGGGCCAGTCGCTTAGCGCGAGCAGTCCGCGCACGGGCGCGAGCGTGTCAGCCGCGAGCGCCGGTACGACGTACCACGGCCGGCCTCCGGGCGTGCGTCGGTACGACGAGCGCTCGTCGTGGCGCAGAGACGACAGCGCCTTGTACGGCACCTCCTCCCCGTACTGCGCGTAGTGCCAGGCGCCGATCTGGTTCAAGGAGGCCGGTACTCCAAGCTCGGTCAGCACCGCTCGTGCCTGGTCGCGGCTGCTCCGAGGCGGCAGCGGCGCCACGGCTCCGGTCTTCGCCGCCGCGCGTTCCCACGCACGGTCCCGTTCCCGCTCAAGGCGCCGCAGCCGTCGCGTCACCTCCATCCAGGCGTCGACGTCGCCGCTCTCCAACGCCGTCTGGGCCGCGGCCTGCGCCGTCGTGATCTGCTCAAGCAGCCCTGACACTTCCGTCATACCCCAGACAGTACCGGTGAGTTCCAGATATTGTCCAGACTCGCGAGGAACCTCGGTCGCTCCCGGGCCAGTGCAAGGCGATCATCGACCGTCGAAGACGCCCGGATCGACATCCGATCGACCGCTGCGCGGTCGGCCGCCCCGCGAACTGTGGCTGGTCAACCCCGTCAACGCCTGCGTCGTCCCGCGAACGCGCCAAGGACGAGCTCGGCGCCGCTATGTGGACCAAGCGCCGGTGCGCAGGCAACCGCGCGAGCGGCTGGCCGCCAAGCGCACCGACCGCAATGCCCAGACGGCGCCGCCCGATCACCACCAACGTCGACTTCACCGGCCATCAGCAGAAGATCCGCTAAGCGACTGTGGCGCGCCGTCCCCGCGCGACCCGGACGCGGCCCTCGTCGCGCAGCGTCGCGACGGCACGCTGTGCTGTGCTGATGGCAACCCCGTACCGGGTGCCGAGTTCCTTGCACGTCGGCAGCTGGTCACCGGAGGTGAGCGCTCCGCACCGGATCGCTCCGCGCAGGTCAGTGGCGATCAGCTCATGGGGCGGAGGATCGTGCGAACTTGACCCACTGCCGGCCGGGAGAGCGGCAGCCGGCTCGGTCGTCTGGAGGATGTCGGGTAGCCGCGCGGCGAGCGTCTCGGCGGCCCGTTGGTCCGCCTCCGCGACCCATGCTGCGTACACCCGGAGGGTGGTGGTTCCACCGCCGCTGTGCCCCAGGCGGCCGGCGACAGTCCGTACGTCCACCCCGGCCGCGATCAGCTCGGTCGCAGAGAAGTGGCGCAGCTGGTGAATGTGCATGTCCCAGCCGAGCCGCGCGCACATCCGCCGGTACCGCTGAGTCACGGTGTCGGGCCGGACCGGGGTTGAGCCGTCGAGCGAGCTGGAGAACACGAAGCCGTCAGCCGCCAGCTCGGTGCCGAGCGCGGTCGCCAGCTCAGCTCGGCGGTGGAGGTAGGACCGTAGGAGCGCGAGGGTCTGGGCGTCCAGCACGATCCGCCGGCGCTGGTGGGTCTTGGTGTCCTTCTCCCACACCCGCGAGCCGAGCTGGCCGAGGCTCGACCCGATCCGGACGACGCACTGGGCGAAGTCGACGTCGCGCCAGCGCAGCGCGCACAGCTCGCCGCGGCGAGCGCCGGTCGTCATGGCCAGCCAGACGAGCATGCCCCAGTCTGGGTCGGTGAGCGCGGTCGTGACGATCCGCGCGGCCTGTGCCGGCGTCGGGGGCTGCGGGTCAGCCTTCGGGAGCGCCGGCGGTTCGGCCTGCCGGACGGGGTTGCTGCCCACCCACCGCCACCGCACGGCCCGCGTGAACGCGCCGTTGAGGAGATTGTGCGTCTGCCGGACCGAGGAGGTGCTGAGCGGGCGGCAGCGGTGCGGCCCGCAGCGCTTGTCACAGGTGTGCTCGCCGTCGGTGTGGTGCTCGTCGACTGGGCGGCCGCCGCAGTGCGTCCGGCAGCGGCGCAGCTCGCGGTAGAAGGAGTCCAGTGTCTCGCCGTCGATCCGGCCGACGGCCAGGCGCCCGAGCAGCGGGCCGATGTGCAGGCGGACGAGGCGCTCGTAGCCGGCGCGGGTGGTGTCCTCGATCTGCAGGACGTCGAGGTAGCGCTCCATCAGCTGCGCGACGGTGGCCCTCGTCCGCGGGTTGCGCCGCTCGTCGACCTCGGCCTGCATGCGGGTCCGGGCCTTCTCGGCGAGCTTGGCCGCGTCCTTGCCGGCCGGGATGACCTCGGTCAGGTGGTGGCGCTTGCCGGAGATCGGATCGACGCCGGCGTACACGCGCACCCGCAGCGAACCGCTGGGGAGCGTCTCGATCTCGCCGCGCTGGCGCTGGCGCCGCGTGGAGCCCGAAGGCGGCATGCAGGCAGGCTACCAGCGGTTTCACTCCACGGATGGCTCCACGAAGAAGAAGCGGCCGAGCCGATCAAGGCTCTGACCTTGGTGCCCCCGGCAGGATTCGAACCTGCGACGCACGGTTTAGGAAACCGATGCTCTATCCCCTGAGCTACGAGGGCGCGTCAGCATCGTAGCCGCCGCTACCGGCGCCCCCGGGCCAGCCCGTGCTCGACGAGGCTCCGTCCCGTGTCCACCACGGTCTCCGCGGTCGGGCGCATCGTCCATCCCAGTTCGTCGGCCGCTTTCGCCGACGACAGGTGCTCCTCCCGGCCGACGAACGCGAGGGCGAGGCGGAGGGTGGGGTCGAAGCGGGCAGCGAGCCGGAACGCCCAGTTCGGCAGGCGTCGGGTGGGGACGCGGTGGCCGTGCGGGGTGAGGTCGGCGGCGAGGGTGCGGGCCATGTCGAGCAGCCAGGTGTGGGGGCCGGCGCAGATGTAGCGGTTGCCGGGGGCCTTGGGGCTCTCCAGCGCCAGCCGGTGGGCGGTCGCGAGGTCGCGGACGTCGACGGGGGCGAACCCGAGCATCGGGACGGCGGGCATGCCGCCGGACAGCAGGCGCTGGATCGCCTCCAGCGACGTGTTCAGCCCGGGGTGCTGCAGGGGGCCGAGCACCATGCCGGGGTTGATCGAGACGAGTTCGACGCCGCCGTCCTCCGCCGCGAACCGCCACGCCGCGCGTTCGGCGAGGGTCTTGCTCTTGGCGTAGGGGGTGGCCTCCTCCGGCGTGGACCAGTCGGCCTCGGTGAGGGGGTGGGCGGGGTCGCTGGTGTTGCCCGCGGTCACGGCGGCGACCGAGGAGGTCAGCACCACCCGGCGCACCGTGCCGCCGGCGGCGGCCGCGCGCAGCACGCGCAGGGTGCCGTCGACGGCGGGGCGGATCAGCTCGTCCTCGTCCTTCGGCGCTTCGGGTGGGAAGGGGGAGGCGACGTGCAGCACGGCCGTGCAGCCGGCCGCGGCCGCGGCCCAGCCGTCGTCGGCGTCGAGGCGGGCCTCGACCAGTTCCAGCGAGCCGCCGAGGCGGTGCAGGTGCTCGGCCTTCGCGGAGCTGAGGCTGCGGACGGTGCCGCGCACGGCGTACCCGTGCGCGATCAGCTCGGCGATGCAGTGCCCGGCGATGAAGCCGGTCGCCCCGGTGACCAGGACGAGCTCGGGTCGGGAGTCGGTCATGGCGGGCCCTCCAGCATCTGATCAGTGCTCAGAATCTAATCATTGTATAGACGTTCGGGGATGACCGGTCAAGCCGGCGGAACCTACGCTCGCGGGGTGTCCGACAGTCGCACGCGCGCCAGCTACCACCACGGGTCCCTGCGGGAGACCCTGGTGCGGGCCAGCCTGGAGCTGATCCGCGCCGAGGGGATCGGGGCGGTCAGCCTGCGGCGGGTCGCCCGCGAGGCCGGCGTCAGCCCGGGCGCGCCCTACCACCACTTCCCGGACCGCGCCGCCCTGCTGACGGCCATCGCGGGGGAGGGTTTCGGGATGCTGGAGGAGCGGCTGGTCGGGGCCCGCGCCGCAGCGGCGTCGCCGGCCGCGGCCCTGACCGCCATGACCGAGGCCTACGTGCGGTTCGCCCACGAGCAGCCCGCCTACTTCCACCTCATGTTCCGCCCGGAGCTGGCCCGCCCGGACAAGGACGCCGCCGCGAAGCAGGCCGCGGAACGCTCCTTCCAGGTCCTCTGCGACGTCGTCGCCGACTGCCAGCTCGCCGGTGACGTGCCCGCAGGCGACCCCGGCGCGCTGGTCACCGCGCTCTGGGCGCTCGCGCACGGGCTGGCGTCGCTGTGGGTCGACGGCCCGCTCGACGGGCGCGCGACGCCACTGGCCGGGTCGACGGAGGCGCTGGTCACGCAGATCGCCCAGGGGGTCGCGACCGTGCTGGCCGGGGCGGCGCGGGCCGGTGTGCGGCTCGGGCCGTGACCGTCCCGGGCGGACCACCCCTGCTGCACGTCGACGCCGACGCCTTCTTCGCCTCCGTCGAGCTGCGCGACGACCCGTCCCTGCGCGGGCTGCCGATGGCCGTGGCCGACGTCGTGGTGATGTGCGCGAGCTACCCGGCCCGCCTGCTCGGCGTGCGCGCCGGAGTGCCCACCCGCATGGCGCTGCTGGACTGCCCGCAGCTGGTCACCGTCCGGCCCCGCCCGCAGGTCTACGAGCGGGTGAGCCGCGAGCTGTTCGCGCTGCTCGGCGAGGTCGCGGCCACGGTGGAGCCGGGCTCGATGGAGGAGGCGTTCCTCGACGTCCCCGGCCTGGCCTGGTCCGACGCCGCCGACCTCGGGACGGCGCTGCGGGCGCGCGTGCGCGACGAGCTCGGCCTGCCGGTCAGCGTGGGCGTGGGCCGGACGAAGCTGATCGCAAAGCTGGCGAGCCGGGCGGCCAAGCCCGACGGGCTGCGCGTCGTCGATCCGGCCACCGAGGCGCGGCTGCGCCCGGCGCTGCGGGTCGATCGGCTGTGGGGGGTCGGGGCGCGCACCCTCGACCGCCTGCGGCCCCACGACGTCACGACCGTCGCCGACCTGGCCCGCTACTCGCCCGACGAGCTCTGCGCCATGGTCGGCACGGCGATGGGGCGGCGCTTGCACGCCGTCGTCACCGGCACCGACGACGCCACCGTGCGGGTGCCGGGACCGCGGCGCAGCGTCAGCGCCCAGCGCGTGCCGGTGCCTCCCGCGCGGCACGCGGCGGAACTGCGGCGGTTGGCCGCCACGGTGGCCGAGCGGCTGACCGCCGAGGGGCTGGCCTGCCGGCGCCTGGAGCTGGCCGACACCCGTGGCGCCCGGGTCGGGGTAGTGGTGCTGCCAGAACCCACGGCGGCCGTCGACGCGATCGTCGCGGCCGCCCTGTCCCTGCTGCCGGCTCCCGTCGACGCGCGTGGCCTGCGGCTCACGGCCGCGCGCCTGTCCCGTCGAGAACGAGGTTGTCGTCGATTGTGAGCGCTCACCCCGACCCCCACCGACGTGGAGGCGGGGGGGCGGGGGGGGCGGGGGGTGATGGGTGACGTGGCGGAGTTGGCGGAGGTCGCGCCGCGCGGGCGATACCTCCGCGTGTGCGCGTTGACCGGGGCCGGGATCAGCGTGGCGGCGGGGTTGGGCACGTTCCGGGGTCCCGACGGGCTGTGGACGATCGCGCCCGACGTGGAGCGGGCGATGCACGCCGAGCTGCTGCCCGGCAACGTCGACGCCCTGTGGGCGGTGTGGGGTGGCATGCGCGACACGGCCGAGCGGTCCGGTCCCACGCCCGCGCACCGCGCGCTGGCCGCGGCGGGCGCCGCGGTGATCACCCAGAACATCGACGGGCTGCACCAGGCGGCCGGCTCGCCGGGCGTCGTCGAGCTGCACGGCTCGGCGGGCCGGGCGAGCTGCCTCGACCCGTTCTGCGGCTGGCGCGGCCCGGCCGCGCAGGCCCGCGAGCTCGACCCGCCCGCCTGCCCGTCGTGCGGCGGCCCGGCCCGCCCGGCGGTCGTGCTGTTCGGGGAGAACCTCGACACCGGCAACCTGACGGCCGCGCACGCGCTGGCCGCGAGCTGCGACCTGTTCCTGGCCATCGGCACCTCGGGACGGGTGGCCCCGGCGGCCTGGCTGGCCCCCGCGGCGCGCCAGGCCGGCGCGCTCTGCGTCAACATCGACCTGCACCCCGACGGCGAGCTCGACCCGGCCTTCCACGCCCGCGTCGTCGGCGACGCCCAGGACGTGCTGGTGAGCTGGGCGCTGAGCTAGTGGCCCGGTCGGGGGTTCGCCCGGGGTCTCGGCGGCCCGGCTCCACGCTGGACGCACCGGCGGACAACCCGAGTACGCCGGGTATGAGGGCTGCCCGCCGGCACGGCCAGCGAGAAGCTGGATCCCCCGATACCCCAGACGAACCTCCGACCGCGACCGCTAACCCGCGCGCCGCTGCATGTAGGCCTCGACGCCGTCGAGGAACAGCGAGAGCCCGAACCGGAAGTCCTCGGCCAGGTCCTGGTTGATCATCTCCGGCTCGCTGAACGCGCCGCTGGACACCACCCGGCTCAGCGCCGGGAAGCGGACCGGGTCGATCAGCTCGGCCAGCACCTCGCCGTAGCGTCCGAACTTGGCGGGGTCCTCGTCGAAGCTGCGCTGCAGCTCGCGGCCCAGCCGCACCTCGCCGTGCACCAAGGTGATCAGGTTCTGCACGACGCCGACCTTCTCCAGCTCGGCGAGCGGGGTGTCGGTCAGCGCGCGCAGGGCGCTCTCGAACCAGGCCAGGTTGTTCGGGCCGACCGGTGGCCCGCTCAGCGGCAGCTGGGTGAACCAGCTGTGCTCCCGCAGCGTCTCCACGATCGAGAGCGCCCACGTGGTGAGGCCGGTGCGCCAGTCGGCGCCGGACAGGTCGGGCGGGGTCGCGACGGCGGCGTCGCCCATCAGCATCAGCAGCTCGTCCTTGCTGCGGACGTGCCGGTAGAGCGCCATCGTCGACCTGCCCAGCTCGGCGGCGACCTTGGCCATCGACACCGCGGCCAGCCCGTCGGCGTCGGCGACGCCCACGGCGGCCCGCACGATCTCGTCGATCGTCAGGGTGGCCTTGGGCCCGCGCCGGGGCGCCTCCCGACGGCCCCAAAGCAGGGCGACCTCGTCGGGCAGGGGGACGGAGTCGGGCATGGGCACAGTCTAGGAGCCCCTTCCGCACGAAACTGCGTAGCTGATACGCTGACTAGCGTACGACATACGCAGTGAAGGGGGTAGCTGTGATCATCGAAGCGACGGGCGTCGAGAAGGCCTACGGCGCGACCACGGTCCTGGACGGGGTCGACCTGGCGGTGCGCGAAGGCACGGTGTGCGCGCTGCTCGGCCCGAACGGCGCCGGCAAGACCACCATGGTGCGGATCCTCAGCACGCTGATCCGCGCCGACGCGGGCGAGATCCGCGTCGCCGGCCACGACGTGCGACGCGAGCCCGCCGCGGTGCGCGGGGTGATCAGCCTGACCGGCCAGTACGCCGCGGTCGACGAGGAGCAGACCGGCCGGGAGAACCTGGTGATGGTCGGGCGGCTGATGCACCTGGGCCGGGCCGCGGCCCGGCGCCGGGCGGGCGAGCTGCTGGAGCGCTTCGACCTGACCGACGCCGCCGACCGACGCGTGCGGACCTACTCGGGCGGCATGCGCCGCCGGCTCGACCTGGGCATGAGCCTCGTCGCCACCCCACGGGTGATCTTCCTCGACGAGCCGACCACCGGCCTGGACCCGACCAGCCGCGAGACGATGTGGGACGCCGTCTCCGAGCTGGTCCGCGGGGGCACCACCATCCTGCTGACCACCCAGTACCTGGAGGAGGCCGACCGGTTGGCCGACCGGATCGTGCTCCTCGACGGCGGCCGCGTCGCCGCGTCGGGCACGGCCGACTCGCTCAAGGCCCAGGTCGGCGGGTCGCGGCTCGACCTGCACTTCGACCGGCGCTCCGAGCTCGACCGGGCCGCGGCGCTGCTCCCCGGGGTCGTCGACGTCGAGCGGCTGGTCCTCGGCGTCGCCTCCGACGGCAGCGCCGCCCACCTGCGCCGGGTGCTCGACGACCTCGCCGACGCCGGCGTCGACGTGGCCCGCGCCGACGGCCACCGCCCGACCCTCGACGACGTCTTCCGCGCCGTCACCGCCGCCTCGCCGTCCGCCCGCGCCGGCGTGCCGGCCTGACCCAGGAGTCCTCCGATGACCACCTCGACCGCAGCGCCCGCGTCCGCGCTGACCGCCCCGACCGCGCACGGCGGGATCGCCGCCGGCCTGTCCGACGCCCTGACGATGATCGACCGCAGCATCCGGCTGAGCCGGCGGAACCTGGACACCCTGCTGGTCTCCATCGTGCTGCCGGTGATGATCATGCTGCTGTTCGTCTTCGTGTTCGGCGGCGCCATCGAGACCGGCATCGACTACGTCAACTACGTGGTGCCCGGCATCGTGCTGCTGTGCACCGGCTACGGCGCATCGAACACCGCGATGGCGGTGACCGGCGACATGACCAGCGGCATGATCGACCGGTTGCGCTCGCTGCCGATCCGCAGCTCGGCCGTGCTGACCGGGCACGTGGTGGCCAGCGTCGCGCGCAACGCCGTGACCACGGCCATCGTGATCCTGGTCGCGGTGGCCGTGGGTTTCCGGCCGAACGCCTCGCTCGGCGAGTGGCTGCCGGCCGGCGGGCTGCTGCTGCTCTACATCCTCGGGATGTCGTGGCTGGCGGCCGGGATCGGCGTGCTCGCGCGCAGCGTGGAGTCGGCCAGCCTGTTCGGCTTCTTCATGCTGTTCCTGCCCTACCTGAGCAGCGCGTTCGTCCCCACGCACAGCATGCCGGCGGTGCTGCGGGCCATCGGGGAGAACCAGCCGATCACGCCGGTGATCGAGACGGTGCGGGGGCTGCTCACCGGCACGCCCATCGGCGACGCCGGGTGGATCGCGCTGGCCTGGTGCGGTGGGCTGCTCGTGGTCGGCTACGCCTTCGCCACCGGCGCCTACGTCCGGCGCTCCCGCCGCTGACCGGTCACAGCAGGCGCACGGCCGCGCCGTGCGGGTCGGTCGCGGCGACCGGATCGCCGTCGCGGCACAGCAGGAACTCCCCGGGCCGGACCCGTCCGGCCGCCGCCGCGGCGGCCGGGCCGGGGACCAGCCCGGGGGCCTCGGCGGCCAGCCACGTCGCGCCGGAGCCCAGCACGGTCTCGGCGAAGCGCTGCCGGTCGGCCGGGTCGGGCAGGTAGGCCAGCACCGCGGTGTGGAAGACGACCGGCGTGGCGCCGGCGGGCACCCCGGCCAGCAGGGCGGGCAGGCCGGTACGCAGGTCACCGGCCACCAGCCGCGGCGGGTCGGCCCGCAGGACCTCGATCGCGGCGTGCAGTTGCGCGCCGAGGTGCTCCTCGCCGGGCCAGACCAGCGCGTCCAGCCAGGCGACGTCGTCCGGGTCGGTCACGTCGAGCGGGGCGAGGTCCAGCCCGGCCCGCCAGGCGACCTCCACAGGCCGGTCGGGCAGCGGGACGCCCGGGCCCGCCGCGCACCGGAACACCGGCCCGGTCCCGTCGACGGGCGGCACGACGTGGCCGTCGTAGTCGTAGCCGTAGCGGTCCGGGTAGAGGCACAAGCCGGCCGAGGCGCCCACCTCGACCAGCGCGAGCGGGGGCGGCAGGGCGGCCAGCGCCGGCAGCAGCGGCGCGCAGCGCGCCGGGATGTTCGTCTGGGTGCGCCGCGACAGCATCACCCGGGCGATCTCCGCGGCCCGCCCGACGAGCGTCGCGGCGAAGTCCCGCCACCCGGTGATCGGACCGCCGACCAGCCGCACGGCGCCGAACAGCAGGTTGGGCTGGCGCTTCTCCGCGGGGAGCGCGGCCAGGAAGGCGAGGCAGCGCTCGTCGCCGCTGATCCGCCGGGCCAGCTCGGCGTAGACGGG
The DNA here is from genome assembly GCF_023898865.1 of Pseudonocardia humida. Lineage (GTDB taxonomy): Bacteria > Actinomycetota > Actinomycetes > Mycobacteriales > Pseudonocardiaceae > Pseudonocardia > Pseudonocardia humida. The sequence continues at coordinate 68,200 of NZ_JAGSOV010000060.1, forward strand.
GGAGCGCCCGGCGGCCTCCGCGGCCGCGAACCGCCGGTAGGTCCGCGCGATGCCGTCGGTGGGGGAGGACACGCCCGCCATCATCGGCGACACGGCGGCTGGCACGGTGTTCCCGGGCCGCCCGGTGCCGCGAGCCGATGATCGACGGACCCCGCACAGCAGCCTCTCAGGACTGTCTCAGACGTCGGGTTCACACTGGCCACATGCGCATACTCGTGGTCGACGACGACCGGGCCGTCCGCGACTCGTTGCGCCGCTCCCTGGCCTTCAACGGCTACCAGGTCGAGCTCGCCAACGACGGGTTCGCCGCGCTCGACGCGATCGGCACCCAGCGCCCGGACGCCATGGTCCTCGACGTGATGATGCCCCGGCTCGACGGCCTGGAGGTGTGCCGGCGCCTGCGCGGCGGCGGCGACGACCTGCCCATCCTGGTGCTCACCGCGCGCGACGCGGTGTCCGACCGGGTCGCCGGCCTGGACGCCGGGGCCGACGACTACCTGCCCAAGCCGTTCGCCCTGGAGGAGCTGCTGGCCCGGCTGCGGGCGCTGCTGCGCAGGCGCACCCCCGACGACATCGCCGCCGCGGCCGGGCAGCCCCGCACGCTGGAGTTCGGCGACCTCAGCCTCGACCCCGACACCCGCGAGGTGCGCAGGGGCGAGCGCTGGATCAGCCTCACCCGCACCGAGTTCTCCCTGCTCGAGCTGCTGCTGACCAACCCGCGCCGGGTGCTCTCCCGCGCCCAGATCCTCGAGCAGGTGTGGGGGTACGACTTCCCGACCACCGGCAACGCGCTCGAGGTCTACATCGGGTACCTGCGTCGCAAGACCGAGGCCGACGGCGAGCCGCGGCTGATCCACACCGTCCGCGGCGTCGGCTACGTGCTGCGCGACACCCCGCCGTGAGGCCCGGCCCCGCGGCGGCGGACCGGCCGACCGAGCCGGTCGCCCTGCCCCGTCGCCGTGCGGACGGTTCGGTCGCCCGGATCGAGGTGCTCGACCACTTCTCGCTGCGCTCGCGGATCGCGATCCTGGCCGCGCTGGTGGCCGCGCTGGTCGTCGTCCTGGTGTCGGTGGCGGCCTTCATCACGGTGCGGCTGAACATCTTCCAGAGCCTGGACGCCAACCTGCTGCAGCGGGCCCAGGCGGCCGCGCAGAGCGAGCTGGCCGACCCCGCCCTGCTGGCGAGGATCCCGACCGAGGTGCTGGGCGCGGGCGACATCCGGCTCGCCCTGCTGCTGGCCGACGGCCGGGCCAGCTCGGCCGAGCGGCAGGTCTCCGCACCCCCGATGGACCAGCAGGAGCTGGCGGTGGCGGTCGGGCTGGAGCCGTCCTCGGTGCGCACCGCCGAGCTCGACGGGGTGCAGTACCGGGTGGTCGCCGTGGGCGCCGGGCGCGGTCAGGCGCTGGTGATCGCCCAGAAGCTGGGGCCGACCCAGCAGCTGCTGACCACCCTCGGCGTGGCGCTGCCGGTGGTGGGCGCGATCGGCGTGGTGCTGGCCGCACTGGCCGGCACGGCCGTCGCCCGCGCCGGGCTGCGCCCGGTCGACCGGTTGACCGCGGCCGCCGAGCGGGTCGCGGTCACCGGCGACCTGCGCCCCATCCCGGTGGACGGCTCCGACGAGCTGGCCCGGCTGACCCGCAGCTTCAACGAGATGCTCGGCGCGCTGGCCGCGTCCCAGGACCAGCAGCGCCGCCTCGTCGCCGACGCGGGCCACGAGCTGCGCACGCCGCTGACCTCGATGCGCACCAACCTGGAGCTGCTGGCCTCGGCGAGCAGGCCGGGGGCGCCCGCGCTGCCCGACTCCGACCGCGCCGAGATCCTCGACGACGTGCAGGCCCAGGTGGCCGAGCTGTCCACGCTGGTGGGCGACCTGGTCGAGCTGGCCCGCGAGGACGCCCCGCAGCGGGTGCACGAACCCGTCGAGCTCACCGACGTGGTCATGCGGGCGCTGGAGCGGGCCCGGCGCCGGGCCGGGGACGTCGAGTTCGTCCCCGAGCTCGTGCCGTGGGCCCTGATGGGCGACTCGACCGCCCTGGAACGGGCGGTGCTCAACCTGCTCGACAACGCGGCCAAGTGGAGCCCCCCGCAGGGTCGCGTGCGGGTGCGGATGCGCCAGCTCGACGACTGGTCGATGGTGCTGGAAGTGGCCGACTCCGGCCCGGGCATCGCGGAGGCCGACATGCCGCACGTGTTCGACCGCTTCTACCGGGCCGACACGTCCCGCACCATGCCGGGGTCGGGGCTGGGGCTGGCCATCGTGCGGCAGGTGGCGGTGCGCCACGGCGGGGCCGTCTGGGCCGACCGGGCGCCGGAGGGCGGCGCGCTGCTGGTGATGCGCCTCCCGGGACGTCGACCCGCGGAGTACGACCGTCACTGAGGGTGAGAGGCGGGCCGCGCCCGCCTGCCATGCGACACTGCCGACCGCCACCCCGATCCGGTCGGCCGTGGGTAGGGCCTTACAGCCCTGTGTTGGTGAGTCTGAACGGTCTATGCGAGGACTCACGCCAATGATCTTGGTCGGGACGGCTCCGGGCGCCGTGTAGTGCTGTGTCCGGTCCCGGAGCGTCACACGATCGCGCGACACACCGTCGTGTCCTGGGCTGACCTGGACGGGTTGGATAGGATGCCGTGGTCGGCGCGGACGTCCGAGGCGGGCGGACCTGCGGCGTGTCGACGCGCGGCGCCGGGGGTATTCGTGTTGTTGATGCCCGCCGAGGTTGACGCGGTGGGTAATCGTCTGGTGTCGTGGTGTTGTCCCGGCCGTGGTGCCCCTCTGCCGGGAGACAAGGTGGCCGCGCCGACGAAGGACCCCTCCCCGACGTCGGCGCGGCCCTGTCTTTGTTCGTGCCACGAACGGTTGCGTTGCGTGAGCACGGGCGCCGGAGCCGCAGGTCTTACCGAACGGTGACGAGGCGCGCCACCGCGCCGCCGCACCCTCCAGGCGGCACTAGCCTCACCGCGTGGATGCCCGATGACCGACCGCCCGCTGGCGCTGGTCGTGGACGACGACGTGACCGTCCGCGACGTCGTGCACCGCTACCTCGACCGGGCGGGCTACCGGGTGCTGGTCGCCGGCGACGGCGAGCAGGCGCTGCGCTGCGTGGCCGAGAAGGCCCCCGACGTCGTCGTCCTCGACCTCATGCTGCCCCGCCTCGGCGGCCTGGAGGTCTGCCGGCGGCTGCGCCGCGACGCACAGCGCGTGCCGATCGTGGTGCTGACCGCGCTGGGCGAGGAGGAGGACCGGGTGCTGGGCCTCGAGCTCGGCGCCGACGACTACGTCACCAAGCCCTTCAGCCCCCGCGAGCTGGTCCTGCGGGTGGCCTCGGTGCTGCGCCGCTCGCGCGAGCTGCCGGCCCGCGACGTCGACCACGAGCCCGTCGTCGACGGCGACCTCACCGTCGACGTCCCCGGGCGCCGGGCCTACCGGGACGGCCGCGCCCTGCAGCTCACCACCCGCGAGTTCGACCTGCTGGCCTTCCTGGTCCGCAGGCCGGGGCAGGTGTTCAGCCGGGCGGAGCTGCTGGAGCGGGTGTGGGGCTGGGACTTCGGCGACCGGTCCACGGTCACCGTGCACGTCCGGCGGCTGCGCGAGAAGGTCGAGCCGGACCCGACGGCGCCGCGGCGCATCGCGACCGTGTGGGGCGTGGGCTACCGCTACGACGGCGCCTGCGGGGCGACGCCCGCCGCGGCGGGCTGAGCCCCGTGCCCCGGACCCGCTGATGGACCAGCTGCTGGCCGCCGTCCCGGTGGCGCTGGCCGCGTCGCTGCCGGTGGCGCTGCTCGGGGCGTGGCTGCTGCACCGGATGCGCCGGCGCTCGATCACCGCCGCGACCACCGTGCTGGTCCTGGTGCCCGTGGTGGCCACGCTGGCCGGGGTGGTCGGCACCAGCGGGTTCATGTTCACCCCGGCGCTGCTGGCCGTCGTCGGGGTGGGGACGGTGGTCGCCGCGGTGACCGTGCCTGCGGCGCTGCTGCTCGGCCGGGGGATCGCCCGCGACGTCATGTGGCTGCACGAGGCGCGGCAGGCCGAGCTGGCCGCCGAGCAGTCGCGCCGCGAGCTGGTCGCCTGGATGAGCCACGACCTGCGCACGCCGCTGGCCGGCATCCGGGCGATGAGCGAGGCGCTGGCCGACGGCGTCGTCGACCGGCCGGCGGAGGTGGCCGAGTACGCGCTGCGCATCCGGACCGAGACCGAGCGGATGACCGCGATGGTCGAGGACCTGTTCCAGCTCTCCCGCATCACCTCCGGCGCGCTGCGGCTGACGCTGTCCGACGTGCCGCTGCACGAGGTGGTCAGCGACGCGGTCGCCGCCGAGCACGCGGTGGCGGCCCGCCGGCAGGTGCACGTGCGGGCGGCGGAGAGCGCGCAGTGGCCGGTGGTGCGCGGCAGCGACCCGGAGCTGACCCGGGTGGTGCGCAACCTCCTCTCCAACGCGATCCGGCACACGCCCCCGCTCGGCTCGGTCGTCGTCGCGGCCGGGACCGGGCGCGACGAGGGCGGCGACGCCCACGCCTGGCTGTGGGTCGACGACGGCTGCGGCGGCATCCCGGCCGAGGACATCGACCGCGTCTTCGACGTGGCCTTCCGCGGCGCCACCGCGCGCACCCCGGACGACGCGTCGCGCGGCGGGCTCGGGCTGGCCATCGCCCGCGGCCTGGTGGAGGCCCACGACGGGCGGATCCGGGTGCGCAACACCGGCCCCGGCTGCCGCTTCGAGGTGCGCCTGCCGCTGGCCGCGCCCACCGGCGACTGAACCCCCTGGTGGGAGGCGGGTCGCCGGGGCGGCGGCGCCCGCGCCCGGGCGGGGCGGATCACCCCGCAGCGTCCCCGCTACGGTGCACGCATGGAGATGGCCCCACCCCAGATCGGTCGTGCCCTCGTGGTGGTCGTGGACGACCGGGTGAGCCATGGCGAGCACGTCGACACCATCGGCCCGTTGGTCCGCGAGCTGCTCGAGGAGGCCCGGCTCGTCGTGGACGCGGTCGTCGTCGTGCCCGGGGACCCGGTGGCCATCCGCAACGCCCTCAACACCGCGGTGATCGGCGGTGTCGACCTGGTGGTGACGGTCGGCGGCACCGGGGTCTCCCCGCGCGACGTCACCGCCGACGCCACCGCGGGCGTGCTCGACCGCCCCATCCCCGGCATCGCCGAGGCGATCCGCGCCTCCGGGCTGGCCGCGGGCGCCGTCGACGCCGGCCTGTCCCGCGGCCTGGTCGGCGTCTCCGGTAGCACGCTGGTGGTCAACCTCGCCCCCTCCCGCGCGGCCATCCGCGACGGCATGGCGACCCTGACCCCGCTCGTCGCGCACGTGATCAGCGAGCTGTCCGGGCTGGACTAGCCGGTGCCGGCCGAGTCATCCGGGTCGACCGGGCCGACCGCGCGCCCGCCGTTGACCGAGGAGCAGCGCAGGCGGCTCGCCGAGGTGTTCGGCGACGTCCTGCCGGCCACCACCGCCGACGAGCGCGACGACCGCGACCCGATCGCGGAGCGCAGGGCCGACGAGGACCTGCTGGCCGACCGTCCGCCCCACCACGACCGCGAGCGCTGAGGCCGGCGCCGGTCGAGGTGGAGCGGGACGACGACCGCGTCAGCGGTGCTGCTCCGGCTTGGCCGTCGGCTCGCCTTGGGCCAGCAGGTCGCGGATCTGCACCAGCAGCTCGATCTCGGTGGGCTCCGGCGGCCCGGCCTCCTCACCGCGCTTGCGCCGCTCCTTGATCAGGTTCATCGGCAGCACGATCACGAAGTAGACCACCGCGGCCACGATCAGGAAGTTGATCGCGGCCGTGATCACCGCGGCGAAGTCGACGTAGGTGGTGTCCTTGCCGGAGATGATGCTGAACCCCAGGCCCGGGCTCTCCGGTGGCGTGATCGCGTTGATCAGGGGCTCGACGATGCTGCCGGTGAACACGGTCACGATCGCCGTGAACGCGGTGCCGATGACCACCGCCACGGCAAGGTCGATGACGTTGCCGCGGAGCAGGAAGTCCTTGAACCCTTTGATCATGTCAGCGGAGGGTAACGGCGAGCGCCCCGCTTAGCGACATGGCGGCCACCCGTTCGGCGGCCGATCTCGGCATGGAGATCAGCACCAGCAGCTCGCCGGAGCCCGGACCGGCGCGGGCGGCCGCGGCGGGGTCGAGCACGGCCTGGACCGTGGCGCCGGAGGTGAGCACGACGGGCTCGTCGGGGCGCTCGCCCGCGGCCACCACGTCGACCCGGCTGCCCGGGGCGAGCACGGCCGCCACGGCGGGGTCGGCCAGCCGGACCGGGACGACCGCGGTGCCCGGGTCGGTGGCCGGGGCGGCGCCGGCCAGCCGGGCGTCGGTGATGGGCTCGCCTGCGCGGGCGGCGGCGACCAGCGACCGGCCGTCGAGGGCCGGGACCTCGTGCGCGACCCCGGCCGGGGCCAGCTCAGCAGGCCACTCGCGCACGACGAGGTCTGCGGCGGTGAGCCGGGCGCCCGCCGGGACGTCGGCGGCCGCCACGACCACGGGCACCACCGCGACGCGCTCGGCGGGGGAGAGGGCCAGCACGAGCGCGGTGGCGGCCAACGCGGCCGCGAGCACCCGGCGCAGCAGCAGGGCGCGCCGCCAGCCGAGCCGGCCCGGCGGCCCGCCGCGGCGCAGCCACGCCGGCCGGCGCCCGGGCGGGCGCCGCCGCGGATCGCCCGGGGCGGCTGCGGTGGTGGGAGCGGAGGAGGCGGGTGCGTCGGTCATGGCTCGACGCTAGGTCGCTGCGACCCCCGACGACCGGGAAACCTCCCCGGCTGTGGACAACTCGCCGGTTGTGGACGACTCACCCGACGGCGACCGGTCGAGGCCGGTCGCCGTCGGGGGGTCGTGTCAGGATGCGGCGGCGGCCGGTGCGCTCGACCCGCTGTCCTTGCTGCTGGAGCCGGACGACCCGTTCGTCGAGCTCGTGCTCGACCCCGAATCCGACGACGTGCTCGATTCGCTCTTCGTGGCGGAGCCCGCCTCGCTCTTGGCCGGGGCCGTGCCGCTGGCCGCCCCGGAGCGGCTGTCGGTGCGGTAGAAGCCGCTGCCCTTGAAGACGATCCCCACCGAGGAGAAGACCTTGCGCAGCTTGCCCGCGCAGTTCGGGCACTCCGTCAAGGAGGGGTCGGAGAAGGACTGCACGGCCTCGAACCGGTGGTCACAGGCGGTGCAGGCGTACTGGTAGGTAGGCACAAGTCCCTCACTCGGAAATCTGGCACTCGAACGCAGAGAGTGCCAGCATAACCCGGGGGGATCATCCGTTGTTCCCGAGCTGACGCAACCCGCCGAAGGGCAGCAGCGCCGCGGTCACCGGCCGGTCGGGCGCCCCGCGGCACGTCCTCGTCCGCACCGGTCCCTGATCGGGATCCCGCTCTGCGCGTGCCGTCAGGCAGGCACGCTACCGGCGCCGATAGGCTCGCCCACCATGTACGAGCCCGCCATCGAACCGTCGGGGGAGGTCGTCCGATGAACACCGCACCGCCGTTCCGCTCCGCCGTGGTTCCGGCCGCCGGCCTGGGTACGCGTTTCCTGCCCACCACCAAGACCGTGCCCAAGGAACTCCTCCCGGTCGTCGACACACCGGGGATCGAGATCGTCGCCGCGGAGGCCGCCGAGGCAGGCGCCGAGCAGCTGCTGATCGTCACCTCACCGGGCAAGGACGCCGTCGCCGCGCACTTCGCCGACTCCTCGGAGCTGGAGAAGGAGCTGCAGGAGCGCGGCAAGGGCAAGCTGGTGGCGAAGGTCCGCCGGGCCCACGAGCTGATCAGCGTGCGCACCGTCACCCAGTTCGAGGCCAAGGGCCTCGGGCACGCCGTCGGCTGCGCCCGCGAGGCCATCGACCCGGCCGACGGGGCGTTCGCCGTCCTGCTGCCCGACGACATCGTCCTGCCCACCGGGGTGCTGTCGAAGATGGCCGAGGTCCGCGCGCAGAAGGGCGGCAGCGTGCTGTGCGCCTTCGACGTGCCCCGCGAGGAGATCTCCGCCTACGGGGTCTTCGACGTCACCGACACCGACGACGACGACGTCAAGCGCGTGCACGGCATGGTGGAGAAGCCCGCCGCCGACGAGGCGCCGTCCACGTTCGCCGCCGCCGGCCGCTACCTGCTCGACGTCGCGATCTTCGACGCACTCGACCGGATCACCCCCGGTGCGGGCGGCGAGCTGCAGCTCACCGACGCCGTCGCGCTGCTGATCGAGGAGGGCCACCCCGTCCACGTCGTCGTGCACCGCGGCGGCCGCCACGACCTGGGCAACCCGGGCGGCTACGTCCGCGCCTTCGTCGACTTCGCGCTGCAGGACCCGCAGTACGGGCCCGACCTGCGCGAATGGCTGGCCGCACGGCTGAACGGCTGACCCGACCGTGCGGTCGGTTGACGAGCAGCTGCGGCGGGTGCTGGCCGCCGCGGTCCGGCCCGCTCCGGTGCGGGTCGCGATCTCGGAGGCGCACGGCCTGCGCTGCGCCGAGGAGGTGGTCACGGCGCGCCCGTTGCCCGGGTTCGACCAGGCCGCCATCGACGGCTACGCCGTGCGCAGCGTCGACCTCGCCGGGGCCGGCCCGGCGCACCCGGTCATGCTGCCCGTCGTCGGGGAGATCCCGGCCGGTTCGCGCCAGCCGCTGCGGCTGCAGCCCGGGCAGGCGGTCCGGGTGGCGGCGGGCGCCCCGCTGCCGACCCTGGCCGACGCCGTCGTGCCGGTCGCGTTCACCGACGCGGGGGCCGCGCGGTTGCAGGTCCGCAGGGGCGTGCCCTCGGCGTCGTTCGTCCGCCGGGTCGGCGAGGACGTCCAGCCCGGCGACGTCGCCGTCCGGCGCGACGCGGTGATCGGCGCGCCGCACGTGGCGCTGCTCGCCGCGGCCGGGCGCGACAAGGTGCTCGTGCACCCCCGACCGCGGGTGTCGGTGATCTCGGTCGGCGACGAGCTGGTCGACCTGGCCCGCACGCCGGGCGCGGGTCAGGTCGCCGACGTCTGCTCGCACGCGCTGACCGCCGCCGCCCGGGAGGCGGGCGCGGAGACGGCGCGGGCGAGCCTGGTCCGCGGCGACGCGCGCGACGTCGGCGCGGCGATGCAGGACCGGCTGCCGTTCAGCGACGTCATCGTGGTCTGCGGGGCGGTGGGCGGCAACGCGGGCGCCGAGGTGCAGGCCGCGCTGGCCGGCCTCGGCGAGCTGGACACCACCCGCGTCGCCATGCACCCCGGTTCCAGCCAGGGCTTCGGCCGGCTGGGCCCGGACGGGGTGCCCACCTTCCTGTTCCCGTCCTCGCCCGCCACCGCGCTGCTGCTGTTCGAGGTGCTGGTGCGCCCGCTGCTGCGCACCGCGCTGGGGCGCTCCGACCCGCACCGGCGCACGATCTCCGCCCGGCTCACCTCGCCGGTCAGCTCCGCGGCGGGGCGGCGCGGCTTCCTGCGCGGCAGGCTGCTGCGCGACCAGGTCACCCGGGAGTACCTTGTGCAGCCGATCGGCACCTCGGGCACCCACCTGCTGTCGACGCTGACCGACGCGAACGGCATCATCGTGGTTCCCGAACCGGTCACCGAAGCCACCGTGGACGAGCCCGTGGACGTCGTCTTCCTCCCCGCCCCCTCCTGACCCGGTGCCCTGAGCGGTGGTCTCCACGCATCCCCAGGTCGAAGGGCGGCACCCGGGCTGGCCCGCGCGCCTCGGCCCGCTGCGCGTGCGGGCGGGCGAGGTCGAGCTGCGGCCCGTGCGGCTGCGCGACGGGTCGGCCTGGTCGCAGGTGCGCATCCGCGACGAGCGGCACCTGGCCCCGTGGGAGCCGACCATGCCGGGCACGTGGGAGCAGCGCCACGCGGCGGGCGAGTGGCCACCGCGCTGGTACCAGCTGCGCGTGGCGGCCCGCCGCGGGGCGGCGCTGCCGTTCGCGGTCACCCTCGACGGCGGGTTCGTCGGGCACGTGATGGTCGGCAACGTGGTGCGCGAACCGCTGCTGTCGGCCTACGTGGGCTACTGGGTCGACGCGGCCGTCGCGAACGGCGGGGTGATCACCGCGGCCGTCGCCATGGTCGTCGACCACTGCTTCGGCCCGGTCGGGCTGCACCGCCTGGAGGCCACGGTCCGCCCGGAGAACGGGGCCAGCCTGCGGGTGCTGGCCAAGCTGGGGTTCCGCGAGGAGGGCCTGTTCCAGCGCTACCTCGACGTCGACGGCGGATGGCGCGACCACCTGGTCTTCGCGCTCACCGCCGACGAGCCCGGCCCGAGCGGCGTGGTGGGCCGGCTGGTCGCCAGCGGCAGGGCTGAATGGGCGTAGTAACACTTCACCTGAGTCACACGAGCCACATCCGCCACACCGGCCGGTGGACGACTCGCGGGTGAACATCGCCGGTGACGGCGCGTCGCTGCCTGGTCCGCCCCCCTCCGATCACTACCGTTGAAGGCCGGACGCGATCTTGGCCCGGGGGGGCCGGGGTCGTGGCCCGCTGTGCCGTGGGGGGAGGAGGCAGCCGTGCCCAGCTCGATGATCTTTCTGGGGCTGGTCGTGGTCTGGCTGCTCATCCTCGTCCCCGCGGTCGCGCGACACCGGCAGGAGGTGGCACGGCCGAGCACGGCCGCGCTCTCCGGGCGGGTGCTCGACCGGCCCCGTCGCGGGCGCGACCGGGACCGTGGTCGCGACACCCGCGCGCCGGTCGGGGCACGCGAACAGGAGGTGGACGTGACCGAGCACGACGAGCAGCAGCGGTCCGTGGCCGTGGCCGACGACGAGCGGCCACCGCCTGCAGAGGACGACCGGGCGTGGGAGCGCCCCCCGCCGAGGTACCGCCGCGGCCGGGGCGGGTTCGACCCCGAGGCCGCGGCGCTGGCCGCCCGCGCGCGTTACGCGTTCCGCCAGCGGGTGGTGCTGGTGATGCTGGTCCTGGTGGTGGCCACCGCCCTGGTCGCCGGCCTCGCCGTCGCGTGGGTGTGGTGGGTGCACGGCGCGGTCGACGTCGCGCTCGTGGCCTACCTCGCCTACCTGCGTCGCCAGGTGCGGCTGGAGGAGTCCATCCGCCACCGGCGCGCCGCCCGCATGGCAGGCACCCGTCGCACGTCGGCCGCCGAGGACCCGGATCTCGACGAGTGGGCCGAGCGCGGCCGCGCGGCCTCGGGCCCGGCCCGCAACGGCCGGGAGACCGTCGCCGACGCCGTCCGCCGCGCCGCCCGTGCCGAGGCGGCCGACGGGCGCGACGACCGCCACACCGACGACCATCCCGACGATTACGACGACCGCTACGACGACCGCTACGACGACCGCTACGACGACGAGGCCGACGCCCCGGAAGGCGACGCGCACACCGACTCCGAGCCCGACGAGCTGGCCCGCGAGGAGCCGGAGCGCGTCGCAGGCACCGGCGCCCCGCTCTGGCGCGGTCCGGGCCCCGGCCTGGAGATGATGGAGGTCGAGTCCGCGCTGCCGCGCCGGGAGCCGGTCCCCACCCCACCGCTGCCCGCGGGCACGTCACTGGTCGACACCGACCTGGACGACCCCGAGCTGCACGACCTCGAGGAGTGCCCGCACCGGCCCGACTACCGGCGTGCGGTCGGTGAGTGAGGGGCTGATAAGGTTCTGCCACACCGCCGGTGACGGCGGGATCCGGGGCTGTGGCGCAGTTGGTAGCGCGACTCGTTCGCATCGAGTAGGTCAGGGGTTCGATTCCCCTCAGCTCCACCCCACGAGCATCGGCGGCGCCACCCATCGGGTGGCGCCGTCGTCGTTCGGACCGCCGTGGCCCGTCAGGCGACGAGGACCGCGACGTCGTACTTCTGGATGGCGGTGTCCCTCGTGGCCAAGGTGAGGTTCTCGCACCGCGCCTGCGCGATGAGCATGCGGTCGAACGGGTCACGGTGGATGAGGGGGAGCCGACCGGCGACGATGGCGTGCTCGAAGGTGACGGGCAGTTCTCGGAACCCGCTGTCGCGGACCCGTTCGGGCAGATCGGTCGGCTCCTGGAGCTTGCCGATCGCCTGCTTGACGGTGACCTCCCACAGCGTGACCGGGCTGAGGAAGACGTCGGGATCGTGGTCGAGCAGGCTCTTGACGTCGTCCGACAGGGTCGGATCGTCGGTCAGCCACCAGAGCACGACATGGGTGTCCAGCAGCACGCTCACAGCGCGGGATGGAAATCGTCGGCGATCAGGTCGTTGACCTCGTCACTGTCCCAGTCCTCGGTCGCGACCAGGGTGCCGGCCAGCGAGCCCCGGCCGGTCCGGGTGACGCGACGGGTCAGGGGGACGACCTTCGCCACCGGAGTGCCCGCCCGACTGATGATGATCTCCTCACCGTGCTCGACGCGGTCGATGATGCGGGAGAGGTTGGTCTTGGCATCATGGATGTTGAACTGCGAGGCGGCGTCGCTGGACATGGGTCCTCCTTAGCTAGGAGCTTAGTCCGCTGCGCGGCCCGCGGCCAACGGCCTCCGGTGCGGTGGCGGGACGGGTCCGTCGGGGGTGCGGACGCGCCGAAGACCGGGGGGTGGATCACCGCTCGGTGCCGGAACGTGGTTCACTAGGTGTCGGTCGTTCGGTTTCGGTGCTCGTGTGATGCACGCCCGCGGGAACACGTTGGGCAGGTGCATAGCGCTCGTCGCGGTGCTCCTGCCACGCGGATCGGCCGGAACGGGCACGGTGTCCGTTCCAACGGCTGCTAGGAGCACATCGCATGGCGCAGGGAACTGTGAAGTGGTTCAACGGCGAGAAGGGCTTCGGCTTCATCGCTCAGGACGGCGGCGGCGCTGACGTCTTCGTGCACTACTCCGAGATCGACGCCTCCGGCTTCCGGAGCCTCGACGAGGGTCAGCGCGTGGAGTTCGAGGTCGGCCAGGGCGCCAAGGGCCCCCAGGCCACCGGGGTCCGCCCCATCTGACGCGGATCACCTGATACGCCGACAGCGGCGGCACCACCGGACCGGTGGTGCCGCCGCTGTCGTTTCCTCGGCCGGTGCGCACCGTCGCGGCCCCGGCCACCCAGACCGGTTGTGATGCTCTCTCACGGTCTCGCCCTCACAGTCGGGGGCGCTGCGTCGTCATAGCGGTGAGGACGGCTGCGGACGAGGAGGCGGGCCATGTCGACCCCGGCGGACCCGGTCGCCGCGGAGCGGCGCCGGCTGCTCAACCTGTCCTACCGGCTGCTCGGTTCGCTGGCCGACGCCGAGGACGTCGTCCAGGAGACCCACGCCCGCTGGTGGGCGCTGTCGCCCCGGGAGCGGGAGGCCATCGCCTCGCCCGCCGCCTGGATGACGACGGTGGCCGGGCGCATCTGCCTCGACCTGCTCGGCTCGGCGCGGGCCCGGCGGGAGCGCTACGTGGGCGAGTGGCTCCCGGAGCCGCTGCCCGATCGCGCGGAGTGGGTGGGCGGTCGGTCGGGACCCGCCGATCCGGCGGAGCGGGTCACCCTCGACGAGTCGGTCGCCATGGCCTTCCTCGTCGTCCTGGAGTCGATGACCGCGGCCGAGCGCGTCGCGTTCGTCCTGCACGACGTGTTCGGCTACCCCTTCACCGACGTCGCCGGGATCGTCGGCCGCACCCCGGCCGCCTGCCGCCAGCTGGCGTCCTCGGCCCGCCGCCGCCTGCGCGCGTCGCAGAACCCGCCCGTCGCGCCGGACCGGCGCGCCGGCATCGTCCGGGACTTCAAGCGGGCGTGGGAGGCCAAGGACATCCCCGCCCTCATCGGCCTGCTCGATCCCGGCGTCACGGCGATCGGCGACGGCGGCGGGCTGGTCAGCGCCGAGCTCCACCCGGTGACGGGCGGCGAGGAGGTCGCCCGCTTCTTCGTCGAGCTGGCCGACCGGGCGCCGGGCATCACCCTGCTCGAACGCGCGGTGAACGGCCAGCCCGGCCTGGTGATCCGCGACGGCGACGCCGTCGGCGCGGTGATGGCGTTCGACGTGGCCGGGGACCGGATCACGCGGATCTGGGCGGTGCGCAACCCGGAGAAGCTGCGGCCGTGGACGTAGGCGCAGCGGGCCGGCGCGCGGGCTCGTCAGCGTAGGAACGGGATCCCGAGCATCACCAGCAGGTGTCGACGCCGTCGCTCCTCGTCGAAGACCGGGGCATTGCGGACGGGAAGTGGCCGCTCGGCTCCCTAGCGTCGCCGCCATGACGACGACCGCTCCCGACATCCACCCGTTCCGCATCGACGTCCCGCAGGACCGGCTCGACGACCTCGCCGCCCGGCTCGCCGCCACGCGCTGGCCCGACGAGCTGCCCGGCGTCGGCTGGAGCCGCGGGGTCCCCGTCGGGTACCTGCGCGAGCTCGCCGAGCACTGGCGCACCTGCTTCGACTGGCGGGCCACCGAGGCGGAGCTCAACGCGCTGCCGCAGTTCACCACCGACGTGGACGGGCAGAACGTGCACTTCGCGCACGTGCGCTCGGCCGAGCCGGGGGCGCTGCCGCTGGTGCTGCTGCACGGCTGGCCGGGCGGGTTCACCGACTTCCGCGACGTCGTCGGGCCGCTGACCGACCCGCGGGCGCACGGCGGCGACCCGGCCGACGCGTTCGACGTCGTCGTGCCCTCGCTGCCGGGCTTCGGCTTCTCCACCCCGCTGGCCGGGCCGGGGATGGGGGCGGCGCGCATGGCCTCGACCATCGGCACGCTGCTCACCCGGCTGGGCTGCGAGCGCTTCGGGGTGCAGGGCTACGACACCGGGGCGTGGGTGGCCCCGGAGCTGGGCAGTCAGCACCCCGACCGGGTGGTCGGCGTGCACGTCAACGCCCTGCTGACGTTCCCGATCGGGGCGGAGGGCGAGATGGACGGGCTGACCGAGGTCGAGCAGCGGCGCTGGCAGGCGATGCAGGACTTCAACGACGGCTACCTGCAGTGCAACGCCAAGCGCCCGCAGACGGTCGCCTACGGGCTGCACGATTCGCCGGTCGGCCAGCTCGCCTGGATCGTGGAGAAGTTCAAGGAGCTGACCGACCCGGCCGACGGGCTGCCCGAGGACAGCATCGCCCGCGACCGGTTCCTGACCGACGTCGCGCTGTACTGGTTCACCGGCACCGCGGGCTCGGCCGCCCAGGTCTACTACGAGGAGATCTCCGCGAAGTCCTGGGACGACGGGGGCGGGTGGGACGCGCCCGGCCCGTCCGTACCGACGGGGGTGCTCGTCTCCACCCACGACGTGACCATCCGCCGCTGGGCCGAGCGCGACCACCACGTCGTGCGCTGGACCGAGCTCGACCGCGGCGGGCACTTCCTGGCGATGGAGCAGCCGGAGCTGTGGGTCGACGACGTGCGGGGGTTCTTCCGGGCGCTGCGCTGACGATCCGCGCTCACGCCGCCACCGCGGCCGGGCGCAGGGTGCCGGCGCGGCGGCGGATCACCCACTCCGCCACCGCCACGTTGATCAACCAGCCCAGGCCCAGCAGCAGGGCCCGGTCGGTCCCGATGGGTGTCGGGCCGACCAGGGCGAAGGGCAGGTGGACCAGCGCCTGGGTGCCGGCACCGACGCCGATGGCGTAGCCGCGCGTCATCCAGGCCCGGTGGGCGGCGACATCGCGGCGCCGGGCGGCGAGGACGCCCAGGACCAGCGCCGCGGCCATCGCGGCGCCGAACACCAGGCGCAGCGCGAACAGCAGGCCCTCGTCACCCGGCGGCACCGGGTACGCCACGGTCATCCAGATCCCGGACAGCGCCGCGGCCAGCCCGCACGGCACCAGCACGTACCGCCCGGCGGCCCGGTGCCATCCGGGTCGGCGGCGGCGGAACCGGGGGACGAACTGGAACGCGCCCAGCAGGCAGTACACGGTCGCGCCGACGACGTGCACGACGATCGGCACCGGGGAGTCGGTGAACCGGCTGTCGGCCGCGGTCGCGGCCACGCCGCCGGTGAGCGCACCCATCCGGACGGCGCCCCCCAGCACCGGGATGGCGCTGAGCAGGATCAGCCCGGTCGGCAGCAGCCAGCTCGGGCGGGTGGGAGCGGTCATGGGAGTCCTCTCGGGGTGGCCGGGCACCTGCGATGGTCCGGGCCGCGGCGCCGCACCGGATCCGGTCGCGCCCCCGACCGCCCTCCGGGACTTCCCCGATCCCCGCTCAGGCCGGGATGGCCGTGGCGCTGCCGGTGACGGTCACCCGCGGGTCGTCGGGGCGCACGTCGACCATCAGCTCGCTGGGCCGCCCCATGTCCTCGCCCTGGTGCACGGTGATCCGCGACGGCCGGTCGACCCGGCCGACGGCGCGCAGGTAGCCGCCGAGCGCCGCGGCGGCCGCGCCGGTCGCCGGGTCCTCGACCACCCCGCCGGGCGGGAACGGGTTGCGCGCGTGCACGGTCCGCTCGTCGCGCGGCCAGAACAGCTGCACGGTCGTCCAGCCGCACTCGCGCATCAGCTCGCCCAGCGCGGTGAAGTCGTAGTCGAGGTCGGCGAGGCGCTCGCGCGTGCGGACGGCGAGCACCAGGTGCTCGACGCCGCCGAAGGCGACGTGCGCGGGCCACTGCGGGTGCAGGTCGTCGGCCGACCAGCCCAGCGCGGCCAGCGCCCGCGCGACCTCGTCGTCGCTCGCGGGGCGCGACCGGGTGGGCACGCTGACCAGGCTCGCGCGCACGGCGTCCGGCTTGCTGGTCGCGACCGGCACGGTGCCGGCGCCCGTCTCGAAGACCAGGTCGCCGACGCCGTCGCGCTCGGCCAGCGCGACGGCGCTCGCGATCGTGGCGTGCCCGCAGAACGCGACCTCGGCGAGCGGGCTGAAGTAGCGGACCCGGAACCGGCGCTCGCCGTCGATCGGGGTGAGGAAGGCGGTCTCGGAGTAGCCGACCTCGGCGGCGATCCGCTGCATCGCGGCGTCGTCGAGGGCGTCGGCGTCGAGCACGACGCCCGCCGGGTTGCCGCCGGCGGGATCGGTGGTGAAGGCGGCGTAGCGCAGGACCTCGGTCATGACCCCAGCGTGCCGGGCGGTGCCCATCGAGTCCAACGATGAATCGCGGTCGACCTCATCGGGAAACGCGATACCATGCGGCGTGGACACGCGCCTGCTGCGGACGTTCCTCGTGCTGGCCCGCACCGGCAGCTTCACCGCCACCGCGGCCGAGCTGCACGTCGTCCAGTCCACGGTCACCGGGCACGTGCAGGCGCTGGAGCGGCGGCTCGGGACGCGGCTGTTCGACCGGCTGCCCGGCGGGGCGCGGCTGACCGACGCCGGGCGCCGCGTCGCGGGCCCCGCGCGCGACCTGCTCGACGACCAGCAGCGGCTGCTCGACGCGGCCGGTGCGGGCGGCGCCCCGGCGGGTGAGGTGACGATCGGGGCCACCGAGTCGGTGTGCGCCTACCGGCTGCCCCCGGTGATCGCCGCGCTGGCCGCCCGGCAGCCCGGGGTGCGGGTGCACCTGACCCCGGCCGGCACCGCGGCGGCCCTCGGCGCGCTGACCGGCCCGGACGGCAGGCTCGACATCGCCCTCCTCCTCGACGACGACCTGCCCGGCGACCTGCCCGCGCGCCGGATCGGGCGCGAGCCGATCGAGGTGGTCGGCGCGGCCGGGCACCCCGCGACCGACGGCCCGCGGTCGTGGGCGCAGCTGGCCGAGCAGCCGTGGTTCCTGCTGGAGGAGGGCTGCTCCTACACCGACCGGTTCGTGCGCGAGCTGGCCGCCGGGGCGCCCGCGCACCCGCGGATCACCCGGTTCGGCAGCATCGAGGCGGTGCGCTCGTGCGTGGCGGCCGGCCTCGGGCTGGCCGTGCTGCCGCGCGTGGCGGTGGCGGCCGGGCTGGCCGACGGGTCGCTGCGCCGGGTGGCCGGTGTGCCGCGCCCGGACGTCCCGCTCTCGCTGCTCACCGACCACCGGCGCCGGCCCTCCGCCGCCGTCGCCGCGGTCGCCTCGGCGGTCGAGTCGGCGGCGGCGAACTGGTAGCCGCTCCCGGCGGGACCGACCGAGGTGCTGGAACGCGGGCGCTGACCCCCGAGTACGCCCGTGGCGGAATCGATTCGCCGTCGCTCGGAACCGTCGGAAACCGTTGGTGCGGCGCACTAGCATCAAAACTGGAAGAAGTGCGCCCAAGGCATCCGGAAAGAAGTCGGAGCAGATGACGACGACACCGAAGTCTTCCGCGGCTGCTCACCTCGCGAACGGCAAGCCCGCCCTGGACGAGGTCAACCGCCGCCTCCTCGACCTGCTCACCGACGACCCGCGCGCCTCCGTGCCCGAGCTGGCCAAGGCGGTCGGGATGTCCGCCCCCGCGGTCCGCGAGCGGGTCAACCGGCTGCACGACACGGGCGTCATCCGCGGCTACCGGCTCGACATCGACCCGGCCGCCGTCGGCCTCCCGGTGACGGCGTGGGTGCGCATCCGCCCCGGCCCGCGCCAACTGCCCCGGATCGCCGAACTGGCCCAGCGGACGCCGCAGGTGAGCGAGTGCCACCGGATCTCGGGGGAGGACTGCTTCCTGCTCAAGGTCCACATCCCGGCCGTGGCCGACCTGGAGGACATCCTCGACGCCTTCCAGCTGTTCGGCCAGACCACGAGCTCGTTCGTCGTCGCCACCCCGGTCGAGCCGCGCCCAGCCCGGTCCCACTGATCGCCACGACGTCTCACCCCGGCTTCGGTTGCGCGCTCTGACCAGTCGTTATGCATCCGAGAGGAAGGTGCACGGCAGGTAACGAAAATCCGTCGAGTGCGAGAATTCGACGTGCGCCGTTGCGCGGCGCGGTCATCGCCGACCCGGGGGGACACGCATGAGACTCCGCACCGCACTGGCCGCCGTGGGCATCGCGGTCGTGGCGACGCTGCTGCCGTCCGGCGTCGCCGCCGCGGCGTCGCCGCTGCCGCAGTCGTGCCCCGACTTCGCCACCCGCTCCGACGCGCAGGCCGCCCTCGACGCGCACATCGTCGACGCCGACCGCCTCGACCCCAACCACGACGGCTTCGCCTGCCAGAGCAGGCTCGGTGAGCCCGCCACCTCCAACGAGCGCGCCACCGGCGACGGCGGGGGTGCCGCGGTCATCGCGTTCGTGATCGGCGGGCTCGCCGTCGGCGGCCTGGGCGCCGGCACGCTGGCCCAGCGCGCGCGCCGCGCGGCGCTCTGACGGCTACCGCCGGCTGCCCGGCGCCGCCGAGTCGGTTCAAGACCTCCTACCCGCCCGCCGCCGAGGACGTCGCCGACGTCCGGGCGCTGTGCGCCGCCTTCGGGTCCCCCGTCCCCGACACCCCACCGCGGGTCCGGCGCGGACTGAGCAGGAACCCACGCGCGGAAGATCGACTCGTGTCGGGCCGATCGTGGCATTCCGGCCGACGGAGCCGTCGGCGCGGTGAGCGTGCCTCGGCCTCGGTGGCGGGACGTCGGATCTGTCCCGTGTGGCCGGATTCGACCGGTGGCCGTGCGCCGGCCGCCGTTCGCCGCCTCCCCGCGGTCCGGGGGGAACTCGTGTGAACTACCGGCGGTGGCCCCCCCGTGTCGTCGGTTGTCGGGGCTGCGGAGCACCGGCTCACCCATTCCACCGAAGGAGTTCTCGATGACTGTGCGACGTCTGATCGGTGCCGCTTCAGCGGTTGGCGCGCTGACCGCCGCCTCGCTGCTGGGCATCACCGGCCTGGCCTCCGCTCAGGAGGACGACGGTGGCAAGAAGGAGTGGTTCACCCTCAGCGCCTCGGGCAGCGGCGACGAGGAGGTCCCCGAGGGCAGCGGCGAGGAAGGCACCGACCTGACGGCCAGCATCTCGCTGACCGAGGACGGCGACATGACCTACACGATCACCGTCAGCGGCAACTCGGAGACGATCAGCGCGGCCCACATCCACAAGGGCAAGGAGGGCGAGAACGGCGACGTGGTCGTCGAGCTCGACGCCGAGGCCGTGGACGAGGGCAAGGCCGCCGAGGTCGAGCTCGAGCCCGACCTCGCCAAGCGGATCATCGAGAACCCGGAGAACTGGTACATCAACACCCACTCCGAGAGCTTCCAGCCGCCGTCGGGCGTCGCCCGCGCCCAGCTGAAGTCCGCGGAGAAGGAGGAGAAGCCCGACATCATCGACACCGGTGACGGTGGCCAGTTCGCCGCCTCGCAGGCCGGGCCGAACTCCGGCGCCGTGGCCGCGGGCGCGCTGCTGATCGCCTCCGCCGCCGGTGGTGCCATCGCCTTCCGCCGCCGTTCCGGCACCGACAACGCCTGATGGGCGGGCGCGTCGCCGGCCGTGCGGCCGCTTCGGGGCTGCTCCTGGCGCTGTTCCTGACGGCGTGTGGGACGCCGGGCGGGACCGCCGGAGCTCCCCTCCCGGCTGGGTCGGCGCCGGCGGGGCAGGCGGCGCCTGCCCCGTCCGCGCCGGCTCAGCCGGACTCCGACGACGACTCGGGCCCGGCCAACGTCACCCCGGCCTCGGTGGAGATCGCCGGGGCCGGCCCGGCCCCGGTCGGCCTGGTCAACGTGGCCGATGACGGGTCGCTGAACATCCCCAAGGACATCGACGCGCTCGGCTGGTGGGTCGGCAGCAAGCCGATGGGCGCCGACGAGGGCACCACGCTCATCGCCGGGCACGTCGACTCGGCCACGGCCGGGCTCGGCTACTTCGCGAAGCTCACCGAGCTCGAGAAGGGCGACCCGATCACCGTCGTCGACGGCCTGGGCGAGAAGTGGACCTTCGAAGTCAGCGAGACCAAGCAGAGCGTCAAGTCCGCGCTGCCCGACGACGTGTTCGACACCAAGGGTGCGCGCAAGCTCGTCCTGATCACCTGCGGTGGCGAGTTCGACGAGGTCAAGCGCAGCTACGTCGACAACTACATCGTCTACGCCACGCCCGCCTGATCCCGGTGCCCGCCCGTCGGCGGGCACCGGCAGGATTCGGGGCATGCCGAGACTGCGCAGCGCCGTGATCCTGATGGCGCTGGCCCTGGTCGCGGTGGGCCTGGGTGGGCTCTCCGTGATGGACCCGTTCCACCTGCGCCACGCCCGCTGGTACACCTCCGGGGCCGTCCTGCTGGCGATCGTGCTGGTCACGGTGGCGTTCGCGGTCGTCGCCCGGCGCGGGCTCCTGCGGGGGCTGGTGGTGGTCGTGGGCGCCGTGGCGGTGGTCGGCTGGGTCGGGCTGGTCTGGCTGGCCTCCCAGCTCGTCAACGACAGCACCGAGGTCTCCGAGACCGCCGCGGACGACCGCCGGTTGGTGGTCCTGGAGGCCAGGGTCATCATCGACCCGGCCTACGCGGTGGTGGTGCGCTCCGGCAGCGGCCCGTTCGCCCAGGAGAGCCTGGTCTACCAGGGCCTGGAGGGCGCCCCGGCGCCCGCGGCGCGGTTCGTCGACCCGGACAGCGTCGAGGTCACCACGCCGACCGGCTGCACCTACCGCTCCGACATCGAGGCGGTCACCCTCGCGGTCTCGCCGGTCCACCGGCCCTTCCGGCTCGACACCTGCTGAGCCACCCGGTCCTCCTCGCCGGCGTCTTGCGGTGCGGGCCGCCTACACCGCCAACGCCATGCTGACCTTCCGCGACCCCGACGGCATCCAGCTGGAGTTCTTCTGGTCCGCGCCGCGCCCGCGGGGCTGACGGGTCAGGGCGCCGGGTCGTCGAGGGGGACCTCCGCCTCGGCGATGCCGACCGGCCCGGCGAGCGCCGCGTCGCCGGAGTGCAGCACGGCCATCACGAACCGGACCGGCACGTCGCCCTCCGCGGTGCAGCGGTGCGGGGCGTGCGCCTGGAACACCACCGAGTCGCCCGCCCCGAGCTGCTGGGCGGTGCGGCCGATGCGCAGCCCCAGCCGCCCGGACAGCACCGACAGGACCTCGCGGGTGCCCATCGAGTGGGCCTCCCCGTCGAAGGAGTCGCCGGGTTGCAGCGTCCAGTCCCACAGCTCGACGGCGTCGGGCGGGTCGGTGCCGATCCGGAAGATCGCGCTGCTGCCCGCCGGGGTGCTCCACAGCCGCGGCGCGTCGCCGTCGCGGCGCAGCAGCACCTGCGGCTGCGCGTCGCCGTCGACCAGCGAGTCGACCCCGACCCGCAGGGCCGCGGCCAGCCCGCACAGGGTGGCGATGCTGGGGTTCCCGTGCGCCATCTCGATCTGGATGACGGTGTCGCGGCTGACCCCCGCGGCCGCGGCGAGCGAGTCCACCGTCATCCGGTACTGGCGGCGCAGTGCGCGGACGTTGCGGCCGACGGCGGCGGCCACGTCCTGCGACGACTGCATGCCGTCCATAGTGCCGCAGGGCGAGCGGCACCGGCGCCGGCGCCGTGCCGGCCGGGCTACGGCCCTGCCCGGCCGCGACCGAGCCGCGCGGCCAGGCCGTCCAGGTGGCGGGTCAGGGAGTGCTCCAGCAGGCGGTCGAAGTCCTGCGCCGGCTCCATGGGCAGGGCGGCCAGCCGCGGGAAGCGGCCGGAGGACATGCGGGCCTGCACCTCGTCGTCGAGGACGGTCCACCACTCGTCGTTGGCGACCCCGGTCTCCCGCTCGGCGCGCACCTCCGCGGCTGCGCTGAGGGCGATGCCGCGGACGAGCGCGGGCAGGGCGAGGACTTCGCGCGCCTTCTCGGTGGAGGTCAGCGCGAGCCCGTCCAGCGCTTGCAGCATCCACTCGGTGTGGGCCATCACCTCGGGGACGAGCAGCGGTCTGGTGAGCGAGACCAGTTCGGGCAACCACGGGTGCCTGCGGAACGCCGCCCACTCCAGCCGGCACACCAGCTCCAGTCGCGCGCGCCAGCCCGGCGGCCCCGGGTCGGGCAGCGGATGCGCCCGGAACACGGCCCGCACGAGCAGGTGCTCCAGCTCCTCGCGCCCGGACAGGTGCCGGTACAGCGACATCGGGCCGACGCCGAGCTCTGCGGCGAGCCTGCGCATCGACGCGGCGTCCAGGCCCTCCGCATCGGCGATCGCCAAGGCGGTGTCCACGATCCGCGCGGTGGTGAGCGCGCGGTCCGGGGTCCGCCCGGCGCGTCGTGCCGGTGGGTCCGGTGCGCGCACGACCGTGCCCGATCCCGGTCGTGTCACCACCAGGCCCTCGTCACGCAGCACCGCGAGAGCCCTGGTGGCCGTGGCCATCGCCACGGCGAAGTCGCGGACGAGCTGCCGCGTGGACGGCACGCGGTCGCCGGGGCGGAGCGCGCCCGTGGTGATCCGGTGGCGGATGGCCGCGGCGACCCGCTGGTACGGCCGCTCGCCCTCCTCGTTCGACGACACCCTGGGACTGTACTAGTGCGGTTCTGCCGGGAGCACTCGCCCCCGCTCTCGGACCACGTGTATTCCTGGTGCACATCCGGAAGTGCACTTCGTCGCTCGCCCACTGCTCACCGATCCGAATACGGTGTACGCATGGCATCGACGACGATCGACAGCGAGGCCGCGGCCCGAGTACTGGCGGCGGCGTTCGCCGAGGACCCGCTGGCCCGTTGGCTCCTGCCCGGCGGTGCGGCCGCCGCGGCCGAGGCGGTGTTCCGCCCGGTCGTGCGGGAGTCCGCCGCGCACGACGAGCTCGCCGCCTCCGCCGACGGGTCGGCGGTCGCCGTCTGGCTGCCGCGCGCTCCCGGACCGGCCCACGGCGTCGGCGAGCTCCCGGCGGAGCTCCCGCCCAGGTTGCGCACCTTCCTGGCCCTCATCGGGCAGCGGCACCCGCGTGACCGCGAGCACCTCCACCTCGTCTTCCTCGGCGTGGCGCCCGACGCGCAGGGCCGCGGGCTGGGTGGGGCGCTGCTGCGCCGGCGCCTCTCCCGCGCCGACGCCGAAGGGGTGCCGGCGTACCTCGAGGCGAGCTCGGCCCGCAGCCGGCAGCTCTACGAGCGCCACGGGTTCCGGGACGCCGGCGACCCGATCACCCTGCCCGACGGCCCGCCGCTGTGGCCCATGTGGCGCGAGCCCCGTCCCTGACCCCGACCGAGAAGACCTGGAGCGAGCATGTCCGTCACCACCGAGACGATCGCCGGCTGGGGCACCGACTTCATGACCGTGCACCACGTCACGGCGTCCGGGAGCCAGGCCGACATCGGCAGGGCGCTCGCCCTGCGGGCCCGGCTCGCCTACGGCTGGACCCCCGCACCCGCGGACCGGGCCACGGCCCGTGCCCGGCGCGCGTGGTTCGCCCGGCACTGGCCCCAGCACCTGGAGCGCATGCGCGGTGCGGGGCGGGCGCTCGGCGTGGACATCGAGGCCGACGAGGTGCACCTGGACGGCCTCACCGGCGTCCCGACCGGATCGGCTTGTTCGGCGGGCTACTACCCGCCCGCCACCACGCTCGACGGGCGCCCGTTCCTCGGCCGCAACTACGACTTCTTCACCACGAGCGCGACCGCGCTGTTCGCCCTGGTGTCCGGCTCGCCCGCGCCCGACGGGGACGAGCCGCCGATGTCCTCGCGGCCGCACGTGCTCACCTGCGCGCCGGACGACGGCCCGGCCACGACCCTGATCACCATGAACGAGCTGGACGGCTGCATGGAGGGGATCAACGAGCACGGGCTCGCGGTGGCGCTGCTGCTGGCCGACGTCGAGTCGACCTCCGCCCCGGACGTCGCGGGCCCGCAGGTCGGGCTGTCCAGCACGCAGCTGCCGCGCTTCCTGCTGGACACCTGCGCGAGCGCCGCGCAGGCCGTGGACGCGCTGCTGGGCGCGAAGCAGTACGACCTGGGCGCTCCGCTGCACTACCTCGTGGCCGACCGCTCCGGCGACGCCTTCGTCTGGGAGCGCGGTCCCGGCGGGGACGAGCACGTCGTCCGGTCCGACGGCGGCGCGCTCTGCGTGACCAACCACCCGCTGCGCCGCCACCGCGACCCGGCGGACCTGCCCGCCGACAACCCGGAGACCGCCCTGACCTACCAGCGCTACCGCACCATCTCCGAGCGTTCGCAGGGCACCGACCTGTCGGGGGAGCGGATGCGCGAGGCGCTCGACGCGGTCCAGGTCGACTCGACGACGGACACCCCCTACCCCTTGCGCACGCTGTGGCGCACGGTGTTCGACCTGGAGCGCACCACGATGGCGACCCGGTTCTACCTGGGTGACGCGCCGGACGGCACACCGCGCCACAGCCCGGAGCGGGAGTTCGCGGTGCCGGTCCCGCACCTGCGCTGAGCCTGCGGACCGCGCCGACCGGCAGAGCGGGGTCCTGCCCTTCGACAGAGGTGCCGGTGGTCCGCCGCGCCGCAGGCTGCGGCCATGTCGATCCCCGTGGTGCCCGCGGTGCCGGACGTCCCCGACCTGAGTGCCGACTGGTACCTCCGGATCGTCGCGGTGGTGGCGGGCTGGCCGGGTGCGCTGCGCGCCGCGGCCGAGTTCGCGGCGGAGGGCGTGCTGCTGGTGTTCGCGGCCGTGGTGCTGCTGCTCTGGTGGCGCGCCCGCCGCGGCCCGGTGGCGGCGATGGCGCTCGCGCTGGCCGCGCCGGTCGCGACCGTGCTCGGCTACCTCGTGAGCGAGGCGGCGAAGCACGTCAAACGGGTCGACCGGCCCTGCCGGCTGCTCGACGTCGCGACGGTCGCGCCCTGCCCGGAGCCGGGGGACTGGTCGTTCCCCAGCAACCACGCGGCGGTCGCGGGCGCCGCGGCGGTCGCCATCTGCTGGTCGGGCGCGCGGCTGCCCGGCGCCGTGGCCGCGCTCGCGGCCCTGTGTGCGGCGGCCCTGCGGGTGGTCGTGGGCCTGCACTTCCCGCACGACGTCCTGGCCGGGCTGCTGGTCGGTGCGGTCGTGGCGGCCGCGGCCACGCCCTTGATCGCGCGGGCGGTCCGGCCCATGGTGGCGGGGTGTCGCGCACGGTCGATCGGGGCAGCGCTGGTCGGGAGCGGCCGCGGATGAGGCCGGGCGCCGCCGCGCTGGGCGTCCTCGCGGCCGTCCCGGTGTGCTGGGCGGCGCTGGCCGCGCGGCCGGGGCGGCTGGCCGCGGTCGAGGCGGTGCTCTTGCCGGCGCTGCTGGTCGTCGGGGTGCCGGCGGCGGCGCGGCGACCGACCGCCGTGCTCGCGGCCGCCGCGGCCGCCTGGATCGCGGTCTTCGTGCCGCGCGCCGAGGACGACAGCCTGCTGGGGGCCGCGGCGTTCGCGGGCGGGCTGGCGGTGCTGGCCCTGCTGGCGGGCCGCTACCCGCTCGCCGGCCGGCGCGACCCCGCGGTGCTGGTGCTGGGCCCGTGCGCGGCGGCCGCGACCGCGCTCGGCGCCACCGGCGGCATCGACACCGCCCTCGCCGCGGCCGTCGGCGTGTCGGTGCTGTCGGTGGTGCCGTGGACCGCCGGCCGGCACCTGGCCCGCCACGACGAGCTGGTCCGCGCCGGCTGGGAACGGGCGCGGCTGTGGGAGCGCGAGGCCGAACGGGCGGTCGAGGTGGCCCGCGGGCGGGAGCGCGACCGGCTGGCCGGGGAGATGCACGACCTGATCGGCCACGAGCTCGCGCGGGTGGCCCTCGGGGTCGGCGCGCTGGAGGTCGACCCCGGTCTGGACGCCGGGCGCCGGGCCGCGGCCGGGCGAGCGCGCCAGGGCGTCACCGCCGCCGCCGAGCGGCTGGCCGACGTGGTGCGGATGCTGCGCACCGACGCCGCCCTCGCCGACGACGGCCCGGTCGCCGAGGTCGTCGAGCGGGCCCGGCAGGCGGGCCTGGACGTCGCGGTCGTCGGTGACCCGGCCGAACCGCAGGAGCCGGTCATCGCCGCGACCGTGCGCCGGGTGCTGTCCGAGGCGCTGACCAACGCCATGAAGCACGCGCCCGGCGCCCCTGTGCGCGTCGGCGTCGATGCCGACGTCGACGGTCTGCGGCTGAGCGTGCGCACCGGCGCCCCGCCGGCGACGCCCGGGTCCCCGCCGGGCTCGGGCAGCGGGCTGACCGGGCTGGCGGAGCGGGTGCGACTGGTCGGCGGCCGGTTCGCCGCCGGGCCCGCCCCCGACGGCGGGTGGACCCTGACCGCCGAGCTGCCGGCGGCGCCGGGACCCCCGGCGCCGGTGTCGGACACCGAGCTCCGCCACCGGCGCGCGCGGGAGACGGTGCAGCGGTCGGGGTGGCGGGCGGTGCTCGTCGCGGCGGGCGTCGGCGCGGCCGGCACCGCCCTCGTCGCCGGGTACATGGTCGTCGACGCGGCGACCTCGGTGCTCGACCCGGCCGACTTCGCCCGGCTGGCGGTGGGCCAGCCGCGGTCGGCCGTCGCGGCGGTGCTCCCGGCGCGCACCCGCACCGACGACCCGACGACCGGGGTCCCCGCCCCGGCCGGGGCGGTCTGCGAGCACTACAGCACCCACGCCGACCCGTTCGACGCCCGCCGCGCCGACCTGTTCCGCCTCTGCTTCGTCGACGGGATCCTGGTCGGCAAGGATGTCCTCGTGCGCTCCGCCGACACCGACCCCGGCCGATGAGCGGGCCGCTGCGCCGCCCGATCCGGGTCGTCCTCGCCGACGACGAGGCCGTCGTCCGCATCGGGGTGGCGGCGGTGCTGGCGGCGGCGGCCGACGTCGAGGTGGTCGCCGAGGCCGCGGACGGGCGCGAGGCCGTCGACCTGGCCCTCGCCCACCGGCCCGACGTCGTGGTGCTCGACATCCGCATGCCCGTGCTGGACGGCCTGGACGCGGCCGCCGAGCTGCGGCGGGCCGGCAGCCCCACGGCGGTGCTGGTGCTGACGACGTTCGGCGAGGACGCCCACGTCACCCGGGCCCTCGGCGAGGGGGCGTCCGGGTTCGTGCTCAAGACCGGCGACCCGCAGGAGATCATCGCCGGGGTGCGGGCCGTCGCGGCCGGCGCCGCCTACCTGTCGCCGCTGATCACCCGGCGGGTCCTGGACGGCGTGCCCACGACCCGCCGCGACGGGGCCGCCCGCGCACGGGTGGCCGCCCTCACCGACCGCGAGCGCGAGGTGCTCGGGCTGCTCGGGGCCGGGCTCTCCAACGCCGAGATCGCCGCCCGGCTGCACCTCGTCGAGGGCACCGTCAAGGTCCACGTCAGCGCCGTGCTGGGTGGGCTCGGGGTGCGCAACCGGGTGCAGGCCGCCGTGCTGGCCCACCAGGCGCAGCTCATCCCCGGACCGTCCGGCTGATCAGCCCCGCCAGGAGGGCAGCCAGAGCTGGGCGTTCCACATGTCCGGGGTGATCGGGGTGCCGTTGAGGATCGGCCACAGCCAGACGAAGTTGGCCACCACCGCCCCCACCCACAGCCCGACGACCAGCAGCCCGGTCTGGCGGCGCTCGTCGGAGGCGCCGGCGCGACCGAGCACCTCACCCATCACCAGCACCGTGGCCAGCACCAGGAACGGGGCCACCGGGGCCATGTAGAAGTAGTACATCTGGCGCTCGTAGGCGATGAACCACGGCACGATCCCGGCCCCGTAGGCCACCAGGACGGCCCCGTAGCGCCAGTCGAACCGGGTGCACAGCCGCCACAGCGCCAGCGCCAGCACCGCCAGCGCGGGCCACCACAGCGCCGGGGTGCCGACCAGCATCACCGCGCTCACGCAGTCGGACCGGCCATCGCCGCAGCCGCCGAGGTCGCCCGCGTAGTGGTAGAGCATCGGCCGCAGGCCCATCGGCCAGCTCCACGGCTTGGACTCCCACGGGTGCGGACCGGTGGACGAGCTGGCGGTGGTCAGCGCGGAATGGAACTCCAGGACCTTGCCGTGGTAGTACCACAGCGAGCGCAGGGCGTCGGGCAGGAACGACCACGGGCCGTCGGTCCCGACCTTCGTCCCGACGACGAACCGGTCGATCGCGGTCTCGCTGCGGAACCACGCCCAGTACGAGGCCACGTAGGTCAGCACCGGCACCAGTGCGAGCGCCCACAGACCGGGCCCGGCGTCGCGGAGCAGGCCACCGCGCCACGGCCGCGGCACACCGGCGGCCCGGCGCGCCCGCACGTCCCAGAAGACCATCAGCACGCCGAACGCGGCGACCCACCACGCCGTCGACCACTTCACCGCGCAGCCCAGCCCGAGCAGCACCCCGGTGGCCAGCCGCCACCAGCGCACGCCCATCCACGGCCCGTAGGGCGAGTCGGCGACGCGCCCGGCCGCCACCGCCGCGGCGAGCCGCGCCCGGACGTCGGCCCGGTCGCGGAGCAGGGTGGCGAACGCGGCCAGCACGAACGTGGCGGCGAACGCGTCGAGCATGCCGACCCGCGACTGCACGTGCGAGAGCCCGTCGCAGATCAGCAGCACCCCGGCCACCCCGCCGAGCAGGGTGGAGCCGGTGAGCCGGCGGGCAACCCGCACGACCAGCACGACGGAGACCACCCCGAACAGCGCGGCCGCCGCCCGCCAGCCCACGGGGTCGTAGCCGAACACCAGCTCGCCCAGCGCGATGAGCTGCTTGCCCAGCGGCGGGTGCACCACCAGCTCGTAGCCGGCGTTGTCCTCGACACCGCCGTTGCGCAGGATCTGCCAGGCCTGCGGCACGTAGTGCTTCTCGTCGAAGATCGGGGTGCCGCGGTCGGTCGGCCGGCCGAGCCCGGGGAACCGGACCAGCGCCGCCACCACCGCCAGCGCGGCCGTGACCAGCCAGCCGCGCAGCCGGTCGCCCGGGGGTGGCGGGCCCAGCCTGGCCAGCGGATCGGTGGGGCGCGGGCGCCGCGGCGGACCGCCGCCCAGCGGCTCGCTGCCCCGTGGCGGGTCGTCCGCCGCCGGACGCGCAGGCGGCCCCGCGGGGTCGACGGTGCGGAGGGCCACGCGCCCGATCGTAGGCTGCGTCGTGTGCCCCCCGAGTCAGCGGACAGTGCCGGTTCCCCGAACGGGGCCGGCGTCGACGGTCGGCCCGGCAGGCTCGTGCTGGCCGCGACGCCGCTCGGCCAGGCCCGCGACGCCTCCGCCCGGCTGCTCGACGCCCTGGCCACCGCCGACGTCATCGCGGCCGAGGACACCCGCCGGATGCGCTCGCTGGCCGCGGCGCTCGGGGTGGCGGTCACCGGCCGCGTCGTGAGCCACTACGACGCCGTCGAGACGGCGCGGCTGCCGGGCCTGCTCGACGACATCCGCGCCGGGCGCACCGTCCTCGTCGTCACCGACGCCGGGATGCCCGCGGTGTCCGACCCCGGCTACCGGATCGTCGCCGCCGCGGCGGCCGCCGGGCTGCCGGTGACCTGCCTGCCCGGGCCGTCCGCGGTGACGACGGCGCTGGTGCTGTCCGGCCTGCCCAGCGAGCGGTTCTGCTTCGAGGGCTTCGCCCCCCGCCGCGACGGCGACCGGCGGCGGTGGCTGGAGCCGTTGCGGACCGAGGCGCGCGCGGTCGTGTTCTTCGAGTCGCCGCACCGGCTCGCGGCCACCCTGGCCACCGCGGTCGACGTGCTCGGCGCCGACCGGCCCGCCGCGGTGTGCCGGGAGCTGACCAAGACCCACGAGGAGGTGCTGCGCGGCCCGCTGGCCGAGCTGGCGGCCTGGGCCGAGGAGGGTCCGGTGCGCGGCGAGATCACCGTCGTGCTCGGCGGCGCCGCGCCGAGCGCCGCGCCGAGCGTGGAGAGCCTGGTCGCCGCCGTGCACGAGCGCGTGGCCGACGGCGAGCGCCTCAAGGACGCCGTCAGCACCGTCGCGGCGGCGGCGGGCGTCCCGAAGCGCGACCTCTACAACGCCGCCCTCGCCCGCCCCTGACCGTCGAGAACGAACCTGTTGTCGTTTGGACCGGCCCAGAACGACGACAACTTCGTTCTCGACGGGGGTCAGGAGCCTGCGCTGGGGGCGGGGGCCTGGCGCCGGGAGGGGAGGCGGGCGCGGGCCCAGTGGGCGACGGGCTCGACGACCCGCGCCGCCACCGGCCCCAGCACCGCCATCAGCAGCACGTACGCCGTGGCCAGCGCGGCCAGCTCGGGGGGCACGCCGGGGAAGGTCACGGCCAGCCCGGCGATGACGATCGAGAACTCGCCGCGGGCCACCAGCGCCGCCCCGGTCCGGGCCCGACCGAGCGGGCCGATGCCGGCCCGGCGGGCCGCCCACCACCCGGTGGCGAGCTTCGTCAGGGTGGTGATCACGGCCAGCACCACCGCCCAGCCCAGCACCGGCGGGATCGCCCTCGGGTCGGTGTTGAGCCCGAACACCACGAAGAACACCGCGGCGAACAGGTCGCGCAGCGGCTCCAGCAGCTTCGTCGCGTTCTCCGCGGTCGACCCGCTGATCGCGATGCCCAGCAGGAACGCCCCGACCGCGGCCGAGACCTGCATGGCCGAGGCGAAGCCGGCCACCAGCAGCGCCAGCCCGAGCACCTTGAGCAGGAAGACCTCGCGGTCGGGGGAGTCGACGACCTTCGAGACGTAGTGCCCGTAGCGCAGCGCCACCACCAGCACGACGGCCAGCACCGCCAGCGACACGGCGACCGCGGTGAGCCCGCCGACCAGCCCGACGCCGACCAGCACCGCGGTCAGGATCGGCAGGTAGAGGGCCATCACCAGGTCCTCGATCACCAGGATCGACAGGATCACCGGGGTCTCCCGGTTGCCCAGCCGGCCCAGGTCGCCCAGGACCTTGGCCACGATGCCGGACGAGGAGATGTAGGTGACCCCGGCCATCACGAACGCGCCGACCGGCCCCCAGCCCAGCACCAGCGCCACGATCGCGCCCGGCGCCGCGTTCAGCACGATGTCGAGCAGCCCCGCCGCCCACGACCGCTTGAGCCCGGTCACCAGCTCCGACGCCGAGTACTCCAGGCCCAGCAGGAGCAGCAGCAGGACGACGCCCACCTCACCGGCCAGTGCGGTGAAGCCCTCGATGCCGCTGAGCGGGATGACCCCGCCGGTCCCGAAGAAGACCCCACCGATCAGGTAGAGCGGGATGGGCGAGAGACCGATCCGACCGGCCAGCCTGCCCAGCAGGCCGAGCCCGAAGAAGACGGCACCCAGCTCGATGAGCTCCAGCGCGGTGTGGTCCACGCCGGGTCAGCCCCGCTTGAGGATCTTGACGGCGTTGTCGAGCCCCTCGGTCGTGCCCACGGTGACCATCAGGTCGCCCGCCGTCAGGTGGAAGTCGGGGGTGGGGCTGGGGTGCACCTGGCCGGCCCGCATCACGGCGACGACGGAGACCCCGGTGCGGGTGCGCAGGGCGGTGTCGCCCAGGGTGCGGCCCTCGAACGGCGGCCCGACCGGGATCTGGCGGGTGTGGATGCCCGGCAGGTCCTGGTGCTCGGCGTTGAGCTGGGCGACCAGCTGCGGCGCGCCGAGCAGGTTGGACAGCGCCGCGGCCTCGTCGACGGTCAGCGGCAGTTCGGCCAGGCAGGCGTCCGGGTCGTCGGGTTTGGAGATGATCAGTTCGATCCTCCCGTCGCGGTGGGTGACGACGCCGATCCGGCGGCCGCCGCGCAGCGCGAAGTCCTTCCTGACCCCGATCCCGGGTAGCGGGGTGACCTCCACGTTCACGCCCGCCACGGTAGACGAGCCGGTGGGCGTTCCGGACACGCCGGTGGGTGGGGCCACGCTGGTTGGCCGCCCGGCGACCGCCTAGCCTCCCACCGTGACCGATGGGCTGGACGGACCTGCGCAGCTGCGCCCGGAGGAGCTGCGTCTGGAAGAGCTGCGCCGGCGCCTCGACGGCGCCGCCGAGCAGATCTCGCAGGCCCGCCCGGACGCGGCGGCCGACGTCCGGGCCGGTCTCGCCGAGCTGAACGAGCGGCTGCGGCGGGTGCACGAGTTCTGCGACGAGGTCGACGAGCGCACCTGGGCGGCGTACACGACCGGCCTCGACCGCGGCCTCGCCGACATGGCGATGGCGGCCGCGGGCGAGGCCAGCGTCGACGACGTGGTCTACGCGCACGCCGGCAGGCTCGAGGTCGACGGCTGGGTGCTGCGCCTCGACCTCGCCGGCCGCGACGCCCCCGTCGAGGGCCGCGAGCTCGTCGCGGGCGCCGCCCGCGAGCTGGACGACTACCACGCCGCGGTGAGCGCGGGGGAGGCCCCGTCGCGGGCGGACGTGGAGCGCGCCCTCAACGAGCTCCGCGGCGCCGCCGAGTAGCACCACTCCCGTCCACCGGGCTACGCCGGGTAGGGCACCTCGGCCCGCGCCTTCCGCAGCGCCCCGGCCCACCAGGACAGCTGGTCGAGCACCGCCTTGGCGTTCCCCGTGGCCTCCGCGTCGTTCGGGCGGCCGTCCGCCCAGTTGAGGAAGTAGTTCGGGAACGCGAGGCCGCTCTGCACGGTCACCGCGTGCAGCTCGGTCAGGACGTTCTCCAGGTGCAGCACCGCGTGCCGGCCGCCGGCCGCGCCGCCGTAGCTGACGAACGCCACCGGCTTGGCGGTCCACTGCGCGAAGTGCCAGTCGATCGCGGCCTTGAGCGAGGCCGGGTAGCTGTGGTTGTACTCGGGGGTCACCAGCACGAAGGCGTCGGCCGCGGTGAGCTGCGCGGTCAGCGCGGCCATGCCGGCCGGGCGGGGGTAGGAGTCGCCGGCGTACTTCGGCGGCGCCGCGGGCAGGGCCAGCGGGAGCTCGACGTCGGCGAGGTCCACGACCTCGACGTCGAAGCCGCCGTGCGCCGCGGCCTGCTCGGCGAACCAGGAGGCGACCGCCGGTCCGAACCGCCCCTCCCGCACGCTGCCGATCACGATCACGAGCTTGCTGTTGTCGTCCACGCCCCCACGCTCGACCGGATCGGGGGCCGCAACCAGACCGGGCGCGGGGTGGTCCCGGTGGGGCCACCCTCGCCGGGGGGCGGCCCGCTGGGGCGGGCAGTGGTGGCCGCCGGGAACCCGGTAGCGGACGGGCCTACGCTTGATTGCATGAGTTCGTCCGTCCTGACCGCCGTGGCCTGGCCCTACGCCAACGGCCCCCGGCACATCGGCCACGTCTCCGGCTTCGGTGTGCCCTCCGACGTCTTCTCGCGCTACCGGCGGATGGCGGGCGACCGGGTCCTCATGGTCAGCGGCACCGACGAGCACGGCACCCCGATCCTGGTGCAGGCCGACAACGAGGGGCTGACCCCGCGGCAGACCGCGGACAAGTACAACCGCGTGATCGTCGAGGACCTGCACGGCCTGGGGCTGGGCTACGACCTGTTCACCCGCACCACCACCTCGAACCACTACGAGGTCACCCAGCAGCTGTTCCTGGCGCTGCACAAGAACGGCTACGTCGTGCCGCGCACCCAGATGGGCGCGATCAGTCCGTCGACCGGGCGCACCCTGCCCGACCGCTACGTCGAGGGCACCTGCCCGATCTGCGGCTACGAGGCCGCCCGCGGCGACCAGTGCGACAACTGCGGCAACCAGCTCGACCCGGCCGACCTGCTCAACCCGCGATCCAAGATCAACGGGGAGAAGCCGGAGTTCGTCGAGACCGAGCACTTCTTCCTCGACCTGCCGGCGTTCGCCGAGTCGCTGGGGTCGTGGCTGTCCAAGCGCACCGACTGGCGGCCCAACGTGCTGCGCTTCGCCACCAACCTCGTCGAGGACCTCAAGCCGCGGGCCATCACCCGCGACCTCGACTGGGGCGTCCCGGTACCCCTCGACGGCTGGCGCGACCAGCCGATGAAGCGGCTCTACGTGTGGTTCGACGCGGTGATCGGCTACCTGTCGGCGTCGGTGGAGTGGGCCCGGCGCGGCCCCGACCCGGACGCCTGGAAGCAGTTCTGGACCGACCCCGACGCCCGCGGCTACTACTTCATGGGCAAGGACAACATCGTCTTCCACTCCGTGATCTGGCCCGCGCTGCTGCTGGGCCAGAACGGCGAGGGCGACCACGGCGGCACGCCCGGCGCGTTCGGGAAGCTCAACCTGCCGAGCGAGATCGTGTCCTCGGAGTTCCTGACCATGAGCGGCTCGAAGTTCTCCACCAGCCGCGGCACGGTCATCTACGTCACCGACTTCCTGCGCGAGTTCGGGCCCGACGCGCTGCGCTACTTCATCGCGACCGCCGGCCCGGAGAACCAGGACACCGACTTCACCTGGGACGAGTTCGTCCGGCGCACCAACTTCGAGCTGGCCAACGAGTGGGGCAACCTGGTCAACCGGTCGATCTCGATGGCCCACAAGAACGTCGGGTCGATCCCGAAGCCGGTGGCACCCGCCCAGGCCGACGCCGAACTGCTGGCCACGTCCCGGGCCGCGTTCGACACCGTCGGCGGGCTGCTCGCGCGCAGCAAGTTCAAGCAGGCGGTGGGCGAGGCGATGCGGGTGGTCACCGCGGCCAACCGCTACCTGTCCGACCAGGAGCCCTGGAAGCGCAAGGACGACCCCGACCGCCGCGACACGATCCTGCACACCGCCCTGCAGGTCGTGCAGGACGCGAACACGCTGCTCACGCCGTTCCTGCCGCACGCGGCGCAGCAGGTGCACGAGGCGATGGGCGGCAGCGGGGTGTGGGCGGCCCAGCCGGAGGTCCGCGAGGTCGACGACCTCGGCGACGGCCCCGCCTACCCGGTTCTCACCGGCGATTACGCCGGCGAGCAGGCGACGTGGGCGTCCACGCCGGTGGAGATCGGCCGCCCGCTGGCCAAGCCCACGCCGATCTTCACCAAGCTCGACCCGAAGCTCGGCGAGACGGGCCCCGAGTGGGCCCCCATCCAGCACCCCGACCAGCCCTGACCGTGCCCGCGTCCCCCGCCGCGCACCCCGGTCCCGCAGTTCGGGAAAGCCACGTTCCGGAACCCTGCGGGCAGCATCGTGGCTTTCCTGAACCCCGGGGTGGGCGGCGGTGAGCGGGCGGGGGGAGCGGCCGCCGGCTCCGGAGCCGCTCGGCGCGGCCACCGTGGACGCGCACACGCACCTGGACGCGTGCGGGTGCGAGACGGCCGCTGACGTGGTGGCGGCGATGGACCGGGCCGAGGCGGTGGGGGTGGCGCGGGCCGTGACCGTCGCCGACGACCTGCCGTCGGCGCGGTGGGTCGTCCAGGCGGCGCACTGGGACGCCCGGGTGAGCGCCGCCGTCGCCCTGCACCCGACCCGCACCGCCGACCTCACCGACGACGACTACGCCGAGATCGAGCGGCTCGCCGCCGACCCGCGGGTGGTCGCGGTCGGGGAGAGCGGCCTGGACTACTACTGGGACTACTCGCCGCCCGAGCGCCAGCAGCCCGCCTTCCGCTGGCACATCGACCTGGCCAAGCGCCTCGGCAAGCCGTTGATGATCCACGACCGCGACGCCCACGACGACGTCCTGCGCGTCCTGCGCGAGGAGGGCCCGCCGGAGACCGTGGTGTTCCACTGCTTCTCCGGGGACGCCGCGATGGCCCGCGAGTGCGCCGACGCCGGCTACGTCCTGTCGTTCGCCGGGCCGGTGACGTTCCGCAACGCCCGGTCGCTGCGGGAGGCCGCCGCGCTCGTCCCCGAGGACCAGATCCTGGTCGAGACCGACGCGCCGTTCCTCACCCCGCACCCGCACCGCGGACGGGCCAACGAGCCGTACTGCCTCCCCTGGACCGTCCGCGGCCTGGCCGACCTGCGCGGGGTCGACGACGAGCGGTTGGCGACGAGCGCCAGGCGCAACGCCGAGCGGGTGTTCCGGCTCGACGAGCTGACGCAACCTCGATCTTCGGTGACGCCGGGCTCCTGAGGGGCTCGTTCGGCGTATCAGCGGGCCCGTTCGGCGCTCACACCGCGTTGCACCTCGGCGGCGGCGCTCACTCCCCGTTACGGTTCCGTGATCGCGAAAGCCGGGGTGGGGTAAACGCTCCCCAGCACAGCGGTCACGGTGGCCCGGGGCGCTCCCCTCCTGAACCATCGCCCTCGGGCCACCGTGACCTCTGATTCCTCCCCTGCCCGGACCGACGGACGTCTGGATTCCAGTGGTCGACGTTTCTGCTCGCGCGCGACGTCACGCCGCGCGCGTCCAGATCGCGCAGCGGGCCCGGGCCCGGGCCGCCGGCGACGCCACCCCGGACGAGCTGGACGCCTGGTTCGGCGGGTCGGACCCCGCGCCCGCGACCACCGACGCACCCGCCCCCGACGCCTTCACCACGTCGTCCGCGGCGCTGGACGGTCCCACCGGTCGCTTCGGGACCCGCCCCGCGGAGCCCGCCACCGAGACCGAGCTCGAGCCGCCGACCGGCCCCGTCACGATCGTCGGCCCCGGCGCCCACCCCACGGGCACCTACCGCGCGTCCGCCACCGGCACGCACTCCCTCGTGGGCCCGGCCACCGGCACCCACCGCGCCCCGGCCTTCGACGACGCCGACACCAACCGGTTCCCCGCCGTCGAGCCCGCCTCCGCCCGCACCGGCACTGCCCTCGCCGAGCGCCCCGCCCCCGCCGCGGGCGGCCGTCGCCGCGCCCCCGAGCCCGCGCGCCCCTCGTCGGGCGCGCTGGCCCGCGCCTGCGTGCTCACCGTCCTGGTCGCCATGGTCGGCGGCGGCGCCACCGCCGTGGCGATGGACAAGACGATCACGCTGATCGTCGACGGCAGCGAGCGCACCCTGCACACGTTCGCCTCCGACGTCGGCACCGCACTCGCCTCGGCCGGCATGGTGCCGACCCCGCAGGACCGCATCTCGCCCGCGCCGCCCACCGAGCTGGTCGACGGCGACGAGATCATCGTCGAACGCGGCCGACCGCTCACCCTGGTCGAGGGCACGTCCGAGCGGCAGGTGTGGACCACCGCCGACTCGGTCGACGAGGCACTGCGCGGGCTGGGCGTCGAGGTCCAGCCGATCCAGATGTCCGCCGACCCGGGCTCGGTCATCCCGCTCGCCGGCATGTCGCTGGAGCTGCGCATCCCGCGCGCGGTCACCCTCGCCGACGGCACCGCCGCCCCGCTGCCGATCACCACCACCGCGGGCACCGTCGGGGGCCTGCTCGCCGAGAACGGCATCGAGCTCGGCCCCGACGACGTCTCCGTCCCGTCGGGCGACACCCCGCTCGTCGAGGGCACCTCGGTCCAGGTGGTCCGCAACGGCATCGGCGAGGTCGTCGAGACCAGGCAGATCCCGCCGCCCGAGCAGGTCGTCGAGGACCCGGAGATGACCCGCGGCGAGAAGGAGGTCGTCGAGGAGGGCAAGCCCGGCGAGCGGACGGCCGTGATGCGCGTGCACGTGCAGAACGGCCAGGAGGTCCGCCGCGAGCAGATCCGCGCGGGCGGCACGACCGCGCCGGAGCCCCGGGTGATCCGGGTCGGCACCAAGGAGCCGACCGCCGAGGAGGAGGCCGCCGCGAACGGCGACGCCCCCGCCGTGTCCGACCGGGCCACCTGGGAGCGGTTGGTCCAGTGCGAGGCCACCGGCAACTGGGCCATCAACACCGGCAACGGCTACTACGGCGGGCTGCAGTTCGACGCGCGCACCTGGAAGGCCTACGGCGGCGACGCCTACGCCCCGCTGCCGCACCAGGCCAGCCCGGAGGAACAGATGGCGGTGGCCGGCAAGGTCGTCGACGACCGCGGCGGATACGGCTCCTGGCCCGCCTGCGCCCGCAAGCTCGGCCTACCCCGCTAGCGCTCTCGGCGCCCGCCCCCGGTTCGTCGTCCCGCCCCGCAGGGGGCACTTCTCCGGGGAGATGGCGATGGCGGGGCCCGGCCGGGGTCCCGGGCACCGCGCGCACCGTGTGGCCACCGCGCACACGTCAGGACATGTGCGCGGTGACCAAGAGGTGTGCGCGGACCGAGGGGTCTCATGATGCGGGAGACGATTCTCATTGTGTGGGCGCGGGCGTACCGTCGACGCTCGTGGCCTTCCTGAACGTCGGCGGGCCGCGCGGCCCCGCCCGGCCGGCCGCCCCGCCCCGCCCCATCGACGTCAGGAAGCCGGGGTCTGGGGGCGGGGGTGGGGCGGTGGGCGGGGGTGGTGGCGGAGGGGGCACGCTTGGCCGGTGACCGATCACGAGGCGCGGTTGTTGGGGCCGGCCGAGGTGCGGGCGCTCGCCGGGGAGCTGGGGGTGCGGCCGACCAAGCGGCTCGGGCAGAACTTCGTGCACGACCCCAACACCGTGCGCCGGATCGTGCGGGCCGCCGAGCTCGCGCCCGACGACGTGGTCGTCGAGGTGGGGCCCGGGCTCGGGTCGTTGACGCTGGGTCTGCTGCCCGCCGTCGCGGCGGTGCACGCCGTGGAGATCGACCCCGTGCTGGCCGCCCGGCTGCCCGCCACCGCGGCCCAGCGGGCGCCCGAGCTGGCCGGGCGGCTCACCGTCCACACCGCCGACGCCCTGCGCGTCCGGGCGGCCGACCTGGGCAGCCCCGCGCCGACCGCGCTGGTGGCCAACCTGCCCTACAACGTCGGGGTGCCCGTCGTGCTGCACCTGCTCACCGAGCTGCCGGGGATCCGGCGAGGGCTGGTCATGGTGCAGGCCGAGGTGGCCGAGCGGCTGGCGGCGGGCCCGGGGAGCCGGGCGTACGGGGTGCCGAGCGCCAAGCTGGCCTGGTTCGCCGCCGCGCGCCGGGCGGGGCCGGTGCCCCGCACCGTGTTCTGGCCGGTGCCCAACGTCGACTCCGGGCTGCTGGCGTTCGACCGCCACGAGCCGCCCGCAGGCGACCGCAAGGACGTCTTCGCCCTGGTCGACGCCGCGTTCGCGCAGCGCCGCAAGGCGCTGCGCTCGGCGCTGGGCGGGTGGGCGGGCTCGCCTGCGGCGGCCGAGGAGGCGCTCGTCGCAGCGGGGATCTCCCCGCTGGCCCGCGCGGAGACCCTGGGCATCGACGACTTCGCCCGGCTCGCGGCCGCGCGCGTGGGCAGCGCCACCAGCTGACGACGGGTCGGTCGGTCCGGGCGTGACGGCCGTCCCGTGGCGGCCCGGGCTCGTCCGGGCCTATTATTCCGCGTGGAACAACCCACGCGGAGGTGATCGGGTGCCCGCCTCGGCGTTGACCCCGCTGGCGATGAGCGCGCTGGCGATGCTCGTCGAGCGGCCGATGCACCCGTACGAGATGTACCGGCTGATGATCGACCGGTACGAGCACGAGGTCGTCAAGGTCAAGCCGGGCACGCTGTACCACGCGATGGCCCGGATGGCCGACGCCGAGCTGATCGAGGCCGTGGGCACCGACCGGGAGGGCGGCCGCCCGGAGCGGACCACCTACCGGATCACGCCGAAGGGCGTCCGGCTGATGCAGGAGCGGGTGCGGGGACTGCTGGCGCAGCCGGTGAACGAGTACCCGAGCTTCCCCGTCGCCCTCGGCGAGGCGCACAACCTCCCACGGGCCGAGGTGCTGGAGCTGCTGACGATGCGGATCGCCGCGCTGCAGGCCCGGGTGGACGAGAGACGTCCGTCGCTGGACGCCGCCGCGGCCGAGGGCGTCGAGGAGGCCTACCTCCTC
Source organism: Pseudonocardia humida (assembly GCF_023898865.1). Classification (GTDB taxonomy): domain Bacteria; phylum Actinomycetota; class Actinomycetes; order Mycobacteriales; family Pseudonocardiaceae; genus Pseudonocardia; species Pseudonocardia humida. The sequence goes on from NZ_JAGSOV010000060.1 coordinate 108,176, forward strand.
GACCACCACTTCGTGGTCGACATGACCGCCGCCGAGCTGGAGTGGCTGCGCGAGCTGGTCGCACGCATCGAGAACAAGGAGCTGGAATGGCCGAGCAGGCCGTGAACCCGACCGCCGCGCAGGCGCCCCCCGAACGCAGCCCGTGGCCCGCGCTGTGGGCGCTGGTGCTGGGGTTCTTCATGATCCTCGTCGACACGACGATCGTGTCGGTGGCCACGCCGGCGATCATGGCCGACCTGGGCACCGACGTCGACGGCGTCGTCTGGGTGACCAGCGCCTACCTGCTGGCCTACGCCGTGCCGCTGCTGATCACCGGCAGGCTGGGCGACCGCTTCGGCCCGCGCAAGGTCTACCTGACCGGGCTGGCGGTCTTCACCCTGGCCTCGCTGTGGTGCGGGCTGACCGACGGCATCGGTTGGCTGGTCACCGCTCGTGTGGTGCAGGGACTGGGCGCGGCGCTGATGACCCCGCAGACCATGGCCGTGATCACCCGGACGTTCCCGGCGAACTCGCGCGGCCAGGCGATGAGCCTGTGGGGGGCCACCGCGGGCGTCGCGACGCTCGTCGGGCCGATCCTGGGCGGCGTGCTGGTCGACGGGTTCGGCTGGGAGTGGATCTTCTTCATCAACGTGCCGGTCGGCGTGCTCGGCCTGGTGCTCGCCGCCCGGCTGGTGCCCGAGCTGCCCACCAGTGTGCGGCGCTTCGACTGGCTCGGCGTGGCGCTCAGCGCGGTCGGGATGTTCCTGCTGGTCTTCGGGATCCAGGAGGGTCAGACCTACGACTGGGGCACGATCGCCGGTCCGATCTCGGTCTGGTCGCTGATCGTCGCCGGGGTGGTCGTGCTCGGGTTGTTCGTGCTCTGGCAGGCCCGCAACAAGGCCGAGCCGCTGGTCCCGCTGCGGCTGTTCCGCGACCGCAACTTCAGCCTGGCCGCGCTGGCCATCGCCACCGTCGGCTTCGGGGTGACCTCGATGTCGTTCCCGCTGATCTTCTTCGCGCAGGGGGTGCTCGGCCTGACCCCGACCGGGTCGGCGCTGCTGCTGGTCCCGATGGCAGTCGTGTCCGGCGGGCTGGCCCCGTTCGTCGGCAAGCTCGCCGACCGGGCGCACCCGCGCTGGGTGGCCGGGTTCGGGCTGCTCTGCTTCGCGGTCTCGCTGTTCTGGCTCGGCGCGGTGATGGCCCCGGGCGTGCCGATCTGGGAGCTGCTGCTGCCGATCGCGCTGCTGGGCGTGGCCAACGGGTTCGTCTGGGCGCCGCTGTCCACCACCGCCACCCGCAACCTGCCGATGGAGTACGCCGGCGCGGGGGCCGGGATCTACAACACCACCCGCCAGGTCGGGGCGGTGCTGGGCAGCGCCGGGATCGCCGTGCTCATCCAGGCCCGGCTGACCGCGACGCTGCCCGCCGCGCCCGGCGGGGCGGGCAGCGCGGAGACCGGCGTCTCGCAGCTGCCGGAGGCCCTGCACGAGGGCTTCAGCACCGCGATGGGGCAGTCGCTGGTCCTGCCTGCGGTGGTGCTGCTCGTGGGGCTGGTGGCCGCGCTGGCCTTCGCCACACCGCGCCACCTCGCCGCGAAGCGGGCGCCGCAGGCCGTGCGCTCGGCGGCCTGACGCGGCACGCACGTACTGTTGTCGGGTGCTCGCCGCCGTCCCGTCCCCGGTCACCGTGCGCGTGCCCGCCAAGATCAACTTACATCTCGCGGTGGGCCCGGTGCGTCCCGACGGGTACCACGAGCTGGTCACCGTCTTCCACGCCGTGAGCCTCTACGACGAGGTCTCGGTGGCCGAGGGCGAGGGCCCGAGCATCGAGGTGCACGGCGAGGGGGCCGCCGAGGTCCCCACCGACGAGACCAACCTCGCCCTGCGCGCGGTGCTGCTGCTCGCCGAGCACGCCGACCGCGACCCGGACGTCTCGGTGGTGCTGCGCAAGGGCATCCCCGTCGCGGGCGGGATGGCAGGCGGCAGCGCCGACGCGGCCGCCGCACTGGTCGGGCTGTCCTCGCTGTGGAAGCTGGAGCTCACCCGCGACGAGCTCTCCGAGCTGGCCGCCGAGCTGGGCAGCGACGTGGCGTTCGCGCTCTACGGGGGCACCGCCATGGGCACCGGCCGCGGCGAGCGGATCGTCCCGGTGCTGGCCCGCCACGCCCAGCACTGGGTGATCGCGCTGCACCGCGGCGGGCTGTCCACGCCAGAGGTCTTCGGCGAGCTCGACCGGCTCCGCTCCGGCTCGGACGCCGAGCCCCGGCCGGTCGAGCCCGTGCTGGAGGCCATCGCCGGCGGCGACCCCCGCCAGCTGGCCCTCAGCCTCGGCAACGACCTGCAGCCCGCCGCCGTCAGCATGGCCCCCGAGCTGCGCCGCACCCTGCGCGCCGGGGTCGACGCGGGCGCGCTGGCCGGGCTCGTCTCCGGCTCCGGGCCGACCTGCGCGTTCCTCTGCGCCGACCGCGACCGCGCCGTCGACGTGGCGACCGAGCTGGCCGGGCTCGGGGTGTGCCGCACCGTCCGGGTGGCGCACGGGCCCGTGCCCGGCGCCCGCGTCGTCGACCCGGCCGACCCACCACCCGGACCACCGCCCCTGCGACCGCTGGGGCACGCCTGATGCCGCCGCGGGGGAGCAACCTCGTCAACCTGGAGTCCGTCACCGCGCACGTGCCCGGCGACGCCTCCCGGGTGCTGCTGGACGCGGTCTCGCTGGGGGTCGAGCGCGGCGAGCGGATCGGCGTGGTCGGGCTCAACGGCGGCGGCAAGACCACCCTGCTCGACATCGTGACCGGGGTCCGGGCACCCGACGGCGGCCGGGTCAGCCGGGTCGGCGACCTGCGGATGACCCACCTCGTCCAGGGCGACGCCCTGCCCGCCGGCGTCCGCGTCCGCGACGTCGTGCTGGCCGCGTACGAGGACGCCGCCGAGCACGAGTGGGCCGCCGACGCGAAGGTCCGCGAGGTGCTCGACGGCCTGGGCATCGAAGACCTCGACCGTCCCGTCGCGGGCCTGTCCGGCGGCGAGAAGCGCCGGATCTCGCTGGCCGCCGCGCTCGTCGCCGACCCCGACCTGGTCGTGCTCGACGAGCCGACCAACCACCTCGACGTCGAGGGCATCGGCTGGCTCGCCGAGCACCTGCTGTCGCGGCGGTGCGCGGTCGTGGTCGTCACGCACGACCGGTGGTTCCTCGACGCCGTCTGCACCCGCACCTGGGAGGTCGCGAACGGGCGGGTCGAGAGCTATGTCGGCGGCTACGCCGACTGGGTCTACGCCCGCGCCGAGCGCTCCCGCCAGGCCGACGCCGCCGAGGCCCGCCGGCAGAACCTGGCCCGCAAGGAGCTGGCCTGGCTGCGCCGCGGCGCGCCGGCGCGCACGTCCAAGCCCCGGTTCCGGATCGAGGCGGCCGAGGCGCTGATCGCCGACGTGCCGCCCCCGCGCAACACCGTCGAGCTGCTCGGCTTCGCCACCAACCGGCTCGGCAAGACCGTGCTGGAGCTGGAGGACGCCACCGCCACCATCGCCGGGCGCACCCTGCTCGACCACGTCACCTGGCGGCTGGGCCCGGGCGACCGGGTCGGCGTCGTCGGCGTGAACGGCTCGGGCAAGACCACGCTGCTGCGCACGCTCACCGGGGAGCGCCCGCTGGACGGCGGGCGGCTGGTGCGCGGCAGTACCGTGCAGCTCGCCGAGCTCAGCCAGGAGCTGGTCGACCTGCCCCGCGACATGCGGGTGCTGGAGGCCACCGAGCAGGTGGCCAAGTTCGTCCGGCTGGGCAAGCTGGAGCTCACCGCGTCCTCGGTGCTGGAGCGGCTGGGCTTCCCCGCCGCCCGCCAGTGGACGCCGGTCGGCGACCTGTCCGGGGGCGAGCGGCGCCGCCTGCAGCTCACCCGGCTGCTGATGGCCGAGCCGAACGTGCTGCTGCTCGACGAGCCCACCAACGACCTCGACGTCGACACGCTCGCCCGGCTGGAGGACCTCCTCGACGGCTGGGCAGGCACGCTCGTGGTGGTCAGCCACGACCGCTACCTGGTCGAGCGCGTGTGCGACACGGTGGTGGCGCTCCTCGGCGACGGGAAGATCACCCACCTGCCCGGCGGCATCGAGGAGTACCTGCGCCGCCGCGCCGTCGCGGGCGACCAGGTCAACGGGCTCACCGCGGCCCCGACGACGGCGGCGCCCAAGCGCACGTCGAGCGCCGCCGACCAGCGGACCGCGCGCAAGGAGGCGTCCCGGCTCGAGCGCCGGATGGACGCGCTGACCAGGCGCGAGGCCGACCTGCACACCAAGCTGGCCGAGGCCGCCACCGACCCCACCCGCCTCATGGAGCTCGACCGCGAGCTGAAGACCGTGGTCGCCGAGCGGGAGGCCGTCGAGATGGAGTGGCTGGAGGCCGCCGAGCGCGCCGAGGCCTGACCGCCCGCGGTGGATGCCGGGATCAACCGATCGACGGACCGGGGGCGAACCGGTCGACCGAATCGCCCGGTGCCCACCCGGCCATAGCGTCGTCGGCATGACGGGGGCGACGGACACCACACCGCGAGCGACACCGACGGACCGACGACTGCTGACCGGGGACCCGGTACCCGCGTTCGCGCGCGGGCCGGTGCTCGCACTGGCCGGCGTGGTCGCGCTGCTGCTGACCGCGGTCAGCGGGCGCTACGGCTACTTCGGCGACGAGCTCTACTTCGTCGCCGCCGGCCACCACCTGGACTGGGGCTACGCCGACCAGCCACCGCTGGTGCCGCTGCTGGCCCTGCTGATGGACACGATCGCGCCGGGCTCGGTCGCGGTGCTGCGGATCCCGGCCACGCTGGCCACGGTGGCCGGGATCGTGCTGGCCGCGCTGCTGGCCCGCGAGCTCGGCGGGGGGCGCCGGGCGCAGCTGATCACCGCGGGCGCCTTCGCGGGGGCCCCGATCTTCCTGGCCGGCGGGCACCTGCTGGCCACCTCGACGTTCGACCCGGTGCTGTGGGCCGCGGTGACCTGGCTGGCGGTGCGCTGGGTGCGCACCCGCGCCGACCGGCTGCTGCTCGCCGCGGGTGCGGTCACCGCGGTGGCCCTGCAGGTCAAGTTCCTGATCGTGGGCTTCTGGGCGATCGCGATCATCGCGGTGCTGGTGGTCGGGCCGCGGGTGATGCTGCGGCGACCGGCACTGTGGGCCGGCGGGGCGATCGCCGTGCTGGCGACCGTGCCGACGCTGCTCTGGCAGGCCGGCAACGGCTGGCCGCAGCTGGGGATGAGCCAGGCCGTCGCCGCCGAGAGCGTGTACGCGGGCGGGATGCTCGGGTTCCTGCCGCTGGGCCTGGCCGGCGGCTTCCTGATCGGCCTCGTGCTGGCCGTGCACGGCACCTACCGCCTGCTGCGCGACCCCGACCTGCGGTTCCTGGGCATCACCGCGCTCGGCGTGGCCGCGCTGTTCATGCTCACCGGCGGGCGGCCGTACTACATCGCCGGCATGTTCCCGCTGGTGTGGGCGGCCTCGGCGGTCACCATCGAGCGCGGCAGCGCGTCGAGGTGGTGGCGGTGGATCCCGACCTGGCCGGTCTACGCGCTCAGCGCGGTGTTCGTGCTCGCGGTGGCGCACCCGCTGCCGATCAAGCCGGTGTCCTGGCACGCCGACCAGCCGCTGCAGATCGGCAACTTCCAGCGCGACGAGATCGGCTGGGAGAACACCGTGCCCGACGTCGTCGCGGCCTACGAGGCGCTGCCGCCGCAGGCCGCCGCCGACGCCGTGGTCGTCACCGGGGACTACTGGACGGTCTCGGCGATCCAGCGCTACGCGCCCCAGCTGCCCGCCTACAGCTACCACCGCGGCGCCGCCTGGTTCGGCACACCGCCGGAGGACTCCGGGGCGGTGCTGTTCCTCGGCGACCCGACGGCGCTGGCCCCGTACTTCACCTCGGTGACGGTGGTCGGGGCGCTGGACAACGACCTGCGGGTCGCGAACCTCACCCAGGGCGGCCCGCTCTTCCTGCTGGAGGGCCGTACCGCTCCCTGGAGCGAGATCTGGCCCGCCGTCCGCCACCTCTGACCGGCGGCCCTCGCCCCACGCGCCCTCACCCCACCGCGCGGGCGGGGCGGGTGGTGGGCGGGTCAGGGGGAGAGGGCGGCGACCAGGTCGGAGGTGCGGCCGAGGATCGTGGCCATCGCGACCGGGTCCATGTAGTCGTCGTAGGAGACGATCTCGCCGTCCCGGACGCGGACCACGCCGAGCGCGCGGAAGCGGTACGGCCCGCCGGTGGCCCGCGACCGGCCGTGGTGCTCGATCTCGGTGACGATGACCTCGGGATCGTCGGTCTCCCGAACGATCAGGTCCACCCCCTCGATGTCGAGCGCCCGGCGGCCCTGGCCGCCCAAGGCCCCGTAGAAGGCGCGGATGGTCTCGCGCCCGGCGAGCTCCGCCGGCATGCCGGGTGCGGTGAACGGGAAGCGCATCACGCCGTCCTCGGCGAACAGGTCGGCGAGCACCACCTCCTCGTCACCCTCGACCATCCGGCGCGTCAGCTCGGCGATCTCCCGCGGTGTGCGGCTCATGCGCGTCCTCCTCGTAGAATCGGAACGGTGACCCCGCTTAGAACATACGGAACGCTCGCCCCGGTTAGCAAGTGGGGTCGGTAGTAATGGCCGACCGACCCCTGCGCGCCGACGCCCGGCGCAACCGGGAGCGCGTCCTGGAGGCGGCCCGCGAGCTGTTCGCGGCCTCCGGTATCGCCGTCCCCCTCGACGAGATCGCCGCCCGGGCCGGGGTCGGCCCGGGCACCGTCTACCGGCACTTCCCGACCAAGGAGGCGCTGTTCGAGGCGGTCACCACCGCCCGGCTCCACGATCTGGTCGAGTTCGCCAGGGCGCGCGCCGCCGCGGACGACCCCGCCGCCGCGTTCGACGAGTTCCTCGACCGGCTCACCGAGGAGGCGGCCGCCAAGCGCGACCTCCCCGAGGCGTTCACCGCGGTCGGCATGGACGGGCTCGCCCCCGCCCGCGAGGAGCTGTTCGCCGTGCTCACCGTGCTCGTGCGGCGCGCCCAGGAGGTGGGGGCGGTGCGCGCGGAGATCCGGGCGAGCGACCTGCTGGCCCTGCTCAAGGGCATGCTGCAGGCTGCGGGCGAGTCCCCCGACCCGACCGTGCTCGACCGGATCGCCGTCGTCCTGCGCGACGGGCTCCGGCCGCCGGCCCCGCAGAGGATCAATCTTTCGACCGATACGCCCGGCGGCCGCGCCCCGTAGCGTCGCGGTCGTGCGGGTCGGGGTCGGGGGACCCCCTGGGGAGCCCGCACCGACGCCCGACCGGCCCGCCGCCGTCCACGGCGATGCCGGGCCGGTCGGCCCGTCCGTCCGCCGCGTCCGGGGTGACGTCAGCTCGATCGGATTGACGTCAGGGTGATGTCAGGCTGGTGTCAGCGGCCCGGCGCACGCTGGGCGCCATGGACACCGTCATCGACGTCAGCGGGCTGCGCAAGACCTTCGGGTCGACCGCGGCCCTGGCCGGCATCGACCTCGCCGCCCGGCGGGGCCAGGTGCTCGGCCTGCTCGGCCCCAACGGCTCGGGCAAGACCACCACCGTCCGCATCCTCGCCACGCTGCTGCGCCCGGACGCCGGCCGCGCCAGCGTGCTGGGCCACGACGTCCTCACCGACCCGCGGGCGGTGCGCAGCCGCATCGGGCTGACCGGCCAATACGCCGCCGTCGACGAGGCTCTTACCGGCACCAACAACCTGCTGCTCGTGGGCAGGCTGCTCGACCTGCCCAGATCGGAGGCGCGCCGGCGCGCCTCCGAGCTGCTCGACCGCTTCGAGCTCACCGAGGCCGCCGGGCGCCGCGTGCGCACCTACTCCGGCGGCATGCGCCGCCGGCTCGACCTGGCGGCCAGCCTGATCGGCCGCCCGGACGTGCTGTTCCTCGACGAGCCGACCACCGGCCTGGACCCGCGCCACCGCAACGAGGTGTGGGACAGCGTGCGCGAGCTCGCCGCCGACGGCGTGACCGTGCTGCTGACCACCCAGTACCTGGAGGAGGCCGACCAGCTCGCCGACGACCTGGTGGTCCTCGACCGCGGCCGGGTCATCGCCGCCGGCACGCCCGCCTCGCTCAAGAGCGAGGTCGGCGGCACCCGGCTGCACGTGCGCCCGCTCGACCGCGCCGACCTCCCGCTGGTCACGGCGCTGGTCGCGGAGCTGGCCCCGAGCGCCGAGCAGATCGTCGGTTCCGGCGGCGAGCTGGTCGTGACCGCGGCCGACCCCGCCCTGCTGTACCGCGTCGGCGCCCGCCTCGACGAGGCCGGCGTCGTCGTCGCCGAGCTCGGCCTGCGGCTGCCCAGCCTCGACGACGTGTTCCTGACCCTCACCGGGCACCGCGCGGACAGCGACGGCGCCGGGACCGAGCAGCCGGAGGCGGCGGCATGACCACCACCACCCAGAAGTCCACGACCGGCACGACGACCGCCGGGGGGACGCCCGGTGCGGCGCCGCCGCGGTGGCGGCTGCCCTCCGCCCTGCGCCACGGCGGCACGCTGGCCTGGCGCGGCCTGGTCAAGACGGTCGGCTCGACCGAGGCGCTGATCGACGTCACCCTGCAGCCGGTCATCTTCCTGCTGCTGTTCGTCTACGTCTTCGGCGGCGCGATCTCCGGTGACAGCTCGACCTACCTGCAGTTCGCGCTGCCCGGCGTGCTGGTGCAGACCATCGTGTTCGCCTCGGCGGGCACCGGGACCGCGCTCGCCGACGACCTCAAGACCGGGATCTTCGACCGGTTCCGCAGCATGCCGATCTCGCGGACCGCTCCGCTGCTCGGCGCGATCGGCGCCGACCTGGTGCGCTACCTGGTCTCCGGCGTGATCATGCTGGTGCTCGGGGTGGTCCTCGGGTTCCGGTTCTCCGGTGGCCCGGTGGCGGTGCTGGCCGCGCTGGGCATGGTGATGGCGCTGGCCTTCGCGCTGTGCTGGGTCTTCACCGCGCTGGCGATGGTGGTCCGCGAGCCGCGCTCCGTGCAGGGCATCGGCGCGCTGATCATGCTGCCGATCACCTTCGGCAGCAACGTGTTCGTCCCGGCCGACACCATGCCCGGGTGGCTGCGGGGGTTCGTCGAGGTCAACCCGGTCTCGAAGGTCGCGGACGCGGCGCGCGGGCTGCTCACCGGGGGCCCGGTGGCCGCGCCGGCCACGGCCGGGCTGCTCGCCGCGGCCGTCATCACCGCGGTGTTCATGCCGCTGGCGGTCGTGCTCTACCAGCGGCGCACCTGAGGCCTAGGCGATGAGGCCGGGCTCGGGGACCGCCACCGCGGCGGCCAGGTACGCCATCCCGGCCTCCCGCGGCATCGTCCGCCCGGCCTCGTACGCGCGCTCGGCGGCGGTGTCGCCGAGCGCGCGGCGCGCTGCCGCGTCCAGGGCCGCCACCTCGGGGCTGCCCAGGTCGGGTTCGCCGCGCTGGCCGGCGGCCACGCCGAGCAGGGTGGCGGCCCGTTCCGGGTCGCCCTCGTCGAGGGCCAGCCGCGCCGCCACCTCGGCGACGCTCGCGCTGACCGGGGAGTCCTGGCCCTCGACGGCGCAGCGCACCGCTTCGCCCAGGTGCTCGCGGGCGGTGGGCAGGTCGCCTGCGGCCAGCTCGACCGCCGCCCACGACAGCGCGAACGAGGCCCGCCGCTGGGGTGCGCCGACACCGATGGCCCTGACCCTCCCGCTCGCCCGGTCGAGTTCGCGCCGGGCCGCGCCCAGGTCGCCGGCGAGCCGCTCGACCTGGGCCAGGAAGAGTCCCAGCATGCCGCTCAGCGGCCCCTCCGGACCGGCCAGCTCGATCGCCCCGGCCAGTCCGGCGCGGGCGGCGTCGAGGTTGCCGCGGCGGGCCTCCAGCAGCGCCCGCCGCCCCATGAACTGCGGCAGGTCCTCGTCGTTGCGCAGCTCGGTGGCCAGGGCGACGGCCTCGTCGTAGGCGCGGGCGGCGGCGTCGTGGTGGCCGGCCAGGTCCTCCAGCTCGCCCAGCTCGTTGACCGTGAGGCCGAGACCGAACCGGTCGCCGACGCGCGCGAACAGGGCGTGCGCCTCGCGGATCAGCTCGCGCTGCCGACCGACCCGGCCGTCGTTGGCCGCCCAGACCCCGACCATGGTCAGCGCGGTGGCCCGGATCCACGGGTCGGTCGTCTCCCGGGCCAGTGCCAGTGCGGCGCTGTCGTCGTGCTCGGTGAACAGCAGCCGGCCGGGCTCCACCAGGTCGAGCACGGGGTGGCGGGGCGGCTCGACCCGCTCGCCGAGGCGCACCGCCTCCTCGACCAGACCGGGCACCGCGGCCGCGTCCTCGTCGCCCAGGTGGGTCAAGGCGCTGTACGCCGCGGTCAGGGCGCGGGCGGTGAGCGGCGCCGGGCCGGTCATGGCGTGCACCGCGTGGACCCAGTGGGTCGTGTCCTGGGACAGCCCGCGGATCATCCACGACCAGGCCATCGCGGCCACCAACCGGTGCGCGGTGGCCGAGTCGCCCGCGCCGACGGCCCGGCGCAGCGCGATGTCGATCTCCTCGGCGTCGTCGTTGAGCCGGGCCAACCAGCCCAGCTGCTCGGCGCCGCGCAGGTGCGGCTCGGCCGCCTCCGCGCGCTCCAGGAACAGCCGGGCGTGGGTGGCCTCGGTCGCGGTCCGCTCACCGGCCTCGTCGAGGCGCTCGCCCGCGTACTCGCGGATGGTCTCCAGCATCCGGTAGCGCGTCGGGCCCGCCCCGGTCACGGCGACCACCATCGACTTGTCGACCAGCGAGGCGAGCAGGTCGAAGACGTCGTCGGGCGACAGGCCGCCGGGCGCGGCGCAGACGGCCTCGGCGTCGCGGGCGGTGGCGCCGCCGGCGAAGACCGACAACCGCCGGGCGACCGCCCGCTCCGGCTCGCCCAGCAGGTCCCAGCTCCAGTCGACCACCGCGCGCAGCGTCTGATGGCGGGGCAGCGCCGTGCGCGCGCCCGAGGTGAGCAGCCGGAACCGGTCGCCGAGGCGGGCGGCGATCTCGGCCGGGTTCAACGTGCGCAGCCGGGCCGCGGCCAGCTCGATCGGCAGCGGTTGGCCGTCGAGGCGGCGGCAGATCTCGGCGGCCGCCGCGCGCACGTCGGGGGTGAGCCGGAAGCCGGGCCGGACCGCGGCCCCGCGCTCGGCGAACAGCTGGACCGCGGCGTCCGGAGCCAGGGCGTCGACCGGGTGCAGCACCTCGCCGGGCACGCCGAGCGGCTCGCGGCTGGTGGCCAGCACCCGCAGCCGCGGGCAGGACTCCAGCAGCGTCGCGGTGAGCCGGGCGACGCCGTCCACCAGGTGCTCGCAGTTGTCCAGGACGAGCACGGCGTCGGCCCCGCCCAGGGCGCTGAGCAGACGGTCCAGCGTGTCGGGCGCGCCCTCCTCCTGCACGCGCACGAGCGCCGCGCGCCCCGCCGCCGAGAGCAGCGCCGCCGGGAGCTGGTCGGCGGTGGTGAGCGCGGCCAGCTCGGCGACGACGACCCGGGTCGTCGGGCCGGGCACCGGTCCGGACTGCACGGCCTCGCGGGCGAGGCGGGTCTTGCCCGCGCCCCCCGGCCCGGTCAGCGTGACGAGCCGGGAGCCGGCGAGCAGCGCGTGGACGCGGTCGAGGTCGGTGCCGCGGCCGATGAAGCTGGTCAGCGCGACCGCGCCGACGCTCGGCGCGGGCGCCTGCAGCGGCGACGGCGCCGGGCGGGTGGGACGGGCAGCCGCGGGCGCAGGCGCGCGCAGCACGTCGAGCCGGGCCGCGGCCAGCTCCGGGCCGGGGTCGACGCCCAGCTCGTCGGCCAGCCGGGCGGCGGTGCGGTCGAGCGCGGCCAGCGCGTCGGCCTGCCGGTCGGCGGCGTGCAGGCAGCGGGCCAGCAGCACCGCGGTCTGCTCGCGCAGCGGCAGCTCGTCGAGCTGGGCGGTCAGCGCGTCGAGCTCGGGCTCCGGGTCGCCCAGGCGCAGCGCCAGCCGGGCCCTGCCCTCCACGGCGCGGGCCCGCCGCTCGCCGAGGCGGGTGGCGGCGGTGGCGGTGAAGGGCAGGTCGGCCAGGTCGGCCAGGGCCGGGCCGCGCCAGAGCGCCAGCGCCTGGCCGAGCAGGTCGCGCGCGGGCCCGGCGCCCGCGGTCTCGGCCTCGGCGGTCAGCCGCTCGAAGCGGCCGGCGTCGACGGCGTCCGGCGGGACGCGCAGCCGGTAGCCACCGGCCTCGGTGCCGACCAGGTCGGCGCCGATCACCCGCCGCAGCCGGGACACCAGCGCCTGCAGCGCGTTGCCGGCACCGTCCGGGGCGGCCCCGCCCCACAGGTCGTCGACGAGCACGGAGGAGGGGACGGGCCGGTCGGCGTCGAGCGCGAGCCGGGCCAGCAGCCCGCGCAGCCGCAGGCCGGGCAGCGGCAGCGGATCGGCTCCGCGCCGCACCTCGACCGTCCCCAGCAGCCCGACGTGCACGGGCCCAGTGTGCCCCCGGTGCGCGGAGCGCGAGGGCTCAGGCCGATTCGCGGTGGAACGTCCGGATCCCCCAGGTCAGGCAGAGCACGACGAGCGCGGCGGTGACGCCCGCCCCGATCAGCACCGACGGGTCGCCCAGGTCGCCGCGGAACAGCGCGCGCTCCGCGTCGACGATGTGCACGAAGGGGTTGGCCCGGGAGATGGCGTAGAGCCAGTCCGGGGCCACCGACATCGGCAGCAGCACCCCCGAGAGCAGCAGCAGCGGCAGGCCGAAGGTGTTGAACACCGGCCCGAGCGCCTCCTCGCTCTTGAGCCGCAGCGCCAGCGCGTAGGAGGCCGCGGACATGGCCAGCCCGGCCACGGCGATCAGCACCAGCGCCAGCAGCACCCCGCCCAGCGGGGCCCGCAGGCCGAACGGCAGCGAGATCAGCACCAGCAGCACCGACTGCAGGACGAGCACCACGACGTCCTTGAGCGAGCGCCCGAGCAGCAGCGCGCTGCGGCTGGCCGGGGTGACCCGCATCCGGTCGATCACCCCGGCGCGGTACTCGCTGATCAGGCCGAAGCCGACGAACAGCGTGCCGAAGACGACCTGCTGCACGACCAGCGCGGGCACGAACACCTGCCAGGCGTCGCCCGGCGGGAAGCCCGGGGTGTTCTGCACGACGGGGATGAGCAGCGGCCCGAACAGCGCCAGGTAGATCAGCGGCTGGAAGACGCCGATGAGCACCCACGCCGGGTTGCGCAGCGACTGGCGCAGCGACCGCCGGAAGATCAACCAGGTGGTGGTCATCGGGCCGCTCCGACCGGCGCGGCGGCGGGATCGGGGACGTCCGCCTCGGCGTCGCGCAGGGTGCGCCCGGTCAGGGTGAGGAAGACGTCGTCGAGGCTGGGCCGGCGGACCTCCACCGACAGCGCGGCCACGCCGGCGGCGTCCATCCCGCGCAGCAGCGCGGGCAGCACGCCGGCGCCGTCGGGCGTGCGGAACCGCACGGTCGAGCCGTCGACGGCGGGCTGCTCGCCGGGCAGGTCGGTGGCCAGTCGGGCCACGACCTCCGGCGAGTCGGCGCCGACGACGACCAGGTCGCCGGAGACGCGGCGCTTGAGCTCGTCCGGCGTGCCCGCGGCGACGATGCGGCCGCGGTCGATGACCAGGATCCGGTCGCACAGCGCGTCGGCCTCGTCGAGGTAGTGGGTGGTCAGGAACAGGGTGGTGCCGTGCTCGGCGTGCAGCCTGCTGATGTGCTCCCAGAGGTTGGCCCGGCTCTGCGGGTCCAGACCGGTGGAGGGCTCGTCGAGGAAGAGCAGCGGGGGCCGGTGCACCAGGCCCATGGCGATGTCCAGGCGGCGGCGCTGGCCGCCGGAGAGGGTCTGCACGACCCGGGAGCCCGCCTCGCCGAGGTCGAACGAACCGAGCAGGTCCGCGGCCCGGCCCGCGGCCTCGGCCGCGCTCAGCCCGTACAGCCGGGCCTGCAGCTCCAGCTCGTCGCGGACCCGGCAGTCCGGGCCGGCGCCGCCGCTCTGCCCGACGTAGCCGATGCGGCGGCGCACGCCCGCCGGGTCGGTGCGCAGGTCGTGGCCGGCCACGGTGGCGGTGCCCGCGGTCGGGGCGAGCAGCGTGGTGAGCATGCGCAGGGTGGTGGTCTTGCCTGCGCCGTTGGGGCCGAGGAAGCCGACCAGCTCGCCGGCGGCCACGTCGATGTCGACCCCGGCGACGGCCGTGACCTCCTCGACGGTGCGGCCCCGGCGGGCGCGGAAGGTGCGGGCGAGCCCGCGTGCGGTCATCACGCGGGTCACCCTGGCCCCTGCGGGGCAACTAGTCAAGCTTTACTAGTGACTCCTCCGTCGAGCACGAACGTCCCGTCGCGGATGCGCCCGGCCAGGTCGAGGGACCAGTCGATCTCCGCCCGCAGCCGGCTCGCCGCCAGCTGCATCAGCGCCCCCACCTGCGCGGGCTTGGCCGCGTCGGGCCCCACGACCGGACGGTCGGCGCCCGGCTCGACGGGTGGGTCGACCCGGACCAGCTGCGCCCACAGTGCCCGCACCCGGTAGTCGAGCAGGGTGGCGACCTCCGCCCTCGGCAGCAGGTGCAGGAAGCCGAACGCCGCGCTCAGCTCGTCGAGGGTGTCGTGCGGATCGCTGACCGCCGAGCGCACCAGGTGCCAGAACTCGGTCTCGCCGTCGGGGGTGAGCCGGTAGACCGTGCGCTCCGGGCCGCCGCCGGACTCGGTGCCGACCTCGCTGACCAGGCCGCGCTTGGTCAGCGTGCGCAGTGCCTGGTAGATCGACGCCGGGGCGACGTTCGCCCAGGCGTCGGCCCGCCAGCTCATCAGCTCGCGTCGCACCTGGTAGCCGTGGGCCTGCCCGAGGTCGCGGACGACCCCGAGCACCAGCATCCGGACGGCGGACACGCGCGGACCCGGCTCAGCCGGCCAGCTCGGCCAGCAGGTACGCCTCGGCCAGCACGGCGGTGCGGAACATGCCCAGGTGCACGCTCTCGTCGATGCCGTGCCACCGGCTCGCCGGGTCGCCCACGCCGGTGACCAGCACCGCGGCCCCCGGGAACGTGCGGGCGAACTCGGCGATGAACGGGATCGAGCCGCCGACCCCGACCTCCACCACGTCGTTGCCGTAGGCGTCGGCGAAGGCGCGCCGGGCCATGTCGTACACCGACCCGGCGGCGTCCAGGCTGAACGGCTCGGCGATCCCGTGGCCGGGGGTGATCGTCACCTTGGCGCCCCACGGCACGTGCGCCTTGAGGTGCTCGGCCAGGGCGTCCTGGGCCTTCCGGGTGTCGTCGCCCGGCGCCAGCCGCAGGCTCACCGCGGCCCGGGCCCGGGGCAGCAGCACGTTGGACACCTCGTCGACGCGCGGCGCGTCGATGCCCAGCACGGCCACCGCCGGCTTCTGCCACGACCGCTCCGGGATGGTGCCGGTGCCGATCAGCTCCACGCCGTCGAGCAGGCCGACGTCGGAGCGGAAGGTGGCTTCGTCGAAGTCCGGCGCGGCCGACGTGCCCTGGGCCAGCCCGCCAACGGCGACCTCGCCCAGCTCGTCGTGCAGGCTGGCCAGGGTGCGGCAGAGCGCGGTGAGCGCGTCGCCGACCGGGCCGCCGTAGACGCCCGAGTGCACCGGGCGCTCCAGCATCGCGACCTCGATGGTCAGGTCGACCAGTCCGCGCAGGCTGGTGGTCAGCGCCGGGACGTCGACGGCGGGGTTGGCCGAGTCGGCGATCACGATGGCGTCGCAGGCCAGCAGGTCGCGGTGCTCGGCCAGGAAGGCCGTCAGCGTGGGGGAGCCGGACTCCTCCTCGCCCTCGATGAACAGCGTCACCCCGATCGGCGGCCCGCCCTGGACGGCCTGGTAGGCGCGCAGCACCGTCAGGTGGGTCAGCACGCCGGCCTTGTCGTCGGCGGCGCCGCGGCCGTAGAGCCGCCCCCCGCGCTCGGTGGGCTCGAACGGCGGGCTCGTCCAGTGCTCGTCGCCACCGGTGGGCTGCACGTCGTGGTGGGCGTAGAGCAGGATCGTCGGCGCGCCCTCCGGCGCGGGCCAGCTGGCCACGACCGCGGGCGCGCCGTCCTCGACCGACAGCACCCGCACGTCCGCCGCGCCGGCCGCCCGGGCCAGCCCGGCGATGGCCTCGGCGCTGCGGCGGGTGTCCTCGGCGTGGTCCGGATCGGCCCAGATGCTGGGGATCCGGACCAGGGTCTCCAGGTCGGCGCGGGCGGCGGGCAGGGCCGCGTCGACCGCGGCGGGCAGGGTGTCACGCAGATCCGGCACGGCGGCGATGCTACGCGGCGCCGGCGGCCGCGGCCCGGTCCGCGCGGGCCTCCACCGAGCGCCGGTACCAGGTCAGGGCGCCGGTGGCGGCCAGCGCGGCGGTCACCCCGCCGCCGATCACGCGCACCCAGTGCGCGGCGTTGAACTCCGCGGCGACGGCGCGCAGGTACTCGTCGGAGTGGGTGCCGACCGGGTCGACGAACATGATCTCGTTGCGCGGCCAGAAGAACCAGGCCGAGAACAGGAACTCGCAGCACACGTACACCGCGAGGGCGACGACCAGCAGCCACCGCACGCGCGGTACGCGCCAGGTCAGCAGCACCGATGCGGCCGCGGTCGCGATGACGCTGAGCCCGAGCGGCGGGAAGAAGTCCGACGGGCTGCCGGCCACCATGAACTCCCGGGCCTGCACCAGTGACGCCGGTGGATCGCGGAAGATGTTCGGGTACAGCATCGCGGTCTCGGCGAGGATCCCGCCGAAGGAGATCGTCGCGGCCGCGGTGAGCACGGTGAGCAGCACAGCGGTCAGGCTGGAGAGGTTGGCTCGCATGCCGACCGACGCTAGGGGCGCGCCCGGCGGCCGTCGTCGGCCTGCGCTCGCGTCCGGTGTCGCTCCTCGACGTACGCCGTCGCCGCCCCGGCACGCCTCCGGGCGGCCCGGGGTGACGACCCGGTGACGGCGCGGGCGGTCGTCACCCGATCGGGCGGCGGTGAGGGTATCGTGCGTCTGCGTGATCACGCTGGCACGCAGCGTGAATGTCGGCCCTCGGGCACCCGACGGGTGCGATCGGACGCGGGCCACGACCCGGGGGACGCGTGTGCACTGGTTGACGACGGGCTCCGCCCCGCACCGCCCGCGCCCCGGCGTCCCGGGCGTGGACACCGCCCGCCCCCACCCGGCCCGCGTCTACGACTACCTGCTCGGCGGCAAGGACAACTTCGCCGCCGACCGCGACGCGGGCGACGCCATGATCGCCCGCCTGCCCGGGCTGCCCGCGATGACCAGGGCCAACCGCGACTTCCTCGGTCGGGCCGTCCGGCACCTGGTGCGGACGCACGGCGTGCGGCACTTCCTCGACATCGGTTCGGGCATCCCGACCTCCCGCAACGTGCACGAGATCGCCCAGGCGGCCGACCCGGGCGCCCGGGTCGTCTACGTCGACGACGACCCCGTGGTCGCCGCGCACTCGCGCGCCCTGCTGACCGGGGCCGAGGCCGGGCGCACCGCCTTCGTCCACGCCGACGCCACCGACCCGGCCGCCGTGCTGGCCGCGCCCGCCGTCGCCGAGCTGCTCGACCGCGCCGAACCGGTCGCCCTGATGGTCGTGTCGGTGCTGATGTACTTCCCGGACGACACGGCGCACCGCATCGTCGACACCCTGCTGGCGGCCCTCCCGCCGGGCAGCTTCCTCACCGTCAGCCACCCCACGGCCGACTTCGACCCGGCGGTCGTGGCCCAGGCGGTGGCCGCGGCCCGGCGCAGCGGGCTCACCTACATCACCCGCACGCGCGCCGAGGTCGAGGCCTTCTTCGCCGGGACCGACCCGGTCGAACCGGGGGTCGTGCCCCTGCTGGCCTGGCGACCCGACGGCGGGACCGCTCCGCCCGACCCGCACGGCGTCTACTACTGGGCGGGCATGGCCCGGCGCCGCTGACCGCTCGGCGCACCGCACGGCGCGCGCCGCCCACCGGTGGACGGCGATCACCCTGCGTCGCCGTCTCCTGCCCTAGGTTCGGTCCGGCGGGTCGGGGGATGGCCGCGGACGCCGCACGCACTGCTCAGCACGACCGCAGGGACTTCCGTGGACGATCCGATCGACCGGCGCCCGGGGGTGGACCACACCCGGGCCCACCCGGCCCGGGTGTACGACTACTGGCTGGGCGGCAAGGACAACTTCGCCGCCGACCGCGAGGTCGCCGAGGCCATGATGACCGCGGTGCCCGGCATCCCGATGATGGCCCGGGCCAACCGCGACTTCCTGCAGCGCACGCTGCGGGTGCTGGTCTCCGAGCGCGGGATCGACCAGTTCCTCGACGTCGGCTCGGGCATCCCGACCGCCCGCAACACCCACGAGGTCGTGCAGGAGCTGGCCCCGGCCGCGCGGGTGCTCTACGTCGACAACGACCCGGTGGTGGCCGCGCACTCGCGGGCCCTGCTGACCGGCACCCACGACGGGGCCAGCGCGTTCCTGCTCGCCGACGCCCGCGAGCCCGGGGCGATCCTGGGCGATCCGGTGCTGCACCGGACCCTCGACCTGCACCGGCCGGTCGGGCTGATGCTGGTCTCGGTGCTGATGTACTTCCCCGACGAGGTCGCCCACCACATCGTGCGCACGCTGCTGGCGGCCCTCCCGCCGGGCAGCCACCTCACCATCAGCCACCCGACCGCCGACTTCGACCCGGAGGCCTCGGCGGCGGCGGTGGCCGTGGCCCGCCGCGGCGGGCTCACCTACATCACCCGCTCCCGCGCGGAGGTCGAGGCGTTCTTCGCGGGGCTGGAGCTGGTCGGACCGGGGGTCGTGCCGATCGCGGGGTGGCGCCCGGAGCTGGGCGCCGGCCCGCGCGGCGACGAGCGGCGCGCGCACTTCTGGGGCGGGGTCGCCCGCAAGCCGTGATGCGCCACGAGGCGCTTCATTATATCCCCGTTATAGACGGGAAGGACTCGGGAGGAGGTCCTTGGTCTGATGGCTCACCTGGATCCGAAAGGTGAAGGGGACAGTAGCATGCCAGGAAAGCGGCAGTCATGCTCAGGCGTATGAGGTGACGTGCCGCGGGACCCGTGCGATATGGTGAAAGCTGGATTGC
>NZ_JAGSOV010000061.1 GCF_023898865.1 Pseudonocardia humida
TGCTCGATGAGCTCCCTCGCCGTGGTCGTCGGCACCCGCATCCCCACCTCCTCCCCACCACCCACCGGGGACGCCGTCCTCGACCGACCCCGCAGCCGGCCAACCCAGGATGCCCGCCCCGCCCGCCCGCGGGACCGCGCCGAGCTGACGAAGAGCTGACGAATGCGATGACGACCTGCGCGACCGGCCCACCGCGGGTCGTCAGGTCCCGGTCGGTGGCGCGCTCATCGCGGCCGCCAGGAACGTGATCGCCCAGCGCCGCGCCGCCTCGCCCTTCGCAGGGCCGGAGCCGGCCGGGCTGCGCCGGTTGTGGACCTCGACGCGGTCCACGGCCGCCACGGCGAGGCCCCCCGCTCTCGTCGCCGGCGGGCATCCCGTCGAACAGCGGCCCCGCGAACGCCTCCGGGTCGCCGACCGGCGGGTAGTCCGCTACCGTCCGTCCACCCTCGTGACCCGCCTGGTGCCCATGCGGATGGACGCCTGGCTCAAGACGCACGCCGCGTTCGAGGTGCCGCTCGGGCAGGCGGTGAACGCGGCGGGTGGCCCGAGGGCCCTGCCGACGAGCCGGACGCGGTCCGCGCCGTGGTCCGCCCCATGCGGCAGAACCTGGCCGCCTTGCCGACGCCACCGGTCCCGCGCGGGTTCGTCGCGTTGCGGACCCTGCCCGAAGGCTGCTCGTGGCCGTGCTGCGGCGCTTCCTGCGGAGTCCGCACCGGCGACCTGGATGTCCGGCCCGTCGACCCGGTGGTTCGAGACCGTCCAGCAACCCGGTGCCCGTGCGTCCACCAGCCTGAGCCCGATCGTCGAGGGCGTTCGTTCGCCGGCCCCTCACCGAGGCCGACGGGCCGTCATCGGCGCTCGGCGTCGACGGTGTGGACGAGCAGGAGCGCTGCGAGGTCGTCAGTGCGGTGCGGACGATCGGCCTTCACCGCGTCGATCACCACCGCCAGCAGACTCGCCGAATCGTCCCGCCACCGCTGCTCCGCCTCCAGTTGCCGGGCCAGCAGTGCGACGAGGCCCTCGGACCACAGCTGCTCGCCGTCGCTGTCGCGTCCCTCGACCAGCCCGTCGGTGTAGACGAGCACCGCCCACCCCGGCCGCACCACGACCTCGACCGCTTCCCACGAGGCCACAGCCAGCACCCCCAGCGGCACCCCGCGCCGGGACTCGTCCACCAGCTCGACCGAGCCGTCCGCGACCAGCACCGGAGCCGGGTGCCCGGCCAGGTAGACGCTCACCCGGTCCCGCTCGGGCGCCACCGACACCATGCACGCCGTCGCGAACAGCACCGGGGAGGACCGCTCACTCACCAGGACCTGCTGCAGCACCGGCAGCACCTGCGCGGCCGGCACGCCCGCCAGCACGAGGGTGCGCCAGGCGATCCGCAGGCACACACCCAGCGCCGCCTCGTCCGGGCCGTGACCGCAGACATCCCCGACGATCACGTGCACCCAGCCGTCGCCGGTGCGCACCGCGTCGTAGAAGTCCCCGCCCAGCACCAACTGCTGGTGCCCGGGTTCGTAGCGGGTGGACACGGTCAGGCTCGGGTCCTCGCCGAGCAGCGCCGAGGGCAGCAGGCCGCGCTCCAGCCGCTGGTTCTCCCGCTCCTGCAGCCTGGCCTCGTGCAGCTGGCGGGTGACGAGCTCGGCGCGTTGGCGTTCCACCGCGTACTGCAGGGTGCGCCCCAGCAGCCGTCCGTCGATCTGGCTCTTGACCAGGTAGTCCTGCGCACCCGCGCCGACCGCGCCGCGACCGCGGCGGGTGTCGCTGTCCCCGGTGAGCACCACGATCGCCGCCGAACCGCGTCGATCGAGCTCCTGCAGACCCTCCAACCCGACCGCGTCGGGCAACCCGAGATCGAGCAGCACGCAGTCGACGCCCGCGAGCTGCTCGATCGCGGCGGCGATCGTGGTGGCCCGACGGAGGTTGACCGGTTCGTCGAAGTCGAGCAGGTACTCCTCGACCAGCAACGCGTCACCGTCGTCGTCTTCGACGAGCAGCACTTCCAACGGCCGGGGCGCCACCGACGCCACGAGCATCGGGTCCTCGACGCGGGTGGGATCCGGGCCGCTCGCCCCGACCGAGCTCAGCCTGTTGCGGCCCGAGACCGCCGGCGCGCTGTCCGGTGCGGTATCGGACCGAGCGAGTTCGCGCAACACCACCTCCGCGGCCGGCACGGATCCTACGACAGGTCGGAACGAGCTCAGATCACCGCGGATCTCGACACCTCGTCGACGACGCCCGGGGCATCGGCCGGTGCGCCCACCTGGTGGGTAGGTTCGACCGGGTGTCGGTGCGCGATGGACTCGGCGGTCCGGAGAGAGGTGGTCCGCGGAACGCGCCGGCGTTCCCGGTCGTGGCCCTGGTGACCTCGGCGGGCGGGCTCGAGGCGCTCAGCGCGGTGCTCGGCGGGTTGGCCGCGGACCTGCCGGCCGCGCTGGTGGTGGCCCAGCACCAGGACCCCGAAGGACCGGGCCTGCTGGCCGGGATCCTGGCGGCACGGACGCGGTTGCGGGTCCGGGTGGCCGACGACGGCGACCTCCTGGAGGTCGGCACCGTGCTGGTGACACCCCCCGCGCGGCATCTGATCGTCACCTCCGCGGGTGAGGTCGGGCTGCTGGAGACCGGCGACCTGCCGCCGTCGCGCCCGTCGGCGGACATGCTGCTGGCCACCCTCGCCGCCACGTGCGGGCCGCGGGTCCTCACGGTGGTGCTGACCGGGAAGGGGCACGACGCCCAGGCCGGGATCCGCGCGGTGCACCGCTGCGGCGGCGCCGTGTTCGCCCAGGACGAGGCGTCGTCGGCGTACTTCGGCATGCCGGGCGCCGCGGTGCGCACCGGGTTGGTGCAGCGCACGCTGGCCCTCGACGAGCTCGCCTCCGCCATCGGCGTCCACGTGGCGCTGACTCGCTGATCGGGCCTCGCCGGGTCGGCGCGCAGGCCTCGACCGGGTGCCGCAGACGTGGCCGACGACGGCCGCGCGCTTCATCCGCGGTACCTCTCGCTGCCCTCGACGGCGCCGGAGTGCGACAGCTCCTTCGCGAAGCACTCGCGCGGCGCGATCCGGTGCGTGTCACACCATGCGTTCGCCTCCTCCGCGGTGGCGAACCGCTCGCCGATGACCGTGATCCAGAAATCACCCCCGTAGTTCCAGTCGGTGGATCGGAGGAGCACCGCAGCCGGGTACCGCTTGCGCAGCGCGTCGTGCCCGGCCAGGACCGCCGCGTCCGCGGCGGTCCCGCCGGCGGTCCCCGCGCCAGCGGGGCGGGCGGAGAGCTGGGCCACCCACGACTCCGCCAGCGCCTCCACGGTCGCGGCGTCCTCAGCGCGCATGCGTTCGAGTGCCGCGGTGGGATCCTGCGGTTCACCGGCCGATGGTGGCGCCGAGGCGGCGCGCGTGGACGCAGCACCGGCGGGCCCGGTCACGGCGGGCCCGGACCTGCTCGTCGCCCCGGCCACCCCGACGGCACCGATGCCGACGACGGCGAGCGCCACCCACGCGGCGACGCGCAGCGCGCTCCGGCGCCGGGGCGGCGTCGGCCGGCGCCCCGTCGACGGCGTCGGCGCCAGCCGGACCGTCAACGGTGCCGGCCCGGTCCCGCTGTCGGTGTCGTCCGCCGGTCGGGTCGGAGCGGGACCGGGAGACGACGCAGCGGCGGTCGCCGGACGCCGTGCAGGCAGGTGCGGCCGGGTGTAGCCGGGACGGACCGGGCGCACCGGCCGGGTCGGCAGCGCCTCCGGCGGGCACCACGGGCATTCCGGCAGGTGGTCACCGTGGACGTGGTCCGGCTCGCGCGCGCAGGTGACGAGCGACTCGCGCAGGGCCATCAGCGCGGCCACCCACTGGTGGGCGGGGGGCCGGTCCTGGGGTCGGCGGGCGCCGTCGACGAACGCGGCACGGAAGTACTGCCGCAGCGCCTGCGGCAGCACCTCCAGCGGCACGGCGTCCGGGAGGGGCGCGAGCTTCGGATTGCCCGCGTAGGACCACAGCCCGTCGCCCGCGAGCACGTGTTGCGCGGGCCGGTGCCCGCGCCCGCGCCACTGCCCCTGGAAGGGATGCCCACCGTGCAGCAGCAGCATGTGGATCCGCACCGCGAGGGAGAAGATGTCGCTGCTGCTCGTCCGCAACGTGCTGCCCATCGAGGCGTGCATCAGTTCGGGCGCCCTGGACCCGTCGGGCTCGGCACGGCACGGGAACCGCCTGCCGGACCCGGGGTCCACCACCTGCATCCGGTCGCACCCGAGCAGGGTCACCCATCCGTCGCCCCAGCTCAGCAGGTTCCGCTCCGGCAGGTCGCCGAGGACGACGTCGGCGTCGTGCAA
The DNA here is from genome assembly GCF_023898865.1 of Pseudonocardia humida. Lineage (GTDB taxonomy): Bacteria > Actinomycetota > Actinomycetes > Mycobacteriales > Pseudonocardiaceae > Pseudonocardia > Pseudonocardia humida. The sequence goes on from NZ_JAGSOV010000061.1 coordinate 4,324, forward strand.
CAGCGCGACGGCGCGGGCCAGGCTCTCGGCGACAGCGACGCGGTGGCGCCAGGTGCCGGCGCGCGAGGTGGCGACGTCGTGGACGGCGACCGCGCCCGCGGTGTCGACACGTGGCATCACGAAGCCGACGAACCGGCCCGAGACGTAGGCGGCGTCCTCCGGCCACGCGCAGCTCGGGAGGTCCGACCGGCCCGCGCGGTAGGCCGGCGGGCTGTCGATCATCGCCTGGATCCGCGCTTCCAGGTCCGACCGCTGCTGCAGCGTGTCCGGCAGGTACTGCTTGAGCGCGAGGTTCGACGACGCCGGCTCCACGGCGTTCACCACTGCTCCGCCGTCCCGGTCGAGCGGCTCGCCCACCCGGTAGGTCCGATCGGTCCTGCGGAGGACGAACTCCGTCATCGCCGGACCCCTTCCCCCGTCACGCGGACGCGGTGTCGACGCTCGCAGATCCTGCCGGGGCTGCCCGCTGCGCCGTCGCGGCAAACAGCGGTCGCCACCCGGATCGCAGGTGGTCGCTCATCGCCGGGCCGCGCGAACCCCCGGTCGTCCGACCGCTCCGCCCGGCCTCCTCGGTGGTGTCGTCCCGGCCGCACCCCGCTCCGCTTCGCGATCACCTCTGCAGAGGGTGACCACATCGCAACCTCGTCTCGGTGTCGACAGCCGGACCTGGGGAACGCAGGTGCCAGGCGCCCTGCACCAGGCCATGAACTCACGAGACGGTCGCCTGAGGAGATACCGATGAGTACAGCAGGAAGCTCGGGGAACGCCGACCAGTCCAGGCCCGACGGCGCGCACGTCGACCACGCCGATGCCGGCCCCACCGAGGTCCGCCGCTCCGACAGCACCGCCACGGGAAGCACCGCCACGGGAAGCACCGCCACGGGAAGCACCGCCACGGGAAGCACCGACGTCGGAAGCACCGACGTCGGAGCTGCGGGCACCGCCGGCCCGGGTCGCAAGGAGATGGTGGCCCAGCAGAAGCAGCAGTTCGGCGGGATCAAGTGGGGCTCGGCGTTCTTCGGCTGGCTCACCGCCACCGGCACCGCCCTGCTGCTGACCGCACTGGTCGCCGCGGCGGGCACCGCCATCGGACTGGCCACCGCCGACACCGGCGCCGGACAGGCCGTCGACGAGGCCACCCGAGCCGCTCAGGACCCCGCCACCGCGGCGACCGTCGGCCTCACCGGCTCCATCGTCCTGCTCGTCATCCTGTTCCTGGCCTACGTCTGCGGCGGCTACGTCGCCGGGCGGATGGCCCGGTTCAGCGGGGTGAAGCAGGGCGTCGCCGTGTGGGTGTGGGCCGTGGTGATCGCGATCGTGATCGCGGCGCTCGGCGCGCTGGCCGGCAGCCAGTTCGACGTGCTCGCCAACTTGAACGGCCTGCCCCGGCTACCGATCAACGAGGGCACGTTGACCACCGGCGGAATCATCGCCGCGCTGCTCGCCCTCGCCGCGGCCCTCGCCGGTGCGATCCTCGGCGGACTGGCCGGCATGCGGTACCACCGCAAGGTCGACCGCGCCGGCTTCGACCACTGACCGGGACGTGGACCCGGCCGACCGGTCCTACCCCGACCATGTCGACCAGGAGCACCATGGACGCACCGGCACATCCATCGCCATCGACATCACCCACGTCGCCGACCAGGACGACCAGAACGGAATCCGGAGCTGACCGATGCGCGGGAACCTGCTGAAGATCGTCGCCGCACTGCTCGTCATCTGGCTGGTGGTCGCCGTCATCGGTGCGGTGGTCAGGGGCCTCATCTGGCTCACCGTCGCCGCCGCCGTCCTGTTCGTCGCCACCGCAGCGTGGGGCTACCTCAAGCACCGCTCCTCCGGCCGGTCCGCCCCCTGACCCTCTCCCCACCCGCTACGAGGTCGAGACCGATCCTGGTGTCGCCGACGCCGAGGTGGGTGCAGGTCACGGTCGGGCACGCAGTGGCCGGTGGTGGGCGCGCACGAGGTGCCTGCCCAGGTGCGTCAGGACCGTGTCGCGGATCGCCGGCGGGACGGAGCGGGTGCGGTCCCGCCGGCGGGTCTGCGCGCGGACCCACCCGGTGCGCGGGCGGCGGCGGTGCTCGAAGGCGGTCAACGCCTCCCCGAGGCCGCCTGCCCCGGCCAGCTCCTCGGCCAGGACGCAGGCGTCCTCCAGGGCCATCGCGGCGCCTTGGGCGAGGTTCGGCGAGGTGGCGTGGGCGGCGTCGCCGACGAGCAGCACGCCGTCGCGCGACCACCGGTCCAGGACGACCTCCTCGATCGGGCCGGCGTGCACGGCGGTGCCGGTCGTCCGGAGGCGGTGGAGCAGGGTGGGGACGGGCTCGGCGAAGCCGTCGAACAGCTCGCGCAGCGGCGTCGGCGGGTGGGCGACGGGGCCGTCGCAGTAGCAGTAGAGCGTCCCGTTCCCGAGCGGGATCGTCAGGAAGGCCGAGCGCGGCCCGAGCCGGAGCGACCACGTGGCCACCGGGTCGCCGTCGCGCACATCGCCGGCCGGGATCAGGAAGCGCCGGGCGTGCTGGCCGACGGGGCGCAGCGCGCCGGCGGGGAGGAGCAGGCCCCGCACGGTGGAGTGCGCGCCGTCCGCCCCGATGACCAGGTCGTAGCGATCGGACGTGCCGTCGTCGAAGGCGACCGCGACACCGCCCGGTACGGGATGCAGGGCCTGCGGACCGCACGCCCACCGGACCGGCACGTCGGAGGCGAGACCGGCGAGCAGCACGTGGTGGAGGTCCGCGCGCGAGAGTGCCAAGCACGGGCCCACGCCGGCCCACAGCTGCGTGGTGTCGACGTCGAACAGCAGTCGACCGCCGTGGTCGGCGGTCCGCTGCCGTCCGATGGGGACCGCGCGCTCGCGCACCGCGCTCCCCCACCCCAGGGTGTCCGGCATCCGCACGGCGTTGCCGGGCAGGTAGATCCCGGCGCCGCGGGGAGCCGGCCCCGGCAGGCGCTCGACGACCTCGACCGTCGCGCCCCAGCGGCGCAGCGTGCCCGCCGCGGCGAGCCCGGCGATGCCGGCCCCGACGACCAGGACCCGGACACCGGCGCCGCGCACCGGCTACCTCCGCCCGGTCGGGATGATGTTGCGGTTGACCCGGAACACGTTGTGCGGGTCGTGGGCGGACTTGGCGCGCCGCAGGCGCTCGAAGTTGCTCCCGTACGCCGCCGCGGTGCGGTCGGCACCGTCCTCGGCCAGGTGGAAGTTGACGTAGTTGCCGCCGGTCGAGAACGGGCGGACGGACTCCCACGCGTCCCGGGCCCAGGTCACGTGGGTGTCGGGCGCGCTGTCGGGCGACCAGGCCGCGGCGAACCCGGTGACGTAGCGGGCGTCCCGGTTGCCGACGGCGCCGTCGTCGTCCGCCCGGTCGTTCGCCGCGCCGCCGATGTGGAAGATGATCGACTCCGAGCAGACCGTGGGCACCGCCAGGGCGCCGTCCCGGAACGCCCGCAGGAAGCCGTCGGGCAGACCGGGCAGGTACTCGGTCTTCCAGTAGTAGTGCCGGCCCGCGGGCTCGGTGCCGTCCATCATCGACTGCTGCTCGACGTAGGGCTTACGGGTGATCAGGTCGACGACCGGGTCGCCGAGGGCGCGCAGGGGCGCGAGGTCGGTGTCGGGGTCGGCGCCGCTGTGGCAGACCAGCATGCCGATGACGTGCCGACCGTGCCACGGCTCGGGGATGAACGGGGCCGGCGGCGCGATCCGGATGACCAGGGCGGTGGTCAGCTCGCGGGGAGCGGTCGCGGTGAGCTCGCGGTAGGCGGCCAGGACCGCGTCGGCCCGCGCGGCGTCCCACAGCACGAGGCCGCCGGTGATCATCGGGCCCACCTCGTGCAGCCGGAAGGTGAACCGGGTGACCACGCCGAAGTTGCCGCCGCCGCCGCGCAGCGCCCAGAACAGCTCGGCGTTCTCGGTGCGGTCGGCGATGCGGATCGCGCCGTCGGAGGTGACGATCTCGACCTGCTCGAGGTTGTCGACGGCCCAGCCGAAGCGGCGCATCAGGTAGCCGAACCCGCCGCCGAGGGTCAGCCCGGCCACGCCGACCTCGGAGACGAACCCGAGCACGGTGGCCAGGCCGTGCCGCTGGGTGGCCCGGTCGACGTCGGCGAGCCGGCACCCGGGTCCGACGTGGACGAGCCGGGCGTCGGGATCGACGACGACCTCGCCCATGCCGGCCATGTCCAGGCTCAGGCCGCGCTCGGCGAGTGCGGTCCCGGCGATGTGGTGGCCGCCGCCCTTGACGCCGAGCAGCAGCCCTCGCTCGCGGGCGAACCCGACCGCCGTCGCCACGTCGCGAGCCGTTGCCGGCTGCACGACCAGCGCCGGCGTCCGGGCCGACATGGCGTTCCAGACCAGGACGGCGTCGTCCCACCCGGCGTCGCCGGGACCCAGCACCCGACCCCCGATCCGGTGGGCCAGGACGTCGCGGTCGAGGCGGACGAGGCCGCCGTCCCGGCAGGCGACGTCGATCGCGCGGGTCATGACGTGGCCCCGGGAACCGGGAGGGCGAGCGCGGTGCGCAGCGCGTGCAGGAACTCTTCCGGGCGGTCCAGCACCGGATCGTCCCCGGCGCCGTCGATCACGTGCAGCGGCCAGCCGTGGCGAGTGGCGGCCCGCTCGGCGACGCGCAGCGGGGTCGCCAGGTCGTGCCGGCCCCAGATGAGGGTGGTGGGCACGTCGATCCGGTCGAGCACGTCTGCGGGGATCGCGGTCGCCGCGAAGTGCCCGATCAGCGCGCCCATGGCGGCCTGGACGCCGGGGTCACCGGCCCGCTCGACGGCGTACGCCGCGAACGGCTCCCACCGCCCGCCCAGCCGCTCGCGGACCCGGTCCAGGTCGAACGCGCAGAACTCCATGAAGCGGTGGTAGCTGTCGGCGTCCGGGCGCCCGAGGAAGCGGTGCATCGCCAGGGCGAACCGGGGATCGGGGTCGAACCCTGCCAGGCCGAGGGCGTCCACCAGCACCAGGCCGTCCAGCGCACCGGGGTGGTCGGCGGCGAACCGGGCCCCGACGGCTCCCCCGACGACCCGCCCGACCAGGGCAGGCGGGGACGGGCAGGTCTGCTCGACCAGCTCGCCGAGCCAGCGCAGGACGAGATCCGCGTCCAGCGGGCCGTCCGGGACGCCGCTGGCGCCGTGACCGGGCAGGTCGGGGACGACCACGCGGTGGGTGCGGACCAGGTCCGGGAGCACCGGCAGCCAGCCGGCCGCGAACTCGCCGGGTCCGTGCAGCAGCACCATCGGTGGGCCGTCGCCGCCCTCCAGCACGGCCGTCGGGACGCCGGCCGGCCGCAGCCGCCGCTCCTCGACCGGGGCGCCGGCGAGCACCGCCCGCCGTGCGCCGTCCGCTGGATCCGCTGTACCGGTCATGGTCGCCTCCCGGTGCCCTGTGCAGTGCTGGGATGGCGACGCTAGGGAGCCGGACCGCCCGACCGCGTCGGACGGAATGCCCATGCCGGGATGTGGGTGGTTCTGCGCAGGCGGCTAGACCAGGTGGTGCTCGTAGGCGTAGGCGGTGGCCGCCGATCGCGACGGCAGGTCCAGCTTGGTGAAGATGTTGCTCAGGTGCCGGGCCACGGTCTTCTCGCTGAGGAACAGCTCGGCAGCGATCGCCCGGTTGCCCATGCCGGTGGCCACCAGCCGCAGCACGTCCAGCTCGCGGGCGGTCAGCGGGCTCACCGACCCCTCGGGACGCCGTCGGGCCAGCGACTCCACCCGCGCGAGGTCGGGTGCCGCGCCGAGCTGCTGGAACGTCGACCCCGCGGCGTCGAACTCCATGGCGGCGCCGTCCTCGTCCCCCAGCGCGCGGCAGGCCAGTCCCAGCAGGACCCGGCTGCGCGCCGCCTCGTAGGGCGCCCCCAGCTCGTACCACAGCGACCACCCGCGGCGCAGCGGCGCCAGGGCGGCCCGGGCGTCGCCCTCGCCCAGCAGGACGGCTCCGGTCGCCTGCGCGGACGCCGCGCGCAGCAGCGGCGCGTCCAGGTCGGCGGTGATCAGCGCCAGCTCGTCGGCGCCGGTGCGGGCGGCGCGGACGTCGCCGGCGACCAGCATGATCTCGACGTGCGCGGGCAGCAGCCGGGCCCGGCCGACCCGGTCCTCGGCCTCGCCGAGGCACCGGGCGATCGACACGCGGGCGGCGTCCGTGCCGCCCTGCGCCAGCCGCAGCAGCGCCAGCCCCGGCTGCGGCTCCCGACCCGCCCGGTTGGCCTGCTGGTACAGCTCCTCGGCCGCGGCGAACTCACCGCGCAGCCGAGCCACCTCGGCCCGCTGGTAGAACGCCGCTCCGATCCCCGGGTGCTCGGGACCGGTGCCGCGGTTGCCGGTCCGGAACCGTTCGCAGGCCCGCTGCGCCTCGTCCGCGGCGTCCGGCCACGCCCCGTGCAGCTGCATGATCTCCGCCCGGTGCACGAGGCACTGGCCGCGGTAGAGCACGAGGTCGGGCTGGGAGTCGCACCAGTGGGCCAGCGCGGCCGTCCACTCCTGGGCGCGCCGCAGGTCGAAGGTCTCCTGGCAGCCCTCGATCACCGTGCAGTAGCTGTCCCCGGCCACGATCGGGGACACCTCGTCGCCGGTCACCGCGATCATCGCCTCGTCGAGCAGGGCCATGCCCGCGGTGGGCTCGCCCCGCCGGATCAGCGCCCGCCCCTGGCCGACCCGGGCCAGGGCGACCAGGTCGGGCTCACCGAAGCGGTCACCGACCTCGACCGCCCGACCGAAGACCTCGCAGGCGGTGGCGGTGTCGCCGGCGAAGATCGCCTGCATCGCGACCGGGTAGAGCAGGTACCCCCGCTCCACGCAGTCGTGCCGGCCCTCGTCGAGCAGCCGTCGGGCCCGCGCGAGCCACCCGCCCGCGCGACCCGCTTCACCCGACTGCAGGGCGTGGAAGGCCGACCAGAACGCGCACCGCGCCGCCCGGACCCGATCACCGCGCCGGACGAACTCCCGGTGGACGCGCGCCAGCACCTCGGCGCCCGTGTCGGGCCGGCCGACCAGGTACGCCGCCGTCGCCAGGTGCTCCAGGTCCTCCGGATCGAGCGGCGACTCCCGGTCGGCGCCGGACAGCTCGGCGAAGGCCGCCGCCCACGCCCGCTGACCGAACGCCAGCCGCCCTCGTTCGACAGACCCGGTCGCCATCGAGGCCTCCCGCGTTCGACGCCGCGCAGAGGCGAACACTACGCAGAGGACACGGTCGGCGACTACGCAGTGCTCAACCGGGCAGCACGTAGACCGCGTTCTTGATCGGCTCGTTGAGCACGAACGGGTGCTGTGGCTGGCCGATGCCGACGACTACGGGCCGCCACGGCGCATCCGGGTCGCTCACCTGCGTCCAGCCGATGACGGCGAGGTTCTCACCGCCGCCCTGGATCCGGAGCGGGTACGCCTGCGGGAGCATTTCCATCATCTCGTCATCCTGTCGCTCAGTTGATCTTCATCACAATACGGTGCGGCAAAGGCACCATTGCCATCGCGCGCGGGCCGGAGCATGGTGTGCGACGACCGGCGGCGCCGCCGGGGCGCTGCCCCGCTCGGAAGGGGGTGGGTCGTGTACGCACGCTCCACCACGGTCCTCGCACATCCACGGTCGATCAACGCCGGCATCACGCACACCCGCGACGAGGTGATGCCGACCCTGATGGGCACCGACGGCTGCGTCGGCCTGTCCATGCTGGTCGACCGCGACTCGGGGCGCTGCATCATCACGAGTGCCTGGCAGAGCAGGGAGACCATGCGGGCCAGCGAGAGCCTGCTCCGGCCGGTCCGGGACCACGCCGCCGAGATACTGGGCGGCAGGCCGCAGGTCGACGAGTGGGAGATCGCGGTCCTGCACCGCGACCACACCTCCGAGCCGGGCGCCTGTGTCCGCGGGACCTGGGTGCAGACGCGGCCCGACCAGGCCGACCGCCTCATCGAGGCCTACCGGATGACGATCCTGCCCAGGATCCAGGAGTTCGACGGGTTCTGCAGCGCCAGCCTGATGATCGACCGGGCGTCCGGGCTGGCCGTGGGGTCGCTGACGTTCGACAGCCACACCGCCATGGAGCGCAGCCGTGAGCAGGCGCAGCGGGTGCGGGAATCGAGCATGGCGGAAGCGGACGCCGAGATCGTCGAGGTCGGTGAGTTCGAGTTGGCGCTCGCGCACCTACGGGTTCCCGAGATGGCCTGACCGCCGCACGGCCGACCCGCGGCGGCGACCCGGCGGTTGATCCCGGTGCGGCGCCGTCGCGGGTGCGTACCCTCCGGCAGACGCCGAGCACGTCGTCTCCGACCCGAAGGCGCCGGCCGAGGCCGCACTCGGAGCCCCGCCGACTCGCGGGCCGCCTGACGGGAAGCGGAGGTCACGCGCAGATCGGAGCTGCGTCGACAGCTCCCAGGAAGCGGATGCGTTCGGGCTCCGGCAGGTCTCCCACGAGGCCGCAGAGCTGGGCGGCCCACGCCGCGCGGTCGATCCTCCACAAGGCGATCGACCCGTCCGCGCGCAGGGAGGCCACGCGATCGGGTCCGACCGCGACGATCTGGGTGCCCTGCTGCCCGATCTCGCTCATCGGGAGCGGGTCCGCCCACTCGCCGATGAGCGAGCCGGCCCCCGCATCCCAGACGAGCACGGTGTTGCGCAGGACGCCCGTGGCCTCCCTTGTGGGACCGACGTTGCGCACGAGGATGCCGTCCTCACGCAGGAGCGCGGCGTCATCATCGGCGAACGCATCGTCGCCACCGACCAGCGGGACCTCTGAACCCGTCTCGATGTCCCGTACCGCGCGGTCGAACGCCACGTACCGCCCTCGACCACCGGAGGTCGTACTCCAAGAGTGCTCGATCCGCGTGAAGGACGCGACCTCCTGCGGTTCCGCAGCGCCGATGTCGAAGACCGTCGTGTCGACCGCTCCGAGGGGATCGAAGGGTTCGATCGACACGACGGCGCCGTCGGCGTCGGCGACGACACCGAGGGACCGGTCCGACGTGTCCTCCAACCTCCGCAGCAGCGAGGTCCCGGCCGCGGATGCCGCCCAGATCTCCCTGGTCTCCGGCGATCCGGACGCAGACGGGGTGGCCAGCCGGAACAGCTGGGTCCGGCCGGTGGCGCGCTGGACGGCTTCCGCCGCGGACCGCGGGTCTTGGGCCCGCTCCCGGGTGACCTCGACGAGCTCGGGCATCCGGTACGTGATGACGTCGCCCTCGGACCAGACGGCGAGACGCGAGCCTTCCCGGCTGAAGACGGTCGACTCGAGCAGGGACCCGCCCGGCAGGCGGTCTCTCGTCGCCGCGACCTCGCCCACCGCTGAACCCGATGCGATGTCCCAGATCTGGACGGAGGCGTCCCGGACGAGCCCGAGCCACCGGCCGTCATCGCTGGCCACCAGCCCCGGCTGTTCGGCCACGCCGTCCGGGGTCGGCTCCGCGCGCAGCCCCGCCAGCACCTCGAAACGGCGGTCGTCGGCGAGGTCGAGGACGACCGCCGTACCGTCGACGTCCGACGCGACGCCGTAGCGGCCCTCGGCGTCCAGGTCGATCCGTTGGATGGCGGCCGGCAACGTCGCCACCACCTCGGGCGCGGTCTCGCCCGGCTCGAACCGTAGCAGTGCGCCAGTACCGGTCCCGACGACGACGGATTCCGCATCGCCGGAGACCGCGACGGTGGCGATGCCGGACTCGTCGGTGAACTCCTGCCTGTGCCGGATCCGACCGGCAGCGAGGTCCCACATCTCCACTGTCGTGTTCTCCAGGAGGACCGCTGCGTGCCGTCCGTCCGCCGCCACGTCCTGGTAGTCCCGCGGCTGCCTGGGGAAGACCGCATCGACGGACCTGGCACGCGTCGCGGTCTCCGCGGCTGTCACCGCGTCGGTCGTGGCGACGAGCGACGGACCGCCCGGTGCTGCGAGGTCGTAGACCTGACCGTCAGCACCCGCTGGTGCGTCGGCCACGCCGATCGCGAGGTAGCGGCCGTCCGCCGAGATGCCCGTCGTGCGGCCACCGGTCACGGGCGTCGTCGACAGGAGCTGCGCGCTGGGCAGGTGCCAGATGTCGACGTGCAGCTGGAAGAGCACTGCCAAGCGGTCGTCGGTCAGGAACGTCAAGGCGGGAGATACGTTGCCCTCGGGGTCGTCGGTGGTCAGCCGACCGAGTTCGGCACCGGTGTCGACGTCCCACACCCGCACGGTCCCATCCTGGCTGCTGACACCCACGGCCGTCGTGCCGTCCGGGCTTATCGCCACGCCGGTGAGCGGCTCGTCGCCGGTCAGCGGGTCGACGCCGGTCGCCACCCGGCTCGCCTCGACCAGGTAGCGGACGATGTGCCGGTTGCGGTCCACGGCGTCCATGAGGGCCGACGCGGTCTGCGGCGATTGCTCCGCCTCGTGCGCTAGGAGTGCCAACCGGGCCGAGAGCACCGGATCACGCGCAGCCACGTTCGCCGATTCGGCCACCAACGCTCGTGCGGTGGACGAGCGCAGTTGGGCAGCTGCCAGGTCCCGCTGGCCGAACGCGTACACCGATGTGGCAGTGGTGGCGACCGCGAGGGCAGTCAGGCCTGCCATCCCGGCCTGCAGGATGCGTCGGCCGTTGCGAGAGGCGCGCTCATCCTCGTCGGCCAGCTCGTCCTTGCGCAAACCGCGCATCGGCGCGGCCAGGGTCCTCGCTGACTCCCGGAGTCGGTTGTTCCGCTGTCCCCGACGGGTCATGCCGCGAGCGCTGCGGACGTCCTCCCAGAGCGGTTCCTCGGCGAATCGTCGAGCGAGCAGCCGTTGCGGGAGCGCCGTCGTGCGCGTCCAGTCGAAGTCGCCGCGCTCGGGGTCCCAGACGATGTCGCCGTCGGTCAGCACGATGAACAGCTCGTCGAGCCGGCGGTTCTCCAACCACAACTCGACCTCCCGCTGCACCCAGGGCGATGCCGCGGCCGCCGGGGACGCCATCAGGATGAAGTACCGCGACGAACGGATCGCCTCCGCGATCGACTGCGGAAGCGGCTGTCCCATCGTGAGGCTCGACGAATCGCGGAACACCCGCAGCGTGCTGCGCCGGTAGAACGGCTGCCCGACCCGGACGATCAGCCGCTGCAATTCCGGCGCGAGCTCGCGGTCGGTGCTGTGGCTGTACGACATGAACGCGGCGTACTGGACGACCGGCACCTGAACCTCCCGCTGACCAGGTGACGATCCTGTCGCTTCTCGTGCAGGTGCTGTTACCGAGAGCGATCATGAGTGGCGGTGCCGGCAGGGACTGAAGCGCCCTGGCAGATCCGGGGCGTTCTCCGGCATCGCCCACCCGGTCGATTCATCCCGGTCCGTAACGAGGCACCACACAGCGCGAGCGCAGTAACCGCTTAGCCCTTCTGCTACAGCACACCTCAACGGAGGCATCGTGACCAGCCCTCCTGACGCCCGGGTCGGCCCGACGCGGCCCCGCCCGGTCCGCGCCGCTCGACGACCAGCCCGCCCGACCCATCGTCCCCCCGGCCCGCGGGCCTGCGCCGGGAGGCCGAACCCGACCCCGGGCGCACCTCCCGTGTCAGGCAGCTGACCAGGCGAGGTCGACGCACCGCCATCGCCGTGCTTGGTTTCCTGATTGCGAGCCTCGTGATCCCCACAGCGACCAGCAGTGGTCAGACCGATCGGGCGAACTCGCGCTCAAGAAGGAACCCAACGCCCAGATCCACCAGACCGTGACCGAGGCCGTGGCACTCACGGCGTGCACCGCGCGCCTGCAGACCTGCTTCCCGGAGGCGCGGGTCCTGCGGGACCCCGACGTCGCGGCCGACCGCCACCTCCTCACCCGGACCCCGCAGGTGTCGCGAGCGGTGACCGAGGCCAACGCCGCCGGGTACAGCGGCGGCGCTGGCGACCTCCTCCGTGACCTCTGGCCGCCGCTGTAGCCTCCCCTACACGTGGTGGACGTACGCCAGGACAGTCACGCCGCCGGGCGGCCCGGTGTCACTCGAAGGCCTCCACCGTGTCGTAGCCCTTGCCGTTGTACTTCTGCACGACCACGGTCGGCACCGCGGGCTGGCCGGCTTCGGTGGTGCTCACCGCCGTACCCGGCAGCATGAGCGGCGCCTCGAAGTTCTCGATCGAGCGCAGCGCCCGCATGAAGTCCTCCCGGGTCGGCGCCGTCATCTTCGCGAAGGCCTGCTCGAGCGTCGCGCCGACCATCCAGCTCCACTGGCAGTGCGGGAACGCCGGGGCATCCGGGTAGTTGCCGTGCTCCTTCAGCGCCGCGAGGTACGTCCGCACGTCCTCGTCCTCGGCGAACGCGGGGCTGGCCGGCGCCTTCGCGAACGAGACGGAGTAGATGGCGGGGAACGCCGCGCCACCGCCGGGCTCGACGACCGCCCCCGGGCTCGACGTGTTGGAGGGCAGGAACCACCTCGGCAGCCAGTTCAGCTGCTGGGCCTTCTGCAGCGCGGAGACCGTGAGCGGCGTCACCGACATCGCGTTGAAGATGACGTCGGCGCCGCTGGCGGCGAGCTGGGTGATCTGCGCGTCGACGGAGGTGTCGGTCGCCTCGTAGGTCAGCTCGCCGACGATCTGGACGTTGCCCGCACCCTCGACGGCCGACTTGAAGCCCTCGACGTAGCCGGCGCCGTAGTCGTCGTTCTGCGACAGGATCGCGACCTTGTGCGCCCCGCCGGACGACGCGAGCAGCTTCCCGAACGCTTCGCCCTCGTTCTGGTAGATCGGCACGAAGCCGAGCTGCCACGGGCTCTCCTCGGTGTCGCTGAAGAGCGGGTCACCGGTCATCACCAGCACCTGCGGCACCTCGTCGGCGATCGCCGCGTCGCGCCAGGCGCGGTTCGTCGGCGTGCCCAGGCCGGCGGTCATCGCGAAGACGTCGCCCTTCAGCGAGTCGTAGTTCGCCTTCGCCCGCTGCGGGTCGTACCCGTCGTCCAGGGCCTCGATCTCGACCGTGCGGGTCTTCCCGTCGCCGAACGCGACACCCCCTTCGGCGTTCTTCGCGCCGAAGTACGCGGTGACGCCGGCGACGGTGCAGGTGCCCGGTCCCGCCGTGGCGCCGCTGAGCGGGGTGGAGATGCCGAGCTTGACGGCCGTGTCGGTGATGCCGGGGCTGGCCCCTCCGCCGGAGGCGCCGCCACCGCCTCCCTCGCGCGCGCAGCCCGCGAGCGTCAGGGCGAGCGCCGACGCAACGGCGATGCCGAGCGCCTTGCGCGAGCGGGAGTGCATGTTCATGGGTGCCCTTGCCTCTCTGTCTCAGGTGTTTCCGCCGCGGTGCCCGACCCCGTGGTCGCCGACGGAGTGATCGGTGGCGTCGGGCCGCGCCGGTCGTGGGAGCTGCGCCGTCCGCGGCCCAGCGGACGGGCGAGCGACGCGAGGCCGCCCGGGAGGACGAAGAGCACGACCAGCAGGGTCGCGCCCTGCAGCAGCGCGGTGAGGCTGGGGTCGACGAGGTTCGTCAGCTGTGGGACGAGCACGTAGTACGCGCCGCCGAGGATCGAGCCCAGGATGCTGCCCGCGCCCCCGATCACCATCGCGGCCAGCAGTTGGATCGAATGGCCGAAGCTCATAGTCTCGGGCGAGGTGTACTGGATGACCAGCATGTACAGGAAGCCGCTCACACCGCCGATCAGGGATGCGAGGGTGAACGCCAGCACCTTGTAGCGGTAGGGCGAGATCCCCACCGAGGACGCCACGTTCTCGTTCTTCTTGACGATCGCGAAGACCCGGCCGTACTTGCCACGGACGAGGTTGCGGGTCAGCAGGAAGACGGCCCCGCCGATGGCCAGAACCAGGTACAGGCGCCACTGGTCGTCGTAGAGCCCGGTCCCCTCCGGCGCATCACCGAAACGCGCGGACAGGCCCTGGGAGCCGCCGGTGTAGTCGCTGAGCCGCTTGGCGAGCGGAACTCCGACGATGGGCAACGCGACCGTCACCATCGCGATCGCCAGCCCGCCCAACCGCGCCGCGGCGAGGGCCACGAGCAGCCCCACGACGGCCGGGATCGTGCACGCGAGCACGAAGACCACGACGATGTTCCAGTCGTTCGAGACACCGTAAGCGGTGACGTACGCGCCGAGGCCGAGGAAGAAGATCTGGCCGAGCGAGACCTGGCCGGTGTAGCCCATCACCAGGTTGAGCCCCAGCACCGCGACGGCGAAGACACCGATGCGCGCGATGATCTCGTTCACCGACTCCGGGAACACGAGGGGCAGCACGGCGAGCACGACCACCAGGAGCAGTGGACCGGCCCAGCGCACCCACGAGCGCTGCCTGGGGGACGGGACGGACGCCATCACACGCGCACCACGGTCTTCCGGCCGAACAGGCCCTGGGGTCTGATGACGAGCACCACGAAGATCAGGATGAACGGCACGGCCACCTTGAGGTCGTAGCCGATGAGCGGGATGTACACCGCGGCGAGGTTCTCCAGCACGCCGATGATCCACGCCGCCACGACGACGCCCACCGGGCTCGAGAGACCGCCGAGGATCACCGCGGCCAGCGCGTACACCAGTGCGTTGTCCAGCATGCCCGGGGTCAGCGTCAACTGCGGCGCGACCATCGCGCCGGCGATGGCACCGAGCACCGCGGCGAGGCCCCAGCCGACCATGAGGAGGCGTTCGACGGGGAGGCCGGAGAACGCCGCGGACTGCGGGTTGATCGCGACCGCCCGCAGTGCGAGGCCGAGCTTCGTGCCGGCGAAGAGCCCTTGCAGCAGGAACATCACCACGACGATCACGAGCGTGGTCCCGATCGAGCGCTGGCTCACCGAGACGCCCAGGAACGACACGGCGTCGAGGGAGAACAGCGAGGGGAACTGCTGGTTGTTGTAGGTGAACAGCCACCCGCAGATCCCGGTGATCAAGGTCAGCAGGCCGATGGTGACGACGACGGCGGTGTCGGGGTCGCCCCGCTCGAACCGCCGCATCAGCCACCGCTCGACCGCCGCGCCCAGGAGGAAGGACAGGACGATCGACGCCAGGATGGCGAGCACGAGGGGGACACCGCGGGCCGTCAGCCACCACGCGCTGTACGCGGCGAGCACGGCCATGCCGCCCTGCGCGAAGTTGATGAGACCGGTGGCCTGGTGGACGAGCACGAGCGCCAGGGCGATCGCGGCGTAGATCGAGCCGGTGGACAGCCCGTCGACGACGAGCTGGATGAACGTCGCCATGTCAGCCTCCCAGGTACGCGCGGCGGATCTCGTCCATGCCCCGGAGCTCGGCGGAGGTGCCGGTGAGCACGTTCCGCCCGGTCTCCAGGACCGTGGCGCTGTCGACGAGGGTGAAGGCGAGGTTGGCGTTCTGCTCGACCACGACCATGGCGATGCCGGACTCGACGCGCAGCCGCCGGATCGCGTCGTAGACCGCCTTGGCGGTGCTCGGCGCCAGGCCCAGCGAGGCCTCGTCGAGCAGCAGCAGACGCGGCTTGGACATGATCGCCCGCGCTACCGCGAGCATCTGCTGCTCGCCACCGGACAGGGCCGACGCGTTCGAGGTGATGCGGTCCTGCAGGTTCGGGAACAGGTCGAGGCAGTAGTCGATGTCGCTGGCGATCCCCTTGCGGTCCTTGCGCAGGTAGGCGCCGACCCGCAGGTTCTCGCGGACGGACAGGTCGCCGAACGTGCCGCGTCCTTCCGGGACGTGGGCGATGCCGAGGGCGGCGACCCGGTCGGGGCGCGTGCCGCGGATGTCCTTGCCGTCGAAGACGATGCGCCCGCCCGCCCGGACGGTGGCGCTGATCGCGCGGAGGGTCGTGGTCTTGCCGGCCCCGTTCGCCCCGAGGATGCCGACCGCCCCGTTCTCCGGGACGCTGAGCGACACGCCTTCGAGCACTTGCACGGGGCCGTAGAAGGCGGTGACGTCCTCCAGCTCAAGCAACGTCATCCGCGGCGTCCTTCCCGATGTACGCCTCGATGACGCGGGGGTCGGACTGGGCTTCGGCGGCCGTGCCCTCCATGAGCTTGCGCCCGTGGTCGAGCACGACGACGCGATCGGTGAGGGCGGCGATGAGCCCCATGTTGTGCTCGACGATGACGACGGTGATGTCGTCCTCCGCGCGCAGGCGCCGGACCGCCGCGATCAGGTGCTCCACCTCGGCGTGGGGAAGGCCCGCGGCGGGCTCGTCGAGCAGCAGCAGCCGCGGCTTCATGAGCAGGGCCCGGCAGAGCTCGACGCCCTTGTGCAGGCCGTGCGACAGCTCGTCGGCCGGCAGGTGCGCGGCCCACGCGAGGCCGTTGCGCTCCAGCAGGTCGAGCGCCTCGACGCGGAACCGCTCCTCCGCGCGCTTGGTGCGGCGCGTGCGCACCGCCCATTCCAGCGGGCCCCCGGGGAGTTGGGTGTGGGCGCCGAGGAGCACGTTCTCGAGCACCGTCTCCTGCAGCTGCAGCGCGGGCTGCTGGAACGTCCGGGCCAGGCCGTGGCGGGCCAGCGTCGCCGGGCGCGCGCCTTGCACCGGCGTGCCGTCGATGCTCACGGTGCCCGCCGTCGGCTTGTAGTGACCGCTGATGCAGTTGAACAGCGACGTCTTGCCCGCGCCGTTGGGTCCGACGAGCCCGAAGATCTGACCGGGCTCGACGGTGAAGCTCACCTCCTGCAGCACCTCGATGCCGCCGAAGCGCAGACTCACGCCCTGCATGGCCAGCTCAGCTGCCATGGACTTCCTCCCGCGCCGTTGCGGCGTCGTCTGTCGGTGCGGACGCCGGCCCGTCGGGGCAACCTACTCCGGTCAGCGGCCGTCGATCACGGCTCCGGCAGCGTAGATCAGCGGATGTGCCCGGGACACGAGCATTCGTCGCCGCGACACGGCCGTTCCGGCTGCACGGCGTGCGTCGCATGACGGCAGGCCCGAGTCATTCGTCGCACCGCTCCGGCGGTCGTCGTCACCTGCTCCGGTAGTCGGTCCGCGCGAACCGCACGAACGGCACGGGGGCCACCGTCGCCCGGATCCGCCACGCGCGGTGCTCCTCGACCTGCGGCTTCGCGGAGTTCGGCTCCTCGCCCCAGATCACGACGACCTCGGTGCCGGGTGCGGCGTGCTCCTTGGCGATCGTCGCCAGCGACACCACGGCGCGCTCGTTGGCGATGTAGCCGCAGTCCAGCGAGATGCCGATCTGCTCGCCGTCGATCAGGACCTTGTCCTCCTGGTGCAGCGCGTAGCGGATCTTCGGCAGGTCGAGGTACTTCGCGCCCGGTCCCTCGCCGAGCAGCGACCCGATGGCCGCGGTCACGTCGTCGTCGTTCCAGACGAGGGTGACCTTCGTGCGCGGCGGGTCCTGCGCCAGCCGCTCCAGGGCCTCGCGGCCGATGAAGTCGTGGTCGAACTTGACGGTGCGGTCGTAGCCGATGTCGAACGGGGTCAGGCAGTAGTCGTCGATGTCGGTGGAGTCCACGCTTCCGCCGATCGAGCCGGCGGCGCCGGCCGGCAGCCACTCGCGGTACTCCGCGAGCAGCGGGTCGTCGCCGAAGATCGCCGGGATCGGGGCGGGCACCCAGCCCGATTCCAGGTTGGCCGTGGAGTACGCCTTGGCCCCGGCGCGGACCAGGCCGTGGTCCTCGCCCGCCGCCAGCAGGGCCGCCAGGACGTCCTCGCCGTGAGCCCACGGCCCGAACAGCTCGAACCCGGGCTGGCCGGCCATGCCGTGGCGCAGCCCGCGCACCCGGTGCCCGGCGATGGTGAACTCCGCCATGGCGAAGAACTTCGTCTCCGGCAGCGGTGCGCCCGTGGCCTGCTCGAGCACGGCCGCGGCCGTCGGGCCCTGCAGCTCGTAGCGGTAGAACGTGGGCGGCCCGGACGTCCGGACCGCGGAGTTGTCGTCGCGCTCGGCCGTGACGCGGTAGTCGCCGCGGTCGAGGTGGAACAGCACCCAGTCGATCACCATCGGGTGGCCGACGAGGTCGAACAGCTCCTCCTCGAGGTGGAACAGGATCGCGTCGCCGATCAGCCGGCCGGCGGGGTTCACGGCGACGAACTGCTTGGCCTTGTTCACGCCGAAGTTCGCGAACGTGTTCACCGCCAGCCCGCTGAGCAGCTTCATCGCGTCCGGGCCGCGCAGGAACAGGTCGGTCATGTGGTGCGACTGGTCCAGCAGTGCGCAGGTCTCGGCCCATGCGCGCTGTTCGGAGCGCCAGTTGGTGAACTCGGGCGCGACCGGGAAGGTGTGGGCGCGCGCTGCGGTGTTGCGCAGCAGCTCGACCGGGTTCCCGACGCGGGCGATGGCCGAGGCCAGACTCTCGGACGTCATGATCGCAGAACCTTCCCTCGGGGCCGTGGTCGTCGGGCACCGCCGGCGAGGTCGGTGCAACCGCACCGCCGAGCCGGCGTCCGGACCTCTCCCGACGCTAGGGAACAGCGGCCCATCGAGGATGAACCGGATGACCGGGCCCGTCTCGGCGGCGGTCGTGTCCGGCTCGCGACACATGACGTAGGCGGGCGCTCGCAGTGGCGCCGACGACGGGTGACCCGGTGTGCCTCCACGATCGGACCGCTCCGACGTGTCCAGACCGGCAGCGCGATCAGGCGACCGCCACGACACCCCACCCGGCGCATCGACCACGACGCAGCCGAGTGTCGCACGAACGGGCGGTGCGCTCACTGGTGCGCGCCGGCGGACGGGGGTGAGGCAGGCCCTACTCGACGACCCACCTCCTCGGGCCGTCGGCGCTCAGTCCAGGAGTGCTCGGAGGGCCTCCCCCATCCGGGTCGCGGCCGTGCGGGCCGCGTCGGCGAGCGGCGCGAACTTCCAGAACCCGTGCGGGAGCGCGGGTTCCTCGACGTGGTGGACCGGCACCCCGGCGGCCCGCAGCCGATCGGCGAGCGCCCGGGCCTCGTCGCGCAGCGGGTCGAGCCCGGCCCCGACGACGACGGCCGGCGGCGCCGACGCGAGGTCGGGCGACAGCAGCGGCGCGGCCCGCGGGTCCTGGCGCTGGGCCGGGTCCGTGAAGTACTGCCCGAGGCACCACTCGATCGCCTCGGAGGTCAGCCCGTACCCCTGCCCCACCTCGGTCCGCGACGGGTAGGACGGGTCGCCGCTGACCAGCGGGTAGGCCAGCAGCTGGGCGACCGGCGCGGCCGGGGTGCCGGCGAGCGCGAGCGCGGCGCCGAGCGCGAGGTTCGCCCCGGCGCTGGGCCCGGCCACCGCGACCCGGTCGGCGAGGTGGGCGCGGGCCCAGCCGACGGCGGCCACGGCGTCGTCGTACGCCGCGGGGAACGGGTGGTCCGGGGCGAGCCGGTAGGCGACCGAGAGCACCGGCCGACCCGTCGTCCGGCACAGGTCGCGCGCCTGGGCGTCGTGGCTGTCGAGGTCGCCGCTGACGAAGCCGCCGCCGTGGAAGAACACGACCAGGCAGTCGTCGAGGTCGTCGCGGTAGAGCCGGGCCGGGAGGGTCCGGCCGGTGAGCGGCAGGTCGAGGTCGCGGACCGCCCGCACCGGCGGCCCGGGCGGCCGGGGGCTCCCCCCGGGCACGGGCGAGAGGAGCGCGGCGACCTGCGCGTCCAGAGCGGGGGGCACCAGCGTCAGCCGGCGGGGAAGACGCGGAACGCGGCCGGGGGCAGTTCGAGGGTCAGCTCGGCGTCGTGGTCGACCGGCGCCGCGGTCCGGACGACCAGCTCGGCGGTGCCGAGCCCGACGACGTAGCGGTAGTGGTCGCCGAGGAATGCCTGCGACAGCACCTGGGTGGTGACGACGTTGACGGCTCCGGGACCGGCGACACCGGTCGGGTGCACGACGATCTGCTCGGGACGCACCGCGAGCCGCACCTCGTCGGCCGCGCCCGGCACCGCCGGGACGGCGATCGGATCCCCGAGCCCGTCCAGCGAGATGTGCGCGACGCCGTCGCGGCCGGGGACCACCCGGCCGCCGAGCACGTTGACGGTGCCGACGAAGTCGGCCACGAAGAGGTCGGCCGGCTGCTGGTAGATCTCCTCGGGGGTGCCGATCTGGCGCACCCGGCCCTGGTCCATGACCACGATCCGGTCGCTCATCGACAGCGCCTCGTCCTGGTCGTGGGTGACGAAGACGGTGGTCACGCCGATCCGCTGCTGCAGCCGGCGCAGCCAGAGCCGGGCCCGCTCGCGCAGCTTGGCGTCGAGGTTGGAGAAGGGCTCGTCGAGCAGCAGCAGGTCGGGCGGGTGGGCCAGGGCCCGGGCCAGCGCCACGCGCTGCTGCTGGCCGCCGCTGAGCTCGTGGGGGTGGCGACCGGCGAGGTGGTCGAGCTCGACGAGTTCCAGCACCTCGTGCACGCGGGCGGCGCGCTCCCGCCGTCCGACCTTGCGGAGCTTGAGCGGGTAGGCCACGTTGTCGTGCACGGTGAGGTGCGGCCAGACCGCGTAGGACTGGAACACGACACCGCAGTTGCGCCGCTCGGGCGGGAGGTCGACCTTCCCGCCGTCGAAGACGACCCGGTCGCCGAAGGCGATCATGCCGCCGTCGGGCGAGTGCAGGCCGGCGATCGACCAGAGCGTCGTCGACTTGCCGCAGCCGCTCGGCCCGAGCAGCGTGAACAGCTCGCCGTCCCGCACGTGCAGGTCGAGCTCGTGGAGCACGGTGTTGTCTCCGAAGCTCTTGGCCACCTTCGTCAGCGTCAGGTCAGGCATGGGCGCGCACCCCCAGGAAGAGCCGGCCGGCGCCGAGGACGACGACGGTGATGAGCATCTGGACCACTCCGAAGGCGGCCACGGCGCCCCCGGTGCTCGTCGCCGCGAGCTGGAGCATGGTCAGCCCCATGACCGGGGTCCGGTCGGTGACCAGGAAGACCGCCGGGTCGGCGTCGTTGAGCATCGAGACGAACAGCAGGACGAAGCACGCGCCCATCGCCGGCGCGGTGAGCCGGAGCGAGACGGTGACCGTCGCCTGCCACCAGGTGGCCCCCGACGTGCGCGCCGCGCGGTCGAGGTCCTGCCCGATCGCGGCGAGCGCCGGGTAGAAGACCCCGTAGCCGAGCGCGAGGCTGCGCACGGCGAAGGCCAGGCCCAGCGCCCAGAGGCTGCTGCGCAGGGCGCCGCCCGGGTCGAGGATCGCGAAGGCCCAGAAGAACGCCATGCCGGTCACCAGGCCCGGCATCATCCGGGGCCACAGCACGGCCTGCTGGAGCGAGCCGCGGAACCGGAAGTCCGACCGGTGGGCGACGACCGAGACGACCGCGATGGCCAGCGTCGTCAGCAGCCCGCCGACGGTGGCGATGAGCAGGCTGTTGCGGATCGACTCCACCCAGATCGGGTTGGCGAACACCGCGCCGAAGTTCTCCATCGTCAGCACCGACCACGGCGCGATCAGCGGCGTGAGGATGGTCGTGAACGCCGTCATCACCACACCGACCAGCGGGACCACGACCAGGACGCCCAGCACGGCGGCGACCAGTGCGGCCAGTGGCCACCCGGCCGGCCCGAGGTCCACGACCCGCTTCGCGGTGGCCTTCCCGGTCACCGTCGTGTACCGGGCCGCGTCGCCGACCAGCCGGTTGCGCACGACCAGCAGGCCGGAGACGCAGGCGAGCAGGAACACCGCCCCGGCCGACACCAGGCCCTGCCGCGGCGGCGAGGCGTTGATCCAGTTGTCGTAGAGGTAGGTCGAGACGAGCGTGATGTCGTTGGAGAAGCCGAGGATCAGCGGGAGGCCGAGCACCTCGAAGGACACCGCGAAGACCAGCAGCGCGGAGTTGAGCACGGCCGGGCGCAGCAGCGGCACGGTCACCGAGACCAGCGCCCGCAGCGGTCCGGCGCCCGCGCTGCGCGCCGCGTCCTCCAGCGAGGAGTCGACGGCGAGCACCGTGGTCCGGCAGAACAGGAAGACCACCGGTGCGGCCACGCTGGTCGCCACCAGCGCCATCCCGGGCATCGTGTAGAGGTCGATCGGGAACGCCAGCACCGTGTTGACCGTGAGCCAGGAGCTGACGAAGCCCGACGGCGCCCACATCGCCATCCAGCCGACGATCAGCACCAGCCCGGGCAGCACCACGGGCAGCACCAGCACGCCGGCGAACAGCCGGCGCCACGGGATGTTGGTGCGGGTCAGCAGCACGGCCGCACCGACGCCGAACAGCACCGAGAGGACCGTCGTGAGGCCGGCGAAGGCGAGGCTGTTGCCCACCGCGCCCCACCACGCCGGGTCCGTCAGCAGGTCGCGGTAGTTGTCGAGCGTCACGTGCCCGCCGGACCGGTAGAGCGGGGTCGACCACAGCGAGGCGAGCACGATCGGCACCACCGGCCCGACCACCAGCACCAGCGTCACTACCCAGATCAGGTAGTGGCTCGCGGTGGTCCGGGCCGACGACCTTCCGGGCCGCCCGGCGGGGCCGGTGCCCGGGGCGGTCGACCCGGGCACCGGGGCGGTGGTGAGCGTCATCGCCCGAAGGCCTCGTTCCAGCGGGTGACGATCTCGTCGCGCTGGTCGACGACCGCGCGGTCGAAGCTGCCGATGATGAGGTTGTCCTCCCCGCCGACGGCCGCGGTGACCTGGGGCAGCCCGAAGTCGCACGGCACGCCGTCGCGGTAGGGGGTGAATCCGCCGGTGCAGGCGGCCTCCTGGCCCTCCACCGAGAGCAGCCAGTTGACGAACACCCGGCCCGCGTTCGGGTGCCCCGCCCCGCTGGTCACCCCGACGGCCCGCGGGAGCAGCGGTGTCCCGTCCTCCAGGTAGCGGTAGTTGACCACCTGGGCGACGTCGTCGGTGATGAACGCCCGGACGGCGCCGGCGACGAAGAAGGTGGCGGTGTACTGGCCCTGCACGAGCTTGGTGACCAGCGGCCCGTTGCTCGACTCGACCCCGGAGTGGGCGCCGATCGCCTCCAGGACCTGCCACCCGGCCTCGCCCTGCCGGTCGACGTAGGAACCGGTGGACCCGAACTGGATCGCGTTGCCGATGTCGGTGGTGGCGATCCGGCCGTCGAGTCGAGGAGCCATCTCGGCGAGCGCGGCCATGGTGGTGGGCTGCTCGGACTCGGGCAGCAGCGCCTTGTTGAACACCGCGACCACCGGGTCCAGCGAGACGGCGTAGACGCCCGGCGCGAGCAGGGCGTAGTCGGGCAGGTTCGGCGTGTTCGGGTCCTGGTGGTCGGCGATGTTGCCGCCGTCGATGAAGGGCAACCAGGCCGCCGCGTCGCTGTTCATGACCACGTCGGCGGTCGGGGCCCCGGACGCGACCTCGGTCTCGTAGCGCTGGAACATCTCCTCGTCGCCCAGCGGCAGGCTGCGCAGGACGATGCCGGGATGGGCCGCCTCGAAGGCCTCCTTGATCGGCGCCATCTGCTGGTCCTCGGCGTTGGTGTAGAGCAGCACCTCGCCCTCCGCGCGCGCCGCCTCCACGACGGTGTCGTCGAGGGGCGTGACCGGTGAGGCTTCGCCGATGTCCGCGGTCGGCGCGGGGGTGGTCGGGGACGTGGTGCCCGCGGCGGGGCTGCCGCAGCCCGCGAGGACGACGGCGGCGGCGAGCGCCAACGGCAGGAGTGCGGTCCTTCTCATGGGGCGTCCTCGTGTTCTGGGGCCGGCGAACGGGGGCCGGGTCGGGTGGCGGACGTGGCTCGGTCCCCGTGGCACCGGGCCGGTGTGCAGCGGATCACCGGTCAGCCGACCGCTCGGGCGGCCGCGCGGCCCGCGACCCGGCCGGAGAACAGGCAGCCGCCGAGGAAGGTGCCCTCCAGCGCGTTGTAGCCCATCATCCCGCCGCCGCCGAAGCCGCTGACCTCGCCGGCGGCGTACAGGCCTGCGAACGGGGTCCCGTCGGCGCGCAGGCAGCGGCCGTCCAGGTCGGTCTCCAGCCCGCCGAGGGACTTGCGGGACAGGATGTTGAGGCGGACCGCGATCAGCGGCCCGGCCCCGGGGTCCAGGATCTTGTGCGGCGTCGCCACCCGGATGAGCTTGTCGCCGCGGTAGCGGCGGGCCCCCCGGATCGCGGTCACCTGCGCGTCCTTGCTGAACTCGTGGTCGATCTCGCGGTCGCGGGCCTCGATCACCCCGCGCAGCGCCGGCTCGGTGAGCTCCGGGGCCTCCGGGTCGGCGACCGCGTTCATGCCCCGCACCAGTTCGGCGAGGGTGCCGGCGACCACGAAGTCCTCGCCGCGCCGCGTGAACGCCTCCACCGGTCCGGGCGCGCCCTTCTTCACCCGCGACAGCAGCAGCTTCACGTCCCTACCGGTGAAGTCCGGGTTCTGCTCGGAGCCCGACAGCGCGAACTCCTTCTCGATGATCTTCTGGGTCAGCACGAACCACGAGTAGTCGTAGCCGGTCGACCGCAGGTGCCGCAGCGTGCCGAGGGTGTCGAACCCCGGGAAGTACGGCGCCGGCAGCCGGTCGCCGGTCGCGTCCAGCCACAGCGACGAGGGGCCGGGCAGGATCCGGATGCCGTGGTTCTCCCAGACCGGGTCCCAGTTGCGGACCCCCTCGACGTAGTGCCACATCCGGTCGGGGTTGATGACGCTGGCCCCGGCGTCCTGGACGATCCCGAGCATCCGGCCGTCCACGTGCGCCGGCACCCCGGCGACCATCCGCTGCGGCGGCGTGCCCAGCCGGGCCGGCCACGCCTTGCGGACCAGGTCGTGATCGCCCCCGATCCCGCCGGAGGTGACGACCACCGCCTGGCCGCGGAGCTCGAAGTCGGCCACCTCCACCCGCGACGTCGGGCGGCCGCGGTCGGCGGGCGTCGGCTCCAGCACCGTGCCGCGCACCCCCACGGCCGTGCCGTCCTCGACCACGAGGCCGTCGACCCGGTGTCGGAAGGCGAGGGTGACCCGCCCCGCGGCGACGTGCTCGCGCACCCGCCGCTCGAACAGCTCCACCACGCCGGGACCGGTGCCCCAGGTCAGGTGGAAGCGGGGCACCGAGTTGCCGTGCCCCTCGGCGCGGCCGTCCCCGCGCTCGGCCCAGCCCACCACCGGGAAGATCCGGTGCCCCATCCCGCGCAGCCAGGACCGCTTCTCCCCCGCGGCGAAGTCGACGTAGGCCCGCGCCCAGGCCCGTGGCCACCGGTCCTCCGGCCGGTCGAACTGCGCACTGCCCAGCCAGTCCTGCCAGGCCAGTTCGCGGGAGTCCCGGACCCCCATCCGCCGCTGCTCCGGGGAGCCGACCAGGAACAGCCCGCCCAGCGACCAGAACGCCTGGCCGCCGAGGGACTGCTCGCCCTCCTGGTCCACCACCAGCACCGACCGTCCCGCGTCGGCCGCCTCCGCGGCGGCCACCAGCCCGGCCAGCCCGGCCCCCACGACGACGACATCGGCCTGCATCACGACCCACCTCCGGCGGCCGGCACGCGCAGCAGCGCGAGCGGGACGTGGTGCTGGCCGGCGTGCATGTCGCGGTCGCGCAGCGAGCCCTGGGAGATCGGGCGCGGGAAGGAGATCTTCACGACGTTCAGCGACGGGATCCGGAAGATCTGCACGGTGGCCGCGTCGACCCGGTAGAGCCGGGCGATCACCCGCTCGTCGAGGAACGACTCGTCGGCGGCGATGCGGTAGCCCGCGGCGTCGCGCAGGAACAGCTCCATGGTGACCCAGAACGGGCCGGCGTTCTTGGACCGGACCTCGTGGGCCAGGTCGGCGAGGGTCGGGGTGGTCTCAGGCACTGGTCGGCTCCCCGATCCGGGTGCGGAACATGCTGCTGGGGGTGACCGTGTCGACGACGTGGTTCAGCACGAACTCGTAGGCCGCACCGCGCTCGACCTCGGCCGGTGAGCTCGCGAACGCGAGGCTGGGCAGGTAGCCCATGGCCGGTGTCGGCAGGTGCAGCATCAGCGGGTTGGCGACCTTCGCGACGGCCGTGGCGGTCGCCTGGTCGGGCGCGTTGACCAGCAGCATCACCCCGACCTCGCGCGGTGGGCCGCTCTCCGGTTCGAGGTCGTCGAGCACCCCGTTGTGGCCGTAGAGGCGCAGGTCGAAGGCGTACTCGTGATCGGCCAGCCGCAGCGTCTGGTCCACCCGCCGGCGGATCAGCGTGCACATCAGGTCCGCCCAGGCGTCGATGTCGGCGAGGATGATCGGGTCCCGGACCGCGGTGAACGACAGGGTCTCGTAGCCGGTGATCCGGGCGCCCTCCAGCTTGACGGTGTGCTGGTCGGCCTGGTGGAACCGGGAACCCTCGACCCGGACCGTGCGGTGGTCGAGGGCGACGTAGGTCGCGTGCTCGACGTCGAGGGTCCCGGCGGGCTCGCGCATCCGGAACGGGTTCACCGTCTCGTAGAGCATGTGGGCGGCGACCACCGTCGGCGTGCAGGCGGCGCCCGGGTCGAGCGGCTCGATGGTGAACCCGTCGGCGTCGACGACCGCGTACACCCCGCCGGCGCGGGGGTTGGTGGTCGCCTGGCCACCGCACTCGACGATCTTGGCCGCGTGCCAGGTCGGTCCGGCGGGCATCCCCTTCATCAGCGGGTACGCCGCGGCCACTGCCGTGTCGGTGGCGCGGCCGGCGAGCACCACCTGCGCCCCGGCGCGCAGGGCCTCGACGATCGGCTCGTGGCCCATCATCCCGACGATGTGGGTGCAGCTCTCCAGGGTCTCGGCGCGCAGCTCGCCCAGCGGCGGCAGCGGGTGCACCCGGCCGGCGTCCAGGGAGTCCTTGAGGTCCGCCGCGTTCTGCTCGCTGTAGATCCGCGCGACGGTCAGGTCCAGGCCCTCCTCGACCATCACCTCGGCGGCGATGCCGGCCACCCAGTCGACCCCGGCGTCGGTGCCGCTGGTGCCGCAGGAGCCCACGATGAGCGGGACGTCCGCGCGGGCGGCGGCCCGCAGCAGGCTGCGCAGGTCGCGCGCGACGGCCTTCGCCGTGGTCTTCGGCGTGGCGGACCCCAGGTAGTGGGGCCCGGAGTCGGTGGAGCCGCCGTCGATGGTGATGACGTCGATGCCCAGTTCCAGCCCGCGCTCGATGGTGGACTCGTCCCAGCCCGCGCCGAGCATGCCGCTGGGGGTCAGGATCCGGACGCGCTCGACCGGTTCGTCGTTCATGGGCCTCATCTCTGTGGGTCGGGCGGAGTCGGCGGGTGGGCCGGGACCGCGGCGAGGACCGCCTCGGTCAGCTCCCGGGTGGTGGCGGTGCCGCCGAGGTCGGGGGTGCGGACCGCGCCGTCGGCGAGGGCCCGCTCGATGCCGGTCATCAGCGCGCGGGCGGCGGCCGGCTCGCCGAGGTGGTCGAGCATCATCGCCGCCGACCAGAGCGCACCGAGCGGGTTCGCGACGCCGCGGCCGGCGATGTCGGGCGCCGAGCCGTGCACCGGCTCGAACATCGACGGGAACTCCCGCTCGGGGTTGATGTTCGCGGCCGGCGCGATGCCGATGCTGCCGGCGATGGCGGCGGCGAGGTCGCTGAGGATGTCGCCGAACAGGTTCGAGCCGACGAGCACGTCGTAGGACGACGGGTGCAGCACGAGTTTCGCGGCGAGCGCGTCGATGTGCTCCGAGCACCAGGTCACCTCCGGGTGCCGGGCGGCGCGCTCGGCGACGACCTCGTCCCAGAACGGCATCGTGTGCACGATCCCGTTGGACTTGGTGGCCGAGGTGAGGTGGCCGCGCCGGGTCGCGGCCAGGTCGAAGGCGTAGTCGGCGATCCGGGTCACCCCGGGGCGGGTGAACACCGCCTCCTGGACGGCCATCTCGTCGGGGAAGCCGCGGTTGAGCCGCCCGCCGATCTCGCTGTACTCGCCCTCGACGTTCTCCCGGACGACGACGAAGTCGACCTCGCCCGGCTCGCGCAGCGGGCCGGGCAGGCCGTCGAGCACCCGGATCGGGCGCAGGTTGACGTACTGGCGGAACCGCCGTCGGATCGGGATCAGCAGGCCCCACAGCGACACGTGGTCGGGCACCCCCGGCCAGCCGACGGCGCCGAGCAGGATCGCGTCGTGGCCGGCGATCCGGTCCAGGCCGTCGGTCGGCATCATCGCGCCGGTCTCCCGGTAGCGCCGGCACGACCAGTCGAAGCGGTCGTAGTGCAGCGTGAAGCCGCACCGCGCGGCGACCAGGTCGAGGGCCTGCTGGGCGGGCGGGATCACCTCCGTCCCGATGCCGTCGCCAGCGATGACCGCGATGCGGTACGCGGCGGTCATGCGCTGCGCCCGATCAGGTGGGCGTTGACGCAGTGCCGTGCCCGGCCGGCGAGCGCGGCGACCAGCTCGGCGGCGCCCTCCCGGCCGGCGGCGGCGCGGGCCTGCGCGGTCTGGCCGGCGAGGTGGGAGCAGACGACGATCCCGTCGACCCCGCGCAGCGGGCTGTCGGCCGGCAGCGGCTCGGCCACGGTCACGTCGAGCGCCGCTCCGGCGATCACCCCGTCGCGCACCGCGGCGGCCAGCGCCCGCTCGTCGACGACAGCGCCCCGGGCCGTGTTCACCAGCACCGCCGTCGGTCGCATGCTGCGCAGCTCGGCGGCGCCGATCAGGCCGCGGGTGCGCTCGGTGAGCGCGGTGTGGATCGAGACGTGGTCGGACCCCGCCAGCAGCTCGGGCAGCTCGACGAACCGGACCGACGGGTCGGTCCGCCGGTCGGCGGGCACGCCGGTCGTGCACAGCACCGTCATCCCGAAGGCCTGCGCCAGGGGTACGACCGCTCGGGCCGCCGCGCCGTAGCCGACCAGACCCAGCGTCGCACCGCGCAGCTCGTGCCCGTCCTCGCGCGGCCAGCCCCCGGCAGCCACCCCGGCCGCGCTGTGCACGATCCGGCGGGCGGCGGCCAGCAGCAGGCCGAGGGTGTACTCGGCGACCGCGTTGGCGTTGACGCCGGGCAGGTTGCTGACGCCGATCCCGTACCGGGCGGCGGCGGCCACGTCGATGGAGTCGTAACCGACGCCGGTGCGGACCACGGCCCGCAGCCGGGGCGCGCGGGCCAGCACCTCGGCGGTCAGCGGCTCGTTGGCCACCAACGCGGCGTCGGCGTCCCGCAGGAGCTCGACCAGCTGCTCGGGGTCGCGACGCCCGACGAGCGGCGCGTGGACCGTCTGCAGACCGTGATCGATGAGGTACCGGTCGACCCCGTCGCCGGGCGCGAGGTAGTCCGTCGTGATCAGGACGCGGGTCACCGCTGCCCGCCCGGGACAGCGGGGGGTCGGGTGCTGGCGGTCATGTCACCGGCCTCCATCTCGGTCGTTGAGGTGGTGCCGGGCACGCTACTTTTGCTATAGCAACTCCGTCAAGTGTTGCTTAGAGCTGCGCAATCGCAACGGCTAGCATGACGGCCATGCCGCGCGAACCGCTGGAGACCCTGGTCCACGACACGCTCGCGGACCGGTCGTACCGCGCCATCCGCGCCGCCATCACCACCGGTGAGCTGCGACCGGGCCAGAAGGTCACCGAGCGCGGCCTGGCCGAGCGGCTCGCGGTGAGCCCCACCCCGGTCCGCGAGGCCATCCGCCGCCTGGAGCAGGACGGCCTGCTCGAACGCACCGGTGCGCGCACGGTCAAGGTGGCCGCGCCGGGCGACGGCGCCATCCAGGACCTCGCCGAGGTCGAGGTGGCACTGCGCGGGATGGTCGCCCGGTTCGCCGCCCGGCACGCCACCGCCGAACAGCTCGACGAGCTCGACGCCGTGCTCGACGAGGCCGACGACCTGCTGATCGTGATCAAGCAGCGGCACGGCGCGGGCGAGGACACCAGCCGCCACCTCCGCCTGCTCCTGGACGCGATGCAGCGCTTCAACGACGTGGTGGACGCCTGCGCCGGCAACCCGGTGCTGGTGCGGCTGCTCGACCAGACCCGGGTCTTCTCCTGGCCGGAGCGGCGGGCCCGGCTGATCGAGCGGATCGCCCGCGACCAGACCTTCGGGCTGGACCGCTACGCCGGCCACCGCGCGCTGGTCCGGGCCCTGCGGGCGGGCGATTCCGCGGCCGCCGAGGCCCTGGTCATCGAGGACGCCCGGGGCGGCCTGAGCGACCTGCTCACCCCGATGTCGACCGGTCCCGGCGACCGGCGACCGGGCGCGACGTCGTGACCGTCGGGTAGACGACCGGGTCGCCCGCCTCCCGGAGCTGCCGGCTCGGGGAGCTGCTCCGATCCCGGCCGGACCCGGCCCGCCCGCCCCGCCGCTGCGCCGCCCCGGCACCTGCCGGACGCACGCTCGGCGACCTGCGCTCAGGCCGGCAGGGCGGTGAGCACGCCCCAGACGAGGAGCGTCGTCGCGGCGGTCCAGAGGACGACCGCCACCGCCTGCCACAGCAGGACCCGTCCGCGCGGGGTTCCGGCGACGAGCATGGCGGAGGTGAGCCGGGTGGGGATCGCCGACGGCCCGAGGATGCTCGCACCCGGCACCCCGAACCGGGCCAGCCACCTCCGAAAGCGCTGACGCCGCTTCGACTCGGGCTCGGCGAGCGCGGTTCCACCGGCCGCCCCGGCCCGGCGCGACCGGCGGTTCACCGCCGCCGCTCGGGCCCGCGAGCTGACCAGCACCACCAGACCCGTCTCGGCCCCGAATACGCGGGTACGCATTCTCGGAAGCGGGTCAGGACGCTGTGGGAGACGACGTCGGCGGGCAGGGTCGACCGATCAGAACATGCCGTTGTCGTTGGCGGAGGTAGCGGGGACGACCTGCAGGACGTCCCAATGCTCGACGATCTTGCCGTGGCCGTTCAGACGGAAGATGTCGATGCCGGCGTAGTCGTCGCCGGGCCAGGTCTGATGGCAGTGCAGGACGACCAGGTCGCCCTCGGCGATCACGCGGACGAACCGCACGTGCTTTCCGGGGTAGTCGGCGGCCATCCGCTGGAAGTATTCGACGAAGGCTTCCTTGCCGTCGGCGACGTGCACGTTGTGCTGGGTGTAGGTGTCCCCGGCATAGCGGTCGAGGGCTGCTGCCGGTCGGCACTGGTTGAACATCAGGTCGTAGAAGGCCTGGACGTTGTCCTTGTTGCGCTGCAGATCGGTGCCGCTCATACGAGGGTCTCCCATCCTCCGGGTCGACCCACCCCACACCGTGCCCCGACGGCACGGTCAAGTGCTCCACTCCGCGGGCGGCCCGCCATCGCGTGCAGGACTTGAGCGTGCCGCGGGGCACGGTGTCGCCTGGTGCCCACGCCGGACGCCGGACCCCACCGGACCGACTGCGGGGCTGTGGTCGTCGGGGTCCCGCGCCGACGGCCCGGACAGGCCGCGACACCGCGCCCCTCACCGGCGCAGGCGCCCGCCGATGCTGACCGCGGCACCGGGCCGCCCGGACAGCAGCGCGGCTGAACGGTCGGTAAAGTGCGTCGGCAGCACGCGACGGTGCTGGGACCGATCCGACAGGAGGTCGCTGTGCCGGGCGGCTTGGCAGCTCTGCTGGACGACATCGCCGCGCTCGCCAGACTGGCCGCGGCATCCATCGACGACGTCGGCGCGGCCGCCGGCCGGGCCAGCGCCAAGGCGGCGGGGGTGATCGTCGACGACGCCGCCGTGACACCGCGCTACCTGCAGGGCTTCGCCGCCGAGCGGGAGCTGCCGGTCGTCCGCAAGATCGCCATCGGCTCGATCCGCAACAAGCTGCTGATCATCCTGCCGGTCATCCTGCTGATGAGCCAGTTCCTGCCATGGCTGCTCACCCCGATCCTGATGATCGGCGGCGCCTACCTGTGCTACGAGGGCGCCGAGAAGATCTGGGAGAAGGTGTCCGGCCACGGCCACCACGACGTCCCGGCGGCCATGTCCGGTCCCGACCAGGAGAACACGATGGTCCGGGGCGCCATCCGGACCGACCTCATCCTCTCCGCCGAGATCATGGTCATCTCCCTCAACGAGGTGGCCGAGGAGGCGTTCTGGAGCCGGGCGCTGATCCTCGTCCTCGTCGCGTTCCTCATCACCGCCATCGTCTACGGCGCGGTCGCGCTGATCGTGAAGATGGACGACATCGGCCTGCGGCTCACCGAACGCCCCTCCGCGTTCAGCAAGCGCTTCGGCACGATGCTCGTGCGCGCGATGCCCAAGGTCCTGGCCTTCCTGTCCACGCTCGGCATCGTCGCCATGCTGTGGGTGGGCGGCCACATCATCCTGATCGGGCTCGACGAGCTGGGCTGGTCCTGGCCCTACGACGTCGTCCACCACGCCGAGGAGGTCGTCCACGACGCGACCGGCGCGCTGGGCGGGCTGCTGGCCTGGGTCACCAACACCCTGGCCTCCGCGGTGCTCGGGCTCCTGGTGGGCGCAGTGGTCGTGGCCGCGATCGTGCTGTTCCGGCGGCTGCGCCGGCGCCGGTCCGGAGCCGCCGCCGAGCACACCGCCTGAGCGGTCACCCACTCCCGCATCATCACCATCGGTGAGCCACGGCTGCTCACGCTCGCTCGTCCTCGACCCATCACGCACTCCAGACGGCCAGGTCGATCCACACGCGGGGCTCGTGGCCGCTGAGCCGGATCTCCCCGACCACGAAGTCCAACCGGGTGCCCACCTCAGGCATCTCCTCCGCCAGCGCCGCGACCCCCGGGTCCCGCTGCCGACGGATGACGTCGACAGACGCTCCGACCGGCTCGAACTCGTCGAGCTCGACGAGCACGCCCCACGGCTGGTGGCCGGCGACCGTGCCGCGCACGCGCAGCCCGACGGTCAGCTCCGAGACCGGCCGACGAGGTCCTTCGAGGTCCACGGGTCGCAGCGTGGCAGATGCACTGGGTGAACCGAACCGGCATGGGGCCTCCTCCGACTGGCGACGTCCTGCGGCAGCTCGATCACGACCGGCTCGGCGTGGGCGCGGCGGACCGGACCGGCAGCCCGAACGCCAGCACCGCCAGCAGGACCGAGGTGACCGAGACGACGCTCAGCGTGATCGTCTGCATGACCTGGTCGCTGAGGGTGGGCAGCACGTGGACGTGCGCCTGGTGGTAGGCGTGGTGGGGCAGGTTGGCGACCACCGCGGCCAGCCCGGTGGCCCGGGCCAGCCAGACCCCGCCGGTGAGCAGCGCGACGAGCGCGACCACCCCGAACGCGAGGTTGCCCTGCGCGACGTCGCGCAGCAGGTGCTCGTTGAACGGGCCGTCGACATCCACCCAGTGCCGGCCGAAGCCGGGGAAGTCGTCGTAGAACGAGCGCGGGGCGAGGTACTGCCACAGCCCGGTGGCCAGCCCGAAGAAGGCGAACCAGGCCAGCAGGGCCCGCACGGCGGTGCGCATGGGGATCTCCTCCCGGTGCGGTGGGTCAGGCCACGGCGGCGAAGGCGCGCCGGGCCGCGTCGACGGTCAGGTCCACGTCGTCGTCGGTGAAGGCGACGCAGATCCGGTTGTCGGTGAGGACGTACGGGGGCAGCAGCACGCCGGCGTCGAGCATCGCCCGGCGGAACGCCTCGGCGCGGTCGAGGTCGGCGTCGACGGCCTGCCGGAAGGTGACCGGGGCCTCCGCGCGCCAGTTGACGATCCAGCCCGAGCCGATGCCGGTGACGGTCGCGGTCACGCCGGTGTCGGTGATCGCCCGGGTCAGGCCCTCGCGCAGCCGCGCGCCGAGCCGGTCGAGTCGGGCGATCCCGCCGTCGGCGAGCAGCTCGATCGTGCGCCGCGCCGCCGCGACCGCGTACGGGTTCGCGTAGTAGGAGCCGTCCATGGTGACCGCGGAGCCCAGCAGGTCCATGAGGTCCGCGCGGCCGGCCAGCGCGGCGATCGTCCACCCGTTGCCCAGGGCCTTGCCCAACGCGGTGAGATCGGGGGTCACCCCGGCGATCGCCTGGTAGCCGCCGAGGTGGTGCCGGAACCCGGTCTTGACCTCGTCGAACACCAGCACGGCTCCGTGCCGCGCGGTCAGCTCCCGCAGCAGCTCCAGGAAACCGGGCGCGGGCGCGGCGTTGGTGTAGCTGTGCAGGTAGGGCTCGGTGAACACGGCGGCCAGCTCGCGGCCGTGGGCGGCGAAGACCTCACGGACAGCCGCGGCGTCGTTCCAGTCGACGACGATCGTGCGGTCCGCGACGTCGGAGGCGGCGCCCCCGGAGTTGGGCGCGTCCGGCGGCGGGGCCGCGCCCGGGGCGACGTCGAAGTTCGCGCCGACGCCCAGCTCGCCGGCCCAGCCGTGGTAGTGCCCGTGGAACTTCAGCACCCGCTCGCGCCCGGTCGCGGCCCGGGCGACGTGCAGCGCGTGCTGCAGCGCGTCGGTGCCGGTGTTGACGAAGGCGACCTTCTGCGCCGACGGCACCAGCCCGACGATGGTCTCGGCCAGCTCGACCTCCCCGGCCTGCGGGCCGACCCAGGTGAGGTCCACCCGCGCGGCGGACTCGGCGACGGCGGCGTTCACCCGCGGGTCGGCGTGGCCGAGCACGATCGGGCCGTAGGAGAGCAGGTGGTCGACGAACCGCCGGCCGGCGGCGTTCCACAGGTAGGCGCCCTGGGCGCGGACGACGACGTCGCGGTAGACGTCGCGGCCGGCGGCGGAGACGCCGTGCGGGATGACGCGCTCGGCGCGGGCGAGCAGGGCTTCGGTGGTGCGGTCGACGACGGCGGTCATCGGGTCCCCTTTCCGGGTGGTGCGGTGGGTTGCGGGGACGACGATGGACCGCGGGACGGGCCGGCGGACCGGCAGAATGACCGGGGTTGTGCCGGGCGTCAGCCGGCGGCGCCGCGCTCCCCGACGCCGTCCACGACGAACCGCACGAGCTCGGTGCGCGAGCTGATCCCGAGCTTGGTGAACACGTTGCGCAGGTGGAAGTCGACCGTCCGGCGCGACAGGAACAGCCGCGCGGCCACGTCGGCGTTGGTCAGCCCCTCGGCGACGAACCGGGCCACCTGCAGCTCCTGCGGGGTCAGCCGGTCGGTGCTCGCGGCGTCGCGGCGGCGCACCGTCTGCCCGCACGCCCGCAGCTCGGCCTGCGCCCGTTCCGCCCAGGGCACGGCCCCGAGCTGCTCGAACGCGTCGAACGCCGGGCGCAGGTGCCGGCGGGCGTCGGCGCGGCGGCGGGCCCGGCGCAGCGCCACCCCGAACGCCAGCTCGGTGCGGGCCCGCTCGAACGGCCGGTCCGCCCGCTCGTGGTGGCCCAGGGCCTCGGTGAACGCGGCGTCGGCGTCGGCGCCGTCGGCGAGCAGCCCGCGGGCGTGCGCGGCCCGGGCCAGCGCCCACGGCTGCCCGGTCGCGGCGGCGGACTGCTCGGCCTCGGCCAGCCAGGCGCGGGCGGCGGCGAGGTCGCCGCCCTGGTGCGCGGCCTCGATCCGGTCCAGCGCGGAGAACCCCCGCACGACGGGGTGGCGGATGGGGCGCAGGTGGGTGAGCGCGGCGGCGGGCTCGCCGCGGCCGAGGTCGAGCAGGCCCAGCGCCCACAGCGCGGAGTCCTCGATCAGCCCCATCGGGCGGCTCGCGGCGATGGCGCGGGCCCGTTCCACGTTCGCCCGGCAGGCCTCGTCGTGGCCGCGCAGCGCCGCGTGCAGCGCGATCCAGTCGTGGGCCAGCGGCATCAGCTCCTCCTGGCCGGTGTCGTGGGCGAGCCGCAGCGCCTCGGTGGCGGTGGCC
The DNA here is from genome assembly GCF_023898865.1 of Pseudonocardia humida. Taxonomy (GTDB): domain Bacteria; phylum Actinomycetota; class Actinomycetes; order Mycobacteriales; family Pseudonocardiaceae; genus Pseudonocardia; species Pseudonocardia humida. The sequence goes on from NZ_JAGSOV010000061.1 coordinate 39,607, forward strand.
TCGCCTGCCGCCCACCGGCCGGCGAACAGCTCCGACAGCGCCAGCCGCTGCCCCGCGATCGGCACCGCGCCGACCTCCCCCGACTCCCGCGCCCGGTGCACCGTCGCGGCGCTGAACCGGTGCGCGGCCGCGTCGTCGCCGAGGTACATCGCGGCACGACCGGCGGCGAGCAGCACGCCGGGCTCGGCGAGGTCGTGGGCCAGCGCGAGAGCGCGGGTCAGCGGAGCCGCCGCGGCGGCGGGGTCGCCGGCGAAGTGGTGGGCGAGCCCGACCAGCAGGTCGACGAAGAACCGCGGCCGGGGGTCCTCGCCCACGTCCAGCCCGGCGGCCAGCTCGCCCAGCTCGATCTCGGCCTGCGCGTCGGAGGCCATGGAGCCCGCCTCCCCGGCGAGGGCGAGCATCTCCAGCGCCCGGACCGGGTCGTGCGCGGCGATCTCCTCGGCGGCCCGGCGCAGCAGCCGGTAGGCCACGATCGAGACGCCCGCACCCAGCTCCACCACGCCGTGCAGCCGATCGATGTCGGCCCGCAGGAACGGGTCGGTGGTCAGCGGGCGGGCCTGGTCCAGCAGCCGCCGCGCCGCGTCCCCCCGCCCGGACCGCCAGCTGTGGTAGGCGGCCTCGGTGAGCAGGTGGGCCCGGCACTGCCGGTCGGGCACCAGGTCGGCGGCGCGGGTCAGGGCCGCGGCGGCGGCGGTGTACGCGCCCCGTGCGCGGGCCCGGTGCGCCGCCTCGACCAGGGCACCGGCCACCTCCGGGTCGGGTCCGAAGGCGGCCGCGGCGCGGTGCCACGCGGCGCGGTCGGCGTCGCCGGCCTCCCGCAGCACCGCGGCGAGGGCGAGGTGCGCGGCGCGCCGCTCGGTGGAGGTCGTGCCCTGGTGCACCGCGGAGCGCACGAGCGGGTGGCGGAAGCGCACCGCCCCGCCGTCGACGGCCACGACTCCGGCCTGCTCGGCCGGCGCGAGGGCATCGGGCGCCACCCCGCGCCGCGCCGCGGCGGCGGCCACCGTCGCGAGGCGGCCGGTGTCGTCGGCCGCGGCCACCAGCAGCGCCGTGCGCGTCTCCTCCGGCAGCCGGCGCACCCGGTCGAGGAACGCCTGCTCCACCCCGGCGGTCACCGGCAGTGGCTCCGGGAGCGGCTGCTCCCCCGACAGCTGCTCCCGGGTCAGCGCGCGGCCCAGCTCGGCCAGCGCCAGTGCGTTGCCGCCGGTCGCCGTCCCCAGCCGCAGCCGCACGTCCGGGTGCACCGGCCCGCCGCCGTGGCGCTGCAGCACCCGGTCCACCGCGCCCGGCTCCAGCGGGCCGACCGGCAGCGCGGCCAGGTCGGTCACCGGGAACGGGCGGGCCGCCGGGTCGCGCACCGCCAGCACCAGGGCGACGCGCTCGGCCTCCAGCCGCCGCGCGACGAACGCCAGCGCGTCGATCGAGCCGCGGTCGAGCCAGTGCGCGTCGTCCACGACGCACAGCACCGGCCGCCGCTCCGAGAGCTCCCCGAGCAGGCTCAGCACGGCCAGCGAGACGAGGAACCGCTCGTCGGCATGCCCCACCCGCAGCCCGAACGCCGCGCGCAGCGCGTCGGCCTGCGGCGCGGCCAGGCCGTCGAGCTCGCGGAGCACCGGGCGCAGCAGCTGGTGCAGCCCCGCGTAGGGCAGCTCCGACTCCGACTCGACGCCGTGCGCGCGCAGCACGAGCAGGTCGTCGGCCCCGTCGGCCCCGGTGCCGACCACCGTGCCGACCTCCGCGTCGACCACGGCGTCGAGCAGGGCCGTCTTGCCCGCCCCGGCCTCCCCGCGCAGCACGAGCGCGCCGCTGCGCCCGGCGCGGGCGGCCTCGACCAGCTCGCGCAGCCGCGCGCACTCGGCCTCCCGCCCCACGAGCACCGGGCAATGCTAAGGCGGTCCCCACCGAGCCGGGGAGACCTGCCGACGATCACACCGGGGCGACGACCGCGGCCGGGTACAGGACGCGCAGGTGGGCCCGCAGCGGCTCCTCGGCCGGAGTCGCGCCGCGGTAGCCGACGTGGCCGCCCCGCAGCTCCGGCCGGCCTCCACCGCGCCGCCGAGCTCGGCGAGCCGGTCGCGCAACAGCTCCTCGGTGCGCCACTGCGGCAGGACCAGCAGGTTCGGGTACGGCACGCCGGGCCGCGGCGGGCGGGCCGGGGCGGCGAGGTCGGCCGCGAGGGTGCCGCCGGCGTAGAGGCGCAGGTGGTGGTCGCTGCGGCCGGCGGCCAGCGCGGCCCCGGCCGGGCCCAGGTCGTCGAACACCTCCAGCGTGCGCGGCTGCACCCCTTGCCCCGCGACCGGTGGTGGGCCGCGGGGAGGCGGTCGACGAGCCGGACGTCGACGCCGCGGCGGCGCAGGTCGACGGCGAGGGTGAGGCCGGTCGGGCCGGCGCCGACGACGAGGACGTCCGTGTCGGTCATGGGTGTGCTCCTCGGGACGACGAGGCTCTGCCCCACCAGGGCCTCGCGTTCGGTGATCCGCCGGACGGCGCGGGGCGGGACCAACCGGCCCGCCTCCGACGATCGTGACCGGGGACATGCGGCCGAGCCTGCGCCGACCCGACTCCCGGGCGCACCGGTCGGATCGCCGGGGTTCCCGGACAGCGGTGGTCGGCGACCGGCGCGACACGCGTCGCGGGTGCCCGGCCGCCATCCCGCAGCGGCCGCCGTCACCGGCGGCGGGCCGCCGGAGAACCCCGGTGATTCGGCCGGTCCGCCCGGGAGTCCCGCCGCCCTAGCGTCGCCGCCGACCGAGGAGGTGGTGGGCGATGTCCCCGACGACGATGCCCCCGACGACCCCGACCCGCTGGAGCACCCGCCGGCAGATCGCGGTGTTCCTGCTCGTCGCCTTCGCCACCTCGTGGTTGCCCTGGCCGCCGACGCTGCTGAACCCGACCAGCGCCCCGCTGCTGCCGGTGTGGGCGTCTGGTTGCTGCTGACCGTTCTGATGATCGCCTGGGCGGCCGCCGTCGCGCTCCGCGACCCGGCCTTCCGGCGGCAGGGAGGAGAACTGCCATGACCACCGTCCTCGTCACCGGCGGCACCGGCCTGCTCGGCCGCGCCGTCGCCGGGGAGCTCACCGCCGCCGGGCACACCGTCCGGATCCTCAGCCGGCGCCCCGGCGGGCCCGGCACCGCCGTCGGCGACCTCGCCACCGGCGCCGGCCTCGACACCGCACTCCAGGGCGTCGACGCCGTCGTCCACAGCGCGTCCGACCCGCGCGACCCGCGGCCGGTCGACGTCGACGGCACCCGCCGGCTCGTCGCGGCCGCCCGCCGGGCCGGGGAGCCGCACCTGGTGTACGTCTCGATCGTCGGGATCGACCGCATCCCCTGGCCGTACTACCGGGCGAAGCTGGCCGCCGAGCGCGCTGTCGGGGCGTCGGGCCTGCCGTGGACGATCCTGCGCGCCACCCAGTTCCACGAGTTCACCGCCGACCTGCTCGCGCGCCTCACGCGCCTGCCGGTCGTCCCGGCTCCCCGCGGCTGGCGCTTCCAACCGGTCGACGTCCGGGAGGTCGCGGCGCGCTTCGCGGCGACCGTCGACGCCGGGCCCGCGGGGCGGCTGCCCGACCTCGGCGGTCCGCAGGTGCTGACCGTGGCCGAGCTGGCCCAGCTCCACCTGCGCGCGACCGGACGCCGCCGTCGGGTCGTCGCGGTCCCGGTGCCCGGGGCGTTCTCCCGCTCGCTGCGAGCCGGTGCGAACCTCGCCCCGTCCGGGTGCTCCGCCGGCCGCACGTACGCCGAGTTCCTGGCCGAGCGGGCCGGGACCGTGCCCACGGGGAGCACGTCGTGATCGTCTTCGTCACCGGCGCCACCGGCGCCCTCGGCACCCCGACGGTCGCCCTGCTCCGCGGTGAGGGCCACACGGTCCGCGCGCTCGCCCGCAACGCGGAGTCGGCGCAGACCCTGCGCGCCGCCGGCGTCGACCCGGTGCCCGCGTCGCTGACCGACCGCGCCGCGCTGCGGGCCGCCGTCGACGGCGCCGACGCGGTCCTGCACCTCGCCACCCGGATCGCCCCGCTGGCCGCCGCCCGCCGACGGGCGGCCTGGCGGGAGAACGACCGCATCCGCGTCGGCGGCAGCCGGAACCTGGTCGACGCCGCCCTCGCGGCGGGCGTCGGCGTACTGGTCTACCCGAGCTTCGCGCCCGTGTACGCCGACGGCGGCGACCGGTGGCTCGAGGTCGGCGCGCCGGTCGCGCCCACCGACATCCTGGAGTCCACCCTGGTGGCCGAGGAGGAGGTCGCCCGGTTCACCGCGGCGGGCGGGCGGGGGGTCGTCCTGCGCACGGCCGGGATCTACGGACCGCACTCGGCCGCGACCCGGGACGTGCTGGCCCTGGCCCGGCGCGGCGTCTCGGGGTTCGTCGGCCCGGCCGACGCCTACCAACCCCTCGTCTGGGACGAGGACGCCGCGGCCGCCCTACGCGCCGCGGCCGTGAACCCGGACGTGCGGGGGACCTTCGACGTGGCCGACGACGAACCGCTGACCCGCGCCCGCCTCGCCACCGTGCTCGCCGAGGTCGTGGGCCGTCCGGTGCGGCGGCCGCCGACCTGGCTCGCGCGAGCCGCGCTCGGCAGGCGGATGGGCTTCCTGCTGCGCAGCCAGCGCGTGTCGAACCGGCGGTTCGCCGCGGTCACCGGGTGGGCGCCGGGCGTGCGGCGTGCGGCCGACGGCCTGCGCACCCTCGGCGGGACATGAGCGGACGGCCGTCGGCGTGCACCTCGGCGCGGGGCGCGGCCGTCGCGCCCCGCGCATCGCCGCGACCTGGACCTTCCGCCCGAGCCGATCCGACTCGTCCGGCCTGCGGTCGCGACATCTCCCGGTTACGCCGGCCCGCCCAGCGACGGGGACAGCACCAGGAGCGAGGCGTTGGGCCGCGAACGGTTCACTTCACCCGCTGGTGGGGGCCGACAGGGCGTCGACGTCGAGCGCGCGCGCGGTGCGTTCGTAGACCCTCGTCGCCAGGTCGGTGTCGCGGGCCGGTGTCGGCGGTGTCACGACCGCGCCCTTGGCGAAGACGCCGCCGTTCGGGGTCGGGGCTGCCGTGGCGGTGGCGAGCAGCACCGGTGTGCGGGCGGCCTTCGCCGGTGCCTGGGCGAACAGGCCGCTCACCGACGACACCACCTTCAGCACGCCGCCGGACTTCGCGTTGAAGCCGGTCCTGATGACGCCGGGGCTGGCGCTGTAGGCGGCCATGCCGGCCGGGAGCCTCGCCGCGAGCGCTGAGGTCGCCATCAGGCTGGCGAGCTTGGCGGTGCCGTACACGGCGAGCTGCGAGAACCTGTCGCGCCAGGAGACACCGGTGACGTCGGGGTCGCCGGGGTCGAGGCGTCCACGGGTCACCAGGTCGCTGGAGATGGTGATGATCCGGGCGGTCGGGGCGAGCAGGCCGTCGGCGAGCAGCAGGTGCGTCAGGTGGAAGGGCGCCAGGTGGTTCAGGGTGTGCGTGCGCTCCGCGCCGTCGGCGGTCTCCGCGTAGGTGGGGAATGCCGCTCCGGCGTTGTTGATGAGCACGTCGACGTCCTCGACGGTGTCGCGCAAACGCCCTGCGAGGCTGCGGACGTCGTTGCGGTCGACCAGGTCGGCGTGCAGGGCGTGGACCGTGCGGCCGGGGGCGTCCGCGGCGAGAGCCCGCCTGGTGGCCTCGGCGCTGCGGGCGTCGCGGGTGACGGCGACGACGTCGAGGCCGGCGGCCAGCAGCAGCCGGGCCGTGGCCAGCCCGAGGCCGCCGGCCGCGCCGGTGATGACAGCGGTGGGTGCGGTCATGGCGATGCTCCTGGGGTCAGCGACGGATCTGGAGGGTGACGTCGGCCTGCTGGCCGCTCTCGGTCGAGTGCACGGACACCCAGCTGCCCGGTGAGCCCTTGGCCATGCGGATCTCGATGTCGGTGGCGTTGCGGTACGGGCCGGGTCCCCGGTCGACGTACGGCGGGAGTGACTGGACGTGCGCGGCGAGGTCGTCGGGGAAGTACAGCTCGGTGCCCAGCAGGGCCCGGCCGGCCACGCTGACCCGGACGTGGATGTGCAGGGTGCGCGGGGTGTACCAGCCCGGCACGATGGTCTGGAACTCGACGTGCCCGGCGGCGTCGGTGACCTGCTGACCGCGCAGGAACGTCGCGTCGTCCGTCGGCCGGAACCGGCGCAGCGCCAACGACACCAGGGCGGGGAACCTGTCGGCGCCGAAGCGCTGGTAGCCGGAGTAGACCCCCAGCGCGTCGCAGTGCCAGATCTCGACGGTCGCGCCCGTCAGCGGCGTCAGCGTGCCGACCTCCACGGCTCGGATGCTCAGCAGCAGCGGAACGCCGTCGCGGCCCTCCCGCACGTCGCGCCGCAGCGGTGAACCGGGCACGTAGTAGGGCCCGTTCCCCTGGCTCGCCGTGGGCCGGTCCGCTTCGAGGGTCGTCGCACGGCGGATGTCCTCGCGGTTGTCGATGAAGCCCAGCACCGTCGTCAGCACGCGGCGGCGCACCCGGTCCCGCACCGTCTGCCGCCTGCTCGCGGTCGCGTCCACGGCAGCTCCCCCGCCCGATACTTGGACTCTCCAAGCGTCTACGATCCTGACCAAGAAGCTTGGATTAGTCAAGTATCAGAGGCTCCAAGTGTTCGACGTACGATGACGGGGTGGACGGTGGGTCGATGACGTACCAACTGCTGCGGCTGGTGCACGCCATGGACGGCGCGACCAACGCGGGCATCCACGACGTCCTCACCGACCTGAAGATCACCCGACCCCTGGCCGACGCGCTCTGGCAGCTGGACCCGGCCGCACCGGCCCCGTCCATGCGGCGGATGGCGGCCAAGCTGCGCTGCGACCCGTCGACGGTGACGTTCCTGGCCGACCGGCTGGAGCAGCTGGGCTACGCGACTCGCGCAGCGGCGCCCGGCGACCGGCGCACCAAGGTGCTGCACCTGACCGCCGCCGGCCACGCGGCGCGGCAGCGCCTGGTCGATGCGGCCACCACGCGTACGCCGATAGCCCGGCTGACCGACGCCGAGCAGAGTCGCCTACACGCCTTGCTGACCCGAGCGATGGCGGCACCCGCGGCAGCGGACGGACAACCGGAGCGCACCTCCGAGGACCCTGGCTGAACTCGCGTCCGGACGGCTGCGCGGCGAGCGCAGGGCGTGTGAAGACCTCCCGCCGAATGGAAAGAACTCATTATCGGCGCGGCAGGCGCCAGATGTCGCCGCAGGCGGCAAATGGCCTATCAGGCTTATCCGCTTCACGCCTCCATCGGAAGGAATGTGTCGACGGTGGGCAGGCTACCTCGCAACCGCTACCCTGCGGGCATGAGCGCGGATGATGGTGACCAGGGCACCGGTATCGACACAACGATCCCGCACTCGGCCCGCATCTTCAACTACTGGCTCGGCGGCAAGGACCATTACCCGGTCGATCGCGAGGCCGGCGACGCCTGGGTCGCCGTCGATCCGACGATTCTGAGGATCGCCCGCGAACAGCGAGCGTTCCTCAAGCGCACCGTGCGTTACCTGGCGGGTGAGGCCGGCATCCGCCAGTTCCTCGACGTGGGCACCGGGCTGCCGACCGCCGAGAACACCCACGAGGTCGCCCAGCACGTCGCGCCGGACGCCCGGATCGTCTACGTCGACAACGACCCGCTCATCCTCGCGCACGCCCGCGCACTGATGACGAGTACCGAGGAGGGCACGACCAGGTACATCCACGCCGATATGCGTGATCCGGCCCCGATGCTGGTCGAAGCCGGCGAGGTCCTCGACTTCGACGAGCCGGTCGCCATCCTCTTCATGGGGGTGCTCGGACATCTCGCGAAGGTCGAGGACGCCCGGAGAGTGATCCGGACGCTGATGGGTGCCGCAGCTCCCGGCAGCTACCTGCTGCTCTGCGACAGCATCGTGGTCGAGGGTGACGAGGCGTCTCTTGAAGCTGCCGAGGAGTACGGCTCGACAGGTGCCGTGCCGTACAACTACAGACCGCGCGACGAAGTGGCGAGCTTCTTCGATGGGCTGGAGCTGGTCGATCCAGGACTCGTGTCGATTAGCCTGTGGCGCCCGGAGCACCCGTCGGGAGTAACGAGGATCGGCCGGTCTGATCCGGAACCTCTGGAGCAGACCATTGGTGGACTCGCGCGCAAACCAGCCGTCGCGCCGGAGTAACCGACGCACAATTGTCCCCAAGCCAGATTGATCATGCCGTGGTAGGACGAGGCGGACTCGTCGTAGCGGGTGGCGGGTCATGGGCCGATCCGGGCCCGGCCGGCGGAACTCCACGCCCGCCGCGTCGACCGATCCTCGGCGGACTGGTCAACGAGTACGACGCCGCCGGGTGAAACCGCTGGTCAGACCAAGTGGCTGGATTCAGGAGCCCGGCATGGCCTGTCGGGTGCGCCGCTCCCTCGCACGCACCCGCCGACCCCGTGTCTCAGCCGTTCGGGGACAGTTCGTCGGTCCGCGCCGGGGCGGGGCGCCGGTGAACGATGCCGGACAGGGCGACGCCCAGGCCGGCCACGGCGAAGCCGGTGATCACGACGAGCGCCGGGGTGAAGCCGGCCAGCAGCGCGTCCGGGCCGGTGCGGCCCTCGCCGTTGGCGACCAGGACCGCGGTCACCACGGCCAGTCCGACGGCGCCGCCGACCTGCAGGGAGGTGTTCAGCAAGCCGCCGGCCAGGCCCTGCTCCGAGTCCGGGATTCCCGCGGTGGCCTGGATGTTGAACGAGGCGAAGGCCAGCATGAAGCCCAGGCCGAGCAGGACCATGCTGGGCAGCACCCCGATCGCGTACGGGGCGTCGCGGTCGACGAGCAGGAACAGCAGGTATCCGACGACGTGGGCGACCACGCCGGCCGCGATGGTCCGCGAGGTGCCGAACCGGTCGATCAGCGGCTCCATCCGCGGCGAGCCGAAGGCGACGATCAGCGCGGCGGGCAGGAAGCCCAGCGCGGTCTGCAGCGGCGTCCAGCCCAGCACCGACTGCAGGTACAGCATCACCAGGAACTGGAAGCCCAGGTAGCCGCCGAAGAACAGCGTGGCGCCGAGGTTGGCCCGGGCCAGCGGTCCGGACCGCAGGATGCCCAGGCGGACCAGCGGGTGCGCGGTGCGCCGCTCGATCACCACGAACGCGGCCAGCAGCAGCGCGGTGGCCGCGAACTGGGCCAGCGTGCGCGGGGCGGCCCAGCCGACCTCGGGCGCCTCGACCACGGTGTAGACCAGCAGCAGCATCGCCGCGACGCCGATGACGGCGCCGGGCAGGTCGTAGCCGCCGGTCCGGTCGGGGCGGTCGTGCGGCAGCAGCCGGTGCGCGGCGACCAGGGCGACGAGCGCGACCGGCACCGGCAGCAGGAACGTCCAGCGCCAGCCGATCTCGGTCAGCAGGCCGGAGAGCACCAGCCCGGCGGAGTAGCCGCTGGCCCCGAAGACCGCGAAGATCCCGAGCGCCCGGTTGCGGGCCGGGCCCTCGGCGAAGGTCGTGGTGATGATCGACAGGGCCGCGGGCGCGGTGAAGGCCGCCGCCACGCCCTTGAGCAGCCGGGTGACGATCAGCAGCGTGCCGTCGTCGACCAGGCCGCCGACCAGCGAGGCCACGGCGAACACGGCCACCGCGACGAGGAACACCCGGCGCCGGCCCAGCAGGTCGGCGGTGCGCCCGCCGAGCAGCAGCAGCCCGCCGTAGCTGAGGACGTAGCCGCTGACGACCCATTGCAGGGCGCTGGTGGACAGGCCGAGGTCGGCTTGGATCGCGGGGAGGGCCACGCCGACCATCGACACGTCGAGCGCATCGAGGCCGACGACGAGCGAGACGGTGAGCAGGACGCCCCAGAGCCGTGCGTCCCACTGCGTCGATGTCGTGCGGGTCGGGGTCGGGCGGGTCGAGGCCGTGCGGGTCGGGGTCGTGGAGAGCGGTGGGTTGTCGGGCACGACGACGAAAGTACATGCACGCGCATCTAATGCCAACGCATTTAATGTAGCTGCATAAGATGCTTGTGCATGCTAGGGTCGGCGTCGTGGGCGACGTGTCCGAGGTCGAGCTGGTGCGGCGGTGGCAGGGCCTGCTGGCGCGGCACGCCGCGGTCTACAACGCCCTGGAGCAGGAGCTGCGCCAGCACCACGACCTGGGGGTCCCCGAGTTCGAGGCACTGGAGCGCCTCGCCGGGTGCCAGCTCGGCAAGTGCCGGGGCGCAGAGCTCAGCGAGGCCGTGCACCTGAGCCAGAGCGCGGCGTCCCGCCTGGTCGCCCGCATGGAACGGGACGGGCTGGTCGAGCGCTCGCTGTGCGAGGACGACCGGCGCGGGATCTTCGTGCGGCTGACCGAGCACGGCCGCCGGCGTTACCTCGATGCCAGGCCCACCCACCGCGCGGTGCTGGCGACCACGCTCGACCCGCAGTAGCCACCCCTCGCCGCCCTCGCTGCGCCGCGACGGTCGTGCGTGATCTGCCCGGGCTACCTGTCTCGGCGACCACTGCACGCAGGTCGGACACCTACGACCAGCCGGCCCCGCGCCGGCCGAGTTCACCGCTCTTCCCGCTGGCTGCTGCCCACAGCACCTGCGCGACCAGCTGGTCGGGCCGCCGACGGCGCCGACCCCGCCGGGCCGGACTGGACGCCCGCGGCCGCGTCGCCGAACCCGCACCCTGTTCGATCGCTCTCACCCTCGGCGCCTCCGCCCTCCAGCGGCCCGATCCGCTCGGGAACGCCGCGCAGGCGCTCCACCAGTCGCTGCGTCGCCCGCGCGGTGATCGCCATGATCGTGAGGTGCGGGTTGACCCCCGTGCAGGTCGGGAACGCCGCGCCGCTGAACACGAGCAGGCCGGGGGTGTCGTGCACCCGCAGGTCGCGGTCGACCACCGACGTGCGCGGGTCCTCGCCCATCCGGGCGCCGCCCAGGTCGTGGCTGCTGGCCACCCCGCGGTAGCGCGGGCCGTTCCAGGTCCGGGTGGCGCCCATGGCGGTGAGGATCTCCGCGCACCGGTCCTGCATGAAGTCCTGCAGGCGGTGCTCGTTGGGCCGCATGTCCGTGGTGACGCGCAGGACCGGCAGGCCGAAGCCGCTGCGGTCGCGGTAGCGGGGGTCAAGGTCGAGGAAATCGGTGGTGTAGGACAGCGAGTCGGGCTGGATGCGCACGGCCGCGATGTGCTGCCACTCTCGCAGGTGCTCCCGGTAGGCGCGGCCCCACGACGCGACGCCCGGCGGCAGCGGGTCGCGGGCGATCTGCAGGGGCAGCTGCTGGTTCTCCACGTTGAGGCTGGCGCCGCCGAGGAACCCGTGCGCGGCGCTGTCGAAGCCATCGGCGTTGAAGTCGTCGAGGGTGACCATCTGCGCGGCCGGCCCGGTGTGGGCGTTGAACACCGTCGCCGGGAAGTGCCCGTAGACGTCGCCCCACTGCTTGACCATGAAGTGGCGGCCGAGCCGGCCGGTGGAGCCGCCGAGGCCGTCGGGGTGGCGGTCGTCGGCCGAGAGCAGCATCAGCCGCACCGTCTCGAACGTGTAGCTGGCCAGGATGACGGTCCGGGCGCGGTGGGTGCGCACGACGCCGAGCGGGTCGACGTACTCGACGCCGTCGGCGTGGCCCTGGCGGTCGGTGAGCACGCGCAGCACCCGGCAGTGCGTGCGCAGGTCGAGGTTGCCGCTGGCCAGCGCCTGCGGCACGGACGTCAGCCCGGGGTTCCAGCGGTCGTCGTGGAACCCGCCGAACCCGGCGCTCCACGGATGGTAGCGCGTGGCGGGCAGGCCGTTGTACGGGACGCTGTTGACGCACACCGGGGTCGGGTGCGGGTGCAGGCCGAGCCCGCGGGCGGCGGCGGTGAACAGCGCGCCCTTGCGGGTGGGTCGCAGCGGCGGCATCGGGTAGTCGGTGCGGCGCGGCACGAACGGGTTGCCGTGCCGGTCCCCCGCCACGCCCGCGACGCGTTCGCACAGGTCGTAGTAGGGCTCCAGCTCGTCGTAGGTGAGCGGCCAGTCGGCGGGCGTCGCGTGCTCGGGCACCGCCGACGCCCCCCAGCGGTCCAGCACGTGGCTGCGGTAGGCGAACTGGTAGGGGTGCATCCGCCGCAGCGCGCCGCCCCAGTGCACGACGGAGCCGCCGACGCCGTTCATCATGCGGCCGAGGCTGAACGTGATCGGCCGGGTCGGCTCGTCGGCGTTGCGGCGCCAACGCGGGGCCTCCGCGAGGAACTTCGGGCCCATGTCGCCGCGGCAGTAGTAGGCGGCGCCGAGCTCGTCGGGGTGGTAGTCGCCGCGGTGGCGCCACCCGCCGGCCTCGAACCCGACGACCTTCAGCCCGGCGTCGGCGAGCAGCGCCGAGACGAACCCGCCGACCGCCCCTACCCCGACGATGATGACGTCGGCCGGACCGGGCGGCTCGACGGCCGCGCGCTGCGGGTCGTAGCCGGGCACGTCCGGCGCCGGCTCCGCGGGCCCGCCGAGCCGGAAGCCCGCGTGGGCCAGCGAGCGCACCTCCCCGCCCTTGTCCGCCGGCTCGTCGGCGCGCTGCTCCGCGGCGGAGTGCTCCAGCCACACGCCCGGGTGGCCCAGGAAGCGCCAGCCTGCGAGGTCGCGGTTGCCGCCGTGCGCGGGGTCGGCGAACAGGCCCTCCTGCAGGTGCGCGCGCAGCACGTGGAAGAACCCGCCCTGCTCGGGCACGTGGAAGCCGGGCAGCCGGGCGACCGCCAGGTCGGCGACGAGGCCGTCCTGCTCCTCGGGGGTGGAGTCGGCGAAGCCCGTGCCGCAGCGGTCGCGCGCGGCTCGGTCCAGCGCGGCCAGCCCGAGCTGGTAGCTCTCGTGCAGGTGGCGGTCGTGTCCGGCCAGGGCGCGGTCGAGGAACGTCACCGCGCCGATCTCGACGGCGCCGGGCCCGTCCGCGCCCGCGGGGAACATGCGCTCGAACACGGCCGCGACGGTGCGGGCCTGGTGCGGGCTGAGGCTGAGCAGCCCGTCGCGGGCCGGGTCGACCCCTTCCGGCTCCGCGGTCACCGCCGGCTCCCGCCGGCGCGGTGCGGTTCCAGCGCGGCGAAGTCGAAGGTGAGCCCGTGGCCGGGGCGCTCGGGGGCGACCGCCACCCCGTCGCTGATCTCCAGCGGCTCGGCGAGGTAGCGCTCCAGCGCGAAGCCGTGCGCCTCCATGTAGGTCCGGTTGGGGGCGGCGGCCATCAGGTGCACGGTCAGGTCGTGGGCGCCGTGCGAGGTGACCGGCAGGTTGTGCGCCTCGGCCAGCGCGGCGACCTTGCGGAAGACCGTCATGCCGCCGACGTTGCACACGTCCGGCTCGGGGTAGGTCACCGCGCCGGCGGCCATCGCGGTGCGGAACTCGTAGAGCGTGTGCAGGTTCTCCCCCGCGGCGATCGGCAGGCCCCCGTCGCGCAGCACCCGCACGTGGCCCTCGACGTCGTCGGGGATCGTCGGCTCCTCCAGCCAGACCAGGTCGAACCCGCCCAGCGCCCGCGCCACCTTGACCGCCTGGTCGACCGACCACTTCATGTTCGCGTCGACCATGAGCGGGAAGCCGTCGCCGAGGTGCTCGCGCATCCGGCGCACCCGCTCGACGTCCTCGCGCCAGTCCGGGCGGCCGACCTTCATCTTGATCGCCCGGAAGCCCTCCGCGCGGAACCGGTCGGACTGCTCCAGCAGCGCCTCGACGGGCAGGTCGAGGTCGATGCCGCCGGCGTAGACGGGCACCTGCGGGTCGAAGCCGCCGAAGTGGCGCCACAGCGGCTGCCCGGCGCGCCGGGCGCGCAGGTCCCACAGCGCCACGTCCACCGCGGAGATGGCCGAGGTGGCGTGCCCGCCGCGGCCCGCGTAGTGCAGGGCCCACCACATCGCCTGCCAGGTGTGCTCGGTGCGGTCGACGTCCGCGCCGACGACGACGGGCGCCAGGTAGCGGTCGACGAGCACGGCGAACGCCTCGGCGCCGGAGTTGACCGCGTAGGTGTAGCCCAGCCCGGTCGCGCCGTCGGAGTCCTCCAGGCGCACGGTGACCAGCTCGAAGTGCGGGATCTCCCCGTGCGTCGAGTCGGTCAGCACGACCGGCAGCGGCACCTGGTAGAAGTCGGTGCGGACGGTGGTCACGACGGGCATGGGCGCTCCCGGGTGGGCAGCGGGCGGTGCGGTGCGGGGGGACGGCGGCACCGGTCAGGTGGGGGCCGCCCGCCGGCGGGTGAGCCGCACCTGCAGCAGGACGACGGCGAGCAGGAACGCGCCGCGGATCACCGACTCCCAGTAGGAGCTGATCTCGATGACGCCGCGCCCGTTCTCGAACACGATCAGGTTGAAGATCAGCTGCAGCAGCAGGACGCCGACCAGCGTCCCGAACACCGAGCCCACGCCGCCGGTGAGCAGCGTGCCGCCGACGACCACCGCGGCGATGGCGGTGAGCTCCCAGCCCTGGCCCGCGGCGGCGTCGACCGAGCCGGTCTGCGCGCCGAGGAACGCCCCGGCCGCGCCGGCGAGCGTGCCCGACAGCACGTAGACCGCGACCTTCGTGCGGTCCACGGGCAGGCCCATCAGCCGCGCCGCGTCCTCGTTGCCGCCGGTGGCGAGCACGTGGCGGCCGAAGTCGGTGGCGTGCAGGGCCAGGGCACCGGCCGCGAAGAGCACCAGCACGATCCAGAACGACACCGGGATCCCGAGCAGCGACCACCGGCCGAAGTCCTGGAACCCGCTGGCCGGGTCGGCCACGGCCGAGCGGGCGTCGGCGAGCTGCAGCGCGAGCCCGCGGGCCACGAGCAGCGTGGCCAGCGTGACCAGGAACGGCGCGAGGCCGTACCGGGCCACGAGCACCCCGTTGGCCAGGCCGACCGCGGCCCCCACGCCGAGCGCGGCGAGCATCGCCGGCAGCAGGCCGGCCCCGCTGAGCTGGGCGGCGACCACGCCGCCCAGTGCGGCGACCGACCCGACGGACAGGTCGATGCCCCCGGTCATGATCACGAAGGTCATGCCCAGGGCGACCAGGGCGTACTTGGCGTCGTCTGCGAGCAGGCTCTGGATGTTGAACCCGGTGGCGAACTGCTCGCCGTAGCGCAGCGCGCCGAACACGACCAGCACGACCAGGGCGATGAGGGCGCCCTGCTGCTGCAGCACCCGCCCGAGGCGGGGCCGGGGCGCGACGTGGACCGGTGCGGTCATCGGGGACCCCTCCCGTTCAGCGGCTGCGGCGCTGCAGGAACAGCGCGATGACGATGACGACCCCGGTGACGATCTGCGCGACCTCGCGCGGCACGCCCTGGGCGATGAGGGTGTTCTGCAGGAGCCGGAGCACGACGGCGCCGACGAGCGTGCCGATGACCGAGATCCGCCCGCCGGTCAGCGGGGTGCCGGACACGGCCACGGCGGCGATCGCGTCCAGCTCGAGGCCGAGACCGACGTTGTTGGCGTCCGACGCGCTGGTGATGCCGATGACGACCAGCCCGACCAGGCCCGCCAGCGCGGCCGAGGCGACGTAGGCGATCATCGTCACGCGCCCGACCCGCACGCCGGACAGGCGCGCGGCCCGCGGGTTGCCGCCGGTGGCGAGCAGCGTGCGGCCGTAGGCGGTGTAGCGCACCACGAACCACAGCACGGCGGCGAGCACCACCATGAGCACCACCGGCATCGGCACGCCCGCCACCCGGCCCAGCCCCAGGAACTGGAACGCCGGGTCGCGGAACCCGGTCAGCCGGCCGCCGCTGAGCAGCTGCGCGATGCCGCGCCCGGCGATGAACAGGATCAGCGTCGCGACGATCGGCTGGACGCCGTAGCGCACGACCAGCGATCCGTTGAACACCCCGCACGCGGCCGCGGCGAGCAGGGCGAGCGCGACCGCCGCGACGGGGCCGACGCCGGCGAGCAGCGTCAGCGCGCCCACCTGCCCGGCGATGGCCATGACCGAGCCGACCGACAGGTCGATGCCGCCCGTGGCGATCACCAGGGCCATCCCGAGCGCCACGATCGCGACCGGCGCGGCCTGGCGCAGCTGCACGTCGAGCAGCGTCTGGACGGTCAGGAAGTTGGGGGTGGCCAGGGCGTTGTAGGCGAACAGCAGCACGAGCAGGACCCCGGCCCCGTAGCGCTGCGCGCGGGCGGCCCAGACGGCCCCGCGCCGGCCGGTGGCCGCGGCCGCCGACTCGGGTGAGCGGGTCGCCGCCGGGTCCGACACCGTCTCAGGCATCGCCGTGCTCCCCGGCACCGGCGCTGCCCTCGGCCATGGCCTGCACGATCGCGTCCTCGCTGATGTCGGCCCCGGCGAGCTCGCGGACCGTCTCGCCGTCGCGCAGCACCACGACCCGGTCGCAGCCGTTGATCAGTTCCTCCAGCTCCGAGGAGACCAGCAGCACCGACAGGCCGTCGTCGGCCAGCTCGTCGACGAGCTCGGCGATCTCCTGCTTCGCGCCGACGTCGATGCCGCGGGTCGGCTCGTCGAGGATCAGCAGCCGCGGGTCGGTGCACAGCCAGCGCGCGAGCAGCACCTTCTGCTGGTTGCCGCCCGACAGCTCGCGGACCGGCTGGTCCGGGCTCGCCATCCGGATGCCCAGCCGCGCGACGAACCGGTCGACGATCTCCTGCTGGCGCCCCCGGTCGACCACGCCGCGGCGGGTCAGCCGGGGCAGCAGCGCGAGGGTGAGGTTCTCGCGCACCGACAGGTCCGGCACGATGCCGTCGGCCTTGCGGTCCTCGGAGTTGAAGCCCAGACCCGCGCGGATCGCGTCGCGGGGCGAGGAGAACGCCACCGGCTCGCCGGCCAGCCTCATCTCGCCGCCGGTGACCGGGTCGGCGCCGAACAGCGCCCGCGCGGTCTCCGAGCGGCCCGAGCCGAGCAGCCCGGCCAGCCCGACAACCTCGCCCCGCCGGACGCTGACCGACGAGCCGTTGAGCGCGGGCGGTCGGTGCAGGTCGCGCGCCTCCAGGACGGTGGGCGCGCCGGCCGCGCGCGCGGCGCCGACGTGCCTGCCGCGCCGCTCGGACTCGGTCAGCGCCCGCCCGAGCATCGCCGAGACCACCTCGTACTTCGACAGCTCGGCGAGCGGGGCGTCGGCGACGCAGCGGCCGTCGCGCAGGACCGTGATCGTGTCGCAGACCGCGTAGAGCTCGTCGAGGCGGTGGGAGACGAACACGACGGCCACCCCGGAGTCGCGCAGCCGCCGCACGACGTCGAGCAGGACGCCGACCTCGTGCTCGGCCAGCGACGACGTGGGCTCGTCCATCACCACCAGCCGGGCGTCGAACGACAGCGCCCTGGCGATCGCGGTCATCTGCTGGGTCGCGATCGGGAACTCGTGCAGCGGCCGCGTCACGTCCACGTGCACGTCCAGCGCGGCCAGCCGCTCGCGGGCCTCGGCGTTGATCGCCCGCCAGTCCAGCAGCCCGAACCGGCGCGGCGCCCGCCCGATGCACACGTTCTCGGCGAGCGAGCGGTACGGGACGAGGTTGACCTCCTGGTAGATCGTGGCCACCCCGGCGCGCTGGGCCTCGTGCACGGAGCCGAAGTCGACCGGGCGCCCGTCCAGCTCGACCTGGCCGGCGTCGCGGCGGTGCACGCCGGTGAGGACCTTGATCAGGGTCGACTTGCCGGCCCCGTTCTGCCCGATCAGGGCGCGGACCTCGCCCGCGGGGACGCTCAGGTCGACGCCGGTCAGGGCGGGCACTCCGGCGAAGGACTTGTCGATCCCGCGCATCTGCAGCAGGGGCGCGTCGGCCATGGGGGCTCCCCGGGGACGGGGCCGGGCGGGCGCGGCGGCCCGCCCGGCCGGGACCGGTCAGTAGGCGGTGGCGATGTTCTGGGCCGCGTTCGCCTTGTCGAACAGCCGGTCCTCGAGCACCAGCTGGACGGGCACCTGTCCCTCCCGGGCGTACTGCTCCATCGTGTCGAACGCCCGGGGCCCGAAGCGCGGGTTGGACTCGACGGTGGCGAACAGCTCACCGGCGTCGACCGCGGTGAGCGCGTCGCGCGAGCCGTCGATCGAGACGACCTGGATGTCGCTGCCCGGCACCTTCCCGGCCGCCCGGACCGCCGCGATGGCGCCCAGCGCCATCTCGTCGTTGTGCGCGTAGATCGCCGTGGCGTCGGGGTGGGACTGCAGCAGCGTCTCGGTGACGCTCTGCCCCTCGGCGCGGGTGAAGTCGGCGGACTGGCTGACCACGACCTCCAGGCCCGGGCACTGCGTGATCGCCTCGTCGAAGCCCTTCTTGCGGTCGATCGCCGGCGACGAGCCGGTGGTGCCCTCCAGCTCGATGATCTTCGCGTTGCCCCCGGTGGCCTTGGCCATCGCCCAGGCCGCGCGCTTCCCCTGCTGGACGAAGTCGGAGACGATCACCGTGACGAACTGCTCGCCGGGCTTGGCGACGGTGTTGTCGACGTCGCGGTCGAGCAGGAACACCGGGATGCCCGCGGCGGCGGCCTCGACGACCACGTTGCCCAGCTGCTCGGTGATCGGGGCGATGAACAGCGCGTCGGGCTTCTGCGCGATCAGGCCCTTGATGTCCTGGATCTGCTTGGCCTGCTCGTTGTTGGCGTCGGTGACGGTGAGCTGGTGGCCCCGCTCCTCCGCCTCCTCGCGCATGCTCGCGGTCTCCGCGAGCCGCCACGGGTTGTTGCTCGCGTTCTGGCTGAAGGCGACCGTGTAGGTGTCCTTCACGGGGAGCTTGGGCGCCGCGGTCGCCATCGGAACCCCGGTCGGCGGGGCCGAGTTGCCCGGGTCGGCGGCGGACGCGAGCGGGCAGTCGGCCGACGCGGTGGGCGCCGCCCCCGCCTCACCGCCTCCGCCGGCGGGGCTGGCGTCGTTCGAGCACCCCGCCAGCGCCAGCGCCGCCGCCAGCAGACCCCCGGCCACAGCTTTCGTCCCGACTCGCATCCGATGTCCTCCATCCCGTCGTTGGGCCCGGTAGGAAACCGGTTTTCTGATGGAGCCACGGTGCCCCGTCCCGGCACCGCAGTCAACCCTCCGTGGCCGGGGAGGCGCAGGTGGAAACCGGTTTTCCTGCACTACGCTCGGAGTGAGCTCCAGGAGGCCGCGTGATCGACCCGCCCGTCCCCACGCCGCGCCCCGAGCGGGCCCGGTTGATCGACATCGCGCGCGAGGTGGGGGTGACCAAGTCCGTCGTGTCGCGCGTGCTGAACGACGACCCGACGCTCACGGTCCGGCCCGAGACCCGCAGGCGCATCTGGGCCGTCGCGCAGCGGCTGGGGTACCGGGCGCACGCCGGGGCGCGGGCACTGGCCGGCGCCGAGACGCGGGCGCTCGCGCTGCTGATCCCCGACCTGGGCAACCCCGTCTACTCGCGGATCATCCGCGGCGCCTACCGGCGCGCCCGTGAGCACGGCTACGTCGTGCTGCTGGCCGAGGACACCACCGACGACGCGGCCGACGAGGCGTTCCCCGAGCTCGTCGAGGCCGGGCGGGTGGACGGGCTGCTCATCGCCTCGGCCCGGCCGGACCACCAGCTGCTGGCCTCCCCCCGGCTGTCGCGGGTGCCGCACGTCTTCGTCAACCGGGAGGTCCCCGGCTCCGGCCGCAACGTCGGCATGGACCTCCCGGCGGCGAGCGCCACCGCGGTGCGGCACCTGCACGCCCTGGGCCACCGGCGCATCGGGCTGGTGTCGGGCCCCGAGGAGCTGCAACCCGCGCGGGCGCGGGCCGCGGGGTTCGTCGCGGCGATGCGGGAGCTCGGGCTGGACCCCGGCGGCATCGCCCGCGGGTCCTTCGACGAGCGCGGTGGAGCGGGCGCGGCGCAGGAGCTGCTGCGGGGCGTCCCCGACCTGACGGCCCTCTACACGAGCACGCTCGGCCAGGCCGTCGGCACCCTGCACGCGGTCCGCTCGCTCGGGCTGCGCATCCCCGACGACGTCTCGGTCGTCGCCTACGACGACCTCCCCCTCGCCGACCACCTCGACCCGCCGCTGACCACTATCGGCATGCCGCTGCTGGAGCTCGGCGCGGCCGCGGTGGACGCGGTGCTGCGCCAGCTGGGCGGCGAACCGCCCGCCGACGTCGTCGTGCCCACGCGCCCCGTCGTGGTGGAGCGGCGATCCACCGCGCGCCCGGCCGGTCGTCAGGAGGTCGCAGGCGGGGAGCCCGGCCCACCGCGGTCCGCCGCTACTGGACGGTCCCGTGCACGACCTCGACCACCCCGCTGAGCTCCTGCGCGTCGGGCTCGATCGGGGCGAGCGACCCCGCGCGGAGCACAGAGCCGGGTGCCCGACCGTCGGCATGCGGCCCGCGCCTGCGGTCCCCGTGCGCGCGGGCGCGGGCGGGCCTCGTCGGGCGAGGGCTCGTGGTACCCGACGCCAGCCTCGTCGGTGGCAGCCGGCGAGCCGCGCCCGCTGACGCCGTCGGCCCCCTTGTCAGACCGCTCCGGCAACCGCGATCCAGCGGGTCAGCCCTCGGGGAGGTGGGTGACCGGTCCGACGTGCTCGTCCCCCGCCGGCCGCTCGTCGCATGCGGTCAGGTAACCCTCGTGGACCGGGCATGGCGCGCACCGGGAGCGGTCGCACAGACGGCACAGCCGCCCGAGATCCCGGTCGGTGCGTGCTGACGGGCGGAGCAGTCGGTCGGCAACCGCACGCAGGTGGTCCCGCTCGGCGACCGACAGATCCTCCACCATGTCGACGAGCACGTCCTCGCGCGCGGTGAGAACGCGAGCGGCGACCTCCCTACCCGCCGGGGACAGGTGCAGGCCGCGACTGCGGCCGTCGGGGCCGGGGCGGCGTTCGATCCAGCCGGCCTCACCGAGGCGCCGCACCACGTGCGCCACGCCCGGCTGGGACAGCTTCAGCACACCCACCAGCCACTCCGCCGTGCACCCCGGTTGGTCCTTGATCGCGATGAGGGCCTCGGCCGGGGCGCCGCCGGCTCCGACCGCCCCGGTCACGGCCTCACGCATCCGCTCCCCGACGAACAGCGCGAGCGCCCCCAACAGGTTTGCCGACGAGTCCGCAGGCATATTCATAAGTCATGAATGTATCAGCTCGCATCCTGATCGCCGTCGCGAGCCTCGCCTCCCTGCCGGTCGCCATGCGCCCGCTGCTGATCGTGCTGCTCGGTGAGCACAACACCGGCAGCTACGCCGCGGCCGGTACCGCCTCAGGGGCGGCGGCGCTGGGCTTCGCCGGGACCGCAGCGGCGTGGGCCCGCGCGCTCCCCCGATTCGGCGACGCCCGCGTCCTGCTGGTCGCCGCCGCCGCCGCGTCGGCGGCCGGCGCTGCACTCGCCGCGACCACCGAGCCGACGGCGTTCGTGCTGATGGCCGGACTGTGCGGGGTCGTCACACCACCGGTGACCAGCAGCGTGCGGGCGATGCTGCCGACGTTGCTGCCGCCGGACGCGCTCACCCGCGGCTACGCCGCCAACGCCGTGGGCCAGGAGGTGGTGTACGTGGCCGGCCCGCTCTGGGTGACGGCCTGGTCGGCGCTCAGCGGTCCACGGGCTGCTCTGCTGGCTAGCGTGCTCACCGGCGCCGCCGCCCTGGCGCTGGTCGCAGCCCTCGTCCCCCGCAGCCGTCCGGACGCGCCGGCGAACGCTCCCGGGAGATCCCCGCTTGCCGCGTCAGGCGTCCGCGTCCTCGGCGCCGTGTACCTCGCGTACTGGGTGTGCATGGGCGCGATGTGGGTGCTCGTGCCGGCGTTCGCGGCGCACAGCGGCTATCCGGAGCAGGCCGGCCTGCTGGTGACGGTGTGGTCGGTGGGCAGCCTGGCCGGTGGCCTCCTGCTGGCCGCGCGGCGCCGGTCGGTCCGGCTCCCGGTGGCCTACCCGGCTCTGCTGGCGGTGCTGTTCGCGACGTCGCTCCCGCTCGTCCTACCCACCGTCCCCGCTCAGATGGCCGTGGCCATCGGGATCTTCGGCATGGGACTGGCGCCGTGGCTGGCGGTCTCCGACGAGTTGGTCGGGCACGCCGCCCCGGCCGGAAGGGCGGGCGAGGCCTACGGCTGGCTGGCCAGCATCGGGCAGCTCGGCGGTGCGGTCGGCTCCGCAGTGGCCGGCCAGCTGGCCGACCGGCACGGCGGCGGACCGGCTTTCCTGGTGGTGTCGGCCGCGCTCGGCGTCGGGCTGGCGGTCGCGCTGCTCGGTCGACGCGCCCTGCCCGCCGGCCCGCCGGACCGGGTTCGCTGATCCCGGATCGTCGGCTTCGATCTCATCGACGTCTCCCGGGCGGCGTACGCGGCGGCCCGCTCCAGGACGCCTCACCTGACCGTGGCTCGTGCGAGGCGCAACCGCGCCGACGCCGGGCCCATGGCCCCGGGAGGTGGGCGGGCTGGAGGTACCGATGATGTTCGTCATCGCGCACCGGGGACATCGATCTCTGCTCCGCCGGTCCGCGCGCTGGCACGGTCGTCGGAGTCCCCCGGTCATCCCGGCCGGGCCCGGCGCCGGAGGACCCGATGCCTTTCCACACCAGCCCCGACGGCACCCGCCTGTTCCACACCGACGTCGGCGACGGCCCCCCGGTGCTCCTGGTCCACGCCTGGTCGCTGAGCTCGGCCATGTGGGAGTACCAGGTCCGCGCCCTGGTCGAGGCCGGCTTCCGGTGCGTCGCGATGGACCGCCGCGGCCACGGCCGCTCCGACGTCCCCGGGACCGGCTACGACCTCGACACCCTCGCCGACGACCTCGCCGCGCTCATCGACCACCTCGACCTGCACGACCTCACCGTCGTCGCGCACAGCATGGGCACCTGCGAGACCACCCGCTACCTGGCCCGGCACGGCAGCAGCCGCGTCGCCCGCGTCGCCTTCGTCGGCGCAATGACCCCGCACCTCGCCGGCGCGGTGGGCCCGGCGTTCGTCGAGGCCATGGTCGCCGACATCGTCGCCGACCGGCCCCGCTGGTTCCACGACTCCGCCCCCGCCTACTTCGCCACCACCGGCACCGGCGCGTGGGTGTCGCAGGCCCTGGTCGACGACGGCGTGCGCGCCATCCTCACCACCCCGCTGGAGGTGCAGGTCGCGTGCCTGCGGGCGTTCACCGGCACCGACCTGACCGAGGACCTGCGCCGGATCGACGTGCCGCTGCTCGTCGTCCACGGCGATGCCGACGCCTCCGCGCCGATCGACCTCACCGGACGACCCACCGCGGAACTCGTGCCCGGGGCCCGGTTCCGGCTCGTCGACGGGGCACCGCACGGCCTCTACGTCACCGCGCGGGACGTGGTGAACGAGCAGCTCCTGGCGTTCGCCCGAGGACGCGACGCCGCGTGGACCTGACCACCTGCCGCGGCCACCAGCGCAATACCTCTCGAGAGGACCGCCGACGTGCGCAAGCTCATCGTCCAGCAGTGGGTCACCGTCGACAACATCGCCGCGGAGGAGGACGGCGGGCTCAGTTTCGTGTCAGGGGAGCCGTTCGACGACGAAACGACCGACGACCCGTTCAAGAACAGCCTGATGAGCTTCGTCGACTCGGTCGACACGATGGTCCTCGGTGCCACCACCTACCACATGTCCACGGGCTACTGGCCGTACGCCGTCGAGCAGGGCGAGTACGGCGAGAAGCTCAACAACCTCGCCAAAGTCGTCGTCTCGTCGAAGCTGATCGACGCGCCCTGGGGCGACTTCCCCGCCGCGACGGTGACGCGCGACCCGGTCGCCACCATCCGGGGGCTCAAGGAGCAGAGCGGCCGGGACATCTGGCTGTGGGGGAGCTTGACGCTCATGCGCTCCCTGCTGGGCGCCGGCGTCGTCGACGAAGTCCGGATGCTGGTCTGCCCGGCGTCACGCGGCAAGGGAACCCGCGCCTTCGAGGATCGGCGAGACCTGCGTCTGATCGAGGCCACCTCCTTCGACAACGGCGTGGTGCTCCTGCGCTACGAGATCAAGGGTTGAGCGGGACGAGTCTCAGGACAGGGGCAGCAGCGAGCCCGCACCATCCCACCTACCGGAAGGACAGCCGACATGGCCACCGCCGAGGATCTCGACCGCGCTACCGACTCCCGGTGGGACTGGGTCGCCGAGCACACCCGCACCTACCTGGCGTCGGGTGGCGCCGAGGGACACGAGAACGGCGGGGTGCTCACGCTCGTGCTCGCCACGACCGGACGCCGGACCGGCCGGCCGCGCCGCACCTGCCTGATCTACGGCACCTCCGGCGGCGAGTACGTCGTCGTCGCCTCGAAAGGGGGTGCCGACGAGGACCCCGCGTGGTTCAAGAACCTCCTGGCGAACCCGAGTGTCGGGGTGCAGGTCGGCCCCCACCGGTTCACCGCTCACGCCCGGGTCGCGTCCGCGGCCGAGCGCGAACCCCTCTGGACCCGGATGGCGCAGATCTTCCCCCTCTACGACGACTACGCGCAGAAGACCGACCGCACGATCCCGGTCGTCCTGCTCACCCCGCAGACCGAACCTCGCGAGCCCCGCACCGGTCGTTCCGACCCCGCGTCCGACTGACATCGCGTCTGCCGATCCGCCCACCGTGCACGAAGACCGGCGTGCTGATCGTGCCCGCGCTCCGGGACGGTGATCGATGAACACCTTCGTCCACGTCGTCGCGACGCTGCTGGCCGCCGTCGTCATGATCCCCGCGGCCGCTCATGCGCTGGAGGTGCCGGGGAAGCGGCGTCTGGACGAGTCGGGGTACCGGCTCGTCCAGACGATCTACTACCCCGGCTTCACCGCGGTCGGGGTCCTGGAGGTGCCGGCGACGGTGGCGGTCGTCGTCTCGGCGGCCCTGACGTATCCGGGCTCGGGCGACTTCGCCATGCGCCTCGCCGCGAGCGTGGCGCTGATCGGACTCGTGGCGACCTACTGGCTGGTGGTTCACCCCGTCAACCGTGAGTGGCTGCGCGACAAGCCGGGGGTGTCGACGTGGGGCGCCCGCTTCTTCGGAGTCGCGGCCAGCGGGGCCGGCGCGCCGGTCGTGGACTGGACGGCCCTGCGGCGTCGATGGGAGACCGGCCACCTGGCCCGCGCTGCGCTCGCAGTCGCAGCCCTGACCCTGCAGGTGATCGCCCTGGCATGACCGCGACTGGGCCGCGGCGCAACCTGCGGTAGCGTCGTGCGCTCGGAGGCGTCGAACAGCGGGTCTCGTCCTCGATCCGCGCTGGCGGATCTCCGCGCACACAGATCGACGGTCGCGATCGTCCGGTGCGATCTGCACCACTGCGGGTCGCTTGTCAGTCAGTGAGCCCCTTCCACTTGGGCGCCAGCCGGCGAGAACGAGCACCTGCACGGCGTCGACCAGGGCAGTAGCTCGTGACGGGCAGCAGCGGATCTTGCGCAGGACCTTCCAGGACGTGAGGACCGCGTTGGCTCGCTCACCCGGCCCCCGTTGAGCGGCGTGTGCGGCGTTGACCGCGCGCTGAGCCGCGACAACCGCCGGCGCTGCCCGGTCTCGGGATCGGTGCGACGCCGCCGCTGGGGCAGGTCGAAGCCGGGGCCGGCGCCGTGGTGGGCAGTGGGATGGCGAAGAACGCGGCCAGGACCCAGTGCCACGCAGACCAGCCGATCGCCAGAAGCACCTGCGCCTCGATGTCGAGCGGGAAGATGACCATGGCTACGGTCCGGTGCCGGAGCGTCTGCGCGAGTTGGAACCCGGCAAGCCGCGCCGCGGCCGACCGGACCGCGGCCGGGGTGCAGGTGGTCGCCGACAGCGGCTACCGCGGCGCCGGCCCGACCTTCGACCTGCTACAACGACCTGGTCAAGGCGGTGCAGGTCAGTCCTCGTCCTCGCTGGCGACGCCACGTGGAATGGGCTCAGTGAGCCAATCAGCTGGCGCGGCGGCCGGCCACCCGCTACGCGAAGCGGGTGGCCCACCACCGGTCGAGACCGTCTCTGCGTCGACCGTGTTGTGGCTGCGTGCCGAGCGGTAGGACACGCCCGGCCACGGAATCAGCCGATCAACCAGCCGAGGGCGAACAGCAGCGCGGTGCCGGTGAGCATGCCGACGACCGGCCACGGACCGCTCACCGACCGGCGGTTGCGGTAGGACACCGCGGCCGCGACGAACAGCGCCCCCGGCAGGCCGAAGATCACCCACGCGGCCGAGAGGTTGAACCAGCCGGTCGCACCGAGATCACCGATCCCGGTGGCCGGCAGGTCCACTACGCCCGCCACCAGCGCCAGCTTGACCGCCAACTCAGCGACCGGGTACGCGAGCTGGGCCGCGGCGCACGCCCACAGCCCGGTCAGCACGACCACCGGCGGCAGGGCACGGCCCCACCGCCGCACGCTCGACAGGGCGATGACGACGGTGACCGCGCGCAGCAGGGTGGCCAGCAGGATGATCCACGCGGTCGCGTCGACCGGCTGCCGGGCGACGACGTGCGCGGCCACCCACAGGGCGCCGACCACCGCGACGAACGCCCCGACCGCCGCGGTGATCGCGTAGGCCGGCCACGCGGCGACGAAGCGGCGCCCGGTACGGGTCATCCGGCCGGGGAGGTGACGGCCTCCTGGCCGCCGCGCACCACGTAGTCGCCGGTCGAGAACGCCGTCGGCACCAGCGTGAGGGACACCGCGCCGGACCCGAGGATCTCGCCGCCGTCCACCCGGAACGACGAGGGCACCGCGCCCTCGTCGAACAGGCGCTTGCCCGTCCCGACGACGACCGGGAAGTACAGCAGGCGGTATACGTCGACGAGCCCGGCGTCGTGCAGGGTCCGGGCGAGCCGGTGGCTGCCGTGCACCTGGAGCTCGCGGCCGGGCTGCTCCTTGAGGCGGCGCACGGCGTCGACCACGTCCCCGCGGACGAGGCTGGTGCCCGTCCAGTCGGCCGCCGCCTCGTCGAGCGAGGACGACACCACGTGCTTGGGGTAGGTGTTGAGCGCGACCGCGACGGAGTTGTCCGGGTCGGTGACCCGCGACCAGTAGGTGCGCATCATCTGGTAGGTGCTGCGGCCGAGCAGGATCGCGTCGGCGAGGCGGAACCAGCCCGCCACCACCTCGCTGCTGGCGGCATCGGCCTGCGGGACGAGCCACCCCCCGCGGTCGAAGCCGCCGCTGGTGTCCTCGTCGACCGCGCCCGGACCCTGCATCACGCCGTCGAGGCTGAGGAAGGTGTTCACACTGAGTTGCACGTGGAGCTCCCGTCTTGTCCTGGTGAGTCCCGCAAGCCTGGCCGGGAGCGACGACGGGGGGCAGAGCCGGGAGTCCGATGATCGCCGTGACGTCCAGCGCCCGCCGGTGATGACGTCCGTCACCGTCCGGGCCACGACATAGGCATCTGCCCGGACGGTCGCCGGCGGCGCAGACTGCGACCAGCGGGGAGCGGCGGGCGCCCGCCGGGAGGGGAATGGTGTTGAGCGGTGGGCACCTCGGCGGCCACACTGCCGGCAGGGGCGGGGCCCGTCCGGGCCCGGCCCCTGCGGGACGAGCGGGTCGGACGTGGGCAGGTGAGAGCGACGCAGACCGCCGGTGGGACCGCGGACCGGCCGCGCGGGGGCGACCGGTGGTCCATCGGCGTCGCGGTCGCGGCGTGCACGACCTTCCCGGTGCTCGAGGTCGCGGCGATCGCGGTCGGCGGCACACCGGAGGCGCTGCTGCCCGCGGTGCTCGCCACCGTCTGCTACCTGCCGCCGTTCCTGTGGATCGTGGTCGCCGTGGTGGGCGGTCGCCGGCCGCGCGGGGCGTGGTGGCTCGTGGGCGGGATCGGCGCCGTGCTCGTCGCGGCGGCGATGACCACCGGCACGCAGTCCCTTGCGGTCTTCCCGGCCCTCGCCGTGGCGGCGATGCTGCTGGTCCGCCCGGCTCGGGCACCCGCGGTCCTGCTCGCGCTCGTCGCCGCGACCGCGCCGCTCGCGGTGGCCCTGGGCGGTGCGGTGCAGGACTTCTGGTACCCGACCGAGGTGCTGTGGCTCTACGCGGTCGTCGCGCTCGTCGCCGCGGTGCGGCGCCTCGAGCAGGCCCGAGGCGAGCTGTCCGAACAGGCCCTGCTGCGGGAGCGGCTGCGCATCGACGACGAGCTGAGCGCCACGGTGGGCGTCGCCCTCGCAGACCTGGCCGACCGGGGCGAACGCCTCTCCGGCCCGTCACGCAGCGGCCCGGCCGAGCTGGCCGAGCTGGTCGCGGCGTCGCGCCGGACGCTGGCGCAGGCGCGCCGCGTGGTCCGCGGGTACCAGCGCTCGGAGATCCACGCGGAGCTGGAGTCGGCGGTGGCCCTGCTCGCAGCGGCCGGGATCCCCGCCCGGGTCGTCGGACCGCGGGCCGCACTGCTCGCCGACGACGAGGCGGCGGTGCGCCGGCAGCTGCGGTCGGCCACGGCCCGGCTGCTGCGGGGTGGGGCCACCGGCGGCGTCGTCCTGCGCGTCGACACCGAGGGGGTGGGCGCCGCGCCCCGGCTCGTCGTCCTGCCCGACGACACCGGTGCGCGGGCGCGGGTACCGGGATGACCCCACCCGCCCTGCTCTCCCGGTCCGCACCGTCGGGGCGCCCGCTCGGCGTGCGGTCACGCCTGCTGCTCGCCGCGGCGCACGTGCCGCTGCTGCTCGTCCCGGTCCTGCTCGCCGTGTTCCTCAGCGACACCACGAGCCCCCTCGACCGGGCGATCGCCACCGCCGCCGCGATCGGCGTCTGCCTGCTGCAGGTGCGCCACGCGCTCGCCGCCGCGGACGGCGTGCGCCCGCCCGCCTGGCCGCTGAGCCTGCTCGCGCTGGCGGTGCTGGTGTACCTGCCACTCACCTGGCTGCCGCAGAGCTGGATCATCACCCAGTGGGCGCTCGTGGCCTCGCTGGTCATGCTGCTGCCCCGCCGGACCGGCGCAGCGCTCGGCGCGCTGGTCGTCCTGGTTTCGGAGGCGGTGCTGACGCTGCAGGCCGTGCAGCAGTACGCGCTCGGGCCGCTCGTGACGGCGTGGGCCGCCGCCTACAACCTCACCGTCGCCGCGCTGGGTCCGATCGCGCTGCTCGCCGCGACCCGCCTGGTCCGCGTGCTCGACGACCTGTCCGCCGCCCACGCCGAGCTCGCCGAGGCCGCCGTCGCGCAGGACCGCCTGCGCATCTCCCGCGACCTGCACGACGTCCTCGGGCAGAGCCTGTCCGCGGTGTCGCTCAAGGGTGAGCTGGCGATGCGGCTGTGGGCCACCGACCGGCCGGCGGCGCTGGCCGAGGTCGAGAGCCTCACCGCCGTCGCCCGGGCCGCCCTGCGCGACGTGACCGCGGTGGCCTTCGACCGGCACCCGACGTCGGTGCGCAGCGAGCTCGACGGCGCGGCGGGGCTGCTGCGCGCGGCGGGGATCGAGACCCGGATCGAGGTCGCGCTGTCCGACACCCCGCGGGCCCAGAACGACGCTCTGGGCTGGGTGCTGCGGGAGGGGGTGACCAACGTGCTGCGGCACAGCACGGCCACCCGGGTCACCATCCGCGGCGATCAGCACGACGGGCGCCTGCACCTGGAGCTCGTCAACGACGGCGCGGTTCCCGACGGCGCGACCCCCGACGGCGCGACCCCCGACGGCGCTGCGCCCGGCAGCGGCATCGCCGGCCTCACCGCGCGCCTGGCCCCCCTCGGCGGGGTCCTGACCTCCGGGCCCCTGCCCGGTGGACGGTTCCGGCTCGCCGTCGACCTGCCCGAGGAGCTGCCGTGACCGACCCCGTCCGGGTGCTGATCGCCGAGGACATGCACATGATCCGCGGCGCGTTGGTGGCGCTGCTGGCGCTGGAACCGGGCATCGAGGTGGTCGCTGAGCTGGAGCGCGGCGACGAGATCGTCGACGCGGCGCTGCGCACCCGGCCCGACGTCGCCGTGATCGACATCGAGCTGCCCGGCTGCGACGGCATCACCGCCGCCGCTCAGCTCCACGACCGCCTCCCGAGCTGCCGGGTCCTCGTCCTGACCGGGCTCAGCCAGCCCGGGCACCTGCTGCGCGCCCTGCAGTCCCACGTCCGCGGGTTCGTCCTCAAGGACGCCCCCGCCGACGCGCTCGCCGCCGGGATCCGCCGCGTGGCCGCCGGCCAGCGGGTGATCGACCCCGAGCTCGTCGCCGCGGCCATCGAGACCGGCACCACTCCCCTGACCGGCCGCGAGACCGACGTGCTGCGCGCGGCGCAGGACGGCGCCTCCACCGAGCAGATCGCGACCCGGCTGTGCCTGTCCACCGCCACCGTGCGCAACTACCTGTCCAACGCGATCACCAAGGTGGGCGCCCGCAACCGGATCGACGCGATCCGCATCGCCCGAGAGGCCGGCTGGATGTGAGCACCGACGACGCCGAGCGGCGCCTCACGATGGTCCTGGTGGCCGACGTCGCCGCGGCCGACGTCGGCGCGTTCCAGGAGTACGAGAGCCTGGTGCTGCCCCTGCTCGCACGGCACTCGGGCCGGCTCGAGCGGCGCCTGCGGGGCGCCGGCGGCACGGTCGAGGTGCACATCGTGTCCTTCGCCTCCCGCGCCGCCCACGAGGCGTACGCGGCGGACCCCGAGCGGCTCGCGCACCGCGCCCGGCTTCGCGCTGCGCACATCGACGTGCGGGTCGTGGAGGTCGACGACGTGTAGCGGGTGCGCGGCGCCGCAGGCTTCGCTTCCGCTACGGACCGCTGAGTTGAGCGTTCCCCCGCCAGTGGTTCCAGCCGCGATCCCGGGCCCGGGGTCAGCGTGCAGGCGGGTTCGGGTCGAGCCGTGTGGCCCGGGCGACCCGGGCGTCGAAGACGGTGCAGCGGCGCGTCATGGTGCGCTCGACGGTGTCGAAGCGCCGCCGCAGCGCGGTCTCGATCCGGCCGAGCGTGGCCTCGTCGAGCAGCAGGGGTCGCGCGGCCCGGCTGGGGGCACGCCCGCCGTGCCAGCTCAGCAGCAGCCGGCCGCCGGGGCGCAGCAGTCGGCGCAGCTCGCCGGCACCGGAGTCGAGGTCGGGCCAGATCGCCACGGTGTTCACCGAGACGACCACGTCGGCGCACCCGTCGGGCAGGCCGGTGGTGGCGGCGTCTCCGGGTCGGACCTCCAGCCGGGCGGCGGCGATTGCCGCGGCGTTGGCCCGGATCGCCAGTGCCCGCATGTCCACCGACGGCTCGACGCCGATCACCCGCCGCACGTCCGCACGGGCGGTGAGCAGCCCGAGCAGTGCACCGGGCCCGGGGCCGACCTCGACCACCTCGACCGCCCCGTCCACCTCGCCCGCCGCCAGCAGCGCCAGCACCTCCCGCTGCTGGCCGCGGTTGAGCAGGCGCATCAGCCGCCCGCCCAGCCGACCGAGGCGCCCGGCCGGTAGCGCGGCGAAGCGGTTGGGGGTGGTACCGGTGGTCCAGGACGGGGCGGGCGATGCGGGGGTGGCCGGAGCGCTCATGGGTACCACGGTGGATGCTCAGGGGCCCTCGATGTCAAGCCCGGGGATGTCCATCGGCGAGGCAGCCCGCCGGGAGCCGGTTCAGGGCGTCGGGGATGTCATCGAGGAACCGAGCTCCAGGTCGAGGGCCCGGTCGGCGGCGGGGAGGAGGTCGGAGTAGCACCGGCGGTACACCGCGGCGCTCTGGGCGGCGGGCCAGTCCGCGGAGAGGTGCCGCGCGGGCAGCCCAGGGTCGGCGCGCAGGACCCGCAGCCAGTCCGCGCCCAGCAGCGTGATCCGCCCGAGGGGGTCCCCCGCTCCGGGTCCGGCCCACCAGGTCCGGATGAACTCCCCGTGCCGCTCCCGGATCTGGTCCACCGGCCACGCCCTGCGGATGAACGCCTGGACCCGCACGTCCGGCATGGGCGAGGCCGCGAACCACTCGGCCAGGCCGGTGACCTCGTCGAGCCCGGCGTCGTTGAGGACCGCGGCCACGTCGACGGTCCCCGGGGCGATCCACACCCCGTCGCGCAGCCCTCCGAAACCGGCCCACGTCAGGGTCGCGCGGACGCGGTGGCGCAGGTCGCGGCGGCTCTCGGGCACGGAGTAGCTGAGCAGCGTCCACTCGCCGTCGGGGTGCTCGAACGGTGCCGGGGAGGCGACCCGCAGGCTGGCCTTGCGCACGAGGGCCTCCGCGTCGGGGGTGAGCCGGTAGTGCGCGGCCCGGCCGACCTGCGTGCGCTCCAGCAGGCCCCGGCGGGTCATCCGGGCCAGCGTGGCGCGGGCGGCGGCCTCGGCGACCCCCAGCCCGCTGAGCAGGCGGATGAACACCGCGGAGGGGACGGGCGGGAGGTCGCGCCCGCGCACCACGCCCCCGAAGAAGCTGAACAGCAGGGCCTGGGGGCGGTGCCCGTGCGGCTGGCCGTCGGGCCCGGCTCCGGGATCGGCACCCGGCTCGGCGGCGTCGACCGCGCCCCAGTCCTGCAGCGCACCCTCGGACACGCCTCGCCCTCCCGCCTCGACCCGCTCCCCGGGTCGAGCCTGCCACGCGGCGAACGTTAGACACAATCTTGACGTACGTCAAAGACGCTTCTAAGGTCCCTGTGACCCGCACCACCGAGCGCTGCGTGATCACCCTTCCGGGCGCCTCGGACGCGACTCCCAGACGGAAGGTGCTCCGTGCCAGTCCCCCTACTGACCGTCGACGACCTGGCGGTCGACTACGACGGCGCCGTCCAGGCGCTGCGCGGGGTCTCCGTGCGCGTCGACGCGGGGTCCGTGGTCGCCGTGCTCGGGAGCAACGGCGCCGGCAAGACCACCCTCCTGCGGGCCATCTCGCGCTCCCTGGGCGGCGTCGGCGGCGCGGTCACCGCCGGGCGCATCCACTTCGACGGGCACGACCTCGCCCGCCGCGACGCCGCGGGGGCGGTGCGCGCCGGTCTGGTGCAGGTCCCGGAAGGCCGCCGGATCTTCCGCGACCTGACCGTGGCCGAGAACCTGCGCGCCGGCGCCTCCACGGTCCGCGACAAGCGCGCCCGCGAGGAGGCGGCCGAGCGGGTCTTCGAGCTCTTCCCGATCCTCGCCGAGCGCCGCCACCAGCGCGGTGGCCTGCTCTCCGGCGGGCAGCAGCAGATGCTGGCGATGGGGCGGGCGCTGATGACCTCGCCCACGCTGCTGCTGCTCGACGAGCCCTCCCTCGGCCTGGCCCCGCAGCTGGTCGAGCAGATCGGCGACATCATCGGGCAGATCCACGCCCAGGGGACCTCGGTGCTGCTCATCGAGCAGAACGCGGCGATGGGCCTGCGGGTGGCCGACCGGGCCTACGTGCTCGAGGTCGGGACCATCACCGCCGAGGGCAGCTCGGCCGAGCTGGCCGCCACCGACGAGATCCGCGACCGCTACCTGGGCGTGGGGACCTCCAGCACCGCCGCCGCCACCACTGACGACGCACCGGACGACACGACGGTGCACCTCCGGCGCTCCACGACCGCCCGGGCCCGGCAGCTGAGGGTCGAGGACCTGACCGTCCGCTTCGGCGGCATCACCGCGCTCTCGACGGTGTCGTTCACCGTCGAGGCCGGGACCATCCACGCGCTGATCGGCCCCAACGGCGCCGGGAAGTCGACCTGCATCAACGTCCTCGGCGGCGCCTACCGCGCGACCAGCGGCACCGTCCACTACGGCGACGCGGAAGTGACCGCCATGCCCTCGCACCGCATCGCCGACCTCGGCGTGGCCCGCACCTTCCAGAACATCT
Organism: Pseudonocardia humida; assembly: GCF_023898865.1. Taxonomy (GTDB): domain Bacteria; phylum Actinomycetota; class Actinomycetes; order Mycobacteriales; family Pseudonocardiaceae; genus Pseudonocardia; species Pseudonocardia humida. Next base: position 72,986 of record NZ_JAGSOV010000061.1, read on the forward strand.
CGCTGTCGCTCGAGGCGACGGTCCGGGACAACCTCCTCGTCGGCCGGCACCGCGTGATGCGCACCGGCACCGCCGCCCATGCCCTGCGGCTCCCGCGCGCCCGCCGGGAGGAGCGCGCCGAGCGGGAGGCCGTGCGGCGCATCGCCGCCCTGCTCCGCATCGAGCACGTCCTCGACCGCGCCGTGCACACGCTCTCCTACGGCGACCGGAAGCGGGTGGAGATGGGCCGGGCGCTGGCGGCCGAACCCACCCTGCTGCTGCTCGACGAGCCCGTGGCCGGCATGACCCACGGCGAGTCCGCCGTCATGGCCGAGGCCATCCGCGCCGTGCAGCGGGAGCTCGGGCTGTCGGTCCTGCTCGTCGAGCACGACATGCCCTTCGTCATGGGGCTGGCCGAACGGATCACCGTCCTGGACTTCGGCAAGCGCATCGCCGAGGGCTCCCCGCGGGACGTCCAGCGCGACCCCGAGGTGCTGCGGGCCTACCTGGGGACGGCGGCGGCATGAGCTACTTCCTCACCCAGCTGGCCAACGGCCTGTCCTACGGGCTCATCCTCGGTCTGATCGCGGTCGGCTTCGTCATCGTCTTCACCTCCACCGGCGTGCTGAACTTCGCGCACGGCTCGGTCCTGCTGACCGGCGCCTACCTCGTCGCCGTCCTGCAGGGCCCGGTCGGCTTCTGGGCCGCGGTCGTCGTGGGGATCGCCGGTGCGGCGCTGCTGGGCGTGCTGATCAACGCGGTCCTGGTGCGCAACCTCGCCGAGGCCAACCCCGGCACGGCCGCCATCCTCATGCTCGGCGTCGACATCCTGCTGCTCACCGAGCTGACCCGGCGCATCGGCAACCGGGTCCTGCCCATCGGCGCGCCCTGGGGGGCCGACGTGGTCGCCATCGGCGGCGTCACCCTGCCCACCAGCCGGGCGATCGCGGCGGGCCTGGCCGTGGTGGTCTTCGGGCTGCTCTGGTTCCTCTTCGCGCGCACCGGCACCGGCGTCGCGATGCGCGCCGCGGCCGCCGACGGCGACACCGCCTCCCTGATGGGGATCCGGCTCTCGCGCACCGGCGCGGCGGGATGGGCGCTGGCCGGGGCGCTCGCCGCCATCGCCGGCGTCTTCCTCGCCTCGTTCCCCGCGCCGGGCGTGGGCCCGGCGCTGGCCATCAGCGCCTTCGCCGCGATCCCGGCCTGGGTGCTCGGCGGGTTCGACTCCGTCGTCGGCGCGATCGTCGGTGGCCTGATCATCGGCGTGGTCACCGCGCTGGCCGTCGGCTACGAGTCCCACCTGCACTTCCTGGGCCGCGGCCTCGGTGAGGTCGTCCCCTACGCCGTGATGATCCTGGTGCTGCTCGTGCGGCCGTCCGGGCTGTTCGGCCGCGCGGAGGCCGTCCGTGTCTGAGGTCCTCCGCCGGCTCCCGGCCGCCCTGGCCGTGCTGGTCGCCGCGGCCCTGCCGTTCCTGCTCGACGACTTCTGGCTGCAGACCGGACTGTTCACGATGGCGGCGGTGGTCGGGGCGATCGGGCTGACCCTGCTGGTCGGGGTGGCGGGGCAGCTGTCGCTCGGCCACGCCTGCTTCGCGGCCCTGGGCGCCTACACCTACGCCTGGGCCGTCGGCGAGAGCGGCGGCCGGGCGGCCGGACTGGGTCTGCCGCCCCTGCTCGCCCTCGTCCTCGCGGGTGTGGTGGCCGCGGTCGCCGGCGCGCTCTTCAGCCCCATCTCGGGTCGCCTGCGCGGGATCTACCTCGGCCTGGCCACCATCGGGCTGGTCTTCCTGGCCCGCCACCTGATGGTCAACCTGGAGGACGCGACCGGCGGCTTCAACGGCCGGACCGTGGAGCCGTTCTCCGTGCCGGGCTTCAGCTTCAGCAACGAGGATCCCGACTACCTCGCCGTCGCCGGCGTGGAGTTCGAGGGCCTGCACCGGCTCTGGTACCTGTTCCTCGTCGTCGTCCTGCTCGCCGCGTGGCTCGGCCGCAACATCAAGGCCAGCCGCACCGGCCGGGCACTGGCCAACGTCCGCGACAGCGAGACCGCGGCGGCCGCGATGGGCATCCACGTGGCGCGGGCCAAGGCCACCGCCTTCGTCATCTCCTCGGCCTACGCGGGCATCGCCGGCGCCCTCATGGCCCTGGCCTACGGCCGGATCGCGCCGGACCTGTTCGGCCTGCAGCTGTCGATCGACTTCCTGATCATGATCGTGCTGGGCGGTCTCGGCTCGATCGCCGGGGCGGCCGCGGGCGCCGCCTTCGTCGTCATCCTGCCGCTGGTCCTCACCCAGTACAGCTCCGACCTGCCGTTCCTCGCGACGCCCGGCTCCGGGGGCCTGGACGCGGCCACGCTCGCCCGGCTGCTCTACGGCGCGGCGATCATCGCCGTGCTGCTCTTCCTCCGCGGCGGCCTGGCCGGAGCGACCGGCCGGCTCCGCCACCGGCGCGCCCCCCACCCGGCCGACACCGACGATCCCCCACCCGCACCTCCTCCCCCATCGCCGGCTCCCCCCGGCGCGGCCACACCCGCACCGTCGCACCCCGGCGTCCCCACCAGGTCGAAGGAGACCTCCCCATGAAGCACCGGATCCGCACGACGCTGGCGCTCGCCGGCTGCGTCGCCGTCCTCGCCGCCTGCTCCACCGAGGACCCCGACGCCGCCCCCGCCGGTGGCGGCGCGGAAGGGGAGGTGCGGACCGGCACCGGCGTCACCGCCGACACCATCACCGTCGGCATGCTCACCGACCTCTCGGGCCCCTTCGCCGCCGGCGCCGCGGTCCAGGTCACCGAGACCCAGGCCTACTACGACCAGGTCAACACCGAGGGCGGGATCTGCGGGCGCGACGTCGAGGTCGACGTGCAGGACCACGGCTACGACCCGCAGAAGGCCGTGGCGCTCTACCGGAGCATGGCCTCGAACGTCGTCGCCCTGCAGCAGGTCCTCGGCGGGCCGACGTCGGCCGCCGTGCTGCCGCTGGCCGAGGCCGACGGGCTCTACCTGGGCGGGCACGGCTGGGCCGGCGTCGCGCTGCAGTACGAGAACGCCCAGATCCCCGGGACCACCTACAGCATCGAGAGCGCGAACGCGATCGACTACCTCGTCGACGAGCTGGGCCTGGCCCCCGGCTCCAAGGTCGGCGTCGTCTACTTCGTCGGCGACTACGGCAGCGACTCCCTCGCCGGCGCCCAGCACGCCGCCCAGCAGCGCGGTCTCGAGATCGTGCCGCAGGAGATCACCCCGCGCGACACCGACCTGACCGCCCAGGCCTCCGCCCTCCAGCAGGCCGGGGTGTCCGCGGTGATCCTCGGGGCCGCGCCGGCCCAGCTCGCCTCGCTGGCCGGCGTCCTGGCCGCGCAGGGCCTGAACGTCCCGCTCTTCGGCAACACCCCGACCTTCGGCCCCTCGCTGCTGGCGACGCCGGCCGGGCCGGCCCTGGAGCAGAACTTCTACACGGTCACCAGCATCGCACCGTTCAGCCTCGACCAGCCCGGCGTTCAGGCGGCCCGCGACCTGTACGAGGCCGCCGCCCCCGACGGCGAGACGGGCTGGGAGGTGCCCCTGGCCTACGCGCAGGCCGAACTGCTCACGACCGCGCTCCGGGGCGCCTGCGACGCGGGGGACCTGACCCCGGAGGGCGTGGTCGCCGCCATGCGCAAGACCACCGGCCTGGACACCGAGGGCCTGTACGCGACGCCGCTGGACTTCACCGACGCCGCGCAGCCGCCGACGCGCACGGTCTACGTCTCGCGCGCCTCGGGCCAGGCCGAAGGCGGCCTGGAGGTCCTGGGCACCTTCGAGGGCCCGAGCGCCCAGAGCTACCCGGTCGGCTGACCCGTGGCGGACACCCTGCAGCGCTGCGAGCTGCTCACCCCCGCCGCCGCCGACGTGCCCGAGCAGGTCATCGGTGACGTGCTCGGCCGGGCCGCCCGGCTCGGTCCGGCCGATCCGCTGGTCCGCACGGTGACCCCGCACGAGGAGCGGGTCTGGACGGCGGCCGGGCTGCTGGCCGACGCCGAACGGGTGGCCGCCGGCCTGCTGGCCCGCCACGACCCGGGTGCCCGGATCGCCACCTGCCTGGTCAACGGCCCCGAGGCCGTGCTGCTGCAGTTCGGCGTGGCCCTGGCCGGGATGGTCCTGGTCCCGGTCAACCCGCGCTCCCGCGGGCCCGAGCTGGAACACGCGCTGCGGCTGTCCGGCGCCGAGGCCGTCTACGCGGCCGAGGACGCGGCCGGCGACCCGGCGGCCGACCTGGCCGCCGAGGTGGCCGGCCGGCTGCCTGCGCTGCGCGAGGTCCACCGGTGCACCGGCGACTGGCGGGCGCTGCGCCACGACCGAACCGTCGATCTCCCGACCGTCCCGCCGCAGGGCCTCGCGCAGATCCAGTTCACCTCCGGTACCACCGGCCGCGCCAAGGGCGTGCAGATCACCCACTCCGGCATGGTGGCCACGTCGCACGCCTTCCGCGACCGCATCGGACTGCCCGAGGGCGGCGTGTGGGTCAATCCCATGCCGCTGTTCCACACGGCCGGCAACGTCCTGGGCGTCATGGGCGCCCTCTGGCAGCGGTGCGAGCACGTGGTCGTGGCGTTCGAGCCCGCCCGGGTGCTGGAGCTCATCACCCAGCACCGGGCGACCCTGCTGTCGGCGGCGCCGACCCTGCTCGACCTGCTGATGGCCCGCCCCGAGATCGGCCAGGCGGACCTGAGCAGCCTGCGGGTGGTGTTCACCGGCGGCCAGACCGTGTCGCCCGGCTTCGTCGACCGGGTCGAGTCGGCCTTCGCCGCGCCGCTGATCACCACCTTCGGCATGACCGAGACCTGCGGCTCGGCCCTGCTGCCTGCGCCCACGGACCCCGATCCGGTGCGCCGGACGACGGTCGGGCGACCGCTGGCCGGAACCGGCGTCCGCATCGCCACCCCGGACGGCGTCCCCGCCGCGCCCGGCGAGGTCGGGGAGCTCTGGTTGCGCGGGGAGCGGCTGACCCCCGGCTACTACCGGGACCCCGAGGCGACCGCGGCCGCGATCGACCCCGGGGGCTGGCTGCACACCGGGGACCTCGCGGTCATGGACGCCGCGGGCGCCTGCCGGATCGTCGGGCGGCTCAAAGACATGATCAAGACCGGCGGCGAGAACGTCTCGCCGGAGGAGGTCGAGGAGGCCGTCGTCAGCCATCCGTCGGTGGCGCGCGCCGCGGTCGTCGGTGCCCCCGACGAGCGCTGGGGCGAGCTGGTGGTCGCCTTCGTCGTCCCCGAGCCCGGCGCCGCGATCGACCCGGCGGAGCTGGAGCGGCACTGCCGTGCGCGGCTCTCGCCGTTCAAGGTGCCGCGGGCATGGCGCGCGCTCGAGGAGCTGCCGATGACCGCCTCCACCAAGGTCCAGCGGGCCGAGCTGCGCCGGATGGCCGCCGCGGACCCGGCCCTGCGACCCGCGGTGGCCCCATGACCCCGACGTTGCTGACCGGGCTGCTCGACGACCTCGCCCTGGCGCAGGCCTTCGCCGGACCACCCGGCCGGGGCCGAGTCCCCCGGGCCGGCACGAGCTGACCCGTCACCGCGTCCGTCTCCGGCGGGCGCACCCCCCACGTGGAGGAGTACTGCAGTGGATCTCTCCGGCAAGGTCGCCGTCGTCACCGGGAGCGGGCGGGGCCTCGGTCTCGCCTACGCCACCGAGCTCGCCCGCCGCGGCGCCGCGGTCGTCGTCAACGACGTCGACGCCGACGTCGCCCGGGCCGCCGTCTCGACGATCACCGGGGCCGGCGGTCGCGCCGTCGCCGAGGTCGTCGCGGTCGGCACCGGCGAGGCCGCCCAGGCCCTGGTCGACCGGGCGGTCACCGAGTTCGGCCGGCTCGACGTCCTGGTCAACAACGCCGGCATCCTGCGCGACGCCACCCTGTGGAAGATGACCGATGAGCAGTTCGACGCCGTCATCACCACCCACCTGCGCGGCACCTTCACCTGCACCCGCGCCGCTGCGGTCAGGCTGCGCGAGCAGGGCGAGGGCGGGCGGATCATCTGCGTCGGCTCCCCCACCGGCCAGGTCGGCAACTTCGGCCAGACCAACTACGCCGCGGCCAAGGCCGGCATCGTCGGCATGGTCCGCACCTGGGCGATGGAGCTGGCCCGGGCGAACATCACCGTCAACGCGGTCATCCCGGTCGCGGCCACCGCCATGACCGAGACCCTGCCCTTCGTCAAGCCCTACGTCGACGCGCTCAGGGCCGGCGAGCCGCTGCCGCCCCACGCCCGCCGCGAGCTCAGCTTCGGCCCGCCAGAGGACGCCGCCGGCCTGGTCGCCTTCCTCGCCTCCGACGCCGCCGCCGCCGTCACCGGCCAGGCCGTCGGCATCGGCGGCGACCGGCTCGCCCTGTGGTCGCACCCGAGCGAGTTCGTCGTCGAGTTCGCCGACGGCACCGGGTGGTCCACCGACGACATCGCCGCCGTCTGGCCCGAGCGGTTCGCGCCGGCCCAGCAGACCGTGGGCCAGCAGCTCGAGCCCCCGCCCGCGAGCTAGTGGTCGCGGGCCACTGGACCTGGGAACCAGCTGCGTCGCACCGGGTCCGAGCGGGAACATCGACCTCATGCCCCCGTCCACCGATCTGCACCGCTTCGTCGAGGCCCAGGACTCCGCCGGCGTGTACGCCCTCGCACTCGCCGAACTGCGCCGGGGCCGCAAGCACGGGCACTGGATGTGGTTCGTCTTCCCCCAGATCGCCGGTCTGGGGCACAGCCCGACGGCCCAGCACTACGCCATCGCCGACCTGGACGAGGCGCGCCGCTACCTGGCCGATCCCGTGCTGGGTCCGCGCCTGCGCGAGTGCGCCCGGGCCCTCGCCGGGCTCGACACGAGCGACCCCGTCGACGTCCTGGGCCCGGTCGACGCCCTGAAGCTGCACTCGTCCATGACCCTGTTCACCCTCGCCGACCCCGACGAGCCGGCGTTCCGCGCGGTGCTCGACCAGTACTACGGCGGGGCCCTCGACGACGGGACGACAAGTCGCGTCTGAACCGAGCGGGGGCCGTCAGCGACGGGCGAGGACGGCCATCGCCACCGCCCCGCCCGCCCACGACGACCGGCGTCTCGACGGGGTTGTCGTCGTCGACCACGGGGATCCCCCCGCGGCGACTACCCGCTCGGGTGGGTGGCGGGGCCCGGCCGCACCGCATGCTGCGACGGCCGACACCGGCACGACACGCCGACGAAGGAGCAGCAGCGACGATGACGTCCGCTACGCAGACCACGCCACCCGAGACCGGTGAGACACTCGAGCTGGACGCCGTGATCCTCGGCGCCGGCGTAGCCGGCCTGTACCAGCTCCACCAGCTGCGCCAGCAGGGCTTGCGCGTGCTCGTCTTCGACCGGGCCGGTGACGTGGGCGGCACGTGGTGGTGGAACCGCTACCCGGGTGCCCGCTTCGACAGCGAGGCCTACATCTACCAGTACCTGTTCGACGAGGACCTGTACAAGGGCTGGAGCTGGAGCGAGAAGTTCCCGGGCCAGCCGGAGATCGAGCGCTGGATGCGCTACGTCGCCGACCGGCTCGACCTGCGCCGCGACATCCGGTTCGGCACCACCGTGACCAGTGCGCACTACGACGAGGACCGCGGCCGTTGGACGATCCGCACCGATCGCGGCGATGTGGTCGACGCCCAGTTCTTCGTCAGCTGCGCCGGGATGCTGTCGGCGCCGCTGGAGGACGTCTTCGCGGGACAAGCCGACTTCACCGGTGGGATCTTCCACACCTCGCGATGGCCCGCCGAGGGCGTCGAGCTGGCCGGGAAGCGGGTCGGGGTGGTCGGCATCGGTGCCACGGGCATCCAGGTGATCCAGACCGTGGCCGAGCAGGTCGCGCAGCTCACCGTGTTCGCCCGCACCCCGCAGTACGTGCTGCCGATGAAGAGCCCCGCCTACGGCGAGGCCGAGCAGGCCGCCTACAAGGGGCGCTTCGACGAGCTGAAGTCCACGATCCCGCACACCTTCACCGGCTTCGAGTACGACTTCGAGCACGTGTGGGCCGAGTGCACGCCCGAGCAGCGCCGGGAGGTGCTGGAGGAGATCTACGCCGACGGCTCGCTCAAGCTGTGGCTGGCCGGCTTCGGGGAGATGTTCTTCTCCCAGGAGGTCAACGACGAGATCTCCGGGTTCGTCCGGGAGAAGATGCGCGTCCGGCTGAAGGACCCGCGGCTGATCGACGTCCTGGTCCCGACCGACTACGGCTTCGGCACCCACCGCGTGCCGCTGGAGCGCAGCTACCTGGAGGTCTACCACCGGGAGAACGTCGAGCTGGTCGGGGTGCGCGACAACCCGATCACCCGGATCGTCGCGTCCGGCATCGAGCTCGCCGACGGCACCACGCACGAGCTCGACGTGATCGTGCTGGCCACCGGGTTCGACGCCGGCACCGGGTCGCTGACCCGCATCGACGTGCGCGGGCGCGGCGAGCGCAGCCTCACCGAGGACTGGGGCCGCGACATCCGCACGATGATGGGCCTGCAGGTGCACGGCTACCCGAACCTGCTCACGACCGCGGTCCCGCTGGCCCCGTCGGCGGCGCTGTGCAACATGACCACCTGCCTGCAGCAGCAGACCGAGTGGATCGCCGACGCCATCCGGCACGTGCGCGAACGCGGTCTGTCCACGATCGAGGCGACCGCGGAGGGCGAGGCCGCCTGGGTCGCCCACCACGACGAGACCGCCGGCGCCACCCTGATCGCGAACACGACCGGTTGGTACCTCGGCTCGAACGTTCCCGGCAAACCCCGGCGGGTGCTGTCCTACACCGGCGGCGTGGGCACCTACCGGCAGAAGTGCGACGAGGTGGCGCGCGAGGGCTACCCGGGCTTCGACATCCGCTGACGCGGCATCCCCATCGTCTCGACCGAAGGAGTTCGACCATGGGTTCTGGGTTCGACGGCAGCGCCGCTGCCGCCATCGACGAAGTGCTGGCCGGCGCGGTCCGCACCGGCGCGGTACCGCACGTCGCGGCGATCGTCGCCGACCGCGACGGCATCCTCTACGAGGGCGGCGCGGGGGTGCGGGTCGCCGGTGAGGGCGACGACCCGGTGACCACCTCCACCCAGTTCCGGATCATGTCCATGACCAAGATGGTGTGCACGGCCGCCGCGTTGCAGCAGGTCGAGCGGGGTGAGCTGGAGCTGGACGCCCCGGTCGACACCTACCTGCCCGAGTTCGCCGACCTGCAGGTGCTGGAGGGCTTCGACGGCGACACCCCGAAGCTGCGCCCGGCCGGCAACCGGGCGACCGTGCGCAACCTGGTCACCCACACCTCGGGGCTGGCGTACTGGTTCTGGGACGCCGACCTCGCCCGCTACGAGAAGGTCACCGGCCAGCCGAACGTCGTCCCGGGCTCCCTGGAGGCGTTCAAGGCGCCGCTGGTCACCGACCCGGGCACCCGCTTCGTCTACGGCATCAACACCGACTGGCTGGGGCGGGTCGTCGAGACCGTCGCCGGCACGACCCTGGACGTCGTGATCAAGGACGGGATCACCGGCCCGCTGGGCATGGACGACACCATGTTCCGCCTCGACCAGCAGCGCTACGCCAACTGCGTCAGCGTGCACGTCCGCGGCGAGGACGGGGCGTGGACGTCGGCCGGGGAGATCCTCAACCAGGAGCCCGACTGGTGGGCCGGCGGTCACGGGCTGTACTCCACTCCCCGCGACTACATCCGGTTCGAGCGGGCCCTGCTGCGCGGCGGCGAGCTCGACGGCGCCCGGATCCTGCGGTCGGAGACGGTCGACGCGGCGTTCACCAACCAGATCGGCGACCTCGACTTCCCGGCCGAGATCCCGACCGCCGACCCGCCGATAACCGCATCGCTGAACGTGGGACCGGGCTGGAAGTGGGGCTACGGCCTGCTGCTGAACACCGTAGACGTCCCGGGCGCGCGGCGGGCAGGCACCGGTGCGTGGGCCGGGCTGTTCAACACCCACTTCTTCGTCGACCGCGCGACCGGGATCTGCGCGTCGATCTACACCAACTCGCTGCCGTTCATCACCGAGGAGGCGTGGAAGACCTACGCCGACGTCGAGGCCGCCGTCTACGCGGCGCTCTGACCGTCTCCGGTGCGGGCTGCTGTCCGGCTCAGGGCAGCAGCCCGCCCCGGCGCGCGAGCGACACGGCCTCGGCCCGGTTGGTGGCGCCGAGCTTGGTGTAGATGTTCTTCAGGTACCACTTCACGGTGTTGACGGTGACCGTCAGCGAACGCGCGATCTGCTGGTTGCTGCGGCCGAGGTCGAGCATGCGCAGGACGGCCAGCTCGCGGCCGGTGAGCTCGACGGCGCACGCCTGCCCCATCCGCCCGGCGCCGGTGCGGGCGAGCAACGCGGCCAGCTCGCCGGAGGCGATCGGCGCGCCGGCCCCGGTCCCACCGTCGAGCCAGGTGTCGGCCTCGGCCCGGGCCAGCAGCCGGCCCAGCACCGCGGCGACCTCCGGGCCGCCGCCCAGGACCGGGTGGTACAGCCCGGCCGGGAGCGCGTGGGCCAGCGCGGCGGCGAGGCTGCGCTCCGCGGCCATCCGCCGCGCCGCGCGCTCCTGGACCACGCTCAGCTGCACGGTCGCGGCGACCGCCGCCCGGACCTGCCCGCGCCGCTGCAGGTCGGCGATCAGCTCCTCCAGCAGCGCCGTGGCGCCCTCGTGGTCGCCCTCGGCGGAGCGGACGGCGGCCACCGAGCCGGTCCGGATCTGGTCGATCACCACCCCGATCCCGCCCGCCCAGCCCGTACCGCCGGGGAGGTCCTGCGCGGCCCGGCGCGCCTCGCGCAGCCGGCCGGCGGCCAGCAGTTGGCGGATCCGCTCGGCCTCGATGGCCGCCCGCAGCCGGGTCAGGCCGAGCCGCTCGGCGACCTCGGTCCCCTCGGCCAGCAGCTCCCCGGACTCGGCCCCGGCCCCGCGGTCGGCCCGGATGCGGGCGAGCAGGGCGTAGCTGGCGACCATGAAGTCGACGACCCCGCTCTCCGCGCCCAGCTCCCGGCTCTCCTCCAGCAGCCGCTCGGCCTCGTCGAGCTCGCCGCGTTCGTAGTGCAGCTCGCCGAGCAGGGCGCCGGCCAGCCGTGCCGCGTGCGAGCGCCGGCCGGCCGACTCCCTGGCCAGCGCGACCGCGCCCTGCAACTGCTCCTCGGCGGCGGGCAGGTCCAGCTGGGCGAGCGCGGCGATGCCGGCGAAGCAGCGCCCGTAGACCCCGGCGAACGGCCCGATCGTCCGGTCGTGGAACGGCCGCGCCCACGCCTGGCGGTCCCGCGCCGCCCGGTACCGCATCGCGTGGATGTCGCAGAACGTCTGGATGTTCGCCGCCACCGCCACGATCCACGGCCGGTAGGCGGCCGACCGCGTGAGGCTGCGCTCGACCAGCTCCTCCACCCGGTCGGTGCGGTCGCCGTAGATGTCGATGCACGCCTGCACGACGTCGGCCTCGCTGTGCATCTCCTCGTGCTCGGGGCCGACCGGCACGGCCAGGTGGAGGTGGTCGAGGGCGAGCTGCGCGTCGTGCGGGCGCTGCAGCAGGCAGTTCGCCCAGGCGATGGCCATCAGCAGCTGCGGGCGGTCGTGCGTGGCCCGGGCCGGCAGCCGGCCCGCGAGCCCGAGCAGGCTGACCATGCGGCTGTGCTCGACCAGCGGCATCGCGTGCGACTCGACCAGGTCGGTGGCCCGGCCGGGGTCCCCCGCGGCCAATGCGTGCGCCACCGCCTCGGGCACGAGGTCGTGCGCGGAGAACCAGTCCGAGGCGCACCGGTGCAGCTCGGGCACCTGCTCGGGGCGGTCGCGCTCCAACCGCCGCCGCAGGTGGTCGGCGAACAGGTGGTGGTAGCGGAACCACGTGCGCTCGGCGTCGAGCGGGCGCAGGAACAGGTCGCGGCGCTCCAGCTCCTCCAGCACCGCCTGCCCGTCGCCGCGCCCGGCGAGCGCCCCGGCCAGCTCCCCGCAGAGCCGGTCGCAGACCGACGTGGCCAACAGGAAGTCCAGGATCTCGACCGGCAGGGCGTCGAGCACGTTCTCGGCGAGGTACTCGCCGATCGAGTGGTGGCGCCCCGAGAAGTCCCGGATCAGCGCGGCCGGGTCGGCGCTGTCGCGCAGCGACAGCGAGACCAGCTGCAAGGCCGCGACCCACCCGTCGGTGCCCTCCGACAACCGCGCCACCTCGTCACCCCGCAGGGCCAACCCGTTGAGGTCCACCAGGAACGCCCTGGCCTCGTCGAGGTCGAAGCGCAGCGCCGCCGCGTCCACCTCGGTCAGCTGCTGGCGCACCCGCAGCCGGCTCAGCGGCAGCCGCGGCCGGGTGCGGCTCGTGAGCAGCAGCGAGAGGTTCGGCGGCGCGAAGTCCAGCAAGTGGACCAGTGCGCGGTGCACCCGCGCGTCGTCGATCACGTGCCAGTCGTCGAAGGTCAGCACGAACCGGGCGGGGTGCCCGCCGATCAGCTCCAGCACCGCCGACAGCGTGTAGCGCTGGGTGTCCTCGACTCCCTGCTCGATCAGCTCCCGCAGGTCGTCGAGGGTGTCCGCGCTCTCCGGCAGCGCCCGGCGCACCGCCTCCAGCAGGTGCGAGAGGAACCAGTGCGCATCGTTGTCGTCGCGGTGCAACCCGAGCCACGCGACCGCCGCACCCTCGGCCTCCAGCACCCGCAGCCACTGCACGGCCAGGGTGGTCTTCCCGTACCCGGCCGGGGCCTGGATCAGGGTGAGCTGGCGCCAGGAATCGGCGCGCAGTACCGCGAGCAGGCGCCGCCGCTCGATGACGTTGCGGACGTAGGTCGGCGCACGGAACCGGCTCGACGCGTCCGGCGGGTGCGCAGGTCGCGCGGCAGGCGTCATCGGCGCACCTCATCGGGCTCGGGCGAGGCCGTGCTCAGCACGGATCGTCGCGCCTCGCGGGTCCGTGGGCAACGCCGTCGGCGTGGGCCGCACCACGCCGACTACCCGCACGGGTAGTGGAGACCGAACGCTCACGCGCGCCGGCTGCTGCCCGGTCGTGGTCGAGGTCTTCGGATCGACCTCTGGAAGGGCGGCCTCGATCGGGCCGGCGCTGTCGGGGGTGGACGGCGCGCGCTAGCGTGCTCGGGGGGGCAGCGCCGCTACCCCGGCGAGGAGGAGCGGTGTCCAGGACCGAGGACGGCTCAGTGGTGGTCGGCGTCGACGGGTCCCCGTCGGCGCGGCACGCGGCGCTGTGGGCGGCCGGTGAAGCGGCCCGCAGGGGGGTGCCGCTGACGGTCGTGCACGCCCTGCCCGCGGACGGCGGTCCGACCACGGCACCGCCATGGCTCGATGAGCTGGCAGCCGACGTCCGGCGGGGCGGGACCGTCGAGGTCGACGTGCGGCTGCCGCGGGGCACGCCGGTGTCGCTGCTCGTCGACGCGGCCCAGCGGGCTCGGCTCGTCGTGGTCGGCGGCTGGGGCGCGGACGCCTACCCCGGCATGCTCGCCGGGTCGGTGGCCCTCGCGCTGGTCACGCACGCCCCCTGCCCGGTGGCGGTCGTCCGGGGCGGCGCGCCGGAGGCCGCGCCGGCGAGCCGGGGACCGGTCGTGGTCGGGGTGGACGGCTCCCCGACCAGCGACGCCGCCCTCGACGAGGCGTTCGACATCGCGACCGCCTGGGACGCCGAACTGGTGGCGGTGCACACCTGGAGCGACGTGGTACCCGGGCCGAGCGGCGAGGTCGTCCGGCTGCGGGAGGACTGGAGCACGCTGGCCACCCGGGCCGAGGAGCTGCTCGCCGAACGCCTGGCCGCCCGTCGGGAGGCGTACCCCGGGGTGGTCGTCGGGTCCCGCGTCCTCGCCGACCGGCCGGTGCGCGCCCTGCTCGGAGAGGCCGAGACCGCGCGGCTGCTGGTGGTCGGCCACCGCGGCGAAGGGGGGTTCAGCGGCATGCTGCTGGGCTCGACCAGCCAGGTGCTGGTGCAGTACGCCCCGTGCCCGGTCCTGGTCATGCGCCCCACCGACGTGCGTGCCTGAGCCGGCCGAGGGCCGGCGAGAAGACCCCGGCTGGAGGTAGGCCCGTCCTCGAACGGCGGCGGGGGCTGACCGGGCACGATGCGCCGGCCGCTGATGTCCTGCGGGATCACCGCATCCGGTGCCCGTGCTCGCCCGGCGTCGACGGCTCCACCCCGGTCGCCACCGTCCACGCGACGAGCTCGGCGCGGTGCTCGCTGGTACCCCCTCGGCGAGACCGCGCACCAGCACGCTCCACCCGCTGCGGATGCGCTGGTCGATCTCGCCGACCTCGAAGGTGACGTCGGCGTGGTCGGCCACGGCGAGCTCGGTCCCCGGGTCGGCAGGCGGTGGCTGCGATCAGGCCCTCCCTCCACCGGGAGCGCACCAGCGTCGGACCGCCCAGGACCTGTAGATCGCCATCGCCTTCTCGGAGAAGTCGGGTGATGTGCGCCGTGATCCTCCCGTCGAGGAGGTGCGTACCAGGTCGCGGCGGGTGTCGGAGGGTGGAGGGCACCACGTAGGTGGGTGTCGCGTCGATGAGGCCCAGCACTGGAGCGTCCGGATAGGCGTTGCGCAGTTGCTCGTGACCGTCGAAGGTTCTCCGGCCGATCAACAGGGCATCGATGCGTCGGATCCCTCGGCCAGCAGCGCGTGTAGCTCCTCGTCGAAGTAACGGCTCCTCCCAACCGTCAACGCTCTCGACGACGCCATCCATGGACATGAGCAGTCCGGCAACCAACCTACGCATGCTTCATCCGTCCCTCTCCTTACTCGCCCGTCGTGGAGAGCCCGATCCACGACCGCCGACACGGCGCACCGCATGCCGGCCCGACCTCGGTTGGACTCCGCAGGCTCTGGGCCCAGCCCGGCCGCATGGGTTCGGGCACCAGCGTCTTGGCCGGCAGCAGCGAGGCGTCGACGGCCTTGGTGCCGACCGGGCGCAGCACCGCCGCGCAGATCGTGCGCGTGGGCGACGTCGACCGCGATGGTCAGGTCCGCCCGGACCGGGCTGCCGTCGGCGGCCGGACCATGACGTCGATCGGGGTGGAGTCGATCTGGACCTGGTCGCCCGGTCGGCCGGCCGGCGTCGGGGTGGACGCCGTGGCCGGCCGGTTCGCGGTCCCCATGGCTCAGCTCCGCTGGCTGCGGTTCAGGTAGGCGAGTACGGCGTACACCCGCCGGTGGCGCCCGTCGGCGGGGCCCAGGCCGAGCTTGGCGAAGATGTTGCCGATGTGCTTGTGCACGGCGTTGTCCGAGACGAACAGACGGTCGCGGATGGCGGTGTTGTCGTGCCCCTCGGCCATCAGAGCGAGCACCTCCCGTTCCCGTGGGGTCAGGGTGTCGACCAGGTCGCCGCGGTGGGCGCTGAGCAGCTGGGCGACGACCTCGGGATCCATAGCCGTCCCCCCGGCGGCCACCCGGCGCAGCGCGTCGACGAACTCGCCGACCCGACCGACCCGGTCCTTGAGGAGGTAGCCGACCCCGCCGCGGCCGTCGGCCAGCAGTTCGCGGGCGTAGTCCTGCTCGACGTACTGCGACAGCACCAGGACCGGCAGGTTCGGCCAGGTCCGGCGCGCGTCCAGCGCGGCGCGGATGCCCTCGTCGCGGAACGAGGGCGGCAGCCTGATGTCGACGATCGTCGCGTCCGGTCGGTGCTCGGCGACGGCCGCGCGGAACTCGCTCGCATCCCGGGCGCTGGCCGCGACCTTGATGCCGTGGGTGCCCAGCAGCAGTTCCAGACCGGCCGCGAGCAGGACGTTGTCCTCGGCGATCACGACCCGCACGGCAGCTCCGCGCGCACGGTTGTCGGACCGCCCGCAGGGCTGGCCACGGTGACGGCGCCGTCCAGGGCTGCCACCCGCCCGCGCAGCCCGGCCAGGCCGCTGCCCCGCGCCTCGTCCGCGCCGCCGCCGCCGTTGTCGTGGATCTCCACCGCGAGCGTGGCGCCCCGCCGGGCGATTCGGACGGTGGCCTCCGCGGCCCCGCCGTGTCGGGACGCGTTGCTCAGCCCCTCGGAGACCACGAAGTACGCGGCGGCCTCGACCGGCGCGGGCAGCCGGCCTGGGTCGTCGACCTCCAACCGCACCGGGATGCCGGCCCGCGCGGCGAGCGCCCGCACCGCTCCGGCGAGCCCGCGGTCAGCGAGGATCGGCGGGTAGATCGTGCGGATCACCGCCCGCAGCTCTGCCATTGCCTCCTCGGTGCCCTCGTGCGCCTCGTCCAGCAGGGTGGCCGCCGCACCGGGATCGGCGGCCAGTGCCTCGCGGGCCACTCCGAGCCGCATCGCGATCGCGACCAGCCGGGCCTGGGTGCCATCGTGCAGGTCACGTTCGATCCGGCGCAGCTCGGCGGCGTGCGAGTCGACGGCGTCGGCTCGGCTGCGGGTCAGCGCGTCGACCCGCTGGGCCATCGCCTCCTGCGGCGACGGCGCGAGGGCGGCGAGGCAGGTCCGGGCGTGCCAGCGGGCCAACCGGGGCACCGCCCACCACCCGAGCGCGCCGACGGCGAGGACCTGCACCGGGGCGAGCAGGGCGGCCGTCCAGCTGGTGATCGGAACGACGAGCATCAGGCGCAGCGGGGTGCCGGTGGGGAAGAGCCACCACACCGGGGCGGCGAGCGTGGTGAAGACGATGTCGCCGACGCAGACCAGCGTCACCAGGCCTGCCGGCAGCCCGCTCGCCACCGCCCGGACGATCCAGCGCAGGTCGCGGCGGACATCCGGGTCGGCGGTGTACCGGCGCCACCGCGGCCCCGCGCCGGTCCCGGGGAGCGGCCGGCCCGCCACGGATGTGCCCAGCAGCGCCCCGGCGCGGCGGCGGTGCCATTCCGCCCACGTCCGCAGCGCGGCGAGGGCCCTGGGCAGCAGCACGAAGCCGGCGCCCCCGGCGACGACCGTCATCGTCGCTCCGAGCAGCAGCAGCGGGGCGAACGTCGTCGCCATCGCCGCCACCAGCGCGACCAGCAGGTAGCGCGCCGCCGCGAGCCGGTGGTGCATCCGATCCAGCACGCACCCGAGTCTGCCAACCAGCGCCTCGCTGTCAGTACCGCCAGCTCCACCATTCCGGCTCCGGCGCGCGGTATCGTCGGCCACCCCGGGCCGCTCCTAGCGTCACCGAGCATGTCGATCGCCTCTGCGCCCGCGGCGCCCCGCCGCGAGGTCGCCGTCTTCCTGTTCTGCACGTTCGCCGGCGTCTGGCTGGTGGCCACCCCGCTCCTGCTGGGCGCCGGCGTCGACGATCCGGGGTCGGCCCCGGTCATCTGGGTCGCGATGTACACGCCGGCGCTGGCTGCGCTGCTCGCCCGTCGCCGGCTGCGCGCCCTGCTCGTCGAGACGGGGGTGACCGTCGTCCGCCCGGCCCGCAAGCTCCTGGTCTACTGCGCGGTGGGCCTGCTGCTGCCGCCGCTGCTGGGCGTGCTCGCCCTGGGGCCGAGCGTGGCGGCCGGCGCCTTCGCCTTCCACGGCGACCCGATCGCCCGAACCGTGGAGGTCCTGGTTCCGGCGCTCGCCGCGCTGCCGGTCCTGGTGGTGCTGGTCCTCGGTGAGGAGGTGGGCTGGAGCTTCCTGCTGCCCCGGCTGCTCCCGCTCGGCCTCGGACCGGCGCTGCTGGTGAGCGGCGTGGTGTGGGGCCTGTTCCACGCGCCGTTCACCCTGGCCGGCTACCACTTCCCGGACCGGCCCGGGTGGCTCGCGGTGCTCTGCTTCACCGTCGCCTCGGTGCTGCTGGGCACGCTCATGGCCTGGTTGCGACTGGCCACCGGCAGCATCTGGCCCGCGGTTGCGGCGCACGCCTCGGCCAACGGTCTCGCCCTGCAGATCCCGGCGGCGTTCGGCGCGCCCACCGACCCGGCCGGCGCAGTCTTCGACACCACGCTGGCCGGCTGGCCGGGCTGGGTGGCGATGGCGGTCGCGGTCGGGGTCCTCCTCGCGACCGGCCGGCTCGCCAGGGCGGCGCGCACGGCGTTGCCGATGCCTGCGCGCTGATCACGCGTCCCGTCGACGAGTGCCCTTCCGGACCCGACCGATCAGGGTCCCGCCGGGTCCACGTGCACGTCGGGCCGTGTTTCGGTGTGTATCCGTCGCCCGCGTCCTGTCCTCCTCGCAGCGATCGAGTCGGGATTCCCAGGCTGAGGAGAACGCCCCAGAGGAGCGCCGCCCGGACAAGGTACGCCGGGCCATCGGTGACGTCAGAGCTGCCAGCCGACGGGCTCGGCGGGACGGTACGAGCACGCCGTGCCGGTGTGCACCGCCTCCGTCAGGTGGGTCGCGAGCTCCGGGTGCGCGTTGCGCAGCCGGCGGATGCTGTCGCGGATCCGGGCGGTGACGGTCTGGCGCGCCCGCTCGCGCTCGTCGCCCAACCGGCGGGTGCGCCCGGCCAGGCCGGCGGCCCTGCGCAGCTCGTCGAGCAGCGCGTCGCGCTCGGCGTCGAGGCGGGCCGCGCGGTGGTCGTCGCCGTGGTCGAGGGCATCGTCGATCTCGGCGTCCAACGTGGTCAGACGCCGCCGGTAGGCCTCGCGGGCCGTCTCGTCGATGATCGGATCCGCGCCCGGGGTCCGGGGGCGCCTGCGTGCGGTCGAGGTGCTGACGGACCCGTGCAGGAGGTCGACCGCCGGCACGTCGGTGTGCGGGGCGGCGAGGAGGGCGGCGATGTCGTGCAGCCCCTTCGCATCGGGGACGTGCACGGCCCGGTCGGCGAAGGCGAGCGTCCAGACCCCGGCACTGCGGCGGAACTGCGCCGCGGGCCGGGCCGGCTCGCCCGCGTCGAGCGCGGCGAGTGCCTCCTTCGCACGCTGCGCCCACGGCTGTGCGCCCCACCGCTGCGCGGCCCGCAGGGCCGCGGTGTGCCCGTCGATCGCCTCCGCGCGGCGGCCGGTCGCGGCGTCCACCCGGGCCAGCCAATAGGCCATCGGCCCCCACACGAGGCCGGACAGCACCGCCCACGCGTCGCGCACGGGGCCGGCCGTCGCGCGGGCACGCTCGGCCAGCGCTGGATCACCGGTCACGGCTGCGACCTCGCACAGGTACACGAGGTGCATCCAGCCGAACCGGCGTGGCAGCCCGGCCATCAGCCGTTCCACGTCGTCGAGCCTGCTGAGGGCGCGATCCGCGTCCCCGGTGGCGGCCGCGGTCAGGCCCTCGAGGAGCGCGGTGAACGGGTGCCCGGGGACGGCCGTGCGCGCGACCTCGCGTGCGGAGTCGTGGTCGCCGCGCAGCGAGTGCAGCGCCCAGGCCTGGTCGCGCCACACCGGCATGCGGTCCACCTCCCCGAACCGTGCGCCCAGGTCCCGCGCGTCGTCGATCAGCTCGGCGGCACGGTCGAGGTCGCCGGTGAGCAGCGCGAGGCTGGCGCTGCGCGACGCCACCAGGTAGCGGTGGCGCGGCAACCGGGTGCGGTCGGTCAATGTGCGGAAGGCCGCGAAGGCATCGTGCACCGCCGGGTCACCGCGCTCCAGCAGCGCGACGAAGCGCAGGAACGCGGCCAGCCCTTCCAGCTCCCGCACCCCGTGGGTGCGGGCCAGCGCGGAGAGCTCGTCGAGCACTTCCAGCCGCTCGGCCGCGGTGCCCGGCTCCCAGCGCCCGTCGTGCCAGGCGAGCAGCGACCAGCCCAGTGCGTCGGGATCGCCCGACGCCCTGGCGAGCTCGACGGCGCGCCGGGCGAGGTCCACGCCGGCGGGGCGGTCGACGGCTTGGTGGATGCGCGCCATGCCGGCCGCGGCGAGCACACGCGCGCGCAGCGGCCCGTCGGCTAGGCCGGGCAGGACGGCGTCGAGCATCTCGATCTCGTCGTACCCCGGTCGGCCCGGGTTGCCGAGCCGGTGCACCTGCAGAGCGGCTCGCGCCCGCAGCTGCGCCTGGCCCGCGGCGGCGAGCACGCCCATCGCGGTCTCCCGCGCCGTGGTGATCTCCCCTGCGCGGTCGAGCTGCGCGGCCAGCTCCAGCTGGATCTCCGCCTGCAGGTGCGGATCCGGCGGTTCGAGCCGGTCGATGAGGGCGAGCGCGTCCCGCAGGTGCCGGACCGCCTCCTCCGCGGCGAGACGTGCCGCGGCGGCCTCGGCGGCGGCGACGAGCAGCGGCACGGCCTCGGCGACCGGGAGCACCGGTACCGCCAGCCGCGCGTGCCGGGCGACCGTCGCCGGCGCGGTCGCGGGCCTGCGCCGCAGGATCTCGACGAGCGCGGCATGCAGGTCTCGCCTTCGCCCGGCGGGCAGCCGCGCGTACAGGTGCTCCCGCACGATGTCGTGCACGAACGTCCAGCGCCCGTCGCGGTGCACGATCAGGGCGGCCGCCTCGGCCGCCGCGAGCTCACCGTCGACGGCCACGCCCGTGAGCAGCGCGGGGACGTCCGGGTCGAAGGCGTGGCCGGCAACGGCGACGGCCGCGAGCACGTCCACGGCGCGCGGTGCGGCGCCGGCCAGTGCCTCCAGCCGTCGTTCGACCACATCGCGCACACCGGCGCTCGGCGCCCCGTCGAGCAGCGCGGTCTGCTCCACGAAGAAGGGGTTGCCGCCGGTGCGCCGCAGCACGTCGGCGACCGCGGCGTGGTCCAGATCCCGGCCCGCTCGGGCGAGCAGCTGCTGGACGCCGTCGTGGTCCAGGCCGGTGAGACGCAGCTGCGTCGCCCGCCCCAGCAGCGGAATCAGGTGCGGGCGTCCGGGATGCGCCGCCGCTTCGAGCTCGGTGTCGCGGTAGGTGGCCACCACCAGCACCGGCTCGAACCAGGCGTGGCGGGTGACGAAGTCGAGCACCTGCATCGATGCCGGGTCCGCGTGCTGCAGGTCCTCCAGCACGACGACGACCGGACGCCGGGCGGCCACCGTGACGAGCAGGGTGGTCAGCGCGTCGTGCAGCCGGAAGGACTCGTCCCCGCCGGAGGGCGCGGTCGAGCGCTCACCCAGCAGCGGGTCGAGGGCGTCGCCCGCCGCGCCGGTGGCGGCGGCCCACTCGGCGCTGTCCGCGATGCGCGCCAGTCGACGCACGACCTGCACCCACGGCCACCGGCCCGGCGTTCCCTCGGTGTCCGTGCACGCCGCAGCGGCCACGAGGGCGCCGCGGCGGGACGCGGCGGTTCCGATCTCGGCGGCCAGCGCGGACTTGCCGATCCCGGCCTCCCCGCTGACCAGCAGCAGTCCGCCGCGGCCTGCCGCCACCCGGTCGAGCTCGCGCTCCGCCACGGCGAGGGCGTGCGCTCGCCCGATCAACTCGCCGCCCACGCTCGTCCTCCCGTCCGGCCGGGCCGGTCAGACCACCGCGACGGCGATCGCCGGCCCGAACGCGGCCCCCAACAGATAGCAGAGGGTGAACAGGGACAGCGCGGGTCCCCGGTCCGCCGCGGGCACCGCGTCGCCCGCCCGCAGACCCAGCGCGCCCTGGCCGGTGGACGCGGTGACCGACCCCAGCAGCATCGCGGCGAACAGCGCCACCGCAGAGCCGCTCGCGGCGATGAGCGCGGCGGCGATCAGCGCGAGGGCCGGCAGCACGAGCACGACGGCCCGGTACCGCAGCCCGGCCGTCGCGGGCACGAGCAGCAGGGCGAGCAGCCCGCCGGCGAGGTACGGGCCGAGCAGCGCGGTGCCGAGCTGGTCCGCGTCCCAGCCGGTGGCCGTCGCGAGCAACGGCGGTGCCGCGTACACGATCGCGAAGTTCACCACCGCCAGCCCGAACGCGACCGCGCTCGCCAGCAGGAACCGGACGGAGCGCGGCACCGACCCGGGTACGACACCGGTCGGGTGCCGGCGGGCGTGCCGCGCCAGCAGCAGCCCGGACCCGAGGGCCACCGCCGCCGCGGCCGCGGCCCACACCACCGGCAGCGCCGTGAGCACGGCGAGCGCACTCACCGTGAGCACCAGGAGCGCGACGCCGGACGCATCGCGCGGCCCGGACGCGACCGGGGGCTGCGCACCGCGAGCCGCGGCCGGTACCGCGAGCAGGGCGAGCAGCGGCAGCACGAGCGCCGCCCGCCAGCCCAGCGCGTCCGCGACCTGGCTCCCGACGAGGGGCGCGACCGCACCGAACGAGGCCAGTGCGCCGGACACGGTGCCCATGGCGGTCGGTCCGACGGCCATCCCGATCGCGGTGACGGTCAGCCCCACACCACCGAGCGCCTGCAGGGCGCACCCGGCCAGGACGAGCACCAGGTGGGGTAGCGCGGTGGAGGCCAGCACGAGCAGGGCGCCGGTGACGACGAGCGCCGACGAGAACGCGAGCGTCGTGCGCCCGCCGTGGCGTGCGAGGGCCCGGCCGGCCAGTGGGCTGCCGACCGCGATCCCCCAGCCGAACGCCGTGACCAGGGTGGCCGTGCTCCCGGCCGATGTGCCGAGCGCCGCCGCGATGTCGTCCAGCACGAGCGCGGGTGCGGTGATGCCGAACGACAGCGGCCCGGCGAGCAGCGCCAGCCAACCCAGCGCGACCGGACGGCCCCGCGTGCGGCCGGCAGCGGTGGCGGGCAGGCTCATCGGACGTAGGGCTGCTCGGTGCGGGCGGCACGCAGCGCGGTCCCCCACCACGCCAGCCGGTCGAGGGCGAGCTCCAGGGCGCGGACCGCGCCCGGGTCGCACACCCACCCGTTCTCGTCGAGCGCGCCGTCTTCCAGCCCCAGGCACACGGTGTCGCGCAGCACCTGGACGTGCAGCTCCCCGAACACCAGGCGAAGCTGCTCGGCCGCGCGCAGCCCGCGGGCCTTGCCCCCGTAGGCGACCACAGCGACCGGCTTGGCGAACCACTCCTGCCGCACGGCGTCGATGGCGTGCTTGAGCGAGGCCGGGATCCCGCGGTTGTACTCCGGCGTGACGACGACGAAGGCGTCGGCGCCCTCCACCCGCTCGGCCCAGGCCCGCAGCCCGGGGGTCGGGTCGTCGGGCAGGTCGGGGGGCAGGTCGAGGTCGCGCAGGTCGACGACGTCGATCTGCAGGTCGGCGCGCCGCTCGGCGTGGCTCGCGGCCCAGCGGGCGACGGAGCTGCCCACCCGCCCCTCGCGCACGCTGCCGATGACCAGCGCGACGCGCAGCGGGCCTCCGGACGCGGTCGGACGGGGATCGGGGAGCTCTAGGGCGGTGGACATCTCTCTCCTCGGGTGGGTGTGCAGGACTCACCCCGGAGGCGCGAGATCCGACCTCACACCCGTGAGAAGCCGCCGCACCGTCGCCTCTCCGACCCCCCGCCGCACCCCTCTCCCGCCGGCAACCCCGGTGGGGCGCGCTCGCCGCATCGGACGGGCGGGTCAGCCACGACCCTGGACGAGTTCGGCGGGAGCGTCGGCCTCCCCGCCGGCGACCACGGTCGCGAATCCGGTCCCCAGCGCGGCGCGGACGACTCCCGTGATCCGTTCGACGTCGCCCCGCTCCGCAGGCGGAAGCGGTCCACCGGCGGCTTCCCGGCTGCGGGCTGCGGCTGCGAGCAGCCGTGCGGCGCGGTGGTGCTCGCCGGCGAGCGCGTCCGCGCCGGCGAGCCCGTCGAGGGCGCGCGCTGCCATGCGGGCGTCTCTGCCGGCGAGTGCGGCCGCATAGCCGTCCCGGTGCAGGACGCGCGCCGCTTCCGCGTCGCCGCGCAACTCGGCGATGAACCCGAGTTCGGTCAGGATCAGGGCCGCGTTCGCGTGCGCGTCGACCTGGCGGTCCCAGTCGAGCCAGCGGCGCAGGTGGGCTTCGGCCGCGTCGAGCTCGCCCTCAGCGCGCGCGAGGAGTGCGAGCCCGACGTCGGCGTACTCCTCCGCGAACCGGATCGCGTGCTCCGCGGCGAGGCGTCGGCCCTGCTCGATGAACGCACGGGCCTGCTCGTGGTCACCGGTCAGCAGCGCGATCCGGCCGAGGCCGGACGCCCAGAACGACGCCTCGGCCCACAGGCCCAGCTCCTCGGAGGTCCGCAGCGCCTTCCGGTGCAGTCGCGCGGCCCGGTCGTAGTCGCCGGTGAGCCTGGCCAGGTCGGCGAGGCCCTGCATGGCGATGAGCTGCCCCCAGCGGTCACCGAGCGCTCGGAACATCGCGAGGCTCTGTTCGCTGTCGCGGGCGACCGCGGCCAGATCGCCCTTGGCCAGCGCCTGGACGGCGCGGACGCCGAGCGCTGCCGCGATGCCCCACTGGTCGCCCAGGGCAAGGAACGTGGCCAGCCCGCGCTCCACGAGCTCCTCGCCCAGGCCCGTCTCGCCGACGCCGAAGGTCAGCCCGTAGCCGATCATCCATTCGGCGTGCGCTCGCGCGTGCGGGTCGTCGACCCCGTCGAACGGTTCCAGAGCCGCCTCGGCCACGGCGGTGGGTTCGGCGGCCTCGCCGGCACCGAGCAGGATGGCCGCATGCGCTGCGACGGCCCGGGCGCGAGCCACGGAGGGTGCCTCGCCGTCGAGGGCCAGCGCCGTCGCCAACGACCGGCTGCCCTCGCTGAGCCTGCCGCGCAGGACCCAGTACCAGGTCAGCGCATTGACCAGGCGCAGCGCGAGCACCGCACCGCGGTCGCCGACCGCCGACTCGAGCGCGCTGCGCAGGTTGCCGGTCTCGGCGTCCAACCGGTCGAGCCACGTCCGCTGACCGGGACCGCGCAGCTGCGACGCGGCGCGTTCGGCGAGCGCGGTGTAGTAGCGGCCGTGGCGCTCCCGCAGCCACGACAGCTCGTCGATGGCGCCGGCACGCTCGCGCCCGTACGCCGCGACCGACTCCAGCAGCCGGTACCGGTGCCCGTCGGCGTGCGCATCGACGCCGACCAGCGAGCGGTCCACCAACCGGGCCAGCACCTCCGGGATGTCGCCGGCCGGCAGGTCGTCCCCGGAGCAGATCGACCCGGCGGCCTCCAGCGCGAAGCTGCCCGAGTGCACAGCCACCCGGCGGAGCAGGATCCGCTCGGGCTCGTCGAGCAGCTCCCAGCTCCAGTCGATCACCGCCCGCAGGGTCTGCTGCCGCGGCGGCGAGTCCCGGTACCCGGAGGCCAGCAGCCGGAACCTGTCGGACAGCCGCGAGGCGAGCTCGCGCACCCCGAGCGCCCGGACCCGCGCGGCCGCGAGCTCGAGCGCCAGCGGGATCCCGTCGAGGCCCCGGCAGATCGCGGCGACGTCCGCGGCGTTGCTCCGGTCGAGCACGAACCCGGGCGCCGCGGCGGTGGCGCGGACCTCGAACAGCTGCACAGCCGCTGAGCGACGCACGACCCCGAGGTCGGTGGCGGCCGCAGGGTCGGGCAGGGCCAGGGGCTCGACCACCTGCAGCAGCTCACCGGGGACGCGCAGCGGCTCCTGACTGGTCGCCAGGATCCGCAGACCGGTAGCCGCCTCCAGCAGCCGCGCGGCCAGCGTGGCGACGGGGTCGGCCAGACCTTCGCAGTTGTCCAGGATCAGCAGCAGCTGCTTGGCGCCCAGAGCCGCGGCCAGGACGTTCACGGGGTCGGCGCGCGCCGCGGGCGCCCAGATGTCGGGACGCATGTCGAGGACGGCCATGATCGCGCCGGCGAGTGCGGCCGGGCCCTGGGCTGCCCGGCCCCCGAGTGAGGCCAGCTCCACCAACCACACCCCGTCGGGGAAGGTGCCGGCCATCCCGCCTGCGGTCTCCACCGCCAGCCGCGTCTTCCCGACACCGCCCGGTCCGGTGAGGGTCACCAACCGACCCGACGCCAACAGCGACCGCGCGGCGGCGACCGCATCCTCACGGCCGATCAGGTCGGTGAGCGGGGTGGGCAGGTTCGTCGACATCCGGGCCGCGGCGGGAGGGTCGGCCGGCGCGTCGAGTTCCGGGGCGCGCCGCAGGATGGCCTGTTGCAGTGCGGCCAGTTCCGGACCGGGTTCCAGGCCCTGCTCGTCGACCAGCCGCGACCTCAGCTGGTGGTAGCTGTCGAGGGCCTCGCTCTGCCGGCCGGCGCGGTACAGGGCCCGCATGTGCACCTCCCGCAGCCTCGACCGCAGGGGATGCTGCGCGACCACGTCGCTCAGCTCACCGGCCAGCAGGTGGTGCTCGCCCAACTCGAGCCGCGCGGCGGCCTGCTCCTCGAGCGCGACCAGCCGTGCCTCCTCCAGTCGCACGATCGCCGCCCGGGCGAAGGCCTCGCCCGCGAAGTCCGCCAACGCGTCACCGCGCCACAGCGCCAGCGCGTCACCCAGCAGCCCCGCCCCGGTCCTCGGGTCGGGAGCCCGCCGCGCCCGCTCGGTCAGGGCGTGGAACCGGTCGGCGTCGACCGAGTCGGCCTCGACCTGCAGCAGGTACCCGCCCTGCCGGTAGGCCACGAGACCTCGGCCACCCGGCTCGGCCGCGTCCAGCACCCGTCGCAGCTGCGACACCTTGCCCTGCAGGGTGTTGGCGGGGTTGGCGGGCAGCGCCGCGCCCCAGAGGTCGTCGATCAGCCGCTCGGCGGACACCAGCCGGCCGCGGTGCACCAGCAGGTGGGCCAACAGCGCACGGACCTTCAGCTCGGGCAGCCTCACCGGCCGGCCGTCGGCCGTCCACACCGCCAGTGGACCGAGCAGCCCGAAGTGCACGCCACAACGGTAACGCTGCCCGTGCTCCGGACCGTGCTGCGCGGCAGCCGAGCGACAGCCGACCGGCAGCCGACCCACAGGCCCGCTCGCGACAGTGGTGCAGCGGACGGAGGTGAGGGGTCATGAGCGTGGAACGGCTGCGGGTGGTGGTCATCATCGGCAGCATCCGTCGGGGCAGGTTCGGCCCGACCGCGGCCGGCTGGTTCGCCGCGCACGCGAGCGAGCGCGACGACGTCGAGGTGGACGTGGTCGACCTCGCCGAGGCGTGGCTGCCCGAGGTGCTGCCCGACGTGCGCGCCCGCCTGCCCACCCCACAGCCGGTCCGGGACCTCGCCCCGTGGCTGGCTGCGGCCGACGCGTTCGTGGTCGTCACCCCGGAGTACAACCACGGTTTCCCGGGGGCGCTCAAGAACGCGATCGACTGGTTCCGGGAGGAGTGGCGGGCCAAGCCGGTCGCCTTCGTGTGCTACGGCGGCCCGGCCGGGGGCCTGCGAGCGGTCGAGCAGCTGCGCCTGGTCTTCACGGCGGTCGGCGCGGTGCCGATCCGCGAGACCGTCAGCCTCCGCGACCACCGCGACCGGTTCGACTCCGCGGGTCGCCCCCTCGACCGCGGCACGACGAACGCGGCCGCCACGGCGCTGCTCGGCCAGCTGACCTGGTGGGCCGCACTGCTGCGCGACAACCGAGCCGGCCCGCCGCCGGACACCCGCTGCGACGTGCCACCCGACAACCATCCCCTTCCCCGAGGACCGCACCGATGACCTCCCACGTTGCACCTCCGCAGCCGCCGCGCGCCGGCACGCGCGAGTGGCTCGGACTGGCCGTGCTCACCCTCACCACCCTGCTCCTCGCCCTCGACGCGAGCGTCCTCTTCCTGGCGTTGCCCCATCTCAGCGCGGACCTGCGGCCAAGCAGCACCCAACTGCTGTGGATCATGGACAGCTACGGGTTCATGATCGCCGGGTTCCTGGTCACGATGGGCACCCTCGGGGACCGGATCGGCCGGCGCCGGCTCCTGATGGCCGGCGCGGCCGCGTTCACCGCCGCCTCGGTGGTCGCCGCGTACTCGACCAGCGCGGAGATGCTGATCGCGACCCGTGCGCTGCTGGGGCTCGCCGGCGCGACCATGATGCCGTCCACGCTCGCGCTGATCAGCACCATGTTCCGGGACCGCAGGCAACGGGGCATGGCCATCGCGGTCTGGATGGCCAGCTTCTCCGGCGGCACGCTCATCGGCCCGGTGGTCGGCGGGGCGCTGCTGGAGAACTTCTGGTGGGGCTCGGTGTTCCTGCTCGGCGTCCCGGTGGTGGTGCTGCTCCTGGTCACCGCGCCGCTGCTGCTCCCCGAGTACCGGGCACCGGGCGCCGCGCGGGTGGATCTGACGAGCGTCGCGCTGTCGCTGGCGGCGATCCTGCCGGTCGTCTTCGGGCTCAAGGAACTGGCCGCCGGCGGACCGGCGTGGCTGCCGGTGCTCTCGATCGTGGCCGGCGCGGTGTTCGGCACGGTGTTCGTGCGCCGGCAGCGTGCTCTGCCCGACCCGCTGCTGGACGTCGGCCTGTTCGCCGATCGCACCTTCCGCGCCGCGCTCGGCGTGCTGACGGTCGGGATGGCGACGCTCGCCGGCACCTACCTGTTCGTCACCCAGTACCTGCAGCTGGTCGCCGGGTTGTCGCCGCTGCAGGCCGGCACGTGGATGATCCCCGCCGCGGTGGGCGAGATCGTCGGCGCCCTCCTCGCCCCGGTGATCGCGCGCCGGGTGCCGCCGGCCTACGTCGTCGGGGCCGGACTGACGACCTCGGCGATCGGCTACCTCGTCCTCACCCAGGTCGACGCCACCACCGGGCTCGCGGTGCTGATGGCGGGCACCGTCGTCGCCTTCATCGGGAGCGCCCCGATGATGGCCCTGAGCATGGACCTGATCGTCGCCTCTGCCCCGCAGGAGAAGGCGGGGCAGGCGGCCGCGATGTCGGAGACCAGCGGTGAGCTCGGGGTGTCGGTCGGCATCGCCGTACTCGGGAGCGTGGGGACCGCGGTCTACCGCAACCACGTCGCCGACTCCGTGCCCGCCGGCCTCCCGCCCGAGGCCGCCGCTGCCACTGCGGACGGTCTCCCCGCTGCGGTCGCAGCGGCTGAGCGGTTGCCCGGTCAGCTCGGCACCGCGCTGCTCGAACCTGCCCGCGCGGCGTTCACCAGCGGGCTGAACGCCGCCGCCGCCCTCACCGCCGCCCTCGCGCTCACCCTCGCCGTCGTCGCGGTGACCGTGCTCCGCCACGTCCGTCCGGTCGGCGCGGACACCGACGACGCGCAGGGCGACCGGGCCCCGAGTTCTCACTGATGGAAGGAACGACATGACGACGACGACAACGCCAGTCACCGTGCTCGGCCTCGGCGCCATGGGGTCGGCGATCGCGAAGACGTTCGTCGACCGCGGACATCGCACGACGGTCTGGAACCGGACCGCGAGCAGGAGCGCGCCGCTGGTCGACGCCGGCGCGGCGGCGGCCGCGACCGCTGCGGAGGCCGCGGCGGCGAGCCCGCTCGTCGTGGTCTGCCTGCTCGACGGCACAGCGGTCGACGAAGTACTGGCTGCGGTCGAGGGTGCGGTTGCCGGCAAGGTGCTGGTGAACCTCACGAGCGGCTCCCCCGCGCGGGCGCGGGCGAACGAACGCTGGGCCCGCGACCGCGGGGCCGACTACCTCGACGGCAAGATCATGGGCGATCCACCGTACGTGGGTACCCCGAACGTCATGTTCGCGTTCAGCGGTTCCCGCAGCGCGTTCGAGGCTCACGGATCGACGCTGCGGCAACTGGGCACCGTGGCCTACCACGGCGAAGACCCAGGATCGGCCGCCGTCGAGTTCATGGCCCAGGTCGCGGTGGGTTACGAGTTCCTCATCGGCTTCCTGCACACGCTCCGACTCGTTCAGGCGGAAGGCGTCGACGTCGCCGAGTTCGCGGAGCGCGTCGCCGGCTCGCTGGCCGGCTACCCGCCGTTGTTGACCTCGTTCGGCAAGGCGGTCAAGAGCGGCGAGTACGGACCCGACCTCGGTTCGCTCGACGTCCAGGCCGCACTCATGGACGACATGATCAGCCACCGGGAATCCCTCGGCGTGGAGTCCGTGCGGATGCGGGAGGTCAAGGAGCTGATGGATCGTCGGATCGCCGACGGGCACGGCGATCAGGGCTTCTCGAGCTTGTTCGAGTTGTTGGCGAGATGATCGTGGCCATCGCCACGAGCCGGCCGGTCACACCGGACGCGGGACGTACCTGATCACTCGACGCCGACGAGGCGGTCGGCCAGGTTGAACCCAGGACACGCGATCGCGGGCCGGGTCAGCTCGGCGCGCTGCCGATCACCTCGAGCCACCGCTGGGTGTCGAAGCTGGTCCGGAACCCTGCGATCTCGCCCCCGGCGAAGCGCCACACGTGGATGAAGGGCGCGTCGAGGTCGCGGGCACTGGCGAGCCACGAACTACGAGCTGAGCGCAGCACGCAGGCCGGCGATCCCGCCCGCGTAGACGTCATCGGCGAACATGCGGTTGAGGGCCTCTTCCTGGCCCGCGTCGGCGTCGTACTCCGACCACCACTCCACGAAGGACTCGCCGGTGTCGGTGACCGGTGCGACCCGGACGGTCGAGACGTAGCGGCGGACGTCGAACGGGTTCGCGCCGGTGAAGCAGTAGGTCAGGGTGCGATCGGTGTCGTCGAGGTGGACCAGCCGCTCGTCGAACGGGTCGCCGCCGGCCGCGAGGGTGAGCCTGCGGACGGCGCCGACCTGCCCGTCGACCCCCTCGACGAGCTCGCTGTGCCCGATCGCGGGCAGGAAGTTCGGCAGGCCGTTGAAGTCCCGGAGCAGGGCCCAGACCTTGTCGGCTGGCGCGGCGACGACTCCACTGGCGTACGGGCGCGGCATGTCACTCCTTCGTGAGAGCGTTCTTGAAGGCCCTGGTCTGCGCGACGAGGGCGGTCTCGGTGGGCAGGCGCTCCATCGAGGAGGCGCCGTAGAAGCCGTTGCAGTGCGCGGTGCGCGAGAGCACGTATGCGGCGTCGTCGGGTGAGGAGATCGGGCCGCCGTGGCACAGCACCAGTACGTCGTCGCGCTCGGCGCGGGCCGCGGCCGCCCAGTCGTCGATCAGCTCCACGCAGGAGTCCAGCGTCCTGGCCGTCTCCGCGCCGATCGAGCCGCCGGTGGTCAGCCCCATGTGGCAGACCACGATGTCCGCGCCCGCCCGGGTCATCGCCCGGGCATCGGCGGCGGAGAAGATGTACGGGGTGGTCAGCAGGTCCTTGGCGCGGGCGGCCGCGACGAGGTCGACCTCCAGCCCGAAGCCCATCCCGGTCTCCTCGAGGTTGGCCCGGAACACGCCGTCGATCAGCCCGACGGTCGGGAAGTTCTGGATGCCGGAGAACCCCAGGTCGGCGAGCTCGTCCAGGAACCGGTCGGTGAGCAGGAACGGGTCGGTGCCGTTGACGCCAGCCAGCACCGGCGTGCGCGCGACGACCGGGAGCACCTCCGCGGCCATCTCCACCACGATGTCGTTGGCGTTGCCGTAGGCCAGCAGCCCGGCCAGCGACCCGCGTCCGGCCATCCGGTAGCGACCGGAGTTGTAGATGACGATGAGGTCGATCCCGCCGGCCTCCTCGCACTTGGCCGACAGACCGGTGCCGGCGCCGCCGCCGACGATCGGCTCGCCGCGGGCGGCCATCGCGTGGAAGCGCTCCAGCAGCTGCGACCGGGCGAACCTCATGCGGTCACCTCCCGCCACGCCGTGACCACGGCGTCGGCGAACTCGGGGTCGTTGATCGCGGCCGGCACGGTGCGCACGGCCGCGACCCCGTCCAGGGCCGCGAGCAGCGCGGCGTCGGCCTCGGGATCGTGGAACGGCGCGCCCGGGACGTCGAGCACGGAGACGCCGCCGGTCGGGACCAGGAAGACCGCGGGCCCGGTGAACGCGGCGATCTTGCGGGCCAGGAACTCCCCGATCGCGGTGTTCTCCGCCGGTGTCGTGCGCATGAGCGTGACCTGCGGGTTGTGCCGGTAGAGCAGCCGACCGGCGAACCGCTCGGGAACCCGGGCGCCGAAGTTCACCATGTCGACGGCGCCGACGGACCCGACGTAGGGCACCCCGGTGCGGGCGATCGCGTCCAGCCGGTCGGGTCCCGCCGCCATCACGCCCCCGACCAGCAGGTCCGCGATCTCGGTGGTGGTCAGGTCGAGCACCGACGAGATCAAGCCGTCGTCGACGAGCTTCTCCATGGCCCGGCCGCCGGTACCGGTGGCGTGGAAGACCAGCGGGTCCACCTCCGAGCCCAACCGCTCGACGACCGCCGTGACCAGCGGCGTCGTCACACCGAACATGGTCAGTCCGACCGCGGGCTTGTCCTCCCCCGCCGGCACCTCGCGCAGCAGCGCGCCGGCGAGCATGTGCGCGGCGTTGCCGAGCACCAGCCGGGAGATCCGGTTGATCCCGGCGACGTCGGTGACCGAGTAGAGCATCGCGATGTCCGCGGCGCCGACGTAGGGCGCGGTGTCCCCCGACGCGACAGTCGAGACCATCACCTTCGGCACGCCCACCGGCAGCGCCCGCATCGCCGGGGTGATCAGCGCGGTCCCGCCGGACCCGCCCAGCCCGATCACGCCGCCGACCACCTGTCCGGGAAGCCAGGCCGCCAGGGCCCGGGCCATGGCCGCGACGGCCTCGCCGCGGTCGCGCGACAGCGGGCCCGTGAGGTCGGACGGCGTGACGTCCGCGGTCGACGGCGCGCCGGAGGTGGACACGTCCACCGAGGTCACGGCCACACCCGCGGCGCGGAGCAGGTCCGCGACGTGGCGCAGCTCCGCGCCCTTGGTGTCGTGCGTACCGATCACGAACGCAGGACCCATGACACGAGTCCTACCTCATGATCACGCCTCGCGCAGCCGACTGTTCTCGAAGGAGCATGTAAGCCATGGGCCACTTCGCCGTCAGTCGCCGTGGCGTCACGCCGTCGTCCACAGACGGCAGCGTCTTCCGGACCCGCGCCACCGCCACGACCGGCACCACGACCCATCGAGCCGCGGCGGCGAGGGCACCTGGGACGACCTCGGTGTCAGCGGCGGCCGGTCCGGGGGCCAGCGGACCGCCCACGCGGAGGGCACGGTGCACGGTGGACGGGCCGAGCTCGCCCACCTGAACCGCAAGAGCTGGCTGCCCGGCGACGGCGCGACCCCGCGCTGGGAGACCCTGCCGCGCGCGGACGGGCCCTGGTTCCCCGGTCCCGCTGTGGGGTGCCGGCCCGTCGCAGCACCCCGGTGGAGCGGGCTACACCGGCACCGGCGCCGGAACCGGGTCGGACAGCCGCCCCAGGACGCTGACGCCGCGGCGGATCTCGCTCACGGTGACGTTGCCGAAGCCGAGCACCAGCGCGGGCGGGAGAGGACGGCGGGGGCCGTCGTCGTCGGGGGTGACCCGGTAGTCGCCGACGCCGCGCACGGCCACCCCCGCTGCCGCCGCGCGCGCCACCACGCGCGACTCGTCGACGTCGGCCGGCAGTCGGAGGAGCGCGTGGTGACCCGCGTCGAGCCCGGTGATCGAAGCGCCGGCCATGTGCTCGGCCACGGCCGTGACGAGGGCGTCGCGACGTCTGCGGTAGCTGTCGCGGACCTTGCGGAGGTGCCGGTCGAAGCGGCCGGTCTCGATGAGCCGCGCCAGCGCTGCCTGGTCGAGCTGGGGGACCCCGCGGCAGGAGAGGGCCTTCTCGGCCAGCACGGCGTCGCGGAAGCGCGGGGGCGTGAGGACCCATCCGATGCGCAGGGCGGGTGCCAGGGTCTTGCTGACCGACCCCAGCGCGACCACGTGGCTGGGCGCCAGGCCCTGGAGCGAGCCGACCGGCTGTCGGTCGTAGCGGAACTCCGCGTCGTAGTCGTCCTCGAGGATCACTCCGTCGACCCGGTGCGCCCACTCCACCAACTGGTGGCGACGGGACGGACTCAGCACCGCCCCGGTCGGGCAGTGGTGCGCCGGGGTGAGGAGCACGGCGCGTGCGCCGCTGGCGTGCAGGTCGTCGACCCGGACCCCCTGGGAGTCCACGGGCACGGCCGAGACCCGCAGGCCGGCACGTCGCGCGATGCGGTCGTGGTACCTGGGGCCCGGGTCCTCCAGGCCGATCCGGTCGATGCCGTGCGCGACGAGGGCACCGAGGACGAACGTCAGGCCCTGCCGGAAGCCGCCCACGACGACCGTGTCCGCGGGGTCGGCGCACCCGGCGCGCACCCGGCGGTGGTACCCCGCCAGCACGTCGCGCAGGTGGTCGTCGCCCTCGGTCGCGCCGTCACCGAGGGCGGCCGTGGGCAGCGCGCTCATGGCATCGCTCAGCGCCCACAGCCAGTCGCGGGCGGGGAACGCGCGCAGGTCGGGAACGCCGTAACCGAAGTCGATGAGCGGCCTCGGACCGGGGTCGGCCGGCGGTGCCCCGGCGCCCGCCGCGCGCGGGTGGGCGTCTCCGGTGACCCGGTCCGCGACCCGTGTGCCGGAGCCGACGGCGGAGACGAGGTAGCCCTCGGCCAGCAGCTGCTCGTACGTCGAGACCACCAGGCCCCGGGACACGCCCAGCTGGTCGGCGAGCTGCCGGGTCGACGGCAGGCGCTCGCCGGAGCGCAGCCGTCCCGTGCGGATCGCCGTGCGCAGGGCCTCCTGCACCTGCTGCCCCAGCGGAGTGCCTGCGGCCCGGTCCACCGCCAGCATGAGTTCCGGCACGACCCCGGAGAAGTCGACGGGCATGGGGCCGACCCTAGCGCGCAGAGTGCCGAAATGGACCATTTCGTCGAGCTCGGAGTGGACCTTCGCAATGGACCGATTCAGCGCGAGGCTGGAGGCGTCCAGCACGGCCACCGATCAGGAGAACCGGACATGAGCATCGGGACCGCGCCTGCTGCGGGACTCGGCAGCGCGGCCGCCGGCATCGTCCTCCTCCGGGCACTCCCCCAGGGCCGCATGGCCGTCGTCGTCCTGCGTCCGCCGTCGGCGCGGCCGTGCTGCCGGTGGTGGTCGGCCTCGTCGGTTTCCGGATTCCCGCACCCACCAACAGGAGATCCTCGTGTACGACACCGACCCGCAGAGCGCCGACGGCAAGGTCCTGTGGCACTTCGCCATGTCGTTGGACGGCTACGTCGCCGGTCCGGGGCACGCCATGGACTGGATGAACGGCTTCTCCAACCGGCCCAGCCTGACCGACGAGTACGTCGCGACCACCGGGGCCGTCCTCGCCGGGCGCGACGCCTTCGACAGCGCGATCGGCGACGCCAGGCCCTACGGCGATCAGTGGAGGGGCGCGCTCTTCGTGCTCACCCACCACCCGGAGGACGCGCGGCCGGTCGGCGACATCACCATCCTCAGCTGCCCCGTCGAGGAGGCGGTGGCGATCGCCCTGGAGGCCGCCGCCGGCAAGAACGTGGAGGTGTTCTCGGCGGACATCGGCCGCCAGCTCCTCGAGCTCGGTCTCATCGACGAGATCGACCTGCACATCGCG
Organism: Pseudonocardia humida; assembly: GCF_023898865.1. GTDB lineage: Bacteria > Actinomycetota > Actinomycetes > Mycobacteriales > Pseudonocardiaceae > Pseudonocardia > Pseudonocardia humida. The sequence continues at coordinate 107,860 of NZ_JAGSOV010000061.1, forward strand.
CCGATCCTGCTCGGCGACGGGATCCGCCTCTACGACAATCCCGGCGCCGCACCGATCAGGCTCGACCGGATGTGCGTCCCGGACCCGACTGCCGAGGTCAACGTGCGCTACCGACCCCGGCGGCCGTGAGCCCCCGACCGGGACGCCGCTGCGCGCCCGTCGAGACTGTCCGTCCCGCGACCACGACCCCGTTGCCCGGGGTTGCCGTGGTCATCGGTTTCCGCCCTCGGCAAGGGTGGGCAGTGAGCCGTTGCCATCCCTGCCCGCCACCCGGCGCAGGATCCCGGGCGGGTCCGCCGGCGCCTCGTCGCCCGCCCACGCCACGTACTGATCCGGCCGGACCAGGACCAGCCGCGCCCCGTACCGCCCGAGTGGCCCATCGCCGGTGCCCCTGACGACGGTCAGCGGGAGCCGCAGGGCCTCGGCCGCCGCGGCGAAGCCGGTCGGGTCGGCGTCCAGGGCCAGCAGGGTGAAGCCCCTGCCCAGCTCGTCGAAGACGTCGCGGCCGTCCGGCAGCGGCCCGGGCGCGAGGTGGTGTCCCGCCCGCGCGGCGAACGAGTGCGCACCCCTGGCCCCGCTCGCGCCGCCGGCCGGGCCGAACACCACCGGGGAGCCCTCGTAGTGCGGCTCGACCTCACGCAGCCGGGCCGCGGTCTCGCCGAGCAGCGTCCGCAGACCCGCCCCGAAGCCGTCCCCGTCCCGCCCGGGGTCGTGCGCCTCGAGGAACGCCGCCTCCTGCCGGATCGTCGCGGCGATGACGTTCTCGGCCATGTCGTCGACGACGGCCCGGCGCTCTGCGGTGTAGGAGTCGAGCAGGGCGTCGCCCGCCCAGCCGTCGAGCACCGCCGACAGCTTCCACCCGAGGTTGACCGCGTCCTCCAGCCCGGTGTTGAGCCCGAACCCGCCGTAGGGCGGGTGGGTGTGCGCGGCGTCGCCGGCCAGGAACACCCGCCCCGACCGGTAGCTGTCGGCGATCCGGACCCGCAGGTCCCACAGGCCCGTGTGCTCGATGTCGCAGGCGAACTCGAAGCCGGCGGCCTCGTGCAGGACCCGCCGGACGTCCAGGTCGGCCGCGGCGGAGCGGGGCACCGGGGCGTGGAAGAAGAACCCGCTCGCCGGATCGACGCGGCCGAAGAACCGCCAGAAGCCCCGCAGGTCCGGATGCATGACCCGGTAGGTCGCCTGCTCGGGGAACCGTCGCAGGACCCGGTCCAGCTCCGGCGACCGGAACACCACCAGCGCCATCAGCGCGTCGAAGTCGGTGCCGTGCCGCGCGATGCCGCCGTGCTCGCGCACCAGCGAGCGGCCGCCGTCGCAGCCGACGAGGAAGTCGCCCCGCAGGACCTTCCGCTCCCCCTCCTTCTCGACGAGCACCCGGACGCCGTCGGCGTCCTGGCCGGTCTCGACGGCGCGCCAACCGAGGAGGGCGTCGATCGGATCGACCTCCGCGATCCGCTCGCGCAGCACCCGCTCGGTGCGGTACTGCGGCAGCCGCCCGTTCGCCTGCGCGTAGTAGGCGCTCATCGCCTCGCGGCCGGGCGGAGCCAGCCAGTGCTCGGCCAGCAGGTCCCCGTACACCGTCACCATCCCGGTGGGACACCCCGGCGGCATCACCGCCGCGGCCCGCACCCGCTCGGCCACACCCCACGACCGGAAGTGCTCGAAACTGCGCTGGGTCAGGTTCTGCCCCTTGGGGATGGTGCCGAGCCCGGTCCGCCGCTCCACCAGCGCGCACCGCACACCGCGCAACCCCAACTCGAGCGCGAGCCCGGCACCGACCGGGCCGGCCCCCACGATCACCACCCGGTGCCCGTCCGTCATGGATCCCCCTGATCGCGACCGACCCGCGGGGCCGCGCCATGCAGCAGGCTAGCTACGATTCCGCATCCCACGAAGGAACTCACCTAGAATTCCCCCATGTCGAATCCGCGTCGCCGCAGGACGCCTGCCGCTCCGGCCCTCGACGGCGCGACGTCGACGTCTGTGGACAACGCGCTGTGGCTGCTGCAACTCGTCGGGGAGCACCAGGCGTTGCGCGTGGCCGAGGCGGCCGACCTGCTCGGGGTCGCCCGCTCGACCGCGCATCGCCTCCTGACGGCACTGCGCAGGCGGGGCTTCGTGATGCAGGACCGCCCCAACGGGGCGTACCGGCCGGGTCCGGCGCTGTACGAGATCGGCCTGGCCGCGGTGAGCCGCATCGACATCCGCCGCGTCGCCCGCCCCGTGCTCGAGCAGATCCAGCAGATGACCCAGGAGACCGCGAGCCTCGCCGTGCTGGAGGGGACGATGGTGCGCTTCCTGGACTGCGTCGAGAGCCCGCGCTCGGTCCGGGTCGGCAACCGCATCGGGGTGGTCCGGCCCGCGCACGCGTCCGCGGTCGGCAAGGCCATCCTGGCCGGGCTGCCCGACGCCGAACTGGACCGGCGCTACCCCGGTGACGAGTTGCCGCCCGCCACCACCTCCGCCGCCCTCACCGAGGTCGCCGCGCTCCGGGCCGAGATCGCGGTCGTCCGGGCCCAGGGCTACGCGCTGAACTGGGAGGAGAGCACCGACGGGGTGTGCGCGGTCGCGGCGGCGCTGCGCGACACCGTCGGCCAGCCCCTTGCCGGGCTGGGCGTGGCCGCCCCGAGCAGCCGGGTGACCAGCCTGGACGGGATCCGCGCGTTCGCCCCGGCCGTGCAGCGCGGCGCCGAGATGGTGCTGGAGCGGCTGCGCGCGCCCGAGTAGCTCGGTCACCTCGCAAACCCAGCGGTGTTCTCGCAGCCCGCCCGCGCGCTGCGAGAACCCAGCCATGGCTGCGACACCCGCTCCATCCTGCGATGTCGACCGCAGCCCGTGCATGCCCGGCGTGCGGGCGATCGTTCGACAGAGCGGAACTAGTCCTCACATGAGTCCGCATGCGTGGACATCTCTCCTGCCGCGACCCTAGTGTGACCCGCATCTCGCTTCGCCACGACGGGAGCGGGAGGTTGCGGGGTCGGCGTCGACACGGCACCTGGCACCCGACACCCCATCCGCGGTGGACGACCTCGGGAGGCCGACATGCGCAACCGCCTGATGCCGTGCGTATTGGCCGCTGTGGCGGTCGCCGCGGCAGCCTGCGGCGGTGAGGCGGCCACCGCCCCCGACGGGACCGAGCTGACCGAGGTGACGGTGGGCATCGTCCCGTTCAGCCCGAACGCGGTGCTCTTCCTGGCCATGGAGCGCGGGATGTTCGCCGAGCGCGGGCTGAGCGTGACCGTGGAGCCCGCGGCCTCGCCCATCCCCGTCGTGGCCTCGCTGGTCGCCGAGCAGGCCGAGTTCGGCTTCGTCACCACACCGGTGCTCATCAACGCCAACCGCGAAGGCACCCCGATCAAGTGCGTGAGCCCCGTCGACGGTCAGGTCAGCCCGGACCGCGACTCCAGCGCGCTGGTCGCCGCGGCCGGCAGCGGCATCGACTCCCTCGACGACCTGTCCGGCCGCACGGTGGCCGTCGTGCAACTGGCCAGCATCAACCTGATCGGCGCCAAGAAGCTCATCGAGGACGCCGGCGCCACCGGCACCGAGTACGTCGCGATGCCCTTCCCGCAGATGCCGCAGGCCCTCGCCGACGGGCGGGTCGACGCCGCGGTGATCACCTCGCCGTACGTGGAGACCGCGCTCGACGCCGGTGCGGTGACCCTGGCCAACCCGAGCTCGCAGTTGTTCCCGACCGGGACGATCTACTGCTACGCCGCGACGGACCGCTTCCTCGCCGACAACCCGGAGCTCGCCCGCGCCTTCCAGGAGACCATGACGGAGGCGATCACCTACGCCGGACAGCACGAGGACGAGGCGAAGGCGACCCTGGTCGAGCACCTCCAGCTCACCCCGGAGCAGGCACAGGCGCAGATCATCCCGAGCAACTACGTCCCCGAGATCAACCTGGACTCGATCACGACCATCCAGGACCTGATGCGCGCGCAGGGTGCGATCGACAGCAGCGTCGACCCGGCCGACGTCGTCTGGCAGCCGCAGGGATAGGCCCGGACCGGGAGCGATGACGTGGGCCCCAGCAGCGACGGAGTCGAGAGGCGCTGGTCGCCGATCGCGGCGCGGCTGCTGGTCGTCGCCGCCGTGCTCGCCGGATGGGAGTACCTCAGCGCGTCCGGATCGCTGGACGCGAGCTCGTTCCCGAGCATGACGGACACGATGGCGGAGCTGGCGCGCCAACTGCTGTCCGCCGACCTCTGGACCGCGCTCTGGAACACCGTCCGGGGCTGGGCGACCGGCCTGGCGATCGGCGGCTCGCTGGCGGTCCTGGTGGGCACCCTGCTCGGCCTGAACCGCTTCGCCTACCTCAGCGTCATCCCCGTCGTCGAGTTCCTGAAGACGGTCCCGGTCATCGCGATCCTGCCGCTGGCCATCGTCGTCTGGGGCGCCACGCTGCAGATGAAGGTCTTCCTCGTCGCGTTCGGGGTGTTCTGGCCGCTGACCATCCAGGTCATCTACGGGGTCCGCGCCGTGGACCCGGTCGTGCGGGACACGGCCGTCGTCCTGCGGCTGCGGGGGGTGCGCCGGTTCGTCGGCGTGACCCTGCCCAGTGCCGCGCCGTTCATCGCGACCGGCCTGCGGGTCGCCGCGGCCGTCGGGTTGATCCTGACGATCATCGCCGAGCTCATCGGCGGCGCGAAGGGCCTGGGCCTGAGCATCCTCACGTCGGTGAACGCCGGTCCGCAGCGGCTGCCGGCGACGTACGCGCTCATCCTCGTCACCGGGGTGGCCGGGGTGGTCGTGACCAGCGCGTTCGCCCGGCTCGAGCGCCGTGTCCTGCATTGGCACGAGAGCCAGCGCAACCTCGCGCCGACGGGGGCGTGAGGCGATGACCGGTGCGGTCGCGCTGCGGTGGGTCTGGTCGAACGTCTGGCGGCTGTGGTTCTCCGCCGCGATCCTGGTGCTCTGGTGGGTGCTCTCCGCGGACAGCACGTCGACGTTCTTCCCACCGCTGCAGCGCATCCTGGAACGCCTGCACGCCCTGTGGATCGTGGGTGACGCCCGGCGCGAGCTGTGGTCGAGCCTGGGCCACTTCGCCGTCGGCTACACCGTCGCCGGGCTCGTCGGCGTCGGCGTCGGCGCGCTGCTGTGGAAGTTCCGCCGCATCGGGGACGCGGTGTCCCCCGTGCTGTACTTCGTCTACGTGATCCCGACGGCGGCGCTGCTGCCCGCGATCGTGGCGATCATGGGCATCGGATCGGCGATGAAGATCACCATCATCGTGCTGGCCGCGGTGTGGCCGACGATGCTCAACACCCTGGACGGGATGCGCGGCGTCGACCCGCTCAAGCTCGACACGGCGAAGGTCCTGCACATGTCCGCGCTCCGGACGGTCCGGACCGTCGTGGTGCCCGCGGCGATGCCCCAGATCATGGCCGGGCTGCGGCACAGCCTGCAGGTCGCGGTGATCATGATGGTGGTCAGCGAGCTGATCGCGTCGCAGTCGGGCATCGGCTTCTTCATCCTGGAGGCGCAGCAGCGCTTCGCCATCACCGAGATGTGGACGGGGATCATCGTCCTCGCCCTGGTCGGGAGCGTCCTGACGGTCGTCTTCATCGCCGTCGAGCGCGTCGTGCTGGCCTGGTACATCGGCGCTCGCGCCGTCGAGCGGAAGGGTTGAGCCGTTGCCGCGACCAGAGGTGGCCCGCCCCGACCCGTCGGTCGCGGCGTCGGAGCGGGCCGGCGACCCGGTGCTGTCGGTCCGCACCCTCGCGAAGGCCTACGACGCCGGGACGTCGAGGGAGAACCTCGCCATCGCCGAGGTGTCCTTCGACGTGGCCAAGGGCGAGTTCGTCTGCGTGGTCGGGCCCAGCGGCGCGGGCAAGACGACGCTGCTGCGCTGCCTCAGCGGGCTGCTCGTGCCGACGTCGGGCGAGGTCCGGTTCGAGGGCACGCCGCTGCGGGCGGTCCCCGACCGGCTGAGCGTCGTCTTCCAGGACTACAGCCGCTCCCTGTTCCCGTGGCTCACCGTCAACCGCAACGTCGCGGTGCCGCTGCGGGTCGCGGGCGTCGGGAAGCAGCAGCGGGAGGCGCGGATCCAGGAGGTGCTGCACGCCGTCCGGCTCGGCGACGTCGGCCGCAGCTACCCGTGGCAGCTCTCCGGCGGCATGCAGCAGCGCGTGGCGATCGCCCGGGCGCTCGCCCAGCAGCCGGACATGCTGCTCATGGACGAGCCGTTCGCCTCGGTCGACGCCCAGACGCGCTTCGACCTGGAGGACCTGATCCTCGAGGTGCGCCGCGAGCTCGACATCACCGTCGTGCTCGTCACCCACGACATCGACGAGGCGGTGTACCTCGCCGACCGGATCGTCGTCCTCACCGGGGCCCCTAGCCGCGTCCAGGAGATCGTCGACGTGCCGCTGGAGCGGCCGCGCACCCAGCTCGGCACGCGGTCGAGCGAGGCGTTCGGCCGCCTGCGCCGCCACCTGATGGAGCTCGTCACCACCTCGTCCTGACCGTCCGCGCGAGGAGACCCCGACCATGCCCCGACCCGCCGAGGCCCTGCTCGACGTGATCAACGACTGGGGTGTGGACCGGCTGTTCACCTGCCCGGGCAGCACCGAGGCCGCCGTGCTGGACGCACTGGTCCTGCGCGAGGACGTCGAGCTGGTGCTCACCACCCACGAGGGCGTCGCGGTGTCGATGGCCGACGGCCTGGCCCGGGTCACCCGCCGTCCCACCGTGGCCTACCTGCACGCGAACGTCGGACTGACCAATGGACTCAGCAATCTGGGCGCCGCCCAGCTGGCCTACTCCCCCGTCGTCGTGCTCAACGGGATCAAACCGTCGTCGATCCAGGCCAGGGAGGGCTTCACCACCGCCCGCCGCATGCGCGACCTCGTGCACCAGTACGTGAAGTCCGACTGGCAGTCGCTCACCGCCCAGGCGATCCCCGAGGACGTCAACCGCGCCTTCCGCACGGCCGTGACGGAGCCGGCGGGTCCGGTCTGGGTGGCGCTGAGCCAGGACCTGATGGAGAGCACCGCCGATGTCGGCGTACCCGACGCGGCGGCCTACCGGTTCGACTCGCGGGTGCGGCCGGCTCCCGACGCCGTCCGGGCCGCGGCCGACCTGCTCGCCGCCGCCGAGCGGCCCGTCCTCGTCGCCGGCGGCGAGCTCGCCCGCGTCGGTGCTGTCGACGAGCTGGTGAGCCTCTCCGAACGGCTCGGGGCGCCGGTCCTGCACGAGGACCGGCGCGGGTTCGAGCGCCCCGGCTTCCCCACCGACCACCCCCACTTCCGCGGCCAGTACGAGGTGGGGCACCCACTGGTGCGCCGGGCCGACCTCCTCGCCTTCCTGGGCGCCCGCGTGTTCAACGAGTTCGAACCCGCCCGCGTCCCCCCGCTGCCGACCGGGGTGCCGGTCGTGCACAGCCACACCGACCCCAGGCACGTCGGCATGATCTACGGCGTCGACGCGGCCCTGATCGGCGATCAGCGACTGGTGCTGGAGGCGCTGTCCACCGCACTGTCCAAAGCACTGCCCCCGGTCCCGCCGCGCGAGGTCCCACCGGCCGCGCCGGCCGCGCCCCGCGCCCCGTCGGCGTCGGGCGGCCCGCTCCAGCCCGCCGACGTCGTCGACGTCATCACCGACTCGCTGCGCGGCTCGGCCATCGTCGGCGACGCCACGACCGCGGGCGGGATCCTGCAGCAACGGGCGCACCAGCACACCGGCGACGACTACTTCGTCTCGACGTCGGGCTCGCTCGGTTGGGGGATGGGCGCCGCGCTCGGCGTCGCGATGGGCATGCCGCACCGGCACGTCGCGGCGGTGCTCGGCGACGGCGTGTTCCAGTTCGGCCTGCCGGCCCTGTGGTCGGCGGCCCGCGGCGGCCTGCCCGTCACCTACGTGGTCATGAACAACCAGAGCTACGCCGCCGTCGGCGCGGCGCTGCGACGCTACGGTGGCGAGGCGGTCGCGCGGCAGCGCTACCCCGGCGTGGACATCGCAGGCCCCCGGATCGCCGACGTCAGCACCGCGTTCGGCGTCCCCGGTCGGCGGGTCGACAGCCTCGCCGATCTCCGGGAGTGCCTCGACGCCGCTCGCACGGTCGACCACCCCACCCTCGTCGAGGTGATGACCGACCCGACGACGTTCGGTCCCTAGTAGGACAGCCATCAGCGGCGGGCCGGCGTGCGTATCAGCGCCCCAGCACGCGCCGCACGGCCGCCACGACCGAGGCGGCGTCGGGCAGGTAGGCGTCCTCCAGGCCGGGGCTGAGCGGGATCGGCTGGAACGGCGCCCCGATCCGTTCGACCGGGGCGTCGAGGTCGTCGAACGCCGCTTTGTGCACCGTGGCGGCGATCTCCGCGCCGAACCCGCCGTGGACGACGGCCTCGTGCGCGACTACCAGGTGGTGGGTGCGGCGCACCGAGTCGAGCACCGCGGGCAGGTCCAGCGGGACCAGCGTGCGCGGGTCGACGACCTCCACCTCGATGCCCTCCGCGGCCAGCCGGTCGGCCGCGGCCAGCGACTCCGACACCATCCGCGACATCGCCAGCACCGTCACGTCCCGGCCCGGCCGCAGGGTCGCCGCCACGCCGATCGGCACCGGCTCGACGACCTCGGGCACCTGCTCCCTGCGCGGGTAGAGGATCTTGTTCTCCACCACGACCACCGGGTCCGGGTCGGCGATCGCCGAGGCCAGCAGGCCGGCCGCGTCCACGGCCCGGCTCGGCATCACCACCTTCAGCCCGGGCACGTGGCACAGCCAGCTCTCCAGGCTCTGCGAGTGCTGCGCCGCGCCCCGCTGCCCGGCCCCGCCCTGGGTGCGTAGCACCATCGGCACGCCGAGCTGGCCGCCGGACATGAACCGGGCCTTCGCGGCCTGGTTGACCAGCTGGTCCAGGGCCAGGGTCAGGAAGTCCACGTACATGATCTCCAGCACCGGGCGCAGCCCGGACTGGGCGGCGCCGATCGCGACACCGCAGATCGCGGCTTCACTGATCGGGGTGTCCAGCACCCGACCGACGCCGAACTCCTCGGCCAGACCGGTGGTGACGGTGAACGGTCCGCCCACCGAGACGTCCTCGCCCAGCACCACCACCGACGGGTCCGCGCGCATGGCGGTGGCCAGCGCCGAGCCGATGGCCCGGGCGTAGGTCGTGGACGTCGTCGGGCCGGTCATCGCCGGTAGGCCAGCGACGCGGCCAGGGCGGCGTCGGGGAACGGGCTCTCCCGGGCCGCCAGCACGGCCCGCTCCACCTGGTCGCGGGCGGTTCGCTCGAACCCGGGCAGCTCGTCCGGGTCGAGGCGACCGTCACCGGTCGCCGCCCGCTGCAGGCGCGCGATGGGGTCGCGCTCGCGCCACTCGGCCGACGACACGGCCTCCCGGTAGCGGTCGGGGTCGCCCTCGTAGTGCCCGCGCAGCCGGTGGGTCAGGCACTCCAGCAGCGCCGGCCCCTCCCCCGCCCGCACCGCCGGGAGCAGCCCGGCCACGGCGGCCCACACGGCGTCGACGTCGTTGCCGTCCACGGTTCCCCCGACCAGGCCGTAGGGGGCGACCACGTCGCGGACCCGCTCCACCGGGGTGTGCGCCGAGCGCGGGCTGAACTCGGCGAAGCCGTTGTTCTCGCAGACGAGCAGCACCGGCAGCCGCCACAGCGCGGCCAGGTTGACCGACTCGGCGAACAGGCCGGCCTGCACCGCGCCGTCGCCGAAGAACACCACCGCCACCGCGTCGCGGCCGGCGGCGTGCAGCGCCAGCGCGGTGCCCAGGGCCAGCGGGATGTTGCCGCCCACCACCCCGGTGGCGCCCAGGAACCCGTGCTCGACGTCGACCAGGTGCATCGACCCGCCCATCCCCCGGCACAGCCCGTCGCGGCGGCCCATCAGCTCGGCCAGCGCGCGCGTCATCGGCGCGCCCTTGGCCAGCGCGTGGCCGTGGGCCCGGTGCCCGCTGTAGACGGCGTCGTCGGTGCGCAACTGCCCGCAGACTGCGGCGGCGACGCCCTCCTGGCCGATCGAGAGGTGGATCAGCCCGTGCACCTCGTCGGCCCGCTTGAGCTGCCCGACGCGCTCCTCGAACGCCCGGATGCGCCACATCGTGGCCAGCACCGCGCGGGTCTGCTCGGCGTCCACGCTCAGACCCGGGTCCCGGAGTATTCGACGACTCGGCGCACCGCGGCGACGACCTTCGCCTCGTCGGGCAGCACGTGCTCCTCCATCGGCCGGCTGTAGGCGATCCCCGCGTCCAGCCCGGTGACCTGCACGATCGGAGCGCGCAGCGCGTCGAACCCGGCCTCGGCCACCTCGGCGGCGAGCACCGCGGAGACCGAGGCGTGCCGGGTGGCCTGGTCGACCAGCACCAGCCGCCCGGTGCGCCGCACCGAGGCCAGCACGGTGGCGGTGTCCAGCGGGGCGATCGTGCGCGGGTCGATCACCTCGGCCTCGATGCCGTCGGCGGCCAGCGTCGCGGCCGCCGCCAGGGCCATCGGCACGGTCCAGCCGGTGGCCACCAGCGTGACGTCGGCGCCCGGCCGGCGGATCACGGCCTGCCCGAAGGGCACCAGGTGCTCGCCGTCGGGCACCTCACCGCGGTCCAGGGTCAGCAGGTAGTGGTGCAGGAACAGCACCGGGTTGTCGTCGCGGATCGCGCTGGCCATCAGCCCCTTGGCGTCGGCCGGGGTGGACGGCAGGGCGACCTTCAGCCCGGGCACGCCCATGAACATCCCGTAGATCGAGCCGGTGTGCTGCCCGGCCCAGCCCGCGGTGAACCCGTAGCCGGCCTTGAGCACCATCGGCACCCGCACCCGCCCGCCGCTCATGTGGTGGAACCGGTTGCCCTCGTTGACCACCTGGTCCATGGCGACCAGCAGGAACTCCGCCATCGTGGCGTCCACGACCGGGCGCATCCCGGCCAGCGCGGCGCCGACGGCCATCCCGATCTCGGCGGTCTCCGAGATCGGGGTGACCCGCACCCGGTTCTCGCCGTAGCGCTGCACGAACGGGTCGTCGGGCCGGCCGCCGACGCTCTGCCCGAGCAGCAGCACCCGCTCGTCGCGGGCCATCTCCAGGTCGATCGCCTCCATCACGGCGCCGATGTAGGTGGTCTCGTGGGTGCTCATGCCGGGGCCTCCGCGTACACGTGCTCCAGTGCGGCCGCCGGCTCCGGGAACGGGGCGGCCAGGGCGGTGTCGACCGCGTGCTGCATCTCCTCGGCGGCGTCCGCGAGGATCGAGCGGGCCAGGGCGTCGCTGAGCACGCCCCCGGCGACCAGCGCGGCCCGGAAGCGCGGCACCGGGTCGCCGCGCTTGGCCGCCTCGTACTCCTCGACCGCCCCGAACCGGGAGATCGCCTCGTGCTCCGGGTAGTGCAGCGGCACCCCCGGTGGGGCGATCGAGTTGCCGTGCGCGGAGAGGCGGTAGACCCGCGACTCCACCAGCGTCGGTCCCTCCCCCGCCCGGGCCCGCGCGACGGCCGCCGACAGCGCGTCGTACACGGCCAGCGGGTCGCCGCCGTCGACGGTGACGCCGGGCATCGAGTACGCCCTGGCCTTGGTGGCCAGCGGCTCGCCTGCCGCGGCGTTCGCGTCCTCCTGCTCGGTGCGCACCCCCGCGCTGAAGCTGTTGTTCTCCAGGACGTAGACCACCGGCAGCTTCCACAGCGCGGCGATGTTGAGCGACTCGTGGAACGCGCCCTGCTTGCTGGCGCCGTCGCCGAAGAAGCCGAGGACGACGTCCCGGTCGCCGCGGATCTGCGCGGCCCACGCCGCGCCGGTGGCGTGCGGGATGCCCTGGCCGACGATGCCGGAGGTGCCCAGGAACCCGCGCTCGGGGTCGCACAGGTGCATCGAGCCGCCGTATCCCCCGCAGGTGCCGGTCGCGCGCCCGTAGATCTCGGCCATCATCGCGGCGGTGTCGCTGCCCAGCGCGATCGGGTAGCCGTGGCAGCGGTAGGTGGCGGTCAGCTGGTCGCCGGGGCGCAGCGCGGCCACCGACCCGACGATCGAGGCCTCGGCCCCGTCGGCCAGGTGGGTGTGCCCGCGGATCACCCCCGGGTGCTCGGCGAAGGTCCGCTTGACCCGCTCCTCGAACTCGCGGATGCGCACCATCTGCCGGTAGAGCTCGACCAGCCGCTCGGTGCCCAGGCCCCGGCCGTCGAACGCGGTATCGGTGGCGGGATCGGTCACGGGGTTCCTCCCTGGCCCGCGCCGGCCAGGTCGAGCTGGGCGCGGGTGGTCTCGACGGTGCGCCGGAACATCTCCGGCATCGGCAGGGCGCGCAGGTCGTCGGAGAGCACCTCGACGCCCCACGGGCCGCGGTAGCCCAGCCCGGTCAGCGCCCGGACGTAGCCGGGGATGTCGAACTCGCCCTCGCCGGGCAGCCGGCGGAACCGGGTGGTCTCCACGCTGTGGTCGGGCATGTCGGCGCGCATCCCGTCGCTGAGCTCGACGTAGCCGAGCAGGTCGGCCGGGATGGCGGCCAGCTCGTCGGGCGCGATCCGCATCTTGCCCAGGTGCCAGGTGTCCAGGGCGATCCCGCCGTTGGCGGCGCCGGCGCCACCCACGATCCGCACCACCGCCTCGATCGAGCCGGCGTTGACGTCGAAGGGCATCAGCTCGTAGGTCAGCGGCGCGCCGTGGCGCCCGGCCGCGTCCGCGCACAGCTCGGCGAAGGCCGTGGTGAGCTGGTCGAGCCCGGCCTCGGTGCGCTTGAGGTTGCCCAGCTTGATGTGGTGCGCCCCGAGCTCGGCCGCGGCGGTGAACAGCAGGTCGCGCTGCTGGTCGGAGGCGGTGCGGCGGGGGTCGCCGGGCGGGACGAACCAGTCGTTGAGGAACTCCAGCTCCAGCACCTCCAGCCCGTGGTCGACGAAGACCGAGCGCAGCTCGGCCGGGCTGTGGGTCTGCAGCAGGTGCTCCAGGTCGGCGTGCCACAGGCCGAGCCCGCGCATCCCGACCCTGGCGGCCTCGGCGCAGCGCTCGGGCCAGCCGAACAGGCTCCACTCCCGGCCGGTGCCGATCTCCACCGGCCCGGCCGTGGTCCAGTACGAGCCGAGCACGTCGACGGTCATGGGACCTCCTCCTGCGGGTCGAGCACCAGGGCGAGGGGTAGATCGAGCAGGGCGGTGAGCCGGGCGAGGAACCGGGCGGCGGTGGCCCCGTCGAGGACGCGGTGGTCGCAGGTCAGCGTCACCGTCATCACCGAACGCACGACCACGGCGCCCTCGCGCACGACGGCGGTGTCGCGGGCGGCGCCCACGGCCAGGATCGCGGCCTGCGGCGGGTTGACCACCGCGGTGAACGCGCGGACGCCGAACGCACCCAGGTTCGACACGGTGAAGGTCGCTCCGCCCAGCTCGGCGGGCGTGCACCGGCCGGCCCGGGCCCGCGCGGCGAGGTCGCGGGTGGCCGCGGCGACCGCGGACAGGCTGCGGGTGCCGGCGTCGGTGACGGTCGGGACGAGCAGCCCGTCGGGGGTGTCCACCGCCATCCCGACGTGCACCCGCTCGTGGGCGACCACCTCCCCGTCGCGCCACTCGGCGTTCACCGCGGGGTGCTCGCGCAGCGCCCGCCCGGCCGCGGTGACGACCAGGTCGGTCACCGTGGGCACGGCGGCCCCGGGGACCTCGGCGATCCGCGCCCGCAGCTCGGCGCAGCCGGTCATGTCGACGTCGGCCGTGAGCACGAAGGTGGGGACACCGCCCGCAGCGGCCAGCCGCTCGGCGGCGACGCGCTGGACCCGGGTGCGCTCGACGACCCCGCCGTCCGCGGAAGGTCCGCCTGCGGAGCGCGCCGCGGCCTCGACGTCGGCGCGGACCACGCGGCCGGTGGGGCCGGTGCCGACCACCCCGGCCGGGTCGACGCCCAGCTCCCGGGCCCGGCGGCGGGCCAGCGGGGAGACCGCCGCCCGTGCGGGCGGTCGCTCGGGCACCGCGACCATGCCGTCCGGGCCGGGTATCCGGCGCCCGCCTGCGGGCACCGTCGCGGGGGGAGCGGCCGGCTCGGCGGGGGCGGTGGTGGTGGCACCCGCCGCCGAGCGGGTCGGATCGTCCACGGCGGCCGACGGCGCGGTGCCGGGCGGCAGCAGCCGGGCGATGGGCGTGCCCACCGCGAGCGTGGCGCCGGCCTCGGCCAGTACCTCCAGCACCCCGTCCGCGTCGGCCTCGAACGACACGGTGGCCTTGTCGGTCTCGATCTCGGCGAGCTCCGTGCCGCGGCGCACCTCGGCGCCGGGCTCGTGCAGCCAGGACACGATGGTCCCCTCGGCCATCGACTCCGACAGCCGCGGCATCCGCACCTCGACGCCGCCGCTCCCCCGGACCGCGTCCGCCGGACCGCTCACCGCTCCGCCCGGGGCGGGGTGTGGGACAGCAGGCGCAGCGATCCGCGCAGCGGCATCGCGCTCACCGGTCCTCACTGGTCGTCGGGCCCGGCCCTCGACGCCGGGTCCCCCGAGCCTCGGCCGCGGCGGCCGGGTCACGCCAGCGGCTGTGCGCTCACTTCCTTGTCGATCCGTGCACCGTCGATCCGTGCACCGTCGATCCGTGCACCGCCGGCCGCCCGCATCCCGTCGGTGCGCCGGCTCCGGCGGGCCTCGCGCGGCGAGTGCCCGTACTCGCGCTTGAACACGTGCGAGAAGTGCGTGGGGTCGGTGAACCCCCAGCGGAACGCGATCTCGGTGACCGTGCCGCCGGTGGGCGCCAGCAGGTCCTCCATGCAGCGGGCCAACCGGGACCGGCGCACCAGCGCCGCGACCGACTCGTCGGTGTCGGCGAACGCCGCGTGCAGCGTGCGCAACGACACCGCCAGCGCCCTGGCCACGGCCGCCGGGCCCAGCCGCGGGTCGGCGAGGTTGGCCCGGATGTAGCGGCGGGCGCGGGCCCGCAGCGCCTCGCGGCGGGCTGCCCTGGCGTCCACCGCGTCCGGCTCGACGACCGCCCGCACCAGCTCCAGCAGCACGTCCGCTGCGGCGCCCGCGCTGCGCTCGTCCAGCCGGGGCAGCTCCTCGGACAGCGCGTCCACGTAGCGGACCAGCAGCCCGGTCCCGGGCCGCTCGGCCAGCGCCGGCACCGTCTCGACGTCGGCCAGCCGCGGGCTCACGGCGTGCACCAGGTCCCGCGGGAAGATCACCGTCCGCTTGCGGAAGGGGCCCGGAACGTCCACGTCGACCGGCCGCGTCCCGTCCCACAGCCCGACCGCACCGGTGGTCAGCGTGTGCCCCGCGGCCCGCCCGCGCAGCACCTGCTCGGCGCCGTGGCGCACGATCTGCAGGCCGATGCTGCCCTCGCCCGCGTCGCCCATCACCGCCTTGCCCCGCCGGCCGCTGAAGGCGCCGCAGTCGCACTCGACCAGGCTCAGCGCCCCGAACCGGCGCCGCGACACCGTCGCGGTGAACGCGTCCGGTTCGGGCAGCCGGACATCGAACCCGACGTGGGTGCTGGCCAGCACCCCTTCCCACGCCGCCGTGCGGCGGCGGGGGTCACCGGGGCGCCCCCCCCCCCCGTACACCGGCGCCGCCCGCGGCTCGTCGTGCACGATCGTCATCGATCCCGCCCTTCTCCGGCTCCGGGCCCGGGTCGGGCGACCGGTGCCGGCAATCCTGACGATCCGCGCAATCCCGCGCACCCGGCTGCCGCCGTCCGTAGGGTCGGCGCCGGGGTGTCGGGCGGGGTGCGGAGGTGGGCATGCGGGCCGGGGTGTTCCGAGGGGCGGGCCGGATCGACGTCGAGGAGGTGCCCGACCCGAGCGCCGGACCGGGCGACGTGCTGCTCGAGGTGGCCGCGTGCGGGGTGTGCGGGTCGGACCTGCACGCCTGGACGTCCGGCCCGGACGACCCGACCGGTCACGTCATGGGCCACGAGTTCGCCGGCACCGTGCTCGACGTCGGCGCCGAGGTCACCGGCATCCGTCCCGGCGACCGGCTGACCGGGCTGCCCATCCAGCCCTGCGGCGCCTGCCGGCGGTGCCGCGCCGGGTTGGGCCACCTCTGCGCGGTGTGGACGACCCGCAGCATCGCGTTCGGCCTGCCCGGCGCGTTCGCCGAACGGCTGCGCATCCCCGACGCCCGCCTCGGGCACAACGTGCACCGGCTGCCCGACGACCTGCCGACCGAGCACGGGGCGCTGGTGGAGCCGCTCGCCGTGGCCGTGCACGCGGTGCGGCGGGCGCCGGTGCGCGCCGGGGCACCCGCGCTGGTGCTCGGGCTGGGGCCGATCGGGCTGCACGCCGGGCAGGCCCTGCGCGCCGCGGGGGCCGACCCGGTGTTCGGGCTGGACCGCTCGCCGGCGCGGCTCGCGGTCGCCGAGCGGCTCGGGCTGGTCCCGGTGGCCGACGCCGCCGACCTCCCGGCAGGCGTCGACGTGGTGGTCGAGGCCAGCGGGGCGCCCGCGCTGGTCGAGCGCGCCGTGGCCGCGACCGCCCCGGGCGGCACCGTCGTGCTGGTCGCCCTCTACCACCGCACGGTCCCCTTCGACGCGATGCTGGCGGTGCAGCGGGAGGTCACCGTGCGCGGCAGCGCCAACGTCACCCCGCAGGACTTCCGCGACGCGCTCGACCTGCTGGCCACCGGTCGCGCCCAGGTCGCGCCGCTGATCAGCCACCGGCTGCCGCTGACCGGGATCGCCGAGGCGTTCCGCACCCAGAACGACCCGGACACCTCGGTGAAGGTGCTGGTCACCGGCGCCGACGCGCACCCGACCCCCTAGCCGCGGCCGACGTCGGCCAGCGCGTGGCGGCGGTCGTGTCGCTGGTCATGGAGCCTCCGACTCTGGGTGCCCGACCGGAGCCGCCAGCCTAACCCCGTCGCCGCGAATCGTTAACAATTTTGCTAATGAACCTGTGAACGATCTGTTGTCGATCGTCGCACCCGGAGCTACCGTCCGGTGGGAGTAACGCTCGACCCACTGGCCGCCCGAGGAGGACGACGATGCTCTCCGAGAACGACAACGCACTGCTCACCCGCGTCGGGCCGGGCACTCCGATGGGCGAGCTGCTGCGCCGCTACTGGACCCCGGCCCTGCTGGTCAGCGAGGTCCCCACCCCCGAGTGCGACCCCGTGCGGGTCCGGCTGTTCGGCGAGGACCTGGTCGCCTTCCGCGATGGCACCGGTCGGGTCGGGCTGATCCAGGAGAACTGCCCGCACCGCGGCGCGTCGCTGTACTTCGGGCGCAACGAGGCCGGCCCCGACGGCACGTGCGGGCTGCGCTGCCCGTACCACGGTTGGCAGTTCGACGCGGACGGCG
>NZ_JAGSOV010000062.1 GCF_023898865.1 Pseudonocardia humida
CGCCCTGGCCTGCCCCACAGCCTGGTCGAGCTGGCGCCGACGACACCAACACCGCGCCCGCACCAGCCACTACCAGCGCCAGGAAGCAACCCTCAACTGGCCATAACGATCTACGGCTGGAGTACTAGGGAGCGTCCTCGAAGCCGTTCGGCCTGGCCTGGTTTGATCTTGAGTTGTGGTGTGCAGGCACGAGTTGACCGACGAGCAGTGGCAGGCGGTCGAACTCGACTATCGTCACCACCATCGGCCGTTCGATGGTGCTGCCCCCGAGGCTCCGACCGCGACCGGCGCCCGTCGGCCGCGGGCGGATCCGCTGCGTGGGCCACGGCGATCCGGTCCCGGCCGGGGTCCGGATCGGACGACCTCGACGTCCGTCCCGATGACGAAGGAGCAGCGACATGACGACCGTCGCGGCGGCCCCCCTCACGCCGCAGACCTGGGCGGACTTCGAGAAGGTCATGGGATCGAACGGCGGGGCCCGGGACTGCTGGTGCATGCACTGGCGGCTGTCCTTCGCCGAGTGGGAGGCCGGCCGGGACGGCGGGAACAGGAGCGCGCTGCGGGCACGTGCCGAGCAGCAGCCGCCGCCCGGCCTGGTCTGCTACGTCGACGACGAGCCGGTCGGGTGGGTCGGGATCGGTGACCGCTCCGAGTACCCCCGCCTGCAGCGCTCGCCGGTGACCAAGGCGCTCGACGACACGCCGGTCTGGGTGATCACCTGCCTGTACGTGCGGCGCAGCCACCGCCGGCAGGGCCTGCAGGCCGGGATGATCGAGGCGGCGTGCTCGTTCGCCGCCGAGAACGGTCTGCGGACGGTCGAGGGCTTCCCCGTCGAACCGGCACCGGGCACGAAGGCCGGCGCGGACAACGCCATGACCGGGATGGCGTCCGCGTTCGTCGCGGCCGGGTTCACCGAGGTCGCTCGCCGGAAGAAGGACCGGCCGGCGATGCGCCGCGACGTCGGCCGGAAGGGGTGAGGGCGGCGATGGAGCCGCGCGACCGGCGGGCCCGCCGAGCGGACACGCTGACCAAGCCGGCCACCCCGGCGATCGACGTCCGGGTCTCCAGCGCCCTCCGCGGCCGGCTACGTGTTCCTCGTGCTGCGCCCCTGTCCGCGGGCAGGCCCGCGTGGCGCCGTCGCCGGTCGTCGAGCTGAACCGCGCGGTCGCCGTCTCGATGGCCGACGGTCCGGCGGCCGCCCTGGAACTGGTCGACGGGCTGGGCGGGCGCTTGCGCGACTACTACCTGCTGCCGAGCGTCCGCGGCGACCTGCTGGCCAAGCTGGGCCGCGCGGCCGAGGCCAGGGCCGAGTTCGAGCGGGCCGCCGGGCTCACGGCCAACGAGCGCGAGCGGGACCTGCTGCTCGCCCGGGCCCGCGAGTGTGCGTGAGCAGCGTGCAGCGGGACGCCGTCGCCGAGGCGCCCGTGTGGCCGGGCGGGCGCATCGGACGAGCCGGGCTCGGGGCTGGACGCGGTTGCACCGACGCCCCGCCCGCTGCACAGTGGCGCCGGTGCGACTCGAGAACATCGTCTGGGATGCCCGTGACCCCCACCGGCTCGGCCGGTTCTGGGCGGCCGCCCTCGGCGCGGAGTCGATGACGAACGAGCCGGACCTCTTCGAGGCCCGGCTGCACCTCAGCGACGAGGCGTTCCTCGATCTGTGCTTCCAGCGGGTCGCCTCGCCCTCCACCTCACCGGCCCGCCTGCACCTCGACCTCGCCGGCGGACCGCGCCAGCAGGAGGTCGCGCAACGGCTGCTCGACCTCGGCGCCGAGCACGCCGACATCGGCCAGGGCGGGGTGCCGTGGACGGTGCTCAGCGATCCCGACGGCAACGCCTTCTGCGTGATGGAGGACCGCGAGGTCTACCGCGGCACCACCGGGCCCATCGCGGCGCTGCCGCTCGACAGCGCCGATCCCGACCGGGACACCGCGTTCTGGGCCGAGATCACCGACTGGGTACCGCGGGCGGGGACGACGACGCTGCGCCACCCGTCGGGTGTCGGCCCGCTGCTCGAGCTCTGCCCCGAGCCCGAGCCCAGCCGCGGGAAGAACCTGCTGCACCTCGACGTGCGCCCCGACGCCGGCGACCACGACATCGTCGAACGCGTCCTGGAGCGGGGGGCCACGGCGCTCTCCGACCCGTCCGACCACCCCTGGCGGGTGTTCGCCGACCCCTCCGGCAACGAGTTCTGCATCCTGGCCCGGCAGTCCTGAGGCCGCGCTCAGCCCGTGGGGGCGTCCGAGGAGCGCAGGCCGTGCGAGAGCCGGCGCAGGAGCTCGTCGAGCGCGTCGGTGTCGGGGCCGAGGATCTCCCCGAACTGCTCCCGCACGGTCGCCGCGGCGACGTCCCACACGGCCAGGGCCTGTCGGCCGCGGGCGGTGGCGAAGATCAGGACGCGCCTGCGGTCCTCCTCGTCGACGCGGCGCAGCACGAGGTTGGCCGAGACCATCCGGTCGACGAGCTTGGACAGCTTCGGGGCGAGCAGGAGGGCGTGCTCGGCGACCGCGCTCATCGGGCAGCCGCCCCGCTGCGTGAGCAGCGACAGGATGCGCCACTGGTCGACGTCGCCGCCGGCGGCGCGCAGGGCGTCGTCGAGGCGCTGGGTCGCGGCACGTTCGACGAGCGAGAGCAGGCGCAGCGATTCGTCGCTCACTCGACCCGTCCTCCGAACGGAGCAGTCCGCGAACTGCGGATGTGGCTAGCGTGGCCGGATGGCCCGCTACGAGGCCCCTCAGCATCTCACGATGCCGCCCGTCCGCAGCCGCGACGTGTTGAACATGGCGCTGGTCATCCCGTTGCAGGGGCCGGCGGGCATCTTCGGGCCGTCGTGCGAGAGCTGCGCCTCGCTGGCCGTGGAGGAGATCAACGCTGAGGGCGGCGTGCTCGGCCGCGAGCTGAACCTGGTCCCGGTCGACGGCGGCGCCGCCCCGGCGACGGTGGCCCGCGAGGTCGACGCGCTGCTCAAGGCCGGCTCCGTCGAGGCCGTGACGGGCTGGCACATCTCGGCCGTCCGCGAGGCCGTCGCCCCGGTTATCGACGGCCGGGTGCCCTACGCCTACACCGCGCTGTACGAGGGCGGTGAGCACCGGCCCGGGGTGTTCCTCACCGGCGAGACGCCCGACCTGCAGCTGGGCCCGGCGCTGGACTGGTTCGCCGCGTCGGCCGGGGCCCGGCGGTGGACGATCGTCGGCGACGACTACGTCTGGCCGCGCCGCTCGGCCGCGGTGGCGCGGCGCTACCTGCGCCGCATCGGCGGCACGGTCTGCGACGAGGTGTACGTGCCGCTGGGCACGACCGAGTTCGGGCCGGTGCTGCGGCGCGTGGAGCGCAGCGGCTGCGACGCCGTGCTGATGCTGCTGATCGGCGCCGACGCCGTCGAGTTCAACCGGGCGTTCAGCGCGCTCGGCCTGGACCGCGACATGCTGCGGTTCAGCTCGCTGATCGACGAGAACGTGCTGCTCGCCTCCGGCGCGGAGAACACGCGTGGGCTGATGACCTCGGCGGGCTACTTCGAGGACCTCACGACGGCGTCGAGCCTGGACTTCGCGACGGCGTACTTCCGCCGCTTCGGCGCCGAGGCGCCGGTGCTCAACAGCCTGGGCGAGTCGTGCTACGAGGGCGTGCGGCTGCTCACGGCGCTCATGCGGCGGGCGGGCTCGGCGGAGGTCCCGCCGATGACGGCGGTGGCCGAGGGGCTGTCCTACGAGAGCCCGCGCGGCACCGTCCAGGTCCGCGACCGCCACCTGCGCCAGCGCGTGTTCCTGGCCGCCGCGGACGGCCTGACCTGGGATGTCATCCAGCAGCTCTGATCCAACCCGACCGTTGACACCCCCGCGCCCGACAAGTACTTTCCTGAGAAATAGTTTCCGCACCGGCCGATGACGACCGTGAGGGGCCCCCGATGGCGACGTACACGTACCGCTGCGACGCCGACGGCCCGCTCGACGTCCGCCGACCGATCGGCACCGCCCCGGCGACGGTCCCGTGCCCGACCTGCGGCGCGACCGCGCCGCGGATGATCACCGCGCCCATGCTGGGGCTCGCCGACCGCGGCCGGATGGCCCTGATCGACCGGACCGAGGCCTCGCGGACCGAGCCCGCCGTCGTGTCG
This sequence comes from Pseudonocardia humida, assembly GCF_023898865.1. Classification (GTDB taxonomy): domain Bacteria; phylum Actinomycetota; class Actinomycetes; order Mycobacteriales; family Pseudonocardiaceae; genus Pseudonocardia; species Pseudonocardia humida. The sequence goes on from NZ_JAGSOV010000062.1 coordinate 4,114, forward strand.
ACCATCCCGGGCGCACCCCGCCCTGGTCGCGCCGCACCCGCGCCGCGGCTGGACCCGCGCACCCGCCACCTCCCCCGCCCCTGATCCCAGCCCGATCCCGGCCCCCCGGGGCCGCGTCCTCATCGGCCCGTCCGTCGGACGGGCCGCGATCGACCGTGCCACCGAGAAGAGGTGCTCCCGCATGCCCGAGCTCGTGTTCCCGCTCGACTCCGAGAAGAAGTTCACCGAGCAGCGCATCGTCGGCCACAACCGCTGGCACCCCGACATCCCCGCGCAGGTGCGCGTCAAGCCCGGGGACAGCTTCCGGGTGCACTGCCGCGAGTGGTTCGACGGCGCGATCCACAACGACGACTCCGCCGAGGACATCCTCAACGCCCCGCTGGCCGGCGTGCACGTGCTGTCCGGCCCGATCGCCGTCGAGGGCGCCGAGCCGGGCGACCTGCTCATCGTCGACATCCTCGACGTCGGCCCGATCCCGCAGGAGGACTCGGGGCCGCTCGCCGGCCAGGGCTGGGGCTACACCGGCGTCTTCGCCACCCGCAACGGCGGCGGGTTCCTGACCGAGCAGTTCCCGGACGCCTACAAGGTCATCTGGGACTTCCAGGGCGGGAAGGCGACATCACGGCACGTGCCGGGGGTGTCGTTCACCGGCATCGTGCACCCCGGGCTGATGGGCACCGCCCCGTCGGCGGAGCTGCTGGGCCGGTGGAACGCCCGCGAGCAGGCCCTCATCGACACCGACCCGGACCGGGTGCCCCCGCTGGCGCTGCCCCCCAACCCCGACTCCGCGGTCCTGGGCAGCCTGAGCGGCGACGACTTCACCCGGGCCGCGGCGGAGGGCGCCCGCACCGCACCGCCGCGCGAGAACGGCGGCAACCAGGACATCAAGAACCTCACCAAGGGTTCGCGGGTGTTCTACCCGGTCTTCGTCGACGGCGCGAAGCTCTCGATGGGCGACCTGCACTTCTCCCAGGGCGACGGCGAGATCACCTTCTGCGGGGCGATCGAGATGGGCGGGTTCATGGACCTGCACGTCGACGTCATCAAGGGCGGGATGGCGACCTACGGGGTCAGCGAGAACGCGATCTTCATGCCGGGCAACGTCGACCCCCGCTACGACCAGTGGCTCGCGTTCTCCGGCACGTCGGTGACGCTCTCGGGCGAGCAGCGCTACCTCGACTCGCACCTGTCCTACCAGCGGGCCTGCCTGCACGCCATCGACTACCTGCAGAAGTTCGGCTACAGCGCCATCCAGGCCTACATGATCCTGGGCGCCGCGCCGATCGAGGGCCGCCTGTCGGGCGTGGTCGACATCCCGAACTCGTGCTCGACGGTCTACCTCCCGACCGCGATCTTCGACATCGACGTGCGGCCGAGCGCGAACGGGCCGCAGCAGGTCGACCCCGGTCAGGGCGTCCCGATGGCGAAGGCCTGACCGACTCCGGGCGCCCGGCACCGCCGGGCCCCCTGCGGTGACGGGCGGCGCGAGCGCGGCGCCCGTCACCGATCACCCGTGTACCCCGAGAGAGGGACGAGCCATGGGATCGGTCGGACTGCTGTTCGTCGGCGCCGTGCTGTTCATCAACGGGGCGATGCTGCTGGGCTGGGTGGACGCGACGTCCGCCGCGCCGATGAACTTCTTCGTCGGCGCGCTGCAGATCATCACCCCGACATACCTGATCTTCACCGCGAACGGCGACGCCGACACGATCCTGTCGGCGGCGGGGCTCTACCTGTTCGCCTTCACCTACCTCTACGTCGGGTTGAACCTGACGTTCGGCCTCGACGGCACCGGGCTGGGCTACTTCTGCCTGTTCGTGTTCGTCTCCGCGCTGGTCTACTCCGGACTGAACTTCACCCGGCTCGACGACCCCGGCTTCGGCGTGATCTGGCTGCACTGGGCCTTCCTGTGGCTGCTGTTCTTCCTGGTGCTCGGCCTGAAGCGGGAGAGCCTGAGCCGCTACACCGGGGCGGTCTGCGCGATCCAGGGCTGGGTGACGGGGTGGGTGCCCGCGCTGCTGCTGCTCACCGGCACCTACGCCGCGCTCGCGGTCCCGCTGGCCGTGGCCCTCGCCGTGTTCGGTGTGGTCGTCTTCGGGGGCCTGTACGTCGTCATGGTGCGGCGAGCGGGGCACCCGGACGCGCCGGTCGCACCGGACCGGCACGTCGCGGCCTGATACGCCGCCGATATGCCCCGGTCGGGAGGATGGGGGGCATGCGGGTGCTGATCGTCGAGGACGAGCCCTTCCTGGCCGAGGCCGTCCGCGACGGCCTGCGGCTGGAGGCGATCGCCGCCGACATCGCCGGCGACGGCGACACCGCCCTGGAGCTGCTGAGCGTCAACACCTACGACATCGCCGTCCTCGACCGCGACATCCCCGGCCCGTCGGGCGACGAGATCGCCGAGAGCATCGTCGCCTCCGGCAGCGGCACGCCCATCCTCATGCTCACCGCCGCCGACCGGCTCGACGACAAGGCCTCCGGGTTCGGGCTCGGTGCCGACGACTACCTGACGAAGCCGTTCGCGCTGCGGGAGCTGGTGCTGCGGCTCAGGGCGCTCGAGCGCAGGCGCGCGCACAGCAGACCACCGGTGCGGGAGATCGCCGGCCTGCGGCTGGACCCGTTCCGCCGCGAGGTCCACCGCGACGGCCGCTACGTCGCGCTCACCCGCAAGCAGTTCGCCGTGCTCGACGTGCTCGTCGCCGCCGAGGGCGGTGTCGTCAGCGCCGAGGAGCTCCTGGAGCGGGCGTGGGACGAGAACGCCGACCCCTTCACCAACGCCGTGCGCATCACCGTCTCCGCCCTGCGCAAGCGCCTCGGCGAACCCGCGATCATCGCCACCGAGACCGGCGTCGGCTACCGCATCGACACCGAGCGGGGCTCGTCGCGGTGATCGGCGGGGCTTTGCGGACGGGCGCCGGTCGGTCAACCTGGTGGACGACAACGCCGTCAGCCAGGGAGAGCCATGATCGATGGACCCGTCACCGGTGGTGACCACGGCTGGGCCTTCGGCCGGCCGGTCGTCGACCTCGCCGAGCACGGCTACGTCGAGGAGGAGTTCTTCCTCTCCGGCGACGCCACCACCTACCGCCGGATAGAGGGCACTGGGTGGGGTCGCGACGGGCGGTGGCACGCCGAGCCGAAGGGCACGCAGCCGTTCACCACGCGGATGCTCGTCTACCGCCCCGCCGATCCGCGACGGTTCAACGGCACCGCGGTCGTCTGCTGGAACAACGTCACCGCGGGCTACGAGCTCTTCCACGGCGAGACCCCGGAGATCCTGGAGGGCGGGTACGCCTTCGTCGGCGCCACCGCGCAGCGCGTCGGTGTGCACGGCTTCGCGGCCGACCCGCAGGGCCTCGCCGCCTGGGACCCGCAGCGCTACGGGATGCTCGACATCCCGGCCGACGAGTGCTCCTACGACATCTTCGCGCAGGTCGGACGCGCGGTCGGCGCGGACCGCGACACCTCGGGCGTCGATCCGCTCGGCGGGCTCGACGTGCGCAGGGTGATCGCCATGGGGGCCTCGCAGTCCGCCGCCCGGCTGGCGACCTACGTGAACGCGATCCACCCGCTCGGCCGCGTGTTCGACGGCTTCCTGCTGCAGATCTACTTCGGGGCCGGCGCCCCGCTCGAAGGCGGCGACCGCACCGTGTCCCCCGCCGCCGGCCCGGGCCCGGCCCGGCTGCCGCGCGGCGCCAACCTGCTCCGCGAGCTCGACGTGCCGGTGATGGTGGTCAACTCCGAGCTGGAGGCGATCGCCTGCCACGGCGTGCGCCAGCCCGACACCGACCGCTTCGTCACCTGGGAGTCGGCGGGCACCACGCACGTCGCGGTGCAGGCGCAGGCGCTGCGCAACCGGAAGTACGAACGCGAGTTCGGCGTCGCGCCGCCGCTGTCCGAGCGGATGAACCGCATCGCGATCACGCCGTACTACGACGCCGCACTGCACCACCTGAACCGCTGGGCCGGGGGCGGCGCCCCGGCGCCCGGCCAGCCGAAGATCGAGTTCGCCGGCGACGAGCCGACCGTCGTGCGCGACGAGCACGGCATCGCGCGCGGCGGGGTCCGGCTGCCGCAGGTCGAGGCCCCGGTGGCCACCAACAGCTCGGTCCCGGTGAGCACCGACTTCGCCGGCGCGCTCCGCGGGTCCAACCGGCCCTTCACCCCCGAACAGCTCGACGCGCTCTACGGCGACGAGGCCGGCTACCTGGCGCGGTTCGAGGCGGCCACCCAGCGGGCCGTCGAGGCCGGCGTCCTGCTCCCCCGCGACGCCGCCCCCGCGGTGGCGGAGGCCGCCGCGGAGTACCGGCGCGCCCGGGCCGCGCACCGCACCCCGATCGGCGGGTAGGCGGTGCGGTCGCGGGTCGGCGGCCCCGATCCGCGGGGCGCCACCCGCGGTCGACGCGACCTACCGGGCGCGGCCCACGCCGTCGGTCCGGTGCCCAGCGGGCGCCCTGCCGTCGCCCGGCACCACCGCGGCGCCGGCGAGGTACAGCAACCCGGCCGGCAGGAACGCCACGCCGATGCCCAGCGCCAGCAGCAGGCCCCACCCGCCGACGACCGCACCGGCGAGCAGGTCGACGACCCGGGCCGCGACGCCGACCCGCGGAGCCGCCAGCGGGAGCAGGGCGGCGACGACGGGCACACCCAACAGGTAGATCGCCGCGGAGCCGGAGTCCTGCACCGTGGACGGCGCGAGCAGCCCGGCGGTGAGGACGACGATCGCCGCCCCGGCCGGCCGGACGATGCGCCGCGCGTCGGCGGGCCTGCCGATCAGCAGGGCGGCGGCCACCGCCACCACCGCCACGAGTGCGGTCACCACTGCAACGCCGAACACGGGCACCCCCTGCGGCCGTCGCACCCTGCGAGTCGTCCCGGACGCAGGATAGCTCCGGACGGCTCCCCGCCCCTCCCGCTCGCCCGTGCCGACGACGTCCGCGACCACGCCGCCGAGCCGGTGCTGCGCTCCGCGGGCCGGGCTGTAACCAGTCGCTCACACTCGGTGATGATCAGGAGTGACCCGCTCCCCGCGACTCGCCCTCGTCCTCCCCCCGCTCGTGCCGGCCGGCTGCGCCGGCGCCGCGCCGACCCCCGCCGAGGCCCCGCCCGCCCCGCCGGCCCCGGCCGCGACCGCCGCCCGACCCGCGACCGGACCCCTGACTCCGCCGGAACAGCAGTTCGTGGAGCGGCTCGCGGCGGTCGAGCCGGCGCTGGCCGAGCAGCCCGAGCAGGCCGTCGGCCGGGGCGAGAGCATCTGCTTCGGCCTGCAGAACGGCCTGCCCGAGGACAAGCCGGCCGCCAACGCGGTCGAGCGGTTCACCGCCGGCGACCGCCGGCTCTCCGAGGCCGACGCCGCGCAGGTCGTCGAGGCCGCGCGCGAGACGCTCTGCGCGGCCACCTGACCAGCCGCTCGCCGACCGGGTCGGCCCGCGGGCCGCGGCCCGGCCGGATCGGCGCACCCGCGCGTCAGCCCCAGAGCCGCAGCACCTGCTCGGCGAAGGCCTCCGGCGACTCCAGCGGAGGCAGGTGCCCGGCTCCGGCGATCGCCGCGCTCGTACCGCGCGGCATCGCCGCGGCCGCGGCCGCCGCCCGCTCCGGCGACCAGATCGGGTCCTCGCCGCCGGCCACGAACAGGGTCGGTGCGGTGATGCGCGGCAGCCGCTCGCTCAGGTCGGGGCGCTCCAACATCATCGCCGTCATCACCCGGTGCAGGCCGGTGCGGTCGGCCCCGGCGAACGCGTCGGCCACCAGCTGGACGGCGGCCGGGTCGTCGGCGCGGGTCGCCGGGCTCAGCAGGCTGGCCTGGACCGCCGCGCGCAGCGGGCGCGCGGCCCCGGTGACCTTGTAGGCGGCCACGAGCAGCGCGATCCGCTTGTGCTGGGCGGGCGGCAGCGGCGTGGGCGGGGCGGCCACGGCGGTCAGGGTGCGCACCCGGTCGGGGTGCCGGGCGGCGAAGGCCAGGCCCACGTGCCCGCCCCAGGCGTTGCCGACCCAGTCGACGTCGGCCGACCCCAGCGCGTCGAGGACCTGCACCGCGGCGGCAGCGCAGGTGTCCAGGTCGGTGCCGTGGGGCGGGCGACCGCTGCGGCCGTGGCCGGGCCCGTCCACCAGCACCAGCGTGCGGTGGGCACCGAGGCGGTCCCGCACGCGGTCCCACTGCCGGGAGTCGATCAGCATGCTGTGCCACAGCAGCGCGGGCGGGCCACTGCCGACGGTGCTGACGTGCAGCTCTCCGGCGTCGGTGGGGATCGATGCGGTGGTGGCGGGGTTCGTCGGCACGGCTGGTCTCCTCAAGTACTACGGAATCCGAAGTTTCGGCTTCCGTAGTATCATTCCGGGCCATGGCATCGTCAAGTCCGGTCCGCCCGCTCCCGCAGGACCGCCCGGCCGTGGGACAGCTGCTGGTGCGGCTGCTGCACCGGTTCCGGCGGGAGGTCTTCGAGGTCGCGCAGGAACGCGGGTTCGGCGACATCCGGGAGGCCCACCTGCAGGTGTTCGGCAACGTCGGGGTGGACGGCATCCGGCTCACCGCACTGGCCGCCCGGGCCAACCTCAGCCTGGCCGCGGCCGCCGAACTGGTCGACGACCTGCAGCGCCGCGGCTACCTGGAGCGGGTGCCCGACCCCACCGACGGGCGCGCCCGGCTGATCCGGCCCACCCCTCGCGGCCGCGAGGCGCTCGCCGTGGCCGGGCACCGGGTGGCCGAGATCGAGACCCGCTGGGGCGACATCGTCGGCGCGACGGAGTTCGACGAGGCCTGCCGCACCCTCGACCGGCTGCTCGCGGTGCTCGACGCGGAGGCCGACCGGCCGGACCGGCCGCGGTAGGACGCCCCCTCCCCCACGCGGCGCCGAGCGGCCCGGCCGGGCCCGTGCCACGACCCTGCTGGACGGGAGGCGCCGCCGCGCACCTCGGACCGGCGACCGACGATCACGGTCCGTCCGAGTCCGAGTCCGAGTCCGGGTCCGAGTCCGACCACCGCGGCCGGGCCCAGGGCAGGATCGCCACGTCCTGGAACAGGGCGTGGTACACCACGGTCGCCCCGGGCTCGACGCTGAACAGCGGCATCGCCACCGCCTCCCGCAGCTCCTCCAGGCTCAGCAGCCGCAGGTCGCGGTCGAGCACCCGGTGCACCAGCCACCGCTCGTCGTCGGTGATGCCGGACGCGAGGTCGCCGGTGATGACCCGCTCCCACCCGCCGCTCCCGGCCTCCGCGGACCAGGGTGGCGGAGTCGGTGGGCAGGCGACCGGCGACTTCGTGCGCCGACCGCCGCGGGCTCAGCCCGCGCCGTGCGCGACGGGGAGGTCGACGGGGATGTCGAGGACGGCGAGGAAGGCGGTCGCCGCGGGCGAGCAGCCGTCGCGGCTCCAGGCGGCGTACTCGACCCGGACCGGTGCGTCCACGACCTCGACCGTGGTCACGCCGGTGAGCTGGGGGACGTAGGCGGACGGGAGCATGGCGACGCCCAGGCCCTGCTCGACCAGCCGGGCGATGAGGTGCGCGGTGGTCACCTCGAAGGCGACGTCGCGGCTGAGGCCCGCGGCCGAGAAGGCCTGGTCGGACTGGGCGCGCCCGGCCGTCCTGGCCGGCAGGTCGACGAACACCTCGGTGGAGAGCCTGCGGAGGTCGACCGCCGGTTCCCCGGCGAGGGGATGGTCCGGTGCGACCACCGCGACGAGCCGGTCGCGGGCGAGCTCGCGGGCGTCGACGCCGCGGGGCCGCGCCGTGGTCGGCAGCCCGAGGAAGGCCACGTCGACCGCACCCTGCTCCACCTGCTCGACGAGTTCCTCGCTCGCCCGCACGCGCAGGCTGATGCGCACGTGCGGGTACCGCCGGCGGAACTCGCGCAGGGCGCCGGCGACGTCGATCGCGGCGACCGTGGAGATCAGGCCCACGGCGAGTCGCCCGCGCACCTCGCCGACCGCGGCGGCGACCTCGGCGGCGGCGCGCTCGGCGGCGTCCAGGCACTGGCGGGCGGCGGGCAGGAACGCGGCGCCGGCCGGCGTGAGGCGCACCCGGCGGCTGGTGCGCTCGAAGAGCCGGGCGCCCAGTTCCCGCTCCAGGCGCGCGATCTGGTGGCTGAGGGCGGACTGCACGACCAGGCACCGCTCGGCGGCCCGGGTGAAGCTGCTCGTCTCCGCGACGGCGACGACGTAGCGCATCTGCTGGAGCTCCACGGATTCATCGTTCATCGAGATCGATGGGATGACAAGCATGTATTGGATTCATCGCTCGCCTTCGACTGGAATCGCCGGTGACACCCAGCGGACGAAGGAACCACATGGAAACGCAGGAGCGCCGGTACTCGACCCGGAGGGGCTGGTCGGGCGTCGCGGCGATCACGGCCAGCCTCTTCGTCTTCCTCACCACCGAACTGATGCCCATCGGCCTGCTCACCCCGTTGAGCACCAGCCTGGGCACGTCGACGGGGACGGCCGCGCTGATGGTCACCCTGTACGGCATCTCGGCCGGACTGGGCGCGCCGTTCATCGTGGCCTGGACCAGGCGCCTCGACCGGCGCGCGCTGCTGACGGCGCTGCTGGCGGTGCTGGCACTGGGGAACGTGGTCACCGCCGTCTCCCCGGACTACCCGCTGGTGCTGCTCACGCGGCTGGTCACCGGATTCGCCAGCGGCGTGTTCTGGGCCATCGGCGTGAGCATGGCGATGCGCATCGTCCCGGAACGACACGCGAGCAGGGCGGCCGCCGTCGTGATGTCCGGCATCTCGGTGGCCGCCGTCGTGGGCATCCCCTTGGGCACGGTCGTCGAGAGCGTCACGGATTGGCGGAGCACGTTCCTCATCTGGGCCGGTCTCAGCGTGCTGGCGCTCCTCGCGGTCGCCGCGGCGGTCCCGTCGCTGCCCCCGCAGAACACCGTGACGCTCCGGGAGGTCTTCGGGCTGCCGCGGCGGAACGCGCGGCTGCGCCTCGTCCTGCTCGTCGTCGTGCTGTTCGTGCTCGGCCACTTCGGGGCGTACACGTTCGTCCGCCCCTTCCTGGAGGGCGGCGCAGCGGCCACGCCCGCGTTCATCACGGTGTGCCTGGTGGTCTTCGGGGTGGGCGGGGCCGTCGGGAACGCCATCGCCGGGTGGACGGTGCCCAGGAGCCCGCGGACCGGCTACGTCGTCGGCGGCTCGGGACTCGCGGCGACCCTGCTGCTGCTCGCGGTCGGCCGGGGCGAGGTCGCCCCGGTCGTCCTGCTGGCCCTCTGGGGCATCTCCTACGGCATCACCCAGCTCAGCCAGCTCACCATGACGCAGGCCGCCGCACCCGGGACCTTCGAAGCCGCCATGTCGCTCAACACGCTGGCCTACAACACCTCCATCGCGATCGGCGCCTTCGTGGCCGGCCTGCTCGTCGACGGCCTCGGCGTCACCAGCGCCGTCTGGTTCGGGGTGGCGCTGACCGCGGCGTCGGTGCTCGTCGCGCTCAGCACCCGCCGGACGACGTCGGACGAGCCGGCCCCCACCGGGTGAGCCGTCGCCGCCCCGGGCGGTGCGGCCCCGGCGGCGGGGACGCGGACCTCAGCGTGCCCGGATACCGTCGACGATGAGCGAGATGACGCCCTCGGACTCCGCTTCGACCTCGGGGGAGCCCCATTCCGCGACGTGCCTCGGATCGTGGAAGCGGCTGGTCGCGTTCAGGACCGCTCGCGCGATCACCTCCGGGTCGCCCCCGGCGAATGCGCCGTCGGCGATGCCGTCGACGACGACGGCGCGGATCCGGTCGAGCAGGAAGGCGATGTGGGCCGACGACACCGCGCTGTGCTCCGCGGCCAGCACCTGGAAGGTGGCGAACAGTTCCGGGTCCTGGCGGGCCTTCGCCCACTTCGCGGCGAACACCGTGACGAGCAGGCCTCGCAACCGGTCGGCAGGAGCCGTCGCGGGGTCCCCGGCCGCCGCGGCGAGGTCCTCGCGCACCCGGTCGAGCCAGCGGCGGGTCACCGCCTCGCGCAGCGCCGCCTTGGACGGGAAGTGCCGGTAGACGCTGCCGTGGCTCACCCCCAGCAGCCGTGCGACGTCGACCACGGTGGCCTTGTCCGGGCCGTGGCGGCGCAGCACCTCCTCGGTGGCCGACACGATCGCCTCCGCGTCGAGCGGCTCCGCGCGCATCCGGTCTCCTCGTCACTGGCCCGCCGACACGAACGTAAGCCACTGCCCTGACAGATGTCGAACTCTGTCAGGCGAACTGGCGCACACTGACTGACAACTATTGACATCTGTCATTCCACGCACGAGGGTCGACCACGCGACGAACACGAGCGTTCGTCCCGATCACCGAGGAGACCCGCCATCAGCACTCCCACCCGCACCGCCGCGATCGCCGGCCGCGCCGTCGCCCGGATCGGCTACGGCGCGGCCCAGCTCGACCGCCTGCACGACCGCCGCGACGAGGCCGTCGCCCTGCTGCGCCACGCGGTCGACGCGGGCGTGGACCACGTCGACACCGCCGAGTTCTACGGCTTCGGCTTCGCCAACGCCGTGATCCGCGAAGCCCTGCGCCCCACCGACGACGTCATGGTCGCCACCAAGGTCGGCGCCGACCCCGACCCCGGCGGGCGGCTGCCGCTGCGGACCGCGCAGCGGCCCGAGGAGCTGCGCGCCAGCGTCGAGGACAACCTGCGCAGCCTCGGCGTCGACCGCCTCGCGGTGGTCAACCTCCGCCGGCTCGACTCCGGCCCCGGGATGCGCCCCGAGGGCGACCAGGTGGTCGACCTCGACGACCAGCTCGCGGTGATGACCGCCCTGCGCGACGAGGGCAAGGTCGGCGCGATCGGCCTGAGCGGCGTCACCCCCGACGGCCTGCGCCGCGCCCTGCCCGCCGGCATCGCCTGCGTGCAGAACGCCTACAGCCTCGTCGCCCGCGACGACGACGACCTGCTGGGGCTGTGCGCGGCCGAGGGCGTCGCGTGGGTGCCGTTCTTCCCGCTCGGCGGGGCGTTCGCGGGGTTGCCCAAGGTCACCGAGGAGCCCGCCGTCCACGTCGTCGCCGACTCCCTCGGTGTCACGCCCGCCCAGGTGGGCCTCGCCTGGCTGCTGCACCGCGCCCCGAACGTCCTGCTCATCCCCGGCACCGCCGACCACGACCACCTCGACGCCAACCTGGCGGTCGGCGGGATCACCCTCGACGACGCCGCCCTCGCCACCCTGGACGCCGTCGAGTCCCGCTCCACCGACGTCCGGCTCGGCTAGGACCGCCCTCGCCCGTGGTCCGACCGGCGCAGCGACCCGCCGGGGCGGGGATCACCCACCGGACCGGAGTCCTGCGTGCGCCCAGCGCGGTGGTGGGGGTTGCGCTGACCTGCGGACGTGGGGCGTGTTCCCGGGCATCACCGCGAACACCCGGACCAGCCCGTTGAACGCGTGGCTGCTGGCCGCCGGGATGGTGGTCGTCGACCAGCCGCTGCTGGTCGCGAGCGCGGTCGCGGTCGCGTGCCTGGCCGCGGGCGCAGCACGCTGGTGCTCACCGACCGGCGCGGGTGACGCCGGGGGCTCAGCGCAGGGCCGCGTCGAGCGGGACGGCGGTGGGTCGGGGCAGCGGGGCGGCGCCGTCGGCCCGGAACGCCTGCAGCAGGTAGGCCACGAGACGGCGCGACGCGGCCGCGGTCAGCTCCGCCGTCCCGGCCCGCACGCCGCCGTTGGCCAGCAGGATCAGCGACAGGTCGGCCGGGTGGAAGTCGCGGCGCAGGCCGCCCGCCTCCTGCGCGCGCCGGACGAGCTCGGCGAAGCCCCGCTCGGCCCGCTCGCGCAGCGCGCCGAACTCGGTCGTCCTCTGCGAGGCCGTGACGAACGCCGCGGAGAACCCCCGGTCCCTGGCCTGCATCTCGCACAGCTGCGTGACCATCCAGCAGAACGCGCGCCACGGATCGGGATCGGCGAGCGCGGCGTCGAGCAGGCCGGCGCACTCGTCCAGCTGTTCGGTGAAGGCCTCCGCGACCAGGTCCTCCTTGGTGGGGAAGCGGCGGTAGAGCGTCGCGACGCCGAGGCCGGCGCGGTGCGCGATCGCCGTCATCGGGACGTCCAGCCCTTCGGCCGCGAACGCCTCCCGCGCGACCTCCAGGATCCGCGCGCGGTTGGCCGCCGCGTCCGCGCGCAAGCGAGGCAATGCTGTCGGCACGCCTCCCACTTTAGGTCAAGTGGAAGGCACCGTCCGCTTCCGCTGCTAGAAGTGGACCATGGCTTCCACGGCGACTCCCACGACGACGAGGCTCGCGACCTTCGACCGGTACGGCCCACCCGAGGTCCTGACCGTGACCACCGCTCCCGTTCCGCGCCCCGGCCCGGGCGAGGTACTGGTCCGGGTGCGGGCGGTGTCGGTCAACGGGGGCGAGCTGGCGCTCCGCGCCGGGCGGCTGCGCCCGTTCAGCGGCTACCGGTTCCCCAAGCGCATCGGGATCGACCTGGCCGGTGAGGTGGTCGAGCCCGGAAACAGCAGGTTCGCGGCGGGAGACTTCGTCTGGGGGTTGCTCGGGCGGACGATGGGATCGGCCGCGGAGTACGTCGCCGTGCCGGCCCGCCGGCTCGACCACGTCCCGGCCGGGCTCGACGCGGTGCGGGCCGCCGCGCTGCCCGTCGGGACGACGGCGATCACCGCCCTGCGCGACGTGGCGGCCCTCGCGCCCGGCGAGCGGCTGCTCGTGCGGGGGGCCAGCGGCGGGGTCGGCTACGTCGCCGTGCAGCTCGGCAAGGCCATGGGGGCGCACGTCACCGGGCTGGCCGGCGCGGACAACCTCGACCTGGTCACGGAGCTCGGCGCGGACGAGGCGATCGACTACCGCGGCCCGGCCGACCTGGGCCGCTTCGACGTCGTGCTGGACACCGTGGGCAGCGCCCTGCCCTCCTTCCGCCGGGTACTCACCCCGAGCGGGCGGATGGTCGCGATCGCGTTCGACCTCGACCACCCCCTCCGCTCGCTGGGCTTCATCGCGGCGCACGCGCCGCGGCGGCGCCGCTGGGTCCGCTTCTTCAGCGGCAACCCGACCACCCCGCTCCTGGCCGAGCTCGGCCGCTGGGTGCGGTCCGGAGCGCTGCGCCCGCAGGTCGACCGCGTGTTCCCGCTGGCCGATATCGCCGGCGCGCACCGGGCCCTGGAGCGGGGCGGGGTGCGGGGCAAGATCGTCGTCGAGCTCCCCTGAGCCGTGGCGGTCGGTGCCCGCCGCCTCCGGACCGGACCTCAGCGCCGCGGTCCGGGCCCGTGCCGCGGGCCGGACGCGGTGAGGGCCGCGGCGATCCACTGCTCGCTCTCCCCCGGGTCCTGCGGGTCCGGTTCCGGCGGCGGGTTGATGGTGGCCATCAGTGAGATGTAGGTGCCCAGCAGGTCGGTGAACTCCGACACCACGCGATCGGCCTGCTGGTGGGCGGCGCCGGCGGGGTCGGGGGCAGCCATGGAGCGCCGCAGCTCGGCGATGTCGGGCTCGCCGAGCGGGCCCCCGCTCGCGTCGGCGAAGAGCTCGGCGACCGTGGCCAGCAGCCGCTCGGCGATCTCCTGCGCCCGCGGGGAGTCCGGCGGCAGCCCGGCCCGCTGCGCCTCCCATGCCTCGACCTGCACCCGGCGGCACTCCTCGATGAGGTCCAGCCGTCGGGGCGCGGTCAGCTCGAGCGACCGGGGCGAGGAGAAGGCGGTGCGGAAGAACCGGCGGACCTCGCGGCGGAAGGCGTCGTCGCGCACCAGGTCGGCCAGTGCGATCCAGGCCTGGAGCTGCTCGGTGGTCGGTTCCTCCGGCAGGTCGGGCCGCATCCGGTGCAGGTGCTCGACGAACGCGGGGTGCACGGTGAGGCCGTCGGTGATCTCGTCCCAGAACTCGTCGAGGAGCCGGTTGCGGTCGTCGTCGGACATGGAGACGAGGTCGTGCATGAGGGCCACCCGTTCGGTCGTGGTGTGCTGGTCGGCGACGGTCCGCAGGACGGCCCGCCGGGCGCGCAGGTGGCGCAGCTGCCGCTCGACGAGCGCCAGGTGCGTCGTGGCCAGGTCGCGCAGGGTCGTCTCCTCGGCCAGCAGCCGGCGGATGTCGTCCAGACCCGCGCCGAGCTCGCGCAGCGTGCGGACGATCTCCAGCCGCGCGATGGCGTCGACGTCGTAGAGCCGGTGACCGGCGTCGTTGTGGCCGGTGGGCGCGATGACGCCGTCGTCGGCGTAGTACCGGATGGCGCTCACGCTCAGCCCGGTCCGGCGCGCCACGTCCCCGATGGGGTAGAGCTGGTTGTCCTCCACGGCGCCCACTCTGGGGTCTCATGCGGCTTGAGGCGCAAGCCCCTGGCAACGCCGTCGCGGGTCGCGGTGCCACCGGTGGTCCGAACGGTCAGCGGGTGCCGTCGTCGGCCAGGGTGCCGGCGGTGCCGGTGACGCCCTCACCGATCTGGCGCTGCACGGTGACGTCGCTGACCCGACACCGCCGAGTGAAAGGCTGTCTACGTATCGTGACGGCTGCCCCGCCGTTACACGTCCGACACAGACCTCCGCCGGGCCCGGTGCCGCCGCGGCCGGGACGGCGATCACATGCCGCAGCAGGGGGCGATCCCCCAGACTGGGCCGATGGCCGTCGACCCCACCGGCGCGGACCTCAAGGCCTTCCTCGCCGAGGCCCCCGATCAGCCGGTCACCATGCTCAACCTGCTGCGGTTCGCCGACGGCGGCCGCGCCCGCTACGACGAGTACATCGCGCACTTCCACCGGACCTCGGCCCGCTTCGGCGCCGAGGTCGTCTACTACGGCTACGGCCACACCCCCGTGGTGGCCGAGTCCGGGCAGGCCTGGGACGCGGTGCTGCTGGTCCGCTACCCCAGCCGGCGGGCGTTCGCGGACATGGTCCGCGACCCCGAGTACCAGACCGGCACCCACCTCCGGTCCGAGGCGCTGGTGGAGGCGGTGCTGCAGCCGACGACCGCGGCGCCCTGACCGGCGGGGCGCGTCAGGCGCCGTCCAGCAGGTGGTCGAACTCGCGACCGCGGGCGCCGTCGAGCCACGCGGCGAACTCGGCGCGGGTGAACCGCAGCACCGGGCCGCCGCGGTCCTTGGTGTCCCGCACCTCGATCATGTCGTCGTGCGACCGCATCTCGACGCACGAGCCTTCCTCGTTGCTGGCGGATGCCTTGATCCATGGCGTCGTCACGTCGGCCACTCTCCAATCGGTACCGCTCGGTCCATCAAGATCGACCAGACCTGCTCGTAGTGGGCCCAGTCGTGGGGCTTGTCGAGGTAGCGAGCGATCCCGTCGCCCTCGATGTAGACCAGGGACGGGTCGTCGGCGTCCTCGAACGCGAGCAGCGCCCACGACGAGCGTCGCGGCGATGGTCCGGCCCGGAACGGGAGGACCCGCACATCCGCGGCCGACGATCGGAGGCTCTCCAGCTGTGCGGCCATGACCTCGGGCGATCCGGCCACCAACCGGAGCGCCCCCTCGCCCATGATCACTGTGACGCCGTCCATGGACCGCTGCTGTCGCTCCATCCGGAACCGGACCCGCTGCTCGATGATCTCGGGCGCCAGGTCCGGGAGTACCCCGATGACGGCTCGCGCGTACTCCTCGGTCTGCAGCAAGCCGTGCACGAGCTGCGGCTCGAAGCACCTGATCTCGCGCGCTGTGGACTCCAGACCGGCGTACAGACCGAACCACTCGGGCACGACACCCGGATCGGCCTCCCACCAGTCCTCCTGCTGGGTGCCCGGCGCCAACGCCGCGAGGGCGTCCGTGGTGGCGGGGTCGGCGCCGTACAACCAGCACAGCGCACGGATGTCGGCCATCTTCACCGGTCCCTGACCGGCCTCGATCCTGGACATCTTGGCCTTGCTGGCGATGCCCGCCTCGATCACGTCGGTGACCTTCTTGCCGGACGCCAGGCGTAGCTGACGCAGCTTCGAGCCGAGTTGTCGTCGCACGACGACGGATCCGCCCCCGCTCATGACCACCTCCGAAGTGTTTCACGGTGAGCCCCTGGTCTGCGAGCGCCGCGCACGGCAACGTACAGCGGCGAATCGCTGAGCGGTGAGAGTTCCACAGAGAGACCTCGCATCGCCAGTAGTTCCACTGCAATCTGTGACTGTGCGGCCACGCGCATCACGGAAGGGGAACCAGAGCGTGATCACTTACGAGGTCCAGGGACGACGGACGGAGCGCGACGCCGGCGGCGGGGTGCGGGACGTCGTCCGCCTGCGGTCCACCCCGAGCAGGGCCGCGGCGTTCGACATCGCCGAGACCATGACGGCAGAGCGCCTGACGGTGTGGGTGTTCGCGGCCGAGCGGCGGGAGGGGAGGCCGACCTACGTGCTCCTCGGCGTCGTGCCCGCCGCCGACCCGCGGCCGCGGAAGGCATGAGCCGCCTCGGGCCCGGGCGGTCGTTCGTGCTGGTGCGCGGGGCCGACGACGGCATGGCGCACCTCGTCGGGTACCGCCTCTACGAGTCCGGGCTGATCGGCGGCGAGGGCCGGTACCTGGCGGTGTGCGGGCGCACCGTGCTCGCCGCGGCGATGGCCGCCGAGCCCGGTCGGGTGTGCCGGCTGTGCCGGGCGCAGCTCACGCCCTGATCACTCCGGCGGCGACGGGCCGCCCCTGCGCCCTCCGACGGTCAGCGGGTCGCGGTCTCCAGCAGTCCGGCGTCGGCCAGGACCCAGCGCGCGTCGTCGAGCCGGTCGTCGGGGACGAGCAGCCGGGGCTGCGACCCTCCGACCGGCGGGTCGCCGTCGAGCCGGCCCGCCACCTGGTGGTCGATGCCGGATCCGGTCAGCAGCGCGCGGGCGAAACTCAGCATGACCTGGTCCGCGGTCCGCAGCAGTTCCACCATGTCTCGACCGTACTGATGCCCCGCCCCGCTGTCGTTGGCCTTTCCCCACAGCGCCGACCGCCGACCTCAGCGGCACGGGGGTTGACTTCCGCCGGCCGGCCGTCACCGCGCCCTGGCGCGCAGGGCCCGGACCAGCAGCCAGCCGCCGGCGACCAGGGCGAGCAGGCCGATCACCAGCCACAGCCGGGAGCCGGTCATGAAGCTGCCGCCGACCAGGCCGGCGCCCTGCAGGGTCCAGACGACGCCGACCACGGCCAGGACCACGCCGAGGGCGGGGAGGAGGAAGCGCATCCCCGGGATGATGCCCGCCGGCCGCCGCACCGCGCGGTGCCGCGCGCGGGCAGGCTCCCGGGCCCGTCCTCGCAGACTCTCCATGCTCCGCGCAGGTGCGGTGCGCTCTGCGAGGAGCACGCCGCCTCTGCGACGACGCGGTGCCACGAGCCGCGGCCGGCGTTCCGCAAGCTCAGCGCCCGGTCAGGCCGTCGATCTGCTCGCGGAGGATGTCGGCGTGCCCGGCGTGGCGGGCGGTCTCCTGCAGCAGGTGCGCCAGCACCCAGCGCAACGTCGGCGGAGGACCGCTCCCGGGATCGCGGCAGACGTCGTCGAGGTCGGCGCCCTCGATGACGGAGTCGACGCGCGACCACCCGCTGCGATAGGCGTCGAGCGCGGCGGTGACGGTGTCGTCCGGGCCGACCTCGTCATCGGCGACCACGGCACCGCGGCCGGCGAACCGCACCTCCACCCACCACGATTCGACCCACGCCATGTGCCGCACGAGCCAGAGCAGCGAGGTCCCGCTCGGGACGAGTGCGCGGCGGGCGTCCCATTCGTCGACGCCGTCGACCTTGCGGGCCAGCGACTCCCGTTCGTACCGCAGCAGGGTGCCGAGGATCCGGCGGTCGTCGCCGTCGAGCCGCGGGGGACTGGAGTCGGCCACGGACCGGACGCTACTGGCCCGCGGCACCCGCCGGGGCGCTTCGCCGGGATGCGGGCGGATCTTCGCCGGAAACGCGACGCGCCCCCGCGGTCGCGGGGGCGCGTCGGTGTGCGCGGAACGGCGGAACGGTCAGCGGGCGGGACGGCGACGCGAGTAGCCGCGCACCCTCACCGGCCCGCTGCCCACGCCCGCGAGGTGCAGCGCCAGGCAGAGCAGACCGGCCAGCATCAGGACCTCGGCGGTGATGATCGAGAGGCTGATCCCGAAGAGGGCGAAGAGCAGTGCGAGACCGAACAGGACGGCGGAGATGATGGCGGTCACGGGTTTCCTCCCGGTCGGGGGCCACGGCGGCCTGGAACGCTCGGAGGCCGAGTGCCCGTTCCGCCCGACGCTCAATCACGCTCCGTGCATGACGGCGACGGGCCGACCGGGCCGCAGCGCGAGGTGCGTCCCGGGCTCGTTGACAGCTTCTCCGCGGCGCTCGTACGTTTCGCGCTGGTAGGCCCCCCGCCCTCGTCCCCGAGGAGTCCCCGTGCCGATCCCTCCCCCCGACGCCGCCCGTCTCGCCGCGCTGGGCGAGCACTACTCGTTCCGCCTCACCCCCGACGACCTGGCGGCGTACGCGCCTGCGGTCGCCGCGACCCTCGCCGCCTCGGAGCGGGTGGCGGAGCTGTACGCCGCGGGCGCGCCGCAGGCGCCGGAGCGGGCGTGGTCGGAGCCCGCCGACAACCCGCTGGGCGCCTGGTACGTCACGACGTCGATCGAGGGCGCGGCCGAGGGGCCGCTCGCCGGGCGCACGGTCGCGATCAAGGACAACGTGGCGGTGGCCGGGGTGCCGATGATGAACGGCTCCCGGACGGTGGAGGGCTTCGTGCCCTCCCGCGACGCCACGGTGGTCACCCGGCTGCTGGCCGCGGGCGCGACGATCGCCGGCAAGGCGGTCTGCGAGGACCTCTGCTTCTCCGGGGGCAGCTTCACCTCGCACCCCGGGCCGGTGCGCAACCCGTGGGACCCGTCGCGCAACGCCGGCGGGTCGTCCAGCGGCAGCGCGGTGCTGGTGGCCACCGGGGAGGTCGACCTGGCGCTGGGCGGCGACCAGGGCGGGTCGGTGCGCATCCCGAGCGCGTTCTGCGGGACCGTCGGGCACAAGCCGACCCACGGCCTGGTGCCCTACACCGGGGCGTTCCCGATCGAGCAGACCATCGACCACCTCGGCCCGATGACCCGCACGGTCGCCGACGCCGCGCTGATGCTGGGCGTGCTGGCCGGCGTCGACGGGTTCGACCCGCGCCAGCCGACGACCCTGCCCCCGGTCGACTACGCCTCGGCGCTGGCCGAGTCCACGACCGGGCTGCGGATCGGCGTGGTCGGCGAGGGCTTCGGCACGGCGGTGTCCGAGCCCGGCGTCGACGAGGCCGTCCGGGCGGCGGTCGACGTGCTGCGCGGCGCGGGGATGACGGCGCAGGACGTGTCGGTCCCCTGGCACGCCGACGCGATGGCGGTCTGGAACGTGATCGCCACCGAGGGCGCGGCGCTGCAGATGCTCGACGGCAACGGCTACGGCATGAACTGGCAGGGCCTCTACGACCCGGAGCTCATCGCGCACTTCGCGCGGGGCCGGGCGACGCACGGGGCGGAGCTGTCCAAGACGGTGAAGCTGGTCGGGCTGTCCGGGCGCTACACGTTCGAGCTGGGCGGCGGGCGGTACTACGCGATGGCCCGCAACCTGGCGCTCACCCTGCGCCAGGCCTACGACGACGCCCTGACCACCCACGACGTGCTGGTCATGCCGACGCTGCCGTTCGTGGCCCAGCCGATCGTCGGGCTGGACGCCCCGCTGGAGCAGTACCTGCCGACCGCGCTGTCGATGATCGGCAACTGCGCGCCGTTCGACGTGACCGGCCACCCTGCGTGCACGGTGCCCGCGGGGTTGGTGGGCGGTCTGCCGGCCGGGTTGATGATCATCGGGCGGCGCTTCGACGACGCCACCGTGCTGCGCGTGGCGCACGCGTTCGAGCAGGCGGTGGGCGGTTTCCCGGCCCCGCGACCGGCGGCGGCGAACACCGCCTGACCGCACATACGTGCGGATGCGCAAGATCTGCTCGCCCGGAGCCCTCGTGACGGACCGGGGTGATCTGCGACACTCCGTGCGAACGGGACGCCGGTCCGGCTCCGCGGGGGTAGTCGGTGGCGTCCCCGGACGCGCTAGGAGGCGCGGTGGCCGAGAAGACCCAGACCACCCTTCCGAGCAAGTACCTACCGCCGGTCGACTTCCGCGACCTGCCCGAACCGGTTCCCCTGCGCAAGGTCGCCGGGGCGAGCGTCATCATCCTGGCCACGGCCATCGGCTCCGGCGAGGTGATCCTCTGGCCCTACATCACCTCGCAGGTCGGCTTCATCTTCATCTGGGCCGCCGTGGTGGGTTTCGGCATCCAGTTCGTGCTCAACATGGAGATCGAGCGCTACACGCTGGCCACCGGTGAGTCCGCCATCACCGGGTTCGCCCGGTTCTGGAAGCCGTGGTGGTGGCTGTTCGTGGTCTTCGCGCTGCTGCAGAACCTCTGGCCCGGCTGGGCCACCGGCGCGGCCACCACCGCGACGTTCGTGTTCGGGCTCGGCGATGACGCGCCGATCGTCCCGATCACCATCGCGGCGCTGATCGCCATCGGCCTCACGTTGACCCTGTCGCCGGTGGTGTACCAGGCCGTCGAGAAGATCCAGGGCGTCCTGGTGGTGCTGATCATGCTGTTCGTGCTGGTCGCCATCCCGACCGCCACCACCGGGGCGTCGTGGGGCGCGCTGGTCACCGACGGCGTCGGCTTCCCCGTCGGGCAGTCGGACCTGACCATCGCCCTGCTGCTCGGGGCGCTGGCCTTCGCCGGCGCGGGCGGGGCGAACAACCTGGTGCAGAGCAACTACATCCGCGACAAGGGCATGGGGATGGGCCGGCACATGCCCCGGATCGTCTCCCCGATCACCGGCCACGAGGAGGCCAGGCCCTCCCTGGGCTACATGTTCCCGACCGACGCCGAGAACATGCGGCGCTGGCGCGGCTGGTGGAAGGTGGCGAACTGGGAGCAGTTCATCACCTTCTTCCTCATCGGCGTCGCGTCGCTGGTCGTACTGGCGGTGCTGGCGCACTCGACGCTCGGCGTCGGCCAGGTGCAGGAGCGCGACCTCGCCTTCCTTCGGTTGGAGGGCGAGGTCCTGTCCGAGACCGTGGCGCCGTGGTTCGGCATGGCGTTCTGGATCGGCGTCACCATCGCGCTCTTCACCACCAACCTCGGCATCCTCGACTACACCAGCCGCCTCATCGCCGACCAGTTCAAGATCAACGCCCTGCGGGACAGCGCGGTCTGGACCGAGAGCCGGATCTACGCCGCGACCGTCTGGCTCATGATCGCGGTGGGCTCGACGATCCTGCTGGTGGGCGTCGACCGGCCGTTCCTGCTCGTGGTGATCGCGTCCTCGATCGCGGGCGTGCAGATGTTCATCTACTCCGGGCTGCTGATCATGCTGAACCGGCGGGCGCTGCCGGCGGAGCTGAAGGTCCGCGGGTTCCGACTGGCCGTGCTGGGGCTGTCGTTCCTGTTCTTCGGCTTCCTGTCGGTGCTGCTCGTCCTCGATGAGCTGGGGCTCGCCGGTTGACGGTGCGGCAGCTGTGGCTGCGGGTGCTCACGGCCATGACGATCTGGCTGGTCCTCATCGGGCTGATGTGGCTGGTCGGGATCATCTGACCGGCCGGTCGGGCCGGGCGCGCGCGTGCGCGCCCGACCCGACCGGGTGACGGGCGCGCCGCTCAGATGCCGCCGAGCGCGGCGAACTGCCCCGAGCTGACGACGACGCCCGGGCCGACCTGGATCGGGATGGCCACCTCGGTGACCAGGTTGCCGGCCGAGACGACCTCCAGGCTGTTCGCGTTGCCCTTGATGTAGTCCAGCCCGACCCCGCCGCCGTTGCCGCGGATGGCGTTGCCGGTCACCGCGACCTTGCCGTCGCCGTAGTTGCCCTCGACGCGCAGGAACGTGCCGTCACCGTCGTTGAACTTGAGGATGCGGTTGTTGGAGATGGTGCTGGCCGCGTCGCCCTGGACGCGGGCGATGAGCCCGACGGTGCAGAAGTCCTCGATGTAGTTGTCGCTGATGCCCGTGCCGTAGATGCGGTTGGCGCGCAGGCCGTAGTTGCCGTCGACGCCGGCCGCGTTGTCGAGCGAGACGCCGTAGCCGCCGGTGCCCGCGACGTAGTTGTCGGCGAACTGCCAGTCGGTGACGGAGTTGCCCGGGTCCTCCACGTACAGCCCGCTGCCGCCGGAGTCGTTGATCTGCGTGCTGGCGATGCGGCCGTTGACCTGGGTGTTGGTGATCCGGGTGCCGTTCTGCGACAGGCTGGTCACCCGCACCCCGTGGCGCCGGCTGCCGTTGATCTCGATGTCCTCGACCTGGGTCTGCCAGGAGCGGATGACGATCGAGTCCTTGGCGGTCGGGTTGTTCTCGGGGTTGCCGTCGACGGTCAGCGTCCGCAGCGCGAACGGCAGGCCCGTGGTCGTGGTGTTGTCGAGGTAGCCGTCGCTGGCGAAGATCGCGTCGAGGTTCGCCCCGTCGGCCTGCTTGATGACGGTGCCGGTGCGCGAACCGCCCCGGTAGGTGCGTCCGCCCACCAGCTTGATCGTCTTGTTCACCAGGCAGGTGCCGTCGAAGACGGTCTCGTCGCCGGGCCGGCTGTTGGCGATCCGGCGGTTGATCAGGTCGGCGTCGCGGAGGCTGTTGCGGCACGGCACGGTGCGCTCGGCCAGCGAGAGCTTCTGCGGCCCGTCCAGCGGGACCGGGGGCAGCGGTCCGGGCGGGGGCTGCGCCGGGGAGAAGGTGAGCGCCGCCGCGACGACGGCGGTGGCGAGCGCAACGAGGCTTGGCACGTTCGGTACTCCCGGTCGGTCGGTCGCGCGCCCAGGCCGGGACCGGTGCCGTGGGGCGCCGGGCTGGGGGTCGCTGGGGAGCGGCCGGACCGGGAGCGTGGAGCTGGCCTCGACCGGGTGACGCGCGCCCGGTCGGTGAGACGCGAGCCCCGCGACGGCGTCCCTCCCGACCGGTGTGCGACCGACCGCGCGCGGGCTCACCGAGCACGGGCTCCCCGCGTCATCCCCGACGTGACCGATCGAGAAGCCGACTACGTATCGTCGTGGCCCCTCCGCGCTGACAACTCCGCGTGAAGATGTTCTCACCGCTGGTCACTGCGGGTTGCGGGATTTACCCCGATCGTGTCGTCGACGCGACCGGTCGACCACGGGGGGTGCCGTACGCTCCGGCTGCCCCGCGGTCCGCGGACGGCACCCCTCCCGCCGCGCCGAACAGGAGCACCCGATGACGGCGACGAGCCCCGCGCTCACCCGCCCCGCCTCGACCCCGGCCCAGACCGCGCGCCTGGCGCTGGGCGCGTTCGTGCTGGCCAACCTGCTGCTCGTCGAGGTCCTGTTCGTCGTCTACGGCACCGGCAAGAACGGCGTGCTGACCATCGCCAAGTTCTTCGGGCTGCACGCCGGGCTGGTGATGATGGTGCAACTGGTGCTGATCGCCCGGCTGCCGTGGCTGGACCGGCGCATCGGGATGGACCGGCTGACCGCGTGGCACCGCTGGGTCGGGTTCGGGCTGTTCTGGACCGTGCTGCTGCACTTCTCGTTCATCATCGCCGGCTACGCCACGCTCTACGCGATGACGCCGGGGGCGACGTTCCTCAGCCTGGCCGTGGTGCCCGCCTCGCTGTTCGGCATGGTCGCCGCCGCGATCATCGTCGTGGTCGCCGCGACCTCGGTCCGCTACGCGCGCAGGCGCATGTCCTACGAGACGTGGCACGCCGTGCACTTCCTGCTCTACATCACGATCGCCCTCGGGGTGACCCACCAGCTGCTGGAGGGCACCACGTTCCCGGGGTCGCCGATCGCGGCGGGCTACTGGTGGACGCTGTGGGCCGTCGTGATCGCCGCGCTGCTCGTCGGGCGGGTCGGCGTGCCGGTGTGGCGCAACGCCCGCCACCGGTACCGGGTGGCCGCGGTCGTGCCGGAGTCCGACGACGTCGTGTCCGTGCACATCACCGGGCGCCACCTCGAGCAGCTGCCCGCCAGGGCGGGCCAGTTCATGATCTGGCGCTTCGTCGGGCACAACCCCTGGTGGCAGGCCAACCCGTTCTCGCTCTCGGCCGCCCCCGACGGCCGCTCGCTGCGGCTCACGGCCAAGGCCGCGGGCAAGACGAGCGCCGGGCTGCGCAACGTCCCGGTCGGCAGCCGGGTCTTCATCGAGGGCCCCTACGGCGCGTTCACCGGGATGCACCGGGTCCGCCCCGGCGCCCTGCTGGTCGCCGGCGGGGTGGGCATCACGCCGGTCCGGGCGCTGCTCGAGGAGGGCACCGGGCCCACGGTGGTGCTCTACCGCGCGCGCAGCACGACCGACGCGGTGCTGCTCGGCGAGATCCAGGAGCTGGCCCGGTCGCGGGGCGCGCAGCTGCACGTGCTGACGGGGCGGACGGTGCCGGGCAACTCCCCGTTCGACCCGGCCAACCTGCTGGCCCTGGTGCCCGACATCGTCGAGCGCGAGGTCTTCGTCTGCGGCCCGCCCGCCATGACCGAGGCCGTCCTCAGGAGCGTGCGCGCGCTGGGGGTGCCGAACCGGCAGGTGCACGCCGAGCGCTTCGGCCTCGGGTAGCGCCCGACCCGCCACGCGCGCATAGGATCGACCGGTCCCTCCGCCCTGCCCCCGCGGGAGATGCAGCCGTGGTGCGCGCGGAAGGGTGCGGATGAGTGGGGTTTTCGACGTCGGCGATCTCGCCGACGTCCCGGGACCGGGCAGGCGCGGGGTGCTGCTGACCGCCCGGGCCGACCTGGACATGGCCACCGAGGAGGTGGCCAGGGCGCAGATCGCCGCGTCGGTCGGCGCGTCGACCGGCGCCGTGCTGCTCGACCTGGCGCTCGTCTTCGTCGGGGCCGCCGCGGTGCGCTGCATCGAGGACGCGGTCGACCGGGCGCCCGCGGTGGCCGTGGTCGGGGCGCCGCGCTGGCTGGCCGAGCTGGTCGGGGCGGGCATCGGACCGCTGCCGTTCACGCGGACCGTGCGGGAGGCGGTCGCGGTGCTGCGGGCCGCAACCCGGGGACCCGTCCCGCCGGCGGGGCGGACCGCGCCGGTGCACCCCACCTGCGGCGCGCGGCGGAGCACCGACCGCTGAGCGGGGCGGTCAGCCGCCCGCGGCGACGCGCAGGGCCGCCGGCAGCTCCCGGTCGAGCGCGGCGTCGGCCAGGGCCGCGCCGAGCACCGGGGCGAACTTGAAGAGGTTGTCGCCCCACACGACGACCACCGGCCCGGCGACCGCCGCCGACACGCCGTCGCCGAGCCCGGGCGGGGCGGCGCAGTACACGGTCTCGACGACCTCGGGCAGCGCCCCGGTCACGTACTCCTGGACGTAGGCGGTCACCAGCTGGCGCGAGCGCAGCTCGACGGCCTCGCGACCGGACTCCCAGCTCTCGTCGAGCTGGTCGGCGTGCGCGCCGATCGCCCACCGGCCCGGCCCGGCGAGCTGGCCGTAGCTGCCGAACCCGGGCCGCCAGCTCGCGGAGCGGTCGATCCAGGCCGGTGGAACGCGTGCGGGGTCGCGCAGGGGGAAGGTGAACCGGTGGTGGTGGACCAGCGCGTCCGGCACCGCGACGCCCAGCGGCGCGGCCAGCCCCGCCGTCCCCGCGCCCGCCGCGACCACGGCGGCGTCGAAGGTCGCGGTCCCGGTCGTGGAGGCCACCTCGACCAGCCCGCCGGACACCCGCAGGTCCGCCACGGCCTCGCCGACGAGCGCGGCGCCGACGACGTCGAGCAGGAAGCGGCCGGTGTCGGCGGCCCGCACGACGCCACCGCCCGGGTCGAGCAGGAACGGCCCGCCCGGCGCGGCGGCGGGGAGCTCGGGGCGGGTGTCGGTGACCTCGAACGGCGCGCCAGCCGCGGACATGGCGGCGGTCCAGGGGCCGATGTCGCCGCCGACCACGGCGCCCTCGTCGCCGACGAGGGGCCGGCCGGCCCGCTCGCCCCACGCCCGCCACCGCTCGCGGGCCCGTGCCGCCCAGTCGACGAGCTCGGGGCGCTGGTGGAGGAGGCGGAAGATCCGGGTGTCGCCGACCGAGCGGGCCGCCATCGGGGTGTCCGCCTCGTAGCAGCGCACTTCGTGCCCGCGGTCCAGCAGCTCGGTGGCGGTGGCCAGCCCGACCACCCCGGCCCCGACGACGGCGATCCGCACAGGGGGACGATACGCGCCGGTCGTGCCCGTCCGGATGGTTCGACGTCGGCCGCCGCTCACCGAACGTCACCGTCCTGTGATCCAAGCCACAGCGGCGTCAGTGGATGTCGCATTCACCACACCGACGCAACCCGGGCCCGCCCCGAGGACTCTTCACCTTGTCGAAGAGCAGCTCTCTAGGCCGAATGAGCCATTCGCCGACGCTTCTCGTCGATCGTCGGCAATGACGGCGCGCACACCACCCACTACGGAACGTTCCTCTCCGCAGGCCGGTGGATTGGTGCGAGCGCACAGAAACCGGACACCGCGGGCTGTTGCGCTGAACCAGTTCCCCGACCCGGAAGTAACGCCTCGGCGAACGACCGCCTCCCGGCAGGTTGCTAGAGTCCGGCGCCATGACGACGGCGGAGCGGCAGGTCGTGGTTCCCGCTCCCGGCGCCACACCTCGACCGGAGACCCGCGGACGACCCTTGGCGCGCCTCGCCCCCGCCCACCGCGACGGGCTCGCCCTGGTGCTCAGCTCGGGTCTGACCTCGGTCGTCGGCCTGCTCTACTGGGTCATCGCGGCGCGCTTGTTCCCGCCGGCCGTGCTGGGCGTCAACCAGGTCGCGCTGAACACGATGATGCTGCTCGGCAGCGTGGCGCACCTGAACATGACCTACGCGCTGCTGCGGTTCGTGCCCGTCGCCGGCCTGGCGGCCCGCCGCCTCGTCGCGCTGGGCTACCTCGCCGCCATCACGTTCGCCGCACTGGTCGGCGGGGTCTTCGCCCTCGGCGCCGAGATCTGGGCGCCCGAGCTCGTCGAGGGCCTGGGCTACGGCAGGCTGGTCGCCTTCTTCCTGATCGCGACGCCCGTCTGGTCGCTGTTCGTGATCCAGGACTTCGTGCTCACCGCGGTCAAGAAGGCCACCGCGGTACCCGTCGAGAACGCCGTCTTCTCGGTGCTGAAGATCGCCCTGCTGGTGGTGGCGTTCGTCGGCGCCGTCCCCGGCGGCATCGCGATCTCCTGGGTCGTCTCGACGGCGGCCGTCGTGCTGGCGATCAACGCCTGGCTGCTGCTGAAGGTCCTGCCCGCGCACGGTCGGGCGACCGTCGCCAGCGCCACCCCGATCACCCTGGGGGGGTTCACCCGGTTCATCCGGGCCGACTACGCGGGCGCCGCGCTGTGGCAGTGCGCGCTGTTCGGCCTGCCGCTGCTGGTGCTGGCCCGGCTGGAGGCCGAGTCGGCGGCCGTCTACGGCATCGTCTGGACGATCTCCCAGGCGCTCTACACCGTCTCCTCGGGCATGGGCCAGTCGATGGTGGCGCACAGCGCCTCCGACCTGGCCGGCCTGGAGAAGGCCCGCAAGGCCATGGTGCGCCGGGCGATGATGCTGGTCGTCCCGGTGGCCGCCGTCGTCTCCGTCGGCGCGCCGCTGTGGCTGCTGGTGTTCGGCGAGCACTACGCGGCCAACGGCTCGATGGCGCTGATCCTGGCCTCGCTGTCGGCCATCCCGAACGTCATCACCGCCTCGACGGTCAACGCCGCGCGCGTGCGCCAGCGCATGGGCGTGCTGTTCGGGGTGCCCGCCACCCTCGCCCTCGCGGTCATCATCGGGTCCTGGGCGCTGATGCCGCACCTGGGCATCACCGGCGTCGGCCTGTCCTGGCTGGTCGCCCAGACCCTGATGGCGATCGGCATCCTGATCGCCACCGCGCCGTGGCTGCCGCCGCTGCTGAGCACCCGCATCGACGCCGTGCGCAGCGCGGCGCTGGTGCGCCGGGTCCGCCCGCTGGCCCACGAGCACAACGCCTCCTCGCCGGAGGAGTGGGGGCTCGGCGACCTGATCGCCGGCAAGTCCGACTCCATCGTCATCGACTTCAAGAACCTCTCCGGCGGCACCGGCGCGCTGCTCAAGGCGGCCGACAGCGTCGCGGGGCGCTCGCAGCTGCTGCGCCAGACCGAGGTCCTCGACCGGCTGCACGCCGACACCCGCCTCGGCGGCTGGCGCGCGCTGATCCCCACCATCGAACGGGCAGGTCACGTCGGGGGCAGCTACTGCATCGTGGAGTCGCGGCTGCCCGGCGAGCGCGGCGTCGGGGCGCTCTACGACCTGACCCGCACCCGCCGGTTCCGCTCCAGCGCGATCGCCACGATCTCGGAGTTCCACCGGCTCACCTCCACGCCGGTGGTCGCCGGCGACGCCCAGCTCATCCGCTGGATCCACGAGCCGATGGCCGAGGTCGTCGGGGCGCTGCCCAAGGCCCACCGGCCCGCCGCGCTGGCGCTGGCCGACCAGCTCGCCGAGCACGTCCGCGGGGCCGTGGTGGCCACCGGCTGGGCGCACGGCGACTACACCCCCGACAACGTGCTCACCGACCAGGCCGGCCAGGTCATCGCCGTCGTCGACTGGTGCCAGGCCGACGAGCTGGGCATGCCGCTGATGGACGTCAGCGGCTTCCACCTGGTGTCCACGTTCATGGTCACCAGCGGCGCGGAGCTGGGCGCGACCGTGCTCAACCGGCTCACCGACATCCGCCCCGACGACCACCAGCTCTTCGCCCGCACCCAGCGGATGCTCGGCAGCGACGTGCTCGACAGCCGGGTCGTGATGGTGCTGGGCTGGCTGATGCACGTGGCGCACAACATCGAGAAGTCGCCGCAGTTCGCGGCCAACCCGCTCTGGGTGCGCCGCAACCTGGTCACGGTGGTGCAGGGGGCTCCGGAGCTGCTGTCGCGCCCGGTCCGCCCGACGCCGCGCCACCGGCCGCGGCAGCGGGTTCTCGTCCCACCGACGAACGGCCGTGTGTCACGCTGACGAGGACCTGCCGGCCGCCCGGTGACCCCGGGTTGCCATGATGCCCCTCCCGCACAGCACCGGCGCGCTCCCGGCCGGGCCCGGACAGAAGGACCCGGCCTTGTCGCTGCTCCCCCGCTCCCGCCGGTCCTCGACCCCGGAGCGGAACGGCCCCGTGCGCGACGAGGTGGGCGACGAGCCCGCGGCGGCGCAGCCCTCCGCCCCTGAGTCCACCGACGGCGAGGCCGAACCGACCGCGGGCGGGGAGCCGCAGCGCCCGCGCCCGCCGGTGCTGGTCGCGCTCGGCCGGCTGCTGACGGCCCTGGCCGTGCTGCTCGTGCTGGTCGCCCTGCTGGTGCCGGGCCGGTTGGCCGAGCTGACCGTCGGCGCCTTCCTGCGGCTGCCGGCCGAGGCCATCGCCTGCCTCGCGGTGCTGCTCCTGCTGCCCGTGCGGGCGCGGCGGGTGCTCGCGCCGGTGCTGGGCTTCGTGCTGGCCGTGCTGCTCATCCTGCGGATCCTCGACCTCGGCTTCCTGTCCGTGCTCGACCGCCAGTTCAACGTGCTGGTCGACTGGAAGCAGCTCGGCGACGCGCTCAACGTCCTGCGCGACTCGATCGGCGAGACCGGCACGACCGCCGCCACGGTCGGCGCCATCGCCCTGGCCGTCGCGCTGATGGTCCTGCTCCCGCTGGCGGTCGACCGGCTGACGCGCCTCGCCGGGCGGCGCCGGCCGCTCGCGCTGCGGGTGCTGGCCGTCGCCGCCCCGGTGTGGCTCGTCTGCGCCCTGCTCGGCGTGCAGGTCGTCCCGGGCGTCCCGGTCGCCTCGGCCAACGCGGCCGGGATGCTGACCGAGCGCAGCGTCCAAATCGTCGGCAGCATCCGCGACCGCTACGTCTTCGCCGACGAGATCGCCGTCGACGCCTACCGCGACACCCCCGGCGACCAGCTGCTCACCGCGCTGCGCGGCAAGGACGTGCTGTTCACCTTCGTCGAGAGCTACGGGCGCAGCGCGCTGGAGAACCCCGAGTACGCCCCGCAGATCGGTGCCCTGCTCGACCAGGGCACCCATCGGCTGGCAGCCGCCGGGTTCACCGCCCGGACGGGCTACCTGACGTCGTCGACGACCGGGGGCAACAGCTGGCTCGCCCACGCCGCGCTGATGGCCGGGCTGTGGACCAACGACCAGCAGCGCTACAACCAGCTCGTGCAGACCGACCGGCTCACCCTCAACAAGGCGTTCGGCAAGGCCGGGTGGCGCACCGTCGGGGTGATGCCGGGCATCACCAAGGAGTGGCCGGAGGGGCGCTTCTTCGGCTACCAGCACCTCTACGACAAGCCCACGCTCGACTACCACGGCCCGAACTTCGGCTGGGGGCCCGTCCCCGACCAGTTCACCATGCAGCGGCTGCAGGAGGGCGAGTTCAGCTCCCCCGACCACCCTCCGGTGATGGCCGAGATCGCCCTGGTGTCCAGCCACTGGCCGTGGGCCCCGCTGCCGCGCATGGTCGGCTGGGACGAGCTGGGCGACGGCTCGATCTTCAACCCGCAGATCGCCGAGGGCCTCACCTACGAGGAGGTCTGGGCGGACGAGGCCCGGGTCCGCACCGAGTACCGGCGCTCGCTGGAGTACACGCTGGAGGCGCTCCTGTCCTACGTCGAGACCTACGGCGACGACGACACGGTGATGGTCGTGCTCGGCGACCACCAGCCGGCCCCGAACGTCACCGGCGAGGGCGCGAGCCGCGACGTGCCGATCACGATCCTGGCCCGCGACCCCGCGGTCCTCGACCGGATCGCCGACTGGGGGTGGCGCGACGGCCTCGCCCCCGCCCCGGACTCCCCGGTGTGGCGGATGGACGAGTTCCGCGACCGCTTCCTCGTCGCCTACGGGCCGCAGGACGGGACCGACGGCCCGCGCTAGAGCACCGGCCGGGACCGGGCGGTCACGCCACGGCCCGCTCGGGCACCGCGGGCGCCCGCGCCCCGGTGCGCTCCGCGCCGATCCCCGCGGCGACCACGAACGCCAGCCCGACGACCGCCGCCGCCCCCGGCACCTGGTGCAGCACGACCAGCCCGACGACCAGCGCGATCCCCGGCTCCAGGCTCATCAGGGTGCCGAACGCGGCCGTGGTGAGCCGGCGCAGGGCCAGCAGCTCCAGGCAGAACGGGATCACCGGCAGCAGCACCGCGATGCCCAGCCCGGCCACCAGCAGCTCGACGGTCAGCTCGCCGAACATCGACGGCCCGGCCACCGCTGTGGCCAGCAGCCCGGCGACCGGCATCGACACCGCCAGCCCCCGGACCCCGGTGACCTCGTCGCCGACCCGCTGGGTGAGCAGGATGTAGCCGGCCCAGCAGACGGCGGCGGCCAGCGCGAAGGCCACGCCGAGCGGGTCGGCGGTGCCGTGCCACGGCTCGGTCAGCAGCAGCACCCCCACCGCGGCGAGCGCGGGCCACAGCAGCCGACGCGCTCCCCCGCGACCGCGGGCGACCGCCACCGCCAGCGGCCCGAGGAACTCCAGCGCGCTGGCCGTGCCCAGCGGCAGCCGGGCCACCGCGGCCATGAACAGCATGGTCAGCGCGCCGGTGACCAGCCCGAGCGCGACGCAGGCCAGGAAGCTGGAGCGGGTGAACCAGGACGGCCGGGGCCGCACCACGACCGCCAGCAGCACCCCGGCCCAGGCCAGCCGCAACCAGGCGACGCCGTCCGCGCCGAGCTGGTCGAGCAGACCCACCGAGGCGGCCAGCCCCAGCTGGACGCAGGCCATCGCGGCGATGGCGAGGGAGGCGCCGGTGCGGGAGGAGGTGGCGGTCACCGGCCCAGTACACGCACCACCGACCGTCCAGGTCCACGTGCTCATCGTGGACAAACCGTTCACCGAACCTGAACGATGGCGCCGTGGAGACCCGTCGCCTGCAGTTCCTCCTCGAACTGGCCCGGCTCGGGTCCATGCGCGCGGTGGCCGACGAGATGCACGTCACCACGTCGACGGTCTCCCAGCAGATCGCGGTGCTGGCCCGCGAGGTCGGCGCCACGCTCGTCGAGCCGGTGGGGCGCCGCGTGCGGCTCACCCCCGCCGGGCGCAGGCTCGCCGAGCACGCCGTCACCATCCAGGCCGCCGTCGAGGCGGCCCGGCTCGACCTCGACCCGGGCACCGAACCCGCCGGCACGCTGCGGGTGGCCGGCTTCGCGACCGCCGTGCGCGGCACCCTGCTGCCCATCGCCGCCGACATCGCCGTCGACCGCCCCGGACTGCGGCTGCTGTTCCACGAGCACGAGCCGGACGAGGCGTTCGCCCTGCTCGCCGGCGACCGCGTCGACCTGGCCCTGGTCTACGACTACAGCCTGGCCCCCGCGCCGTTCGACCCGGCGCTGGCGGCCACGCCGCTGTGGACGACCCCGTGGTCGCTCGCCGTGCCCACCGGCGCTGCGACCCCCACCGGCACCGCGCCCGCCGTCTTCGCCGCCCACCGCGACCGGGACTGGATCGTCAACTCCCGCGGCACCGCCGACGAGCGCGTCGTGCGGACCATGGCCTCGATGGCCGGCTTCGAGCCCCGCATCGTGCAGCGCATCGACAGCCTCGACCTGGTCCAGGACATGATCGCCGGCGGGTTCGGCGTCGGGCTGCTGCCCGCCGACCAGCCGGTCCGGCCGGGGGTGGAGCTGCTCCCCCTGCACGACCCGGACGTCGTGCTGCGGTCGTACGCGGTCATCCGCCGCGGCCGGGCCGACTGGCCGCCGCTGGCCCTGGTCCTGCGCCTGCTCACCGGTCGTGCGCTCGATGTCGGCGGCACCGAGCGCGGTCACCTCCGGACAGCAGAGCGAGGCCCGGCCTCGTAGTTCGAGCTGCGGTTGGCGGGCCGGGGTGGACGTACTTCCGTCTGTCCTTTCGTGCAGTCACGTTGTGGTCCCGTTGCGCAGTAGTGCCGGTGGCGGAGCCGTCCCGGCACTCAACCCTCGCGCACGACCTCCAGGAGGCCGCGCTCGCGGACCACGCCGAGTGCGAGGGTCTTGTAGCCGACGTCCTCGAACATCACCGTCAGCTCGGCGGGGTCGGAGGAGACGACGACGCCGGCGCCCCACTCGGCGTGCTGGACGGCGCTGCTGACCGGGAACTCGTCGCTCTCGGGCTGGACGTCCTGGGACGTCCCGGCGTCGCAGGTGTCGCAGTCGCCGCAGCGGCGGGGCAGGGACTCGCCGAAGTAGCCGAGCAGGAACCGGCGCCGGCAGTCGGTGGTCTCGGCGTAGCCGCGCATCATCTCGATCCGCGACCGGACCAGCCGCTGCCGGGTCTCGGCCACCTCGATCGCATCGCGCACGGCGTCGGCCGGTCGGGTGTCCTCGTCGAGGTACTCCAGCCTGCCGTTCTCGGTGGTGGTCAGGGCGCCCGCCTCCTCCAGCAGGTTGACCGCGCGGGTGCGCTTGACCGGGGTCGCGTCGACCTCGTGCTTGAGGTCGGCGGGGCGCACCGGGCCGTCGGCCCGCTCGACCGCCCGGGCCACCTCCCGCAGGGCGTCCTCGGGGGCCTTGGCCGCGGTCAGGAAGCGCTGCAGGTTGAGGTCCTCCGGGCGGTAGTGCAGCTCGACGACGGCCGGCTCGCCGTCGCGGCCCGCCCGGCCGACCTGCTGGTAGTAGGAGTCCAGCGACTCGGGGGCCGAGGCGTGCAGGACGTAGCGCACGTCGGGCTTGTCGATCCCCATCCCGAACGCCGACGTCGCCACCACCACGTCCACGCCGTCGTCGAGGAAGCTCTCGTGCACGCGCCGGCGGTCGGCCTTGCGCATGCCGGCGTGATAGGCCTCGGCCCGCAGCCCCTCCGCGGCCAGCGCCTCGGCGTAGTACTCGGCGTCCTTGCGGGTCGCCACGTAGAGCAGGCCACCGTGGGTGGCGGGGTCGGCGTCGAGCTCGCGGACGCGGGCGACCACCTCGCGGCGCTTCTCGTCGTCCCCGCCTGCGGGCACCACGGCCAGGTGCAGGTTCGGGCGGTCGAACCCGGCGATGACCTCGCGGTGCTCGCGCAGGCCGAGCCGGTCGACGATGTCGGCGCGGACGGGCAGCGCGGCGGTCGCCGTCAGTGCGATGACGGTCGGGTGGCCGAGGCGCTCGATGACGTGGCCCAGGCGCAGGTAGTCGGGCCGGAAGTCGTGGCCCCACGCCGAGACGCAGTGCGCCTCGTCCACCACGAACAACGAGATGCCCAGCTCGGCGAGCCGCTCCACCGTCTCGTCCTTGGCCAGCTGCTCGGGCGCCAGGAACAGGTACTTGGCCCCGCCCTCGCGCACGGCGCGCCACGCCTGCTCGCGCTCGGCGGCCCGCTGGGCGGAGTTCACCGCCACCGCGTCCGGGGCCCGGGTGTCGTCGATGCCCTCCAGCTGGTCCTGCTGCAGGGCCAGCAGCGGCGAGACGACCAGCGTCGGGCCGTCCTCCAGCAGGGCGGGAACCTGGTAGATCGCGCTCTTACCGGCCCCCGTCGGCAACACCACCAGCACGTC
The DNA here is from genome assembly GCF_023898865.1 of Pseudonocardia humida. GTDB lineage: Bacteria > Actinomycetota > Actinomycetes > Mycobacteriales > Pseudonocardiaceae > Pseudonocardia > Pseudonocardia humida. The sequence goes on from NZ_JAGSOV010000062.1 coordinate 38,367, forward strand.
GTGGCCGTCCACCACGTGCTCCATGGCCACCCGCTGGTCGTCGGTCAGCCGCGACCAGCCGAAGGTCCGGTCCGCCACCCGCTGCAACTCGTCGTCACGCCTGGACACGGCGGCGATCTACCCGGGGCCCCGGGCCGGAAACCGCCGCGGCGGTCAGCGGGCGGTCCAGCCCGTCCAGCGGATCGGCGTGACCACCAGCACCGCGCCCCTGGGCGGTGCCGCGGCGTAGGGCCGGTACTTGCCGACCAGCGCGGCCAACGCGCGGTCGCGCAGCTCGCCGTCGTGGTGGACGGCGGCGGTGCCGTCCACCCGCACCCACCACAGCTGCGACCAGTCGTCGGCGTAGTGGTCGACGACGAGCCCGGCGCGCGGGTCGCGCTCGACGTCGGCCAGGCGGGCCAGGCGGACGGTGCGCTTGGGCTTGACCTCGTCCACCGCCGAGCACACCAGCCCGTCGACCAGCACGAACGTCACCGGCACCAGGCGTGGGGCGCCGTCGGCGCGCAACGTGGCCAGCCGGGCCACCCGGGCGGCGGCGAAGCGGGCGAGCCGGGCGTCCGGGTCGAGGTCGGGCACCGGTCCAGTGTGGCCGCCGGTGGCGGCGAAACGGGGTTGGAACGGCCCGTCGCCATCGTCCCCCGACGATTCCCCCGCAATCGGGCCGTTCCGCGGCGGACGCTACACCGACGGGGAGATCGGCGAATCCGGGTTACCGGCGCCGACCGGACCGCTCGACCCCGCCGGACGCCCGCCCGCGCGTCAACGACGGGCGCTCGGCGCAGCGGCGCCGCTGCGCCGCAGGTCGCGGCCTTCCCACCGGTTGGCGCAGACCCGCCAGCCGCAGCAGCGGACCGCACAGCGGCGGTCGCGCACGGCGCTGCGATGCGACCACCGCCGCCGCGACCACCGCCGCGACCGCCCCGCCTCAGCGGGCGCCCGTCTCGTCGAACAGCTGCGGATCGGGCAGCAGCCGGTCGAGCAGGTCCTGCATCGTGACCATCCCCAGCAGCCGGTCGCCGTCCTCGACGAGCGCGAACTGGTTGCGCCCGCGGCGCAGCGTGCTCAACGCGTCGTGCACGGGCACGTCGGCGGGCAGGGTGGGCACCGGGCGCATCAACCGCGCGGCGGTCGCCCCCGGCTCGACGGCCAGCGTGTCGCGGACGTGCACGACACCGACCGCGTCGCCGCCCCGGCGCACCAGCAGCCGCAGGTGCCCGCTCTCCCGGGAGACCTCCCGCACGCGGTCGACGGTGTCGTCGGCGTCCACCGCGCTGATCTCCGCCGCCGGCCGCACCAGGGTGCGCAGCACGGCGGTGTCCAGCTCCAGCGCGGCGAGCAACTGGTCGCGGCGCTCGCGGTCGAGCGCACCGGCCCGCGCGGAGTGGTCGACCAGCTCGCGCAGCGTCTCCGGGTTGCGCCCGGCGGCCACCTCGTCCACCGGTTCCACCCCGACGGCCCGCAGGCAGCGGTTGGCCAGGCCGTTCAGCGCCACCAGCAGCGGCCGGGTGACGACCATGAACGCGCGCATCGGCAGGGCCAGCAGCGTCGCCGAGCGCTCGGGGTGCGCGATGGCCCACGACTTGGGCGCCATCTCCCCCACCACCAGGTGCAGGAACGTCACCACCAGCAGCGACAGCACGAACGCGAGCACGTCGGAGGTGGCGGCGGGCAGGCCCCAGCCCTCCAGCAGCGGCACGAACAGGTCGTGCACCGCGGGCTTGGCCACCGCGCCGAGCCCGAGCGTGCACAGCGTGATGCCCAGCTGCGAGCCGGCCAGCAGCAGCGACAGGTCGCGGGAGCTGCGCAGCGCGGCGCGGGCCGACGCGCTGGTCTGCGCGGCCTCCTCCAGCCGGTAGCGGCGGGCCGCGACCAGCGCGAACTCGATCGCCACGAAGAACGCGCTCAGCGCGATGAGGGCCGCGCCGACCAGCAGCGACCCGACCGGTCCGATGCCGCTCACGACCGGCTCCCCTCGGTGACGCCCTCACGGGCGGAATCGCGCTCGGGGTCGGGGTCGAGCCAGCGCACCTCGAGCGTCTCGGCGACGCGGCGCTGCACCGTGCGGACCGTCAGCCCCAGCACCCGCTCCGGCTCGTCGGTGGCCCCGCGCAACGGCACCTCCACGGTGTCGCCGGGCTCGGGCAGCCGACCGAGCCGGCTGGTCAGCAGGCCGCCGATGGTCGTGTAGTCGCCCTCGGGCAGGTCGTGGTCGATCAGCCGCTCGACCTCGTCGACGTGCATGGAACCGGACACCTGCCACCCGTCGCGGCCGGTCTTCGGCCCGGTGTCGACGCCGGCCGGGTCGTGCTCGTCGGTGATCTCCCCGACCAGCTCCTCCGCGACGTCCTCGACGGTGATCACGCCGGCCAGCCCGCCGTACTCGTCGAGCACGCAGGCCAGCTCGTCGCCGGTGTCGCGCAACTGCTCCAGCACCGCGGGCAGCGGCAGCGACTCCGGGACGAACACCGGCGGGCGCATCACGTCGCGCACGGTGCGCTCGGCGGCCTCCTCGGCGGTGAGGGCGAGGACGGCGCGCAGGTGCACGACGCCGATGACGTCGTCGACGCCGTCGCCGGTGACGGGGTAGCGGGAGTGCCCGCGCGCCATCTGGGCCACCAGGTCGGGCAGCGGCACGTCGGCGGCGACGGTGCCCACGCGCGGGCGCGGGATCATGGCCTCGCGCGCGGTGCGGTCGGTGAAGTCGAGGACCCGGTCGAGCAGGGTCGACAGCCCCACCGGCAGCTCGCCCTGCTCGCGGGACTCGTCGATGATCGCTTCGAGGTCGCGCGGGGTCGCGGCGTGCTCGACGTCGTGCACGGGCTCGATCCGCACGGCCTTGAGCAGCAGGTTGGACGCCGCGTCGAAGACGTGGATGAGCCAGCCGAGGACCCGCAGGTAGATCAGGGTGGACAGGGCCAGCGCCCGGGCGACCCGCTCGGGGCGGGCGATGGCCAGGTTCTTGGGGAACAGCTCCCCGAGCACCATCTGCACGACGGTCGCGAGCAGCAGCGCCAGCACCGTGCCGATGGCGACGCCGACAGCGGTGGGGACGCCGGCCACGCCCAGCAGCTCACCGACCCCCTCGCCGATCATCGGCTCGGCCACGTACCCGACCACCAGACCGGTGACCGTGATGCCCAGCTGGGCGCCGGAGAGCATGAACGAGGTGCGCTTGGTGACCGCCAGCGCCCGGCGCGCGCCCGCGTCGCCGGTGGCCGCCGCGGCCCGCAGGCGGGACCGGTCGACGGCCATGAAGCCGAACTCCTGGGCGACGAAGTACCCGGTCAACGCGCTGATGGCGATGACGACGAGCACGCCGAGCAGGATCGTGAGAACGGTACCGGTCACCGCGGCGCCCCCACGGGCCGCGAGCCGTCAGATCGGTGGTGCGTCCGGCGGCTCGCGCCGGTACTGGGGGGATCGTCCATGACCTCTTCCGAGTGGGTGTTCTGTCCGTTTTCAGATCTACCACAGACGGTGGTCGGCAAAACCCCCACCGGGCACAACTCACTCACCGCTCACTCCGTCGAGAACGACGTCGTCGTGATCGACAGGTGCGGACGATCAAGGCGAGATCGTCCTCGACGGGGCCTAGGGTGAGCCGGTGAGCGCGCAGACCATCGACGTCATCGAGCCGGCGACCGAGCAGGTGCTGGAGACCGTCGCGACGACCGATCCCGGCGAGCTGGACGCCATCGTCGCCCGGGCCCGCGCCGCCCAGCGGGAGTGGCACGCGGCCGCCCCGCGCGACCGGGCGCAGGCGCTGCGCCGCATCGCCGACGGGCTGGAGGCCGAGCTCGACGAGCTGGCCCGGCTGGAGGCCCGCAACGTCGGCATGCCGATCGGCGACGCGCGGTTCTGCGTGCAGTCCGCGGCCGACACCTTCCGCTACTGCTCCGCCGGGCCCGAGCGGCTGCTCGGGGAGACCATCCCGGTCGCGGGCGGGGTGGACATGACGTTCCGCGAGCCGATCGGCGTGGTCGGGCTGATCACCCCGTGGAACTTCCCGCTGATGATCGAGAGCTGGAAGGTGGCGCCCGCGCTGGCCGCGGGCAACGGGGTCGTGCTCAAGCCCTCGGAGCTGACCCCGCTCACGGCGCACGCGCTGGCCCGCATCGGCGCCGCCGCCGGGCTGCCCGACGGGCTGTTCACCGTCATCCACGGCGAGGGCCCGACGGTCGGGCGCGCGCTGGTCGACCACCCGGGCATCGGCAAGATCGGGTTCACCGGGTCGACCGCGGTGGGCAAGGACATCGCCCGCCGGGCCGCGGAGAAGATCGCCCGCGTCACCCTGGAGCTGGGCGGGAAGTCCGCCTCGGTCGTCTTCGCCGACGCCGACCTGCGCGCCGCCGCCGACGGCCTGCGCGGCGCGGTGTTCGGCAACTCCGGCCAGGACTGCTGCGCCCGCTCGCGGGTGTTCGTCCAGCGCCCGGCCGTGGAGGAGTTCCTGGGGCTGCTCGACGAGGTGGTCGCCGGCACGGTCGTCGGCGACCCGCTCGACGAGGCCACCCACATGGGCCCGCTCATCTCGGCGAAGCAACGCGACCGCGTCCGCGGCTACGTCGACGGCGCCCCCGTGCGCACCACCGGCTCCGCGCCGGACGGGCCGGGCTACTGGTTCGCCCCGACCGTCCTGCACCCCATCGCCGACGACCACCCCGCGGCCCGCGAGGAGATCTTCGGCCCGGTCGTGTCGGTGCTGCCGTTCGACACCGAGGACGAGGCCGTCACCCGGGCCAACGACTCGGTGTACGGGCTGGCCGGCTCGATCTGGACCGGCGACGCGCAGCGCTCGCTGCGGGTGGCCCGCCGGATCGACGCCGGGGCGCTCGCGGTGAACTCCTACAGCGGGGTGCGGGTGCACACGCCGTTCGGCGGGTTCAAGCAGTCCGGGACCGGGCGCGAGCTGGGGCCGCACGCGGTGGAGAGCTACACCGAGGTCAAGAACGTGTTCTTCAGCACCGGGACCTGAACGGACGTCCAGGCGGTCGGCCCATCGTCGGGGCCGGTGCCCGGTGCTTGTATGAGGGCATGGCAACTCCAGCGGTGGAACCCGGGTCCGGCACGTCCGCGCACTGGATCGGCGGCGAGCGCGTCGCCGGCGGCGGCGAGGTCATCGAGGTCGTCAACCCCGCCGACGGCTCGATCGTCGGCACCGTGCCCGCCGGCACCGCCGCCGACGTCGACCGCGCGGTCGCCGCGGCCCGGGCGGCACTGCCCGGCTGGGCGGGCACGCCGGTCGAGGAGCGGATCGCCGTCGCCCAGCGCATCTCCCAGGGCCTGCAGGCCCGCGCGGGCGACATCGCCGCCTCGATCACCGCCGAGATGGGCTCGCCGATCTCGTTCTCCCGCACCGTGCAGGTCGGGCTGCCGATCGGCTCGTCGGCCACCGCGGCCGGGGTGGCGGCGAGCTTCCCGTGGACCGAGGAGATCGGCAACTCGCTGGTCGTGCGCGAGCCGATCGGCGTGGTCGGCGCGATCACCCCGTGGAACTACCCGCTGCACCAGGTCGTGGCCAAGGTCGTGCCCGCGCTGATCGCCGGCAACACCGTGGTGCTCAAGCCCACCGAGGTCGCCCCGCTGACCGCGGCGATCCTGGCCGAGGTCGCCGCCGAGGCGGGGCTGCCCGCCGGCGCGTTCAACGTCGTGCACGGCACCGGCCCGGTGGTCGGCGAGGCGATCGCCGCGCACCCCGACGTCGACATGGTCTCCTTCACCGGCTCCACCCGGGCGGGCAAGCGCGTCTCGGTGGTCGCCTCGGACACCGTCAAGCGGGTGGCCCTCGAGCTGGGCGGCAAGTCCGCGAACGTGATCCTCGACGACGCCGACATGGGCAAGGCGGTCAAGGTCGGGCTGGCCAACGCCTGGATCAACGGCGGGCAGACCTGCACCGCGTGGACCCGGATGCTGGTCCCGGCGAGCCGGCACGACGAGATCGTCGAGCAGGTCGTGGCCGCCGCGGCGAAGTACTCGGTCGGCGACCCGACCGAGGAGAAGACCCGGATCGGCCCGATGTCCTCCACCGCCCAGCAGCAGCGGGTCAACGGCTACATCGAGCGCGGTGCCGCCGACGGCGCCACCGTCGCGTTCGGCGGCCCGGGCGCCCCCGAGGGCCTGGAGTCCGGCGCCTACGTCCGCCCCACGATCTTCGCGAACGTCGACCCGAACGCCGTCATCGCCCAGGAGGAGATCTTCGGCCCGGTCCTGTCGGTGATCCCCTACGCCGACGAGGAGCAGGCCGTCGAGATCGCCAACAGCACCGTCTACGGCCTGGCCGGCGCGGTGTTCGGCGAGCAGGAGCACGCCATGGCCGTGGCCCGGCGGCTGCGCACCGGTCAGGTCGACGTCAACGGCGGCACGTTCAACATCGCCGCGCCGTTCGGCGGCTACAAGCAGTCCGGCAACGGCCGCGAGCTCGGCCGCTTCGGGCTGGAGGAGTTCGTGGAGACCAAGTCCATCCAACGCTGACCCGCTCACGACCCCCGCAGCAGGTCGGTGGCGTCCTCGGCGAGCTGCCGGTAGGTCCGCACGCGGTGCTCCAGGGCGGCCCGGGTGAAGCGCTCCGGGTCGGCCCGGCGGGTCTGCCGGCTGCGCTCGGTCCAGAACGCGGTGTCGGGCAGCTCCGCGGCACCCTCGGGCAGGAACCGCAGCACCTCCCCCGCGACGTCGACGGCGAAGCGCCAGGCCAGCAGCGCCTCCTCGCGCAGGTCGTCGCGGCCACCCGTCACGGCCATCTCCGCCTCGACGGCCTGCTCGACGTAGACCTCGGCCATCTCCAACCACTGGCCGGCGTCGATCAGCGTGGACCGGCCCGGACCGAACCGGACCCCGGTGCGGCGGGCCTCGGCGAGGTCGGCGTAGGCGATCGTGATGCCGAACGGCGCGAACCGCCCGCCCGCGCCGTCGGCGCGCAGGATCCAGGAGATCGGGCCCTCGACGAGGGTCGTCCAGCCCTCCGGGTCGCCCGGGTCGTCGGGGCCGAGGCCGCCGTCGGCGCGCAGCAGGTCGAGGTAGAGGTGCGCCTCGACGATCGTCCGTGCCCGCAGCTCGCCCATGCTCCCCCGTCCGACGGGCCCAGTCTCCCCGTCCCGGGGCCGGTGGCGCCCTCCGGGTCAGGGCGGGCGCGCCGGCCCCGGGAGCAGGAGAGCCACTGGCGGGGCCGCCCGCGCCTACGGACGGCTCGGGCCCCACCGGTACCCGACGGCCGTCCCGGAGAAGGGCAGCTCGACCGCGCCGGTCAGCTGCGAGGAGAACGTGCCCGGACCGCCGGCGGGCCGGTCGATCGTGACGGTCAGCTCGCGCACCGGCCGACCGGAGAAATCCAGGCCCAGCTCGGCGGCGTGGGCGGCGGTCAGCTCCAACGCCCGGTCCGCGTCCCGCACCAGGTACCGCCCGAACACCCGGCCCGACGCCCGCGCGTCGGTGATCGGGTGGTGGCCGAGCACCTGCAGGCCGTCCGCGGTGCCCAGCACCACCAGCACCCCGACGGCGGTGAGCCTCCCGTCGGAGTGCGACTCCCGGGCGAGCAGCACCGCGATGTCGGGGTGCAGGGCGGCCACCGCACGGAGCGCGGACAGGTCGCGCAGCGGCGCCTCCGCGTGCACCCGCGCCTCGGACCAGTCCGGGTGCGCGGCGTGGGTGAGCTCGTGGCGCCACAGCGCGCCCAGCGCCACAGGGTCGAGCACCCCGTTGGCCAGCGCTTCCCACACGCGGTCGTCGACGTGCACCCGGCGGTCCGCTGTCGTCCACATCGCGACGTCGGCCGGACCACCCGAGGACGCCGCGCGTTCGGTGAGATCGCGGTGGACGCACACCTCCTGGCAGCCGGCGCGGTCGAACTCCGCCGGGTCCAGGCCACCGATCCGGGCGGTCAGCTCCTGGCTGCCCACCGCCACCGTCGAGGCGGGGGTTGCGCGCCTCAGGTAGCGGTCGACCGCGAGCGCTTCCCCACGGGTGGGCGCGCGGCCGGAGAACAGCGCCGCCCCACCCCGCGGACCCGCCACCGGCGGGCCACGACCCGCCACCGCACCCACCGGGCGACCGGCCGCGCCGGGCCGGTCGCCGGAGCGCAGACCCCCTCCGGACCGGGTGGCGGGCCGAGCCCGCCCGCGCCGCTGCTGCAGGAGCGAGTCGACCACCACGGCGGTGACCTCCGGCCCGCCCTGGCCGTGCACCGACGTCACGCCCTCCTCATCCAGCATCCCGCCGGTGAGCAGGCTCACCAGCTCGCCGCGGGAGTTGACCACGGCACCGCCGGAGGCGCCGCCGTAGGACCAGCCCAGGAAGCTGAAGTCCTTCAGGTCCGGCCGGTCGTCCGCGTCGAACGGCCGGAACGGGCTGACCGGCCCACCGGCCACGGTCAGGAACTGCGCGGTGTCCGAGGCACCGGGGTAGCCGATGCTCATCACCGGCTCACCCGGCGCCGGACGCACCCGGGCGACCGGCAGGAACGGCAGCGGCCCGCGGTCGTCGTCGAGGGTGAGCCGCAGCGCGCCGATGTCGACGCCGTCGGCGTCCTCGCCGGTGAAGCTCACCGGCCCGGACAACCGACCCGGACCGTGCAGCCGCTCGATCCGGCGCTGCACCGCCTCGGCGTCGGGCATCTCCAGCACCCGCGTCCCGATCGTGCGCCCGTTCCACAGCTCGGCCACGATCGCCTCGCCCTGCTCGCGGGCCCCGTCCAGGACGTGGGCGGCGGTCAGCACCGTCCCGGACGGGTCGACCAGCACCCCGCTGCCCAGGCTGCGGCCCCCGGCCAGCCGCAGCCGCACGACCGCCCGCGTCACCCGCTCGACCAGGTCGCCGGCCAGCACCGGTCCCGCCCCGACGGCACCCGGGGCGGCCGCGGCGTAGTCGGCGGGCACCCGTTGCGACTGCACCAGCCACGCTCCCAGCTCGGTGCGCACCACCAGCAGAGCGACCGTGTGCTCGGACATGCCGGCCCTGTTCGCCGAGGTGGTGAGGTAGGACTCCAGCGCTCCCGCGCGGGCGTAGGGCCGCTCCGCGCGGTTCTGCCACGCCCCCGCGATCTCCAACGGCGTCGCCGACTCCCCGAGGACCCCGGGGCTGAACACGTCGGGGACCAGGTACCGGGAGAACGTCAGGCCGCGCAGCTCGTCGAGCAGCGACATCACCGGGTCGGCCGCCACGCCGATCAGCAGCTCGTCGCCGCGCGCGTCGGGCAGCGCCAGCAGCTCACCGCGGCCCGCCACCGCACCACGGGACACGAACCCCTTCTCGGTGAACTCCGCGGCCAGCTCCCGCCGCTCGGCCTCCTCCTCGCGGACCGCGGCCGGGTCCCGCAACGGCAGGTAGTCGATCACCATCGGCGCGCTGCCGCGCACTCCGCCCAGGAGCACCGCCGCGGCCACCCCGGCCGCCCACCGCCGCACAGCCCGCCACCGGGTCGCCTGCCGGGTCGCGGCATCCGGCGCGGGGTCGGCCGTCGCGGACGCGAACGGCGCTCGGAGGAGGAGCGCCAGTCCGCCGACCCCACCCGCCACGGCCACCGCGATCGCCATCCACCCGCCGGGCCCGGAGGCCTCCGGCGCGGCCGCGGCACCGGCCGACGCCGCCGCGGCCGGGACCGGGTCCAGCACCGCCGTCATCGCTGTCACCGCCGCGAGGACGAGTGCCCGAGCGATCCGCCCACCCCACCCGGTGGCGACCGACCCGGTCCGTGCACCGGGTCCGACAGTGGGCGCATCGGCACCGCCGGTCGCCGGTGCCGATCCACCGGCCTCCACGAGCTGGAACGCTTCCCCTTCGACGGTCACCACCGTTCCGAGCGGCACCGCCGCGACCCCCGCGACCGGCTGCCCACCCACCAGCACCGGCGGTGCCCGAGGCATCGCGGCGACGTGCCAGCCGTCCGCGCGGTGCAACAGCAGCGCCGACACGATCTCCGAGCCGCGGGAGGTCCGGACCGCGGCGGCGACCGACGCGCCGACCGACAGGATCGGCGCGTCCACCGGCTCACGCGTCCCGTCGGCGAGCCGGACCAGCGCGGTCCCGACCGGTGGGGCGATCACGTCGTTCGCGTCGACACCCGCCGGGACGGCCACGACCCCGCGCATCCGGTCGTCACCGTCGGCACCCGGCCGGCCGAGCACCAGCCGCGGCGAACGCTCGGCCGCCGCCAGCACGTCCTCCTCGGCCGCGCCGAGGGGGAAGAGCTCGTTGCCGACCAGGTTGGCGAGCAACGACGAGCCGCCGTCCCGCGTCAACCTGACGACCAGGTCGTGCGCGAGCCGGTCCAGCTCCTCCGGTCGCAGGCCCACGCCGACGACGTCCGCACCCGTGACGCCGCTCGCTCGGGCATACCCGCCCACCACCGGCCCGTCGACGACCCCGGTGAACGGTCCGCGGTGGGGGAACAGCGACAACGGCCTGGCCGGCAACGTCCCGTGGTGGAGCGCAACGATGGTCGAACCGCTCGCGGCCCGGCCGACCCGGCCGACCGGGCCACCGGAGCTGCCCTGCACCGCCCACGGGTTGCCGTCGAGCCGGAGCCCGACGGACAGGTCCTGCCGCTCCTTCGCCACCGCTCGGGCCGCGCTCACCAGCAGGTGGGCGGCACCCGTCGCGAGGTCCGCGACAGCGCCGTCCGGACCGGAGGCCGGGATCACCGTCTTCGGGAACCCGACCACCGCGGCGGCTTCACCCGCGTCGAGGCGGTCGAAGGACAGCGGTGGGAGCTGCATGCCGGTCAGCTGCGGGTGCACGATCCGGACCAGCGCCAGGTCGAACTTCCCCCGGTCGATCTGCCAGCGCGCGTCGCGCAGGTCCACCGCCGCGCCGACCGCGACGAGCGCGGCGGCGAAGTCCTCGTCCTCCGGCTTCGCCACGACCCAACCCGGCACCCGGAGCACCCCGGAGGCGGTGGTGACCTCGACCTGGAGCCTGCCGCCCCGCTTGCCGACCACGTCGGCCACGACGTGCCGGTTCGTCAACACGTACCCGGTGACGCCGTCGACCCGGTGGAGCACCCCGGAGGCGACGAACCGCTCGCTCCGCCCGCCGTCGGCGGGCGGCACGGTGCTGGTGATCCGGACGGTCCGGGCCACCAGCGGGTGCGGCTCGGTCCCCAGCTCGGCGCCCTGCCACGCCGACTCCGCACGCCCGTCGTCGATCTCGACGAAGTGCCGGGGCCGACCGGCGACCGGTGCCACCGCGCCGAACCGCCAGACCACGCGGTTCGAGGCGGACAGGGTCAGCACCGCCTCGAACTGCGCCCGTCGGGCCCCCGCATCCACAGCGCTCGCGGCGGTGCCGGCCCGCGGGTCCAGGTACGCGGTCCCGTCGAGGACGCCCACCGTCGCATCGCGCGGGCCGCCCGCCGCCGCCACCGCCTCCGCCAGCCCGTCGACGACGCACAGCCCGAGGCATCCGGCGGCGCGCAGCTCGTCGCCGGTGAGACCGCTCAGCGCCGTCGTGGCGGGGTCGCCGACGTCGAGCCGGTGCACACCCGCTCGACCGTGTTCGACCTCCGCCGCCAGCCCGGACACGACGTGGGCGACGACGGCGGCGTCCTGGGCCCGGGCACCTTCGAGCAGCCCCAGGATCCGCTGCGCGTCGTGGCTGTGGCCGCCGCGTGCGGCGCGGAGCAGGTGGAAGCGCCGCTCGTGCCCCAGCACCTCGTCCCACAGCCCGTACCGCAGCAGCTCGGCGAACCGCTCCGCCGGCACCACGATCACACCCAGGCCACTCACCCGGTCGCGCCAGCTGAACGCGTACATCCGGGCGGCGAGGTCCACCGCCCGGGCCGGGTCGGCCCCGACGGCGCGGAACGCGCTGACCAACTCGTCGAAACCGACCTCCAGCAGCCGCTCGTCCGACTGCAGCCCCGCCTCCGGCGGGCCGCGCCCCGGCACCGAACCCACCGGAGCGGCCGCCAGCCGGTCCGCCCACCACTCGGCCACCGCCTGCGCGACCAGCGCGTTGTCCTCCGCCTCGTACCCGTCCTCGGCCAGCGCGCCGGGCCGTGCCACGGGCGGCCCGGCGGCGTCCAGCTCCGCGACGCGGCGGGCCACCGCCGCCGACACCGCGGCCCGGATCTCGGCCTTGGTGACCGCGACGTGGAGCCCGGGGCCGTCGCTCGCCGGGGTGAGCCGGTGCACGGCCACCCCCGCCCGACCGACTCCGGGGTAGCGGCTGCGGAACTCGGCCAGCGGTACCGGGCCCCCCGATCCCTCCCACTCCACGAAGGCGGCGTTGATGCGGCGCAGCTTCTTCTCGCTGATCTGGGGGACCATCGCCTTGACCGAGGCCTGCAGCTCGTCGAGCGAACTGGCGGCCATCAGGTACAGCCGATCGAGCAACTGCTGCTCGTGCGCCTGGCGGTACTTGCCCGAGTCGAGCTTGACGCTGACCGACGCCCGCGCGCCGGCCGGACCGACGATCAGATAGTCGATCTCGGCGAGGTCGGCGCCCACCTTCCCCGACTGCGCCAAGGCGAACAGGTGCACGTTCTTGAGCACCGCGTCCGCCGGCCCGGCCAGCTGCTCGACCTCCGGGCGCGCCAGCTCCTCGAGCACCGCCCCCGCGACCTGCCCCACCCAGCCCTGGGCCGTGGTGTAGCGCTGCGGATCGGCGTGGTACTTCGCCCGCTCCGCCGCGGCGAGCAGCACCCCGCCGTACTCGCGAACCTCCGCGTCGGCGATCCCGACGAGCCGTGCGGCACCGGGCGCGAGGGGCGGACCGCGCGGACTGTCCAGCTCGGCGATCCGCTGGGTCACCGCCGGGGCGGCGGCGGTGGCTGCGGTCGGCGCACCGCCGACCGCAGCCCTCCCCTGCCGCCCGATGATCCGGTCGGCGTCCGCACGGTGCTCGGCGCCGTGCGGGTCGTCGTGTCCCCGCAGGTGGAAGCGCCGCTCGTGCTCCAGCACCTCGCCCAACAGGCCCGAGCGCCGCAGCTCGGCGAACCGCTGCGCCGGCACCACGATCACGCCCAGACCGGTCGCCCGATCGCGCCAGCTGAACGCGTGCATCCGGGCAGCGAGGTCCACCGCCCGCACCGGGTCGGCTCCGACGGCGCGGAACGCGCCGACCAACTCGTCGAAGCCCACCTCCAGCAGCCGCTCGTCCGACTGCAGCCCCACCTCCGGCGGGCCACGACCCGGCACCGCACCCACCGGAGCGGCCGCCAACCGGTCCGCCCACAGTTCGGCCAGCGCCTGCGCGACCAGATCGTTGTCGGAAGCCCCGTACCCGCCCTCGGCCAGCGCGCCGCCGCCGCTGAAGCTGCCGGTCGAGGCCGTGCCGCCCAGGTGGGCGCTCGGACCGGGACCCCAGCGGGGCGCCGGGAACGGCGTCCCCTCCGCCCGCGGCACCTCGACGGCGTGCGCACGCTCGCCGTCGATGCCCCATCCGGTGCGGCGAAGACCGGCGAGGTCGTTGGCGAAGGCCGTCAGGTACGCCACGCCCTCCACCAGGTCCGGCAGCACCCGCTCGCTGATGGTGCGGGAGGCCGCGCCGCCGCGGACGACGACCCGGCGCACCGTCAGGTGGTACAGGACCGCGGCCGCGATGGTGCTGGCCGTGCCCTGCTCGTACACCGTGGTCTCGTAGCGCAGCCCGTGCACGGAGTTGCGGCCGTGGCTGGACTGGTCGAACACCGCACCGCCGACGCTCAGCGCGGTCGGGTCCGCCCCGAGGCCGCCCGACAGCGTCGGGAACGGCAGGTGCGAGGTGCCACTGGCCGTGTTGACCTGGTCCTGGTCGCGGAAGACCGTGCGGATCTCGACCTTGCCCCGGTCCAGGACGATGAACCGGTCGGCGCGCAGCTCGGCGCGCAGCTCCACGTCGACGAACTCGCCGGGCCAGCCGGGCACCGGGATCCGGGCCATCCGCACCCCGTCGGGCGTGGCGATGCGGTCGAGGAACACGCTCAGCGCCACCGGGGCCAGCACGTGCTCCAGCAGGTGGCGCTGGTCCGCGGCCACTCCAGGACCGAGGAGGTCGCGGCTCGACAGCGCCTCGACCAGGGGCGCGACCAGAGCGGCGCCCCGGGCGTCGATGCGGACCTGCGCCGGCAGGGTGAACGGCACCCGGGCCGCCGGCTGGGTGCGCCTCCGGGCGGCCTCCGCCTCGGCGACAGTCGTGGGTTGGACCAGACCGTCGGGCAGCAGGCGGATGATCTCGCCGTCGAGCGCGCGCACGACGGCTTGCGTGGGCCCGGCCCGGTGGACCGCGGCCGCGGCCCCACGCCGCAGCCACGCCGGCAGGGTGCGCGGGTTCGGCGTCTCCTGCCACACCTGGAGGCTGAGGGTCACCTGCTGGCGGACGCGGTCGGCGCCCTCCCAGGACGCCACGCCGCGCAGCGTCGTCGCCTGGGCGGACGGCGACGACGACCGGGTGCGGTCGCGGCCGGTGCCCAGCCCGGCGCTGGGGCCCAGGACCGGCGAACCCCACGCCGAGAAGCCCGTGTCGCCCCCGATCTCGGCCCCGGGCCCGCGCGTGTGCCGGCGTGCGGCGTCGCGCTGCTGGTAGGCGTAGTCCTGGATGATCAGCCCGACGGTGTCGGTGCGCCCGGCCAGCGTGGGCAGCCCGGTGAACCGGGCGTCGACCGCGATGTGCAGCCGTCGGGTGCGGGGGAAGAACGCGCCCAGGCCGCCGGTGCGGGTCCGCACCGGCACGGTCAGCTCCATGCCGCCGGAGCTGAACATCCGGTCGAGGTGCCCGCGCCAGCGCTTGCCGGTGAACTGGTTGGACAGCCAGTTCCACAGCATCTGGTCGTCGAGCAGGCCGGGGACGGCCTCGTCGACCGCGCCGACGATCTCGTCGAACAGCTCGGTGTGCCGGCCGCCGTGGTGCAGGTCCGCACGCTCGACGACGGCCTCGCCGACCGTGTCGCGGAACTGCTCGGGCACGTCGACCACGAGCTCGGCCTTGGTCAGCGCCGCGGCGGAGCGCAGCACGTTGCCCAGCGCCAGCGCGCCCGGCGCGTCGCCCGGCACGTTCGGGAGTTTCGCGTCGCGACGGCGCTTGAGCTCGTCGTTCACCTGCTCGACGACGTAGTCGCGCAGGCGGTCCGGCTTGTGGTCGACGGCCATCCGGCCCGCGCCGGCGCTGTCGTCGAGGTAGCGGCGCAGCACCTGCCGCGTCGTTCGCAGGTCGAGCAGGAGGTCCTTGGCGAGCATCCGTTCCACGGCGTCGGCCACCACGTCGATCGGCAGCTCGAACGGCTTGCCGTCCTCGTCGCGGGTGGCCCGTGCGTAGTTGTCGATCACGTCGCGCTCGGGGATCGCGTGCACCAGGTTGACGTCCACCGCCGGCCGGGAGCTGACGAACTCGTCCCCGACCGCCACGTCGATCGACATGTCCATCGTGCTGATGTGGTGCTTGCCCAGCTCGATGCTGAGGAACTCGCGGCCCCAGATCCCCAGCGACGACCAGGAGGCGCTGCGCCCGCGCCCGTAGGTGCCGCCGGGCTTGAACCCCCAGCGGGGCGGCAGCAGCTGGCTGAACCCGAATCCGAACGACCCGCCGGCGCCACCGCCGACGGACCGGCCCTGCTCGGCGCCGAGCGAGTTCAGCGTCAGGTTGATGTCGCCGGTCAGCAGCGACGCGACGGTGAGCAGCTTGCTGTGGCCGTAGCGGCCGCGCAGCGTGACGTCGACCCACTTCGTCCAGCCGATCGGCGTGCGCATCGGCACCCGGACCCGCAGCCCCGACGTGGTGAGGTCGAGCAGCGACGCGCGCAGTCGGTCGGGACCGGCGAGTTCGTGCAGCAGCTGCTCGCCCTCGGGGCCGAGCGTCAGCAGCGGGTGCTTCCTCCTCAGCGCGGCGCGGATCTCCTTGTACAGCCCGCGGGCGTCGAGCGAGAGCGGCACCAACCGGGTGCGCGCCCAGTCCGGGAGCGCCTGCGGGGTGCTCGAGACGTACCCAGGGCTGTCGGGCAGCAGGTCGGCCGCCACCATGATCGACGCGTTGAAGTTCCACCGCGGGTCGCTGAACCGGTGCACGACCTTCCCGTGTCGGCGCACCGTCACCGTGACGACGTGCTCGACCTGGAAGCCCGCGGTCGCGCCCATGCCCTCGACGAGGGTCACGACGTTGACCGTGGTCCCGATGCTCTGGCCGGCGCTGCGGCCCCGGCCGATCCGCGCGTTCAGACCGATGCTGCGGGTGCCCTCGGTCTGCATCCCGGGCTCGGGGCTCTGGTCGAGCCCGACGCTCCCCGCCCGGCCGGCGTCGGCGCTGTAGCCGCTGCCCCACGACGATCCGGCCGACTGGCCCGAGGTGTTGGACTGGATGTCCAGCCCCACCTTCGTCCAGGAAGTCGTGTAGCCCTGGTATCTGGCCCCCTCGTTCCGGACCCCCCACAGCGGTTCGAGCTCGACGACCACCTGCACCCGCTGCGCGGTGCTCAGCCGCAGCCACCGCGACCGGGGCACCTCCAGCGTCATCGCGAGGCCACTGGTGACGGCCTGGTCGTAGCCGGTCTCCCAGCGGTCCGGCGAGATCAGGTCGCGCAGGTCGCGCAGGTTGGCCTGCTGGATGGCCCGCACGGACTTGTTGGGGACCGGCCCGCGGCCCGGGAGGAGACCGGTGCCGCGCAGCTTCGCCTCGACCGCCGCGCGCACCAGCTTGATCTTGTCCCACGGAACGTCGCGGACGAGCCCGTGACCGACCGTGCGGACCTGGCCGACGCCGTTGCCCAGGAAGTCGGGCGCGCGGCCCTCCCGCCCCGGGGGCGCGTCCTTGATCAGCTCGCCGCGCAGTCGGACGGACCCGCCCGTCTTGTCCGCGGCCGCGGGGTCGATGGGCAGGCCGTGCATGTAGGCGTCGTACTCCGCCATGCGCAGCAGCACGTCACCCTTGCCGTGCACCTCCTGCGACGACCCGCGCCGGTTCAGGTGCTCGACGCGCACCGTGTACTTCCAGGGCACCGAGTAGGCCTGGGAGTACCCGGTGTAGCGGTGCACACCGGGGCGGATCGCGGTCTGGTTGCTGCTCAGCCCGGTCGACGCGGTCGTCGACCAGTTGCGGCTGACGCCCGCGGACGGCTTGTACGGCGACGCGTCCTGCAGCGCCGCCCCCGCGAGCTCCGCCGAGAGCGCGTGGGTCCAGCCGGTCGATGCGCCCGCCGACACCGTGGCCGCGACCGTGGAGAACCAGACGTGCAGGTCCTCGAGCAGCTCCTTGCTGGAGGCGCGGCCGACCATCCGGGCGTTGGCCAGGTCCGGCGCCGCCGTCACCACCAGCTGCGCCTTCGGCCGCCCGAGCCGGTCGGTGACCTCCATGCGCAGGTCGTCGGCGTCGGCGGTGTCCAGCCGCGCCCCGAACTCCGCGATGAGGAAGGCCCGCAGCTGGGCGCGGGTCAGCCCACCGACGCGCGCGCCCCGGCCGAGCTTGGCCGCGACCGCGTCCACCAGGTCCTCGAGACCACCGACCGAGATCGGCGCGTAGGCCGGGAACGTTCCGAACCGCGTCCCCGGCGTGTCCTTCCACTCCCGCTGCGGCGGGCCGCGCTCGTCGTAGGCGTGCGACACCCACAGCGTGGTCATCTCGGCCTGGCGGGCGGCGTCGGTGTAACCGCCCTTCAGGGTGGCAGGGCGCGCATTGCCGATCGATGCGACCTGCTCCCAGGTCCGCTCCTGCTTGCGCGTCGTGCGGATCGACAGCTGCCACTGCGCGTCGACCTCGTACAGCGATGACGGGCCGCGGTTGTCGGAGACCCCGCCGCCCAGTGCGTAGCTGCCGGCGGAGATCGACCGCGAGTGGTTGCTCGACCGGTTCTGGGTGAGCGAGAACGTGACGCTCACGGCCTCCCGCAGCTCGGCCAGCCTGCCGTGGACCAGCAGGTCGGCCATGGCGAGCAGGTCCACCTTCGAGGTCACACCGCCCCTGCGCTGGCCCGAGGTGGAGGCGCTGGCCAGCCCACCGCCCTGCGGCATGCTGCCGATCATCAGCTCGGCGGCGACCCGGCCCCAGGCCTGCGCGGGATCCAGCACCGCGCTCCAGCCCAGCGCCTTCCACACGACCTTGATCTCCGCGGCGACTCCGCCGAACACGGGAACCCCCGCCGGCCACTCGAACGCCGGGACCGGCAGCACGAGGCCCTCGGGGGTGGCCGCCCGCCGGAACTGGGCGCGGACCGCCGCGTCCAGATCGGCCTGGGTGTAGCGGTGGCGCAAGCCGCGCTGCTTGAGCAGCGCGTTGACCCGCTTGGTCAGCTCGTCCAGCCGCGGCAGCCGCCCGGTCACGATGCCGGTGGCCAGGGCGATCTCTTCGGGCCTCGTCGCGGCCAGCAGTTCGCGGTACTCCTTGACCCGCTCGCTCGCCGTCTCGGCCAGTCCCACGGCCTGGTCCGCGGGGGCCGCAGCCAGCCGCACGTAGGCCTGCTGCGCGGGCTCCAGTCCGGCGATCGCCGCCTCGTGGGCCGCGACGATGCGCGTCGCCCTGGTCTCGACCTCCTTGGCGAGGTCCAGCTCCGCCTCGGCCTTGCGCACCCCCTCCTTCTGGCTGCGGTCCTTCTTCCCCTTCGCCTCCTTGACGGCCTCCTCCTTGGCCTTCTTCTCCTTCGCGGCCTCCTTCAGCTCCTCGTTCCGGGCGGCGAGAGCCGCTGCGAGCGCTTCCTCCTGAGGGGCGCCCAGCAGGTCGAACATGCGGTCCACCTCGGCGGCCAGGCGCTGCGCGGCGGCGGCGGGGTTCGATCCGGTGAGGTCGCCGGCCGCCTCCTTCACCGCCGAGGCGTCGGCCTCGAGGTCGCGGCGCAGCGCGGCGCGGTGGCGGGCCGCGTCGCGCGCGGCCAGCGTGTCGGGACCGGCGAGCTCCAGGAGGCTGGTGGCCTCGGGGATCAGCGCGCTGTGCTCGGCCGACCGCGCCGACTCCTCGGCGAGGAGTTCGCCGGCCGCGCGGGTGCCCGCCTCGAGGAGGTGCGGCTGGGCGTCCACCTGCTCGGCGAGGGTGTTGAGGGCCGCGACCACAGCCGGCACGTCCTCCGAGCCGACCAGGAGGCCCAGCCGGGCGAGGGCGTGCACCGTGCGCCGCTGCTGGGCCGCCGCCAGCTCCGTGGGGTCGGTCAGCTGCGGCTGCCCCGGGGGTGGGGTCAGGAACGTCGTCGCGGCGACCACGTCCTCCATGGGGACCGTCCACTCGTCACCCGTCGGGACGTACCGGTCGAACCAGCCGCTGCGGGGGCGGACCAGGAGCTGGCCGGGCTTCCAGGACAGCTCCCAGTCCACCGTGACCGCGGCGTCGCGCAGCGCGACCAGGCCCGGCCACCAGCCGCCGGCCAGCGCCTCGGCGTCGACCAGCAGCACGTGCACGCGCTCGAGCAGGGCGCCGCGGAACCGGTGCCGGTCGGCCCAGGCCGCGGTGAACTCGGCCTCGAGCGCGGCCAGGACGCGGTCGCGCTCGGTCGTCGGGCTCGCGTCGGACGCCGGTGTGGCGAGCAGGCGCATCGTGAACGCGTACTCGGCGATCAACAGGTCGACGGTGGCCTCCGGCAGGTAGACCGCGCCGGCGATCCGGTCGATCGCCACGCCGGTCTCCGCGACCCGGTGCATCTGCTCGGAGAGCGGCCAGCGCGTCCCGGCGTCGCCGATGTCGTGCGTGCGGCGGTACTCGGTGAGCTCGGCCAGCGCCGCACGCTGCTTCGCGCGCGCCGCCCTGGCGGCCTTCCACCGCGGCCGGGCCTCGATCAGCCACTTGACGCTCCAGCGGCCGGCGCGCCACGCCAGGTACGCCGTGCCGACGCCGATCGTCCACCTCTCCAGCCAGGCCGCCCAGCCGCCGCCTTCGTCCGCGGATGCCGCGGGCGGGGCAGGCGCGTCCGTGCCCGACGGCGCGGGCGCGGTAGGCGTCGTCTGCTCGACCGAGGTCGTGGGGTCGCCCGACGGCGCAGGCCCGCTCGCCGGAGCCGGCGTGTCCGCCGGAGCCGGCGAGTCCGAGGGGACCGGCAGGCCCGACGGGGCCGGCGTGCCGGTGCCCGACGGAGTCGCGGTGCTCGACGGCGTCGCCGTGCTCGACGGCGCACCCGGCTCGACCGGCGCGTACGCGAGGACGGCGCTGCTGGTCTGGGCCGCCGCTGCGGGGGTCATGAATCCGGATGCCACTGCCGCCACCGGCGAGAACGCCAGGGCGAGGAACATCGCGGCGACGGCGGACCGTCGGGCGAGGGCCGCGGGGGGACCGCGGGCCAGGGCCGGCGCCCACAGCTTGCGCAGCGCGGGAGTCGCGAGGACGACGGTCCCCGCGCCGAGCAGCGCCGGTCCGACGACGGCCCCGGCCGGCAGCACGGCCAGCCCGCCGCCGACGAGGGCGATCGCTGCGCCGGTGGCGACGACGGCACGCGGTCCCTGCGGCCGCGGTGAGCCCGGCGTGCCGTCCGTCCGGCCGGTGCCGGCGCCGGCGTCCGTGCTGGAGTCGGCCGGTACGGCGGCGGCCGGCCCGGCGGCCGCGACCACCTCGGCGATCAGCGCGGCCGCGGCCAGGTCCGAGTAGCCCGCACCGAGGTGGCGCAGCGCGCCCGACGCCTGCTCGACGACGGCGGCGCGCTCCGCCTCGGTGAGCGCATCGGGATCGTCGCGGACCCGACCGAGCAGACCGGTGGCCGTTGGCGAGAGCACCAGCATCCGCTCCACGCCGCTCATCTGCATCAGCGTCGGGACGTCCAGCCCGGCCTGCTCGACCAGGTCGGCGGTGTCCGGCCCACCCAGCCCGAGCGTGCCCAGCAGCACCTGGCGCAGCCCGGCCTCGGTCCACGCCGGCGTGTCGGTCAGGTCGGCGCCGCGCTGCCAGCCGGCCGCGATCCGGTCCCGCTGGGTGGGCCGGCCGAGCAGGGCCCGCACGGCGGCGAGCGCGGCGGCGTCGAGGCCCGCGGCGCGCAGGCCCTCGTCCGTGGTCCCCCGCACCTGGGTGCGGGTGGTCAGCCCGGCCGAGACCAGCGCGGCGTAGACCCCCTCCCGCATCGCCGGCGGCAGCTGGCCGACCATCTCCTCGACCCGCTCGCCGCGGTTCCACAGGGGGCGCTCAGCGCCGTATAGCCCGTCGTCCTCGGCGGTGCGGAGCCGGTCGCGCGCCTCCGCCCACTCCGCGACGAGGCTGCCGGCCTCGGCCGCCACCTGGTCGCGAACGCCGGCCTCGGTGCGCACGCCCCGTCCGTCGCGGGTGCGCAGGAGCTCGATGGCGGTGTCGACGTACCAGGCGACCGCCTGCACGTCGACGCCCATGCCCGCGGCGATGCCCTCGATGTCGACGCCGCGGGCGTAGTCGTGGAAGGCCCGCAGCAACCGGGTCTGCAGCGTGTTCAACCGCAGCGGCTCGCCGTCGGCCGGTCGCTCGGCGGCCGTCGGCCGGGCCCGCCAGCCCTCGCCGCGCTCGTCGAGCAGGCGACCGGCGATCGTCACCGCGGCGGCCACGTCGGCCAGGTCGCTCGCCAGCCGCTCGGCCAGCTCGCTCGAGCGCTCCAGCTCCCGGAACGCCTCCTGCACCTGGGCCATCTCGGTGGTCAGGGCCGCGATGTCGGCCTCGGTGACCGGCTGCGCGACCAGCCGCGGCGCCGGGATGAGCTCGCCCAGCTCCTGGGCGGCCAGCGCCCGCTCCGCCTGCAGCGCGTCGGCGAGCACCGTCTGCGCCAGCGTCCGGGCCCGCTCCAGCTCCGGCTCGGACAGTGACGACAGGGCGGGCACGGGCTCACCGGCGACCAGCGCGGCGAGCGCGGCAGCGTCGAGGTCGGCGGCGTACCCGAACGGCATCGCGTCGAGGTCGGCGAGCCGGTCGTGGGTCAGGACACCGGGCTGCACGTCGGACTCGCGGCCACCGCTGCGTGTCGTGGCGGCCGCCAACCGGGACGCCGTGATCGCGTCGGACTGGGAGCGGGCCAGGTCGAACAGCACGCCCACGGCCGGGGCGTCCATCGCTCCGGCGTAGCCGCCCGCGGGCCGCTCTGCGGTCAGCTCGACCTGCGCCCGCTCGCGCAGCACCTGGTCCTCGAGCGAGCGGTGGATCCGGGTGGTGCCGTTGGCGCCGTTGCGGCCCGACCGCCCGCGCAGTTGCTCCTCGATGCGGGCGTTGCGGGCCGAACCGATGCCGATCATGTGCAGGCCGCCGCCCTCGACATCGAGCTGCGCCCGCTCCGCGGCGATCTGCGCCTTCGCCTGCCGGGTCGCCGCCTCCCGCGCCCGCGCGTAGGCGGGGCCGGCGCTCGGACCCTGGTAGTCGCGCAGCATGATCTCGTCGCGAACCGCCCGGACCTCACCGCCGAGCTTGACGTCGACCGCGCGCCCGGCGATGTCCGTGGCGACCGTGACCGCGCCCCTGCGCCCCGCCCCGGCGGTGATCTCGCTCTCCCGCGCCAGGTGCTCCGCCATCGCGGTGAGCAGCTGCGGCTCGACGCCGTGCCGGCGGAGCAGCGCCTCGACGGCCTTCGCCTCGGCCACGGTGGAGACCCGGATCAGCACCGGATAGCCCTGCTGGTGGGCGGCCAGCGCGTCGACGACCGCCGCCTCGCGCGCCTGCGCCGTCGTCGCGTGGGTGATCGGGTCGAGGTCGATGCGCTTCGAGGCGCGGTACGGCCACACGTGGGTGACCTGCTTGCCGTAGGTCCGCGCGAACAGCCCGCGGCCCGCCGCCCCGCCGACGGTGCCGGTCATGCCGGTCCACTCGGCCTTCTCGAGCAGCTCGTGGGCCTTGATCGAGTCGATGATCCGGGTCGGCGCGCCGACACCGCGTTCGCCGAACTCCTTGAACTCGATCGCCTCGTGCAGCCCGTCGCCCAGCCTGCGCCCGACCAGCGGCCGGTTGTCCTCGGCGAGCAGGACGATCGAGCCGTCCTCGACGAGGTAGTCGTGGTTGCGCCGCTTGCCGTACTCGGCGATCAGCGCGTTCTCCACGCGACGGCGCATCCCGGCGTTCTCGGCCTTGCGCAGGTCGATCGCGCCGCGCTCCAGCCCGGCGATGTGCGCGACACCCGACTCGGTGAGCTGGAAGGTGCGCGGGTCGTAGTGGCCGTTCGGGTTGTCCTTGGAGACCGGCTTGAGCCCGGAGCGCGCGGCCCAGCGGGCCGCGTACAGGTCGGCCAGCGGCCGGACGGCGTCGGGAACCTGCTCGCTGAGGATGAACGGCACGGGGCCGTCGTCCAGCAGGACCAGGTCGATCTCGTCGATCAACCGGAACGCGATCTCGCGCTTCGGCACCACGACGTTCTGGGTGCGCTCCCGCAGCACGTCGAACGCGAACTCGCTGACCGCTCCCACGACGATGTCGGCGCGGTACGCGGCGGCCTTGCCCTCGGCCGACCGCTGCCCGGTCAGCAGCTCCACCTTCAGCCCGAACTGCTCGGCGATGCGCCTGACCTCGGGCACGACGTCGGCCGCGAAGCGGTCGTTCGGACTCCACCACTGCACCGAGGTGCCGTTGCGGCGCTCCAGCAGGGCACGGGCCACGAGAGCGATCGACCCGGTCAGGGTCTTGCCCTCGCTGGTCAGCATCTCCACCACGCGCGCGTCACGCGCGAGCGCGATGGCACCGACCACCTGGTTCGGCCGCGGCGTCCGCTCGGGCTGGTCGCGGCGGGCGACCTCGCAGACGACGGCCACGCACTCGAGCATCGCGTCCGCGACGGAACGCTCCCCGCGCTCGACCTGCTCGGCGAGCCTGTCGGGCCGCTGGCGCAGCGCATCGTCGGTCCACTGGCGGAACTCCCGCCCGTAGCCCGCCGCCGCCCGGAGGTCGGCGCGGTACTGCGCGCGGGCCTGACGCCACTGCTCGATCGCGTCGCGGACGCGCGCCCCCACGCCGGCGGCCTGGGTCGGCGCCTGCGGGGTCGAAGCCGTGTCGTCGGGGATGGCACCGGCGGCTGGTGGGCCGCGGGCGCTGGTCCCGCCGGCGTGCGGGGCCGGGGCCTGCTCGGCGCCGTTGGGGCGCGCCGGAGCGGACGGTTCCAGCGTGCGGCGCGGGGGCAGCGGACCGGTGACGCCCGGCTCCCCGCCGCCGCTGCCGCCCGGCGACGCGGCGGTGCGGCCGCCTGCGCCGACGTTCTCCACCGGCGGCACGGTCGGCTGGCCGTGCGGTGCCCGGCTCGGGTCGCGCGGCGCCTGCGGGGCGCCGCCACCGGAGGGCTGTTCGGGGCTGCGGCCGCCGGGTGGCGCCGCGGCCGGATCGCCGGCGGGAACGCGACCGGTCGGGCTCGCCGACGGCTCGCCCGCCGGGGCCCGGGCACCGGACGCGTCCGCCGCAGCGGCCTGCGCCGACGCAGCCGGTTCGGGCGCTGCGCTCGCGGTCGCGCCGTCAGCGGAGCGCGCTCCAACGGGCTCGCTCGGGCTCTGGACGGTCGGCTCGGCCTCGGCCCGCAGAACTCCCGCCGGAGCGGTCGAGCCGGCCGCGCGACCGTTCGTACCGGCCACGGGCTCCTGCGGCCCGGCGGGGCGGGCCGGCGCGGCCGGCCTGATCGGCCTGACGACCGGCTCGGTCACCGGGCCCGCACCGGCGGCGGCCGGGTCGCCGATCCGGGCCGTCGGGGCAGCCGGCCGGACCACCGGAGCGGCCGGCGCACCGGCGCGCACGGGCGCCGCAGCAGGACCGGCGGCGGGCTGGACGACCGGCTCACCGGCACCGGCGGCCGGGGCCTGCACGCTGCGGGAACCCGGCTGGACCACCGGCTCACCGACAGCCGCGGGAGCCCCACCAGCACGAGCACCCGGCTGGACGACCGGCTCACCAGCGGCCACCGGAGCCGCACCAGCACGAGCGGTGGGCTGCCCCACCGGCTCGGTGGCAGGCGCAACCCGGCTCCCCGCTGCGCCCACCACCGGCTCACCGGCCCGGCTGCCCGCGGAACCGGACGCCGGCTCACCGCCGCGGACGGGGGCGACCACCGGGTCGGCGACCGGCGCGCCGGCCTGTGCGTCGCGGCCGGCGGCCGCGGGGCGCGCGACCGGCTCCGCCGCCCCGGCCTGGCCGGGGACGGGCTCGGTGGCCCGCACCGGGACGTCGCCGGGTCGTCCGGCCGTCTCCTCCGCCATCCGGGCGCCCGACGCGGCAGGCTCGGCTGCCGGGGCTCCGCGCACCGGCGCGGTCGTGGTCGTGTCCCGCGCACCCGTCGGCTCGGCTCCGGGCTCGCGGCCGAGGACGAGCTCGTCGGGAGCCAGCCGCTGCGCGGGGCGCGGCTCCTGCCGGCCCGCGGCCTGCGCCGCGACCTGGACCGGCACGGCGTCGCCGGAGCCCGCGAGCGTGCGGTAGGCCCAGTCCAGCCTGCCCAGGCGCACAGCCGCCATGCGCTCGGGCCCGAACACCTTGGAGGCCACGGAGCTGGGCCCCATGAGGTCGGCGCCTCGGGCCAGGACCTGACCGCCGCGGTAGGCGCTGGTGATCGACCCGGGGCTCGCGTCACGGCCGACGCCGAGCACTGCGCCGGCCGCCTTGGTCGTGACCAGCCCGGTGAGGCCGCGAGTGCCGTAGGTGCCGGCCGTCCAGGCCGCCGAGTCGAGCACTCGGGCGGCCTTGGGCAGGCCCGCGGTCGAGGCGGCCTTGGCCATCGGCGCCAGGGTCGAGGACGCGCGGTTGGCCAGTCCGCGGGTGGCGACGCCCCACGCCCGGTAGGGCATCGACACGATCTGCACCGGCACGTTGATCACTGGCGAGCCGGCGATGCCGGCGAAGCGCTCGGCACGCGCGGCCAGCTGCCCCGCCCGTGCCCAGTTCTGGGCGGCCAGGGCCGGCGTGGCCGCGCTCCGGGCCGCGTTCATGGCAGCCGCGGTGCCCGCGGTGGCGCTGCGCCCCAGGGCCTTGGCCACCAGGCCCGCACCGGCCAGCGGCAGCGTCGGCAGGGCCAGGTCCTCCAGCAGCGCGGAGACCGGCGCCTCCCCGTAACCGTTGAGCCCCCGCTCGGGCGCGCCGTGGACGAGCTTGTCCGTGTCGCCGTGCATGACCAGTGGCTGCCAGCGGTGGTAGGAGTTCACTGCGGCGGTGGCGAACATCCCGGTGAACGGGGCGACGCGCTCCCACTTCTCGCTGAACGACTCGCCCGCGATGCGGTCCTCGGTCCACGGCTTGCCGGTGACCAGGTTCCAGGCGTCGACCGGGATGCTGCCGACCATGTGGGCCAGGCCCTCGGGGGCGAACGTGACCACCCGGACCAGGTCGTCTCCCGCCTTGTCGACCCAACCCCTGTCCTCGGCGGCGATCGGGTCGGTTCCGCTGATCTTGGCCGGCAGGTCGTAGTTCAGCCACTCGTACGCGCCGTAGACCTTCTTCCCGCCCTGGTGCAGGCCGTTCATGAACCAGTTGGGGCGCCCGTCCTCGAAGGCCTTGTCCAGGGTGCCCATCTCGCCGGCGTTGCCCTTGACGTAGTGGGTCGCTCCGTCCCACCACTCCGGGTGGTCGCGACCGTCGCCGAACAGCTCGGTGAAGCGCTTGTCCCGCTCGTAGCGCTGTCGATCGGTGAGCTCCTCCTCCGGCTCGCCCCAGCCGATGCCGGTCAGGTACGACTTGACTTCGTTCGCGGTGTCGAGCTGCGGGCCCTCCCACTGCTCGGCGGTGGCGTAGGCGGCGATGTTCGCCCGCATGTCCGGCGTGAGCTTCGGGTTCCCCCAGTACGACGTCTCCTGCCCCTCCAGCTTGGTGCCGAGGAGCTTCAGGTCCTTCTCGTAGGTCGGCAGCCGGACTGCGGCGTTCTGCGCGTAGACGACGTCGGGCCTGCCGGTCGAGGGCAGCCACAGGTCGCCGAGCGTGTTGGTGCCCGAGCGCGGCCCGCGGGCGATGGAGTCGTAGACGGTCTGGGCGTGGCCGCCGAACTCTCCCAGCTGCTCGGCGGCCTTGCGCTGGACGGGGTCGCCTGCGGCCATCGCGGTGGCGAGACCGTTGACCCGCGTCAGGGTCCGGTTGGCGGTCTGCAGGTTGGTGTAGAGCCCGGGGTCGGCGGCGTGGTGGGTGAACGCGAGGTCGAACGCGCGGCGCTCGGCCTCGGTGGCCGCCGCGTTCTCGGCCGGCGCAGGCAGGTTCTCGCCGATCCGCGTACGGATCCCGTTCATCGCCGCGACGCGGTCGTTGTAGGCCTTGAGATCGGCGTTGAAGGCCTCGGTTTCCTCCTGCGTGCGGCCGGGCGTGGCCTCCAGCGCGGTGCGCCGGGCGGCGATCACGTCGCCGTCCGCGGCCAGCGTCCGCTCCGGCATGATCAGGCTCAGGTCGGCGAGGTTCGCCGCGGCCGACCCGGCCTCGGCCGTGGTCAGCGGCACCCACGGGGCGTTCGGGTCGGCGTCGGGATCGATGCCCAGGTTCTGCGCGACCTTCGCCCGCGCCCGCACCAGCTTCTGCTCGGGGGTCTCATCGGGCAGCGTCGGGCCGACCAGCTCGTCGACCAGGCCGGGCGTGCCGGCGAGCTTCTGGTTGACGTCGGTGATCGACGGGGACGTGTAGGCCGCCCGATCGATGCCGTCGACGATCTGGTGCGCCGCCGCGAGGTCCTTGCCGACCACACCGGCCGCCTCGAGCTGCTTGAACTGCGGGTCCAGCGCCTTGCGCTCGGCAGGCGTCAGCCCGCCCTCGTTCGCCTTCTCGATGGCGTCGAGGCTCTTGTCCAGGCCGGGGTAGCGGCCGACGAGCTCGTCGACGAGGCGGGAGCGCTCGGACTGCTGGCCGACGCTGAGCAGCGCGGCGTCCACGACCTGCTCGTCGGTCAGCGCCTTCAGGCCGGCGTCGTAGCGCTCCTTCTCCTCCGGCGACAGTCGCGCGTAGTCGCTCTTGGTCAGCGGCGGGAGCTGGGCGTTCTCGTCGACGCCGAGGATGCCGGCGAGCTTGCGGTCCATCTCGGTGCCCAGTGTCGGGCGCTTGTAGGTCGGGTCGACGACCGACATCCACGACGGGTCGGGATCGCCCTGCCAGCGCAGCTCCCGGGTGCCCGTGCTGACCCCGCACTTGCCCTCGCCCGCGCGGCAGGCCGCACCGTGGTTCTTCTTGC
Organism: Pseudonocardia humida; assembly: GCF_023898865.1. Lineage (GTDB taxonomy): Bacteria > Actinomycetota > Actinomycetes > Mycobacteriales > Pseudonocardiaceae > Pseudonocardia > Pseudonocardia humida. The sequence goes on from NZ_JAGSOV010000062.1 coordinate 66,271, forward strand.
CGTCCGCGGTCGGGTAGAGCAGCACGCCCTCCCCGTCGAGGGACTCGCCTGCGACGTTCGTGCTGCGGCAGTCCTCACCGAGGCAGAGCGCGCCGCCGCCGGGGCCGTAGTGCATGCCGATCGAGCAGCTGCCCGACCCGGGGGTGCAGGTGGTCGCGTTGCCGTACGGGTCGACCCACCGCTGCGGGTCGAGGCCGCCGACCTTGACCGTCGCCGCCCGGTCCGTCGACTCGCCCTGGCGGATGATCGGCTCGCTCAGGATGCAGTTCGCGCACCGCGGAGTCTCCTGCGCCCAGCTCGGCCGGGTCAGGGTGCAGTCGCCGGTGCAGCCGATCGTGCCGCCGTCGCCGTTGCCGTCCGGGGTGACGACCGTGATCTCGTTGCCGGCCCCGACGACCATGTCCGCCGGGATCCTGATGCCCTGCGCCTGGGCCAGCTTCCGGTCGAGGAGGTCCATGCCGTTGGTGGGCAGGTTGTTCTTGATGGCCGTGCGCAGCTGCTCGTCGGTGTAGTAGACGTTCTTGGCCGCCTGGTTCTGCACGATCGTGTAGCCCTCGCGGGTCAGTGTGATCGCGCCGGTCTGCCCGTCGGCGATGCTGAACCGGCCGGGGTTGCCGAAGGCGTCGCGCGTCGTGACCTTCGTGAGCGCCGTCGAGGCCTTGGTGCCGTCGCCGTTGGCCGTGATGATGTCCAGCTCGTCGGTGACGACGGTGCCCTTGCCCTGGAAGTCCAGGATGGCGGCGTTGCCGAAGCCGTCGCGTCCGCGCAGCAGGTTCGGCGAGTCGACGATGTTGACCGCGTCGCTCCAGGTGCCGCGGCCGATGTCGGGGCTCTTGATCGCGCCGTGGCAGCCGCCGTTGCAGGTCGTGGTGAACGGCGAGCCTGCCGGGCTGGCGAAGTTGCCGCTGTTGTGGGCGTTCTCGTCCCCCTTGTCGGTGTAGGTCAGGGACGAGCGGCTCACCCCGTCGGTGACCGTGCCCTTGCCCTGGCCCCACCAGGTCCCGTTGCCGGCGCCGTCGCGGGCGAGGCCGCAGGCGTGGTCGAGCGTGCAGCGGTCCTGGCCGACGACCTTGCCGTCCTTGCGGGCCGGGTTGTTCGCGGCGGGGCCCTGCTCGGTGATCTGGAACCCCTGGCCGCCCTCGCCCTGGACCTTCGCGTTCGTCGAGTCGATCGAGCACGGCGCCGGGCAGGTGTGCTGGACGAGGGGCTTGTCCTTGTCCTTGACCGCGATCGTGACGCTGCCGTCGGGGTTGACCTGGTAGGTGATGGCGGTCTGGTCGGGACCGAGCTTCTTGATCTCGGCGAGCGGGTCCTGGCCCCGCTCCTGGGCCGCCTTGGCCTGCGCCGCCATCTGGTCGCGGATCGACGGCATCAACGCGGTGAACTGGTTGGAGCCGCCCTGCTTGAACGCCGAGCAGTTGCCCGTGCAGGTGGCGTACCCGCCGTCACCGTCGCCCGGCACCGCGTAGGCGGTGACTCCGCAGCCGCCGTTGCCCGAGCCCGAGCACTGGCCCCAGTGCCGCGCGTCGTGCCGGCCGCCCGGGGTGTCCCACGTGGGACCGACGGTGGCGCTGCGCTGGTCGTGCGCCTCGGCGAAGTAGTCGGCCGAGCAGTTCGGTGCGCCCGAGCAGGAGGCGCTGGCCTCGGCGTGGTTGCCGGCTGCGAAGGCGCGCGCGGAGACCGCGACGCCGCCCCCGCCGACTCCGCCGCCGCCGGAGCCGTGCGCGTTCGCGTGCGCGTTCGAGCCGGTTCGCGGGTCGCGGGCCGAGGCGGAGGCGCTGGCCTCGTAGCGGTGGCTGCAGCGCACGCCCGCCGACCCGCTGCAGGACGCGGACGCGCTCGCGGAGCCCGGAGCGGCGCTGGCCTGCGCCATCACCGAGACGCCACCCGCGCCTTCGCCGCCGCCACCGGACCCGCGTGCCGAGGCGTTGGCGGAGGCGCCCGGTGCCGAGGCCGACGCCTCGGCACCCGCCGAGTACGAGTGTCGGCAGTTGGGCGCTCCGCTGCACGAGGCCGAGGCCGACGCCTGACCCGGGGCGGCTGTCGCCTGCGCGGCCACGGCGACCCCACCGCCGCCCATGCCGCCCTGTCCTGAGCCGCTGGCGGAGGCCCGCGCCCACGCCCCGCGAGCGTAGGCCTCGTCGGAGGCCCGCGCGGAGTACGCGTGGCGGCAGTCGGTCCCGGGGGTGCCCATGCAACTGGCCTGCGCCTGGGCCTGGCCGGGTGCGGCCGCGGCGCCCGCGGCGACCACGACCCCGCCTGCGCCCGCCGCACCGCCGCCCGTGCCCGCTGCCGACGCCTTCGCCTTCGCGCCCGGCGCCGACGCCTTGGTCTTCACCGAGGCCGCGTAGTCGTGCTCGCAGGTGACCCCGGCGGTGCCGGTGCAGCTGGCCTGGGCCTGCGCCTGGGCCTGCCCGTTCCCGGCCACGGCCATGGCGCTGGTGGCGACCTGGCCGGCGCCGGTGGTGCCCTTGCCCTCGCCCGACGCGGACGCCTCGGCGGCCTTGCCGGCCTTGTCCTTGCTCTGCGCCTCGTAGCTGAACCGGCAGCCGCTGCCGGCGCTGCCCTGGCAGCCGCCGGCGGCCATGGCCTGGGTGTCGGTGGTCTCGGCGACCGCGGTGGTCTGGCACCAGCCGTCGCCCGCGCCGCCGTCGCTGCCGCAGCTCGCCTCGGCGGTCGCCTTGTTCCCGGCGGTCCGGCTGGTCTGCTCGCTCGCGGCGGCGATCCGGTGCCGGCAGGCCGACCCGTCCGAGCCGGCGCACTCCGCGGCGACCTGTGCGGCGAGCTCGCTCGCCCCGACCTGGGTGCTGCCCGCGCACTGCCCGGCCGCGCCGGTGGCGGTGCAGGCGGTGTCGGCGGTGGCGGTGTTGCCGTCGTAGACCGCCTCGCCCAGGGTGCTGGTGGCGCAGTCCGCGCCGGCGCACTGCGCGGCGACCTGGGCGCTGTGGTCGGCGGTCATCCCGCTGGTGCCGGAGTGGCAGCCATCGGTGGAGGCGCAGGTCGAGGAGCCCAGGGCCTGGCTGGTGCGGGGCAGGGCGGCGACCGGGCCCGCGGCCAGCTCGGCGGCCTTCTTCGCGGCCTCGCCTGCGGCCGAGTCCGCGGTCTGCTGGGCCCGGCGGGCGGCCTGCTGGGCCTGGTCGGCGGTCTGCTGCACCTGGGCCGCCCGGGCCGCGGCCTGCTCGGCGGCCAGCTCGGCGGCCTCGACGGCGGCCGGGTCGGCGTCGGCGGTCTGCGCGACCCGCGCGGCCTCGGCGGCAGCGGCGGCTTCGGCGGCGGCGGCCTCCGCGGCGTTCTCGGCGGCCGCCTCGGCAGTGGCCTCGGCGGCAGTGGCCTCGGCGGCAGCGGTCTTCGCGGCGGCTTCCGCCGCGGCGGCCTCGTCGGCGTCGTTGTAGGCGGCGTGCAGGGTGGCGCCGATGGTGGCCGGGTCGTCGGTGCTGATGGTGTGGCTCGACGTCGCCGTCGGGCACCCGCCCGCGGCGGTGGTGCAGGCGCCGTCGGCGGTCGCGGTGGTGGTGGCGAACCGGCCGGTCTCGATGTCGCCGGTCGTCGTGGCCGACCCGGAGGTCTGGATCGCCGCCGCGCAGCCGGCCTGCCCGTTGCAGTCGGTCTCGCCGTGGGCGACCGACACGCTGGTCGGGTCGACCTTCGCACCGTTCAGGGCCGGCGCGCCGGGCTCGGGGGCACCGGGCGCGGTCGCTGCCTTCGCGGCGTCGATCGCGGCCGCGGCGCCGCCGTCGGGGGAGGCGGCGGAGTAGGTGTCGCCGGTGACCTCGCCGGTGCACCCACCCGCGCACTGCAGGGTCGCGCCGGCCGACGTCATGCCCGTGACCCCGGCCACGGGCTCCTTCTCGCCCTCGGCGGTCATCCCGGTGGTCGGCTCGGTGGCCGCCGTGGCGTCCGTCCCGGCCACGCAGCCGGTGTCGCCGTCGGCGCACACGCTGCGCGCGACCGAGGTGCTGACCGCGGCGTCGCCCAGACCGGTCGTGGTCGAGGTCGCCTCGGCACCTGCCGCGCAGTCCGCACCCAGGCACTCGGTGATGCCCGTGGACTGCGAGTACGTGATCGGGAACGGACCCTTCGGCAGCTCGACCGCCTGGTCCGCGTCCTTCTCGTCCTTGTCCTGGTCCTGCTCGCTGGTCTGGCTGGTCTGGCTCGTCTGGGCGTTGCGGGCGGTGATCCCGATCCCGGCCGCGGCTTCCACCACGTTGCGGGCCATCAGGTAGTCCACCCCGGCACCGGCCGCCGCGGCGGACCGCGACTGGGCGATGCACCCGTCCGCACCCGTGACGCAGGTCGAACGGAACGTGGTCGTGCTGGTCGACGGGGGACCGCGCACGCCCGTCCCGCCCGGCGGCTCCACGCCGGGAGCGGCGCCGTCGGAGCCGGTGGTCGTCGTCCACGTCCCGCCCATGCAGTCCGCGGCGCACTCGCCGATCGCGTCGGCGTCCGACAGGCTCGACGGACCGCCCGCCGACCCCGCGCTCGCCCCGCCCACGACCGTGACCTGCCCGCTGCGCCCCGGGGCCGGGGTGACCGGCGACGGGCCGTCCTGCGCATCCGACACCGCCGCGGTCGGACCGCCGTCGATGCCCTCGGCCAGCTTCCCGTCGGTGGCCAGGCCCAGCGCCGGCAGCAGGTCGGCGACCGTCGAGTCCGAGGTCGCGGCCGAGCGGGTCGTGCCCTGGCAGGTGCCGGTGCCCATGGCGCAGCCGGCGACGCCGGAGGAGCCGCGCTCGGAGACGCCGTCGGCGCCGGTGGCGTCCGTCGTGACGGTGCCGTCGCAGCCGTCGGCGCAGTCGACGTAGCCGGTCACCACAGCCGCCGCCGACGGGCCAGGCTCGACCTTCGGCTTCGCCTGCCCCGGCGCCGCCGGCTCGCCGGTGCCCCCTGCCATGCCCTGTCCGGCGCCGGCCGCCGCGGCCCGCGCGCCGTCGACGGCCGGGCCGCCCTGCGCGAGGGTCGCCGGGTCGACCGGGCCGGTGCCCAGCCGCTCGCCGAGGATCTTCGCCGCGCCCGGCGAGGCCGAGGCAACGGCCAGCGCCTCGCCCCCGCAGGCGCCGCCGTCCAGCGCGCAGGTGACGGTGCCCGTGGAGGCGCGGGGCTTGCCCGCGACCACGGCACCGTCGGTGCCCTCCGCGGTCGCCGTGGCGGTGCCCCGGCAGCCCTGCGGGCAGTCCAGCGCCGCGCTCGCATTCGCCACGCTGCTCGGCCCCGCGGTGGGCTGGCCCGCCGCCGGACGGCCGGTGGCCGGGTCGATCACCGCGTAGTCCGGCGCGGAGGAGGCGGCCGAGGTCGCCTGCCCCTGGCAGCCGCCGCCGTCCACCGCGCACTCGACGGTGGCCGTGGTGGCGCGCCGCTGCGCGGTCACCCCGGTGTCGCCCGCGCTCGTCTTCGCGCTCGCGGTGCCCCCGCAGGTGCCGCTGGTGCCGTCGCAGGCCACCGCGGCGTCCGCCGAGGAGGTGCTGACCGGACCGGAGACCGGCTGCGGCTCACCCGCGGCGACCGCGACCGGGGCCCGGTCGGCCACCTCGGTCCCGGCCTGGGCCCCGCAGGTGCCGCCGGTGCCGTTCACCGCGCAGGTGGCGGAGGCGTTGCTGTCGCGGATGCCCGTGACGTCGCCGGAGGCGGCCCCGGAGGTCGCCGCGTTGCCGGCGGCCTCGCAGCCCGCGACCGCGCAGTCCGCGGCGGCGGTGGCACCGCTGCTCGCAGCGAGCTCCCGACCGGCCGTCGTGCCGGCCATGGCGCGGACGGTGTCGGCGCGCTCGGCGACCTCGTCCGACACCTCGGAGGTGGCCTCGACGTCGCAGCCGCCTGCGCTCGCCGTGCAGTCGGCGGTGGCCGCGGTCTCGCGCACCGGCGCCGCGTCGCCCGCCTCGGCCGGGACACCGGTCACCTTGCCGGTGGTGGCGACCTTCGCGGTGCCCGTGCAGTCGACGTCGTCGTCGCAGCCGACGCCGGCACCGGCGGTGCTGGTGGCCACGCCGTCGCCGTCGGTCAGCGCGGCGGGCTGGTCGAGGCCGGAGTAGTCGCCGGTCGCCGCGGCGCGCTCCCACGCGGCCCGCTGCGCGGTCCGGTCCTCGGTGAGGGTGTTGTCGACGTCGGTGGTGGCGTGCGCCTCGCAGGAGCCGCCGTCGGCCAGGGTGCAGGACCCGGTGCCGGAGCTGGTGCGCCCCGCCCCGGCGCGCAGCCCGGACGCCGACCCGGAGGTCTTGGTCTGCCCGGCGCCGGTGCATTCCCCGCCGTCGCCCTCGCAGCCGACCTCGACGGCCCCGGCGCCGTGCGCCTCGACCCCGAGCTCGGAGTGCTCGACCTCGGTGCCGCTGCGGGCGTCGCAGCCGCCTGCGGTGACGGTGCAGCTGGTCTCGGCGCTCGCCTCGGCCTCGGGCGCGGCCTTCGCCGTCGCGGCGGCCGCGGTGGCCGGGGCCGGGACGTCGGCGGCCTTGCCGACCGTGCGGGTGTCGGCCTGGCCGGTGCAGCCCGTCCGGGGGCAGTCGACCTCGGCGTCGGCCTCGACGGCCCGGTCGGTGCCGTCGCCGTGCAGGGCGACCGAAGCACCGGTGCGGCAGCCGCCGCCCGCGGTGGTGCAGGACGACCCGGTGGTGCCGGAGGTCTCCACGGCGGAGCCGGGCGCGGTGGCGGCGACCGCACGGGTACCGGCGGGGGCCGCCTGGTCGGTGCGGACGGACTTCCCGGTGCTCTTCGTCGACGCCGAGCCGGTGCAGTCGTCGCACTCGACGGCGGCGGCCGCCTCGACCTCCTCGGCCTTCCAGCCGTCGTCGTCGCGGTGGCCGTGCTCGTCGCCGAGGTCGACGGCGGCGCGGGTGGAGCAACCGCCCGCGGTGCCGGTGCAGGTGGCCGTGCCGTCGCCGGCCCGGGCGCGCTGCTCGTCGGCGGCGCCGTCGCCGGTGCCCGCCTCCAGGGCCCGCTCGCCGGCCGCAGCGGCGGCGCGGGCGGACTCCGCCGTCCGCGCTGCCTTCTCGCCCTCGTTGTCGGCCTTGCCGGTGGCCGCGCTCGTGCAGGTGCCGGCGGCGGTGTCGCACTCGGCATGGGCGCCGCGGCGGTCGGCCTCGCCGCCGAGCTCGCACCCGCCGGTGCAGGACGCGGTCGCGGCGGTCCGGTCGGCGTCGTCGGGCTGGGCCGGTCCGTTCGCGGTGCCGCCGCACGTGCCCGCCACGGTCGCGCACGCGATCTCAGCGCCGTCCGGCTTGGCCCGGCTGCCCTGCTGGCACTCGATGGCCGCGCCCTCGCACGTGGTGCTGGCGGCGGTCGTCGTGGTCCTGCCGGTCCTCTCGTCGACCTTCTTGCTCGACGTCGAGCTGCTGCAGCCCTGCTGCGCACCGGTCAGCGTGCAGGAGGCCGAGCCCTTGTTCTCGCCCGACGACGTCGAGACCGAGCAGCCGGACGACACCCCGCTGATCGCCACGCACTTGTCGGAGTCGCGCTCGCCGTCGGCGTTCTCGCTCGCCGCGCCGCAGGCGACGAACACCCCGCTCGAACCGCACCCGGCCGACGCGCCTTCCCCGTGGGTGTCGGAGTAATCGGCGGCGTTGTCGGTGGCGTCGGCGAGCTGCTCGGTGGCCTCGTACACCTCGTCGCGCTTGGTCTCGTACGCCTTGGTCTTCTTGGCGTACGCGTCCTTGACCTTCTTGCTGGCGCCCTTCTCGGTCGCCTTCTTCTTCTCCGCCGCGAGCGCCTTCTCCTGGGCGGCCAGGTCCTTCTGCCCCTCGACGACCGAGTCGACCAGCTCGGACTGGTCCGACGAGAGCTGCTCCTTGTCCTGCTGCAGCTGCCTGACGAGCTTGTCGTGCGCCGCCTTGTCCTTGGCGTAGGCGTCCTTGGCCTTCTTGGTCGCGCCCTTCTCGGTCGCCTTCTTCTTCTGCTCCGCCAGCTTCTTCGCCGAGCTGTCGACCTTGATCTGGTTCTCGAGGACCTTCTCGGTGTGCTCCGCGGAGTCCTCGTAGTCGAGGTTCTCCTCGTCGCCGTCCTCGGAGTCGTCGCCCTCGTCGGTGGAACCCTTCGGCGGGCCGCGGGGGGCGTCCTCGTCGGCATCGGCCGAGAGCAGCTTCGCGGTGGCCCCACCATCGGTGGCGTCGCCCTTCGCCGGCTCCATGTCGTCGATGGCGCCGAGCACCCGGGTCCACGTGACGTCGTCGACGTCGGCGGGCTTTCCGCCCTTGCCCTTCTTCTCGCCGGCCTTGTCGCCGGCCTTCTTGTCGGCGGCCTTCTTGTCGGCCGCCTCGTCGTCCTTCGCGTCCTTGCCGGTCGACTTCGCCTTCTTGTCGCCGGCCTTCTTCTCGGCGGCCTTGTCGCCGGACTTCCCGTCGGCCTCGCCCAGGTCGGTCAGGACCTGCTTGACGATCGCCAGCCGCGCCTCGTCCTGCTCGTCGCCGTCCTCGGAACCGGCGGCCTTCTCCAGATCGTCGACGTGCTTCTCGGCGAGAGTCGCGAGCTGCGCGCGAACCCGCTTGCCGTCGCCGTCCTCGCCGGCCAGATCGGCGACGAGCTCGTCGAGTTCGCCACCCTCGTCATCGGCCTTCGCGGTCGTCGCCTTCTCGGCGCCGGTCTTCTTCTCCGCCTTCTCGGCCTTCTTGCCGGCGGGCTTCGCGTCGGCGTCCTTGCCGGACTTCTTGCCGTCCTTCTTGTCGTCGGCCTTCTCGGGAGCCGCGGCGGCGGTGTCCTTCGCCGGGGGCTTCGTACCGGTGTCGGCCAACAGTCGAACGTCCTCGTCGCCGTCCTCGCCGTCCTCGGCGGTATCGGCGTCCTTCTCCGGAGCGGACTCCGCGTCGTCGTCGGACTTCGGCTTCGCCTTCTCGTCCTTCTTGGCCGCGGGCTTGTCGGCGTCCTTCTTGGCGGGCTTGTCGACGTCCTTCTTGGCGGGCTTGTCCGCGTCCTTCTTGGCGGGCTTGTCCGCGTCCTTCTTGGCGGGCTTGTCCGCGTCCTTCTTGGCGGGCTTGTCCGCGTCCTTCTTGGCGGGCTTGTCCGCGTCCTTCTTCGCGGGCTTGTCCGCGTCCTTCTTGGCGGGCTTGTCCGCGTCCTTCTTCGCCGGCTTGTCCGCGTCCTTCTTGGCCGGCTTGTCCTTCTTCTCCCCCGACGAATCCGCCCCCGACTGGCCGGATCCCTCGGAGCCCTTCTTGCCACCGGCGGGCCTGGCACTGCCTCCCTTCGCCAGGCCCTGCGCGGCGGCCGTCACCGGGACAGCCGCGGAGGCCGGCGAGGCGGCCAGGAAGGCCGACCCGAACCAGAGCACCACGACGATCCCGGCCACCCACAGCATCCACCGCAGCACCGCCCACATCCGGTCCCGGACCGAGAGCCGCAGCTGCACGGACACGTCGGAACGCACGTCGGGACCACAGGGCCCCGCGTGCGTCTCGACCGGCCGGCTCATGCTGGAGGACTCCCTGATTCGGAAGGGGGAGGGGATGGCGCGGCTCGTCCAGCGGGCGAGAAACCCGCTGGTGGCACACTCCGAAGACGTGCAGGAACACCGGGCCTGCGCACGTCGCGCCTGGGGCTGCGACCTGCGCCGGACGGTCGTGTACACGTCCAGCGGCCCTGCTCCGGCGACCGGTCGTTGCGGCGACTTCAGCAGCGACTGTCTTCCGGTGAACCCCGACTGCACACCTGGAGTTCACCGGGAACGTAGCAAGGGCCACCCGATCCGGGCAAGACCCACTTCGCCGTATCCCGCCGAGTACCCCACCCGCAGCCGCTCCGAACCCTCCACCGGCCGGGCCCGCGACGCCTCCCGCCTGCGCCCCGAACCCCTCCACCGGCGCCGGCGGGAGCGGCCCGGCGACGCCTCCACCCCTCCGCCGACACCGCCCGCGACGCCTCCACACCGCTCGGGCACACCATTCAGAAGGCCGCAGCGGAATCTGCTCGGCAGCCAGGCCGTCGAAATAGGGGACTGCCGACCACCACACGAGCCCGGCCACAGGCACCATTCCGTGCCGTCCACGTGTCCGCGAGCGCGTCCCGACTGGTGGCTCGACCCGGCCCCACACCCACATGGCCACCCCTCGGCCGGCGCCACCGTCCGATACGTCGACTCGCACCACCCAGGACATGCGGGAGATCGACGGACGCCTCCGGCTCGATCCGGTACCGCCTCCCCGGCGCTGAGGCCCGCAGCGCGGGGAAGTCGGGAATCGCCGTCGGCGCCACCACCTGACTCGACCCGAGGCATCGGCCGAGACGCCGCGGGGGCGCGACGACCGCGATACCGGAGATGTCGACCCGTCCGGCGCCAGACGGGCGCGCGAATCGTCGACGACCGGCACGTCCGACGAACACGGTGCGAGCCCACTCCGGATCGCCCAGTTCTCGACTCTCCGTAGGGCGGCCGCGACAACTCCGGCCAGTCGTCGCACCGCGAGCCACACGGATCGACCGACCGGCAGAGCACAGGAACGATCGCGACCGCACAGCGCCGGTCGCGATGTCACGACCGGATGCTCGCGGGCTCGAACCAACCAATCCCCCAAGGTTTGCAGTCGGACGCATCGGTCACGCATCGGCGACACCACGCGGATCCGTTCCGCCTCGATGCCGTCCGCCGCACCGGCAGCCCGCGACGCGGATTCTCTGCTCCCGCGTGCAGTCGTGTCGTCATGCGGTGCCGATGTCCGCCGAACCACCCGCCGGGCCACACTCCCCACACCGCGAGGAGCGCTCGGCATCTCGATCCGACCCGATCGGCCTCCGCCCTTCCACCCCTTCCCCGACCGACCGCGCGGACGTTCCGATGCGAGCGGGATCCCGCCCCACTCCACCGTCCGAGATCACGCCTATCCGCACCCTCTGCTCTCCTCCGCCCCCTCTCGGTTCAGGAAAGCCACCTTCGTGAACTCGCAGGTTCAGGAAGGTGGCCTTCCTGTCCCGTGAGGACCTGAAGGTGGCCTTCCGGAACTTCCGGGTTCAGGAAGGTGGCCTTCCTGAACTCCGGGCGGCGGGCGCTCACCGGGTCGGAGATCCGCAGACGCATGGGAGCCACCTCGTGAGCGAGTGCAGTCGCGTGAGGCGGTGAGGCGGTGGCGTTCCCGGGCATCTCAGCAGGAGACAGGGCGCGATCGCCGACTCAGTTCGGGAGGTCGCGCGCCCGCTTCGGGTCAACCATCGTTCCGCAAGCGGCGCCGCCGATTTCCCGTCGCCGCACGGCACGGGTCCGGCGCCGACGGGGGCTCCGGGCCGACCCGAATGCCACGGCGGTCGACCGACTCCAGCACACCGCACTCGCATACCGCGGCGAGAACAGCGGTGAGCATCGGCGTGCGCCGGCCGCGGCACGGAGGACGAGCGGTCCGCGAATGTCGACGCGCGCCCAGATCACCCACCTCCGGCGGGGTCGATCCGGCCGGGCAGGACCGGCCACGACTCACCGGCGAGCACCCGGATCGAATCCACGAGCCGCCCGTCACCCTCCACCGGGATCGCCCCACGGTTCGACCTGCGCCATGCGCGCGCCACGTCGGTGTTGAGCGTGGCCGTTCGACCTCGGTCGGGCCGGCGGGAATGGCGTACACGCGACTACGTCGAGAAGCCCACGGCGTCTACCGTCGTCAGGCACCCGTTCGGCCGTGCGCACGGTCGTGCCAAGCCGGCGGCGCGCACTGCGCGAGGGGTCCATCCCCCGGTTGATACCTCCACGCGGACCTTCCCACTAGCAGTCAGCACAGACGGTCAGTGCCGGGCCGGTCACGCACCGCAGTACGATCGATGCCTTGCCGGGGATCGAGAGGGGAACGACGCGGTGGCCGACGACTGGTCGGGCGCGGGTGACCCTCCGCCGGTGGACGTCACCCGGCCCTCGATGGCGCGGGTGTTCGACTACCTGCTCGGGGGCCGGGAGCACTTCGCCTCCGACCGCCGCGCCGCCGAGGCGGTGCTGGAGCGCTTCCCGCGCGCTGGCGAGCTGGCGAAGGACACGCGCGATCTGCTGCGCCGCGCGGTCGAGCACCTGGCAGGCTCGGTGGGCATCCGGCAGTTCATCGACCTGGGGTCGGGGTTGCCGTCCACCGGGAGCGCGCACGAGGTGGCGCACCGGATCGACCCGACGGCCCGCGTCCTGTACGTCGACCGGGATCCGATGGTCCTCACGCACGCCCGCACGCTCGGCACCGACGAGGCGACCACGGCCGCGCTGTCCGCCGACGTGCGCGACACGGCCGCCGTGTTCGACCACCCGCTCACCCGCGGGTTCATCGACTTCGACCGGCCGTTCGCCGTGCTGGCGTCGGGGATCCTGCACCACATGAAGGACCCGGCCGCCGCGGCGGCGGCCGGCACGATCGTGGATCGCCTGACCCCGGGCTCGTACCTGCTGGTGGGCCACTTCGTCGACGACGGCGCCTCCGGGGGCCCGCGGATCGAGGCGGCGATCAAGAACATGGGGCTGGGCACCTACCGGTACCGCACGTGGGAGGAGCTGCGCCGCTTCTTCGACGGGCTGGAGCTGGTCGAGCCGGGCCTGGTCTACGGCAACGCGTGGCGTCCCGACGAGCGCACCGCGACCGACAGCCCGAGCCACACGCTGTACGCGGCCGGGCTGGGGCGCAAGCCCGGCTGAGCCGGGCCTCAGTACCGGGAGGCGAGCAGGTCGCTCACCGCGGTGCGCGTCTGCGCGGGGGTGAGGGCCTGGACGCTGACCTGTTCGATGACGCCGAGGTAGTCCTCGACGTCCTCGCGCTTGTCGACGTAGACGGCGCTGTTGAGCTGCTCGAGGTAGACGACGTCGGGCAGGTCGGGCTCGGCGAAGCGCAGGATGGTGAAGGGCCCGCCCGCGGCGGCGTGGCTGCCCGCGGTGAACGGGAGCACCTGCACCGTCACGTTCGGCAGGGCGGCCATCTCCAGCAGGTGCTCCAGCTGGCCGCGCATGACGTCGACCGAGCCGAACGGCCGCTGCAGCGCGCCTTCGTCGATCACCGCCCAGAACTGCGGCCCGCCGGGCTCGGTGAGCATCTTCTGCCGGTTGATCCGCAGCTGGACGCGCCGGTCGACCTCGTGGGCGGACTCGGCGCCGTGCCCGGCCAGGATGACCCGGCGGGCGTAGTCCTCGGTCTGCAGCAGGCCGGGCACGAACTGCACCTGGAAGCACCGGATGGAGCGGGCCTCCTGCTCGAAGCGCAGGTACATCTCGAACCAGCTGGGCAGCAGGTCGCTGTCCTGCTGCCACCAGCCTCGCTGGTTGGCCGGGGCCACCATCTCCTGCAGGGCGGCCCGCTCGCGCGGGTCGGTGACGCCGTAGAGGGTGAGCAGGTCGCGCAGGTCGCGCTCCTTGACCCCGACCCGGCCCAGCTCCAACCGGCTGATCTTGGCGTGCGAGGCGCGGATGGCCTCGCCCGCGTCCGCCCGGCTGATCCCGGCGATCTCGCGCAGCCGGCGCAGCTGGGTGCCCAGCATCATCCGCGCCGCCGTCGGACCGCCGCCCTGCTGGGTGGCGACCACCGGCGGGCGGGGGTCGGTACTGCTGTACTCCTCGGTCAACGGCTCAACCTTCACGACGGGTCCGTCCTCACGACCGGTCACCGGGGCGACCACCCGGAGCGACCGGCCGGCTGCGGGGAGCGCCGGCGGACAGGAGCATAGCTCCGTCGTGCGGCCCGCGGGACCCCGTCCGGGCCATCCGCGTCCGGGAATCCGCACAGGCGGTCGGTGGCGCGCCTCGGAAGTGCGCCGCGGGGCCGGGATGACCCGGCCCCGCGGCCCTCCGAGCGCCTTGGCTGCGGCCTCAGACGCCCAGGTCGTCGAACTCCCCGGCCTTGGCCCCGGCCAGGAACGCGGCGATCTCGGCCGGTGTGTAGATCAGTGCGGTGCCGTCGGGCTCGCGGGAGTTGCGCAGGGCCACCGCGCCGCCGCCGAGGGCGGCCAGCTCCACGCAGTCGCCGCTGGGGTTGCTCGCGGTGCTCTTTCGCCAGGCCACGTCGCCGAGGGCGGGAGCGGGGAGGCTGGTCAGCCCGCCGATCCGGTCGTGTCCGGGGAGGATGTCGACTTGCAGGTCCACGTGCGTTCTCCGTTGTCGTGCGTGCGTCCTGAAGTGGGACGCGAGTGCAGTACACAGGGGGCGTACATCTGCACGTGCATCTGCAACCACACCTGTACTTACGGATGCTGTTGCAGAGGGGCTTGCGGATGCAACACTCTGTGGGCAGACTGGGCCAGGAGGTAGCGTGTGCGAGACCAGCGGAACGGCGCGACTCCGTCTGGCAGAGCTGCGGAATGGGGAACCGTGAGCAGAGAACACCGACAGTCGCCACGTGGGCAGCTGTTCGATGCCTCCATCAACGATGCGCGCCAGCCGGCTCCGATAAGGCCGCCGTCGACGACGATCCGCATCACCTGCCTGACCGACGGGCTCGCCCACGACGTCCCCGACGCCCAGCTCGCCGCGGCGGCCAACGACCGCGCCGGCTGCTACATCGCCGTCTGCGGGCACGTCGTCACCGCGGCGTCGATGGTGGAGCCCGACGGCAAGCGCTGCTCCCTGTGCGACGAGGTCTTCGGGCTCAACCGGCCGCCCCGGCGCCGCCGCTTCTTCTGACGGCAGCTCCGGTGCGCTGATCGCCCCCAGCGGGTCCGCACCGTTCCGACGCCCCGACCCTGCCCCGGGTCGGGGCGTTCCCGCGTGCTGAGGGCCCGCGCGTCAACCGCGCTGGTCCTCCCCCGCCCACGCGGCCCGCACGAGCCGCCGCAGCGCCCCGCCGCCGACCGGGACGGGGTTGTCGGCCGGCACCGCGGGCTCGGTCAGCCGCGCGGCGTCGTCGATGTCGGACTCGGCCATGCCGAGCTCGCGCAGCCCGCGCGGCACGCCCAGCTCGTCGGCCAGTGCGCGCAGCCCGCGCACCGGGTCGGCCGTGCCGAGCGCACGCGCCGTGCGGGCGACGGCCTCGGGCGCGCCCGGCGCGTTGAGGGCCAGCACGTGCGGCAGCACCACGGCGTGGGTGCGCGCGTGCGGCAGGTCGAAGGTGCCGCCCAGCACGTGGCAGAGCTTGTGGTGCAGCCCGGACCCGGCCACCGCGAACGCGGCGCCGCACAGCCAGGCCCCGCGCAGCAGGTCCGCCGGGTCGTCCGCGCGCAGACCGGACGCCAGCGCCGCGATCCCCTCCTCGGCGATCACGCTGCTCACGGGGTTGCGCCGGGGCGCCCAGAACGCCTCGACGCCGTGCGCCATCGCGTTCAGCCCGCTGGCCACGGCCAGCTCGCGGGGCAGCGACGCGGTCAGCTCGGGGTCGTAGACGACGACCCGGGGCAGCACGGCCGGGTCGACGCCGGTCGTCTTGCGGCCGTTCTCGGTCATCCCCCAGATCGGCGTGACCTCGGAACCCGCGTAGGTGGTGGGGACGGCCAGCACGGGGATGCGGGTGGTCAGCGCGACGGCCTTGGCCGCCCCCACGGTGGACCCGCCACCGATGCACAGCACGGCGTCGGCGTCGGCCCGGGCGGCCGCCTCCCGAGCGGCCTGCGCCGTCTCGACGGGAACGTGCTCGCGGACCGCGTCGAACGTGCCCGCGATCCGCCCGCGGAACGGCTCGACCATCGCCGCCACGACGTCGGCGGAGCGTCGCGAGGCCACCAGCAGCAGCCGCCGCGCCCCCAACCGCTCGACCTCGTCGGCGAGCCGGGTGCGCGCGACGCCGGGCCCGAACACCACGCGACCCGGCAGCGCGTCGTAGGAGAACTCCACCACCGCGCCACGCTCACCCATCGGCTGCCGTTCGTCAAACACGGGACCGGGACATCAGCCGGCCCAGCACGGCGAATGTCCCCACCACGATTCACACCCGGCCGAGCGAGCCCTCCTCGCTCGACACCGCCGAGCGAACGGCGCCCCCGCCCAACGAGCCCCGGCCCACCGCGCCACTCGCTCGCCAGGCGGGACGAGAGTCGCGCTCGCTCCACCGGACGCAACGAAAGTCGCGCTCGCGCCCCGGCGAGGCGGCGCCCAGCGCCGCGAGCCGGGGCAAGCCCCCCGGGCGCGCAGCGCCCACCCCACCCCCAGACGCGAGCGACTCCCGCCCGCGCGACGCCAGTGACCACCCGGATTGCACCGCCCGCCCGCGGCACCGGCTCGTCGCAGAGGCGGCGTACTCCGCGCAGACGCCACAACACCTGCGAGGAGTACGGAGAGTCTGCGAAGACGGACCCCGAACCGGCGGGACGATCACCTCACCGGCGCCGCCACCGCATCAGCTCGCGGCGAACCGCCGCAGGCGCAGGCTGTTGGTCACCACGAACACCGAGCTCAGCGCCATCGCGGCCCCGGCGAGCATGGGGTTGAGCAGGCCCGCGGCCGCGATCGGCAGCGCGGCGTAGTTGTAGGCGAACGCCCAGAACAGGTTGCCCTTGATCACCGCGAGGGTGCGCCGGGACAGCCGGATGGCGTCCACCGCGGCGGTGAGGTCGGCGCGGACCAGGGTGAGGTCGGAGGCGTGGATGGCGACGTCGGTGCCGGTGCCCATGGCCAGGCCGAGGTCGGCCTGGGCGAGCGCGGCGGCGTCGTTGACGCCGTCGCCGACCATCGCCACCGTGCGGCCCTCGGCCTGCAGGCGGGCGATGACGTCGACCTTGTCGGCCGGTCGGGCGTCGGCGATCACGGTGTCGATGCCGACCTCGTCGGCGACGGCGCGGGCGGCGGCCTCGCCGTCGCCGGTCAGCAGGACGGGCTCCAGCCCGAGCCCGCGCAGCCGCGCGATCGCGTCCTTGCTGGTGGGGCGGGGGGTGTCGGCCACGACCAGCACCGCGCGGGCCCGGCCCGACCAGGCCAGCAGGGCCGGGGTGCGGCCCTTCGCGGTGGCGTCGTCGAGGGCCTCGCGCAGCTCGGCGGGGAGCTTGACGCCGCTGTCGAGGACGGTCTGCGGGCGCCCGATGACGGCCTGCCTGCTGCCGAGCACGCCGCGCGCGCCCAGGCCGTCCAGGCCGGCGGGGCGGGTGACCTTGGGCAGCGCGGTGAGCCGCTCCCGGCCGTACCCGGTGATCGCCCTGGCCACCGGGTGCGTCGACTCGGCCTCCAGCGCCGCGGCCACCCCGAGGACCCGCTCGAGCTTCTCGCCCGCCGCCGGCACGACGTCGGTGACCGCCATCTCGCCGGTGGTCACGGTGCCCGTCTTGTCGAGCACGACCGTGTCCACGGCCCGCGTGGACTCCAGCACCTCGGGCCCGGTGATCAGGATGCCGAGCTGGGCGCCGCGCCCGGTGCCCACCAGCAGCGCGGTGGGCGTGGCCAGGCCGAGCGCGCACGGGCAGGCGACGATCAGCACCGCGACGGCCGCGGAGAACGCCACCGTGGGACCGGCGCCCGCGCCGGCCCAGAAGCCCCCGGCGATGGCGGCCAGCACGAGCACGCCGGGCACGAACCGGCCGGAGACGCGGTCGGCCAGGCGCTGGACCTCGGCCTTGCCGGTCTGGGCTCGCTCGACCATCGCGGCCATCTGGGCGAGCTGGGTGTCGGCGCCGACCCGGGTGGCCGCCACGACCAGCCGCTCGCCGACGTTGACGCACCCGCCGACGACGGCGTCGCCGCGGGTCACGTCGGCCGGGACCGGCTCCCCGGTGACCATGCTGGTGTCGACGGAGGACGCGCCGTCGACGACCGTGCCGTCGGTGGGGATCTTCTCCCCGGCCCGCACGACGCACCGGTCGCCGACGACGAGCTGCTCGACCGGCACGCGCCGCTCGGCCCCGTCGCGCAGCACGGTGGCGTCCTTGGCCGCGAGGGACAGCAGCGAGCGCAGCGCCTCCCCGGACCGCCGCCGCGCCTTGGCCTCGGCGTACCGGCCGGCCAGCACGAACGTGATGACGCCGGCCGCGGTCTCCAGGTAGATCTGGGAGGTGCCGTCGGACCAGCCGAGCGAGAAGTGGAAGGGGTGGGTGAAGCCGGGCGCGCCCGCCCCGCCCAGCAGCAGGGCGTAGAGCGACCAGCCGAACGCGGCCAGCGAGCCGATCGACACCAGCGTGTCCATCGAGGCGGCGCCGTGGCGCAGGTTCGTCCAGGCGGCGCGGTGGAACGGCTCGGCCCCCCACACGACGATCGGCAGGGTGAGGGCCAGCGAGACCCACTGCCAGTACGGGAACTGCAGCGCCGGGACCATCGCCGTGGCCACCACGGGCAGCGAGAACGCGGCGCAGAACAGCATCCGGAACCGGTGCTCGCGCAGCGCCTCCTCGGGGCCGTCGTCGGGCTCCGCGTCGGGGGACGGCGGCAGCGCCGCGGTGTAGCCCGCCGCCTCGACGACGGCGATCAGCTCGGCCGCGCCCAGCCCCGCCGGGTGGGTGATGGAGGCCTTCTCGGTGGCGTAGTTGACCGTGGCCCGCACCCCGTCGAGCTTGTTGAGCTTGCGCTCGATGCGGTTGGCGCAGGCCCCGCAGGTCATGCCGCCGACGGCCAGGTCGGTGGTGGCGGGGGTGTCCGCGGTGGTGGCGCGGTCGATCGCCGGGGCGCTCACGGCGTGCCGCCCACGTGGTGCTCCTGGTGGTCGACCTGGCTCGCGTCGACGCCGAGCTGCAGGCTGAGCAGCCGGCCCGCGCCCCACGCCGCGCCGGCGGCCAGCACGAGCACCAGCACGAACAGCGCGATCCGCAGCCGGGCCTCGCGCGCCGCACCGGCCGCTGCGCTGCCTTCGGGGACGGCGCGCGGCGGCGCGGACGGGGAGGGAGCGGGGGCCACGGAGAAGGACCCTAAGCAAGACCGCCTCCGGGGGGTTGTCATGCTGAGGGCAGCAGACGGCACGCGCGGCCCCGAACGCGCCGAGCGGCAGTCCGCCACTCCCCGAAAGCAGTAACGACTACTCCAAATGCCGGGACGCGTCTCAGGTTCGGACCGTCCGTCGCCGACGGGCGCCGTTGGTCGCGCCCGGCTGAACCCCACCACGGCGGTGGCCGTGTCCAGGGGCGGAACGTCGAGCACCACTGAACTACGAGTGACGACCCTGCGGCCGGGACCGTCCGGCCGGGATCCGGAGGTTTTCCATGTCACGCGCCCCCGTGCTGGCCGCGGTGGCCGCAATCGCGGCCCTCGCGCTCACCTCGTGCAGCAGCGAAGGCGACGGTGTGTACAGCGGAGGCGGGAACGGCCAGGCGCCGGTGCTCAGCGCACCCAAGGGCGTCTACCTCAGCTCCAACAGCACCGGCCAGCTGGGCACGACGGTGATCGACGCGGTCGGCTTCACCGTCTACCGCTCGGACAAGGACAGCGCCGACCCGCCCACCTCGAACTGCGCCGACGCCTGCACCCAGACCTGGAAGCCGATGGTCTACGAGGAGCCGGTCGTCCTGGAGGGCGTGCAGCAGGGCGACGTCGGGCGCATCACCCGCGCCGACGGCGTCGAGCAGGTCACCCTGGGCGGCTGGCCGGTCTACACGAAGGTCGGCGAGCAGACCGGCGCCACCACCGGGCACGGCCAGGACGGCTGGTTCGCGGTCCAGCCCGACGGCGACAAGGCCGCCAAGAGCTGACCGCGGCCGCGGCGGGTCCCCGCGGGGAACCACCGCCGCGGCCGCCGAGTTGGACGGGTGTGGTCACCGAGCTGGTCGCGGGCGCCAACCTCGCGCTCCCCGGCGCCCGCGCCGGCTTCGCCGTCCCCGGCCCGTTCGACCTGTCAGCGCTGGTCCTGGGCGCGGACGGGCGCGTGGCGGGCGACGGCGACATGGTCTTCTACAACCAGCCGTCGGCGCCGGGCGTCGGCCTGCGCGGGGCCGCGATCGACGTGGCCACCGACCGGCTGCGCCCCGGCGCCGAGCGGGTGGTCGTGCTGGCCAGCCCGGAGGCCGCCGGACTCGCGTTCGGCTCGCTGCCCGCCCCCGAGCTGACCGCCACCGGGCCCGACGGTCGCCCGTTCGCCCGGTTCCGCGCCGGCGGCCTGCGCACCGAGACCGCCGCCCAGCTCGTCGAGGTGTACCGGCGGGCGGGGCGGTGGCGGTTGCGCGCCATCGGCCAGGGCTACGCCGACGGCCTCGGCGGCCTGGTGCGCGACTTCGGCGTCGACGTCGCCGAGGAGCCGCCTCCGCCCGCGCCCGCTCCCGGTGGGGGTCCCCTCGCCGAGGTGGTGGCCGCCACGAACGTCGAGCGCGCCCGCCACGGCCTGCCCGCGCTGACCGTCGACGCCCGGCTGGGCGCCGCCGCCCAGGACCACAGCGACGACATGGTCCGCCGCGCGTTCTTCAGCCACGACAACCCCGACGGCGCCCAGGTCTGGGACCGCGCCCTGGCCCGCGGCTACCGCTACCGCAAGGTCGCCGAGAACATCGCCGCCGGCCAGCGCAGCGCGGCCGATGTGGTGGCCGGCTGGATGGACAGCCCCGGCCACCGCGCCAACATCCTCGACCGCGAGCTCACCCAGATCGGCGTCGGCCACGCCCTCGGCGGTGGCTACGGCACCACCTGGACCCAGGTCTTCGGCACCCCGCTCTGACCCGGGTGAGCGTGGCCGCTGACTGACCAGGCGGTGCAGGGCGAAGCGCGCCAGCGGCGGGTACGCCACCAGCACCACCGCCGGGCCGTGGGCCGTGAGCCACGTGCGGGTGCCCGGCCCGTCCGGGTCGACGCCGTGGCGCAGGTGCAGCCGGATCGGCCCGCCCGCGCGTCCCACGCCCACCGCCGCGCGACCTCGTCGACGGCGGTGATCATGAACCGGACGGGCAGCCCCAGCGGCCCGCGGACCGTTCCGGTGACCCGGGGGCGATCCGCGCGGCCGCCGTCTCCACGCCCCGGATCTGCGGCGCCCACCCCGGCCACCGCGACGGCTGCGCGTACCGCTCCCACACGACCGGTACCGGCGCCGGACCGCTCGCCCGCGTGCTCGCCTCCACCGCCCCATCGTCGACGACGCCCCCGTTCCCGCGCGCCGAACGACCCCCGCCGGCCGGTCAGGCGGTCCGGTGGGCCAGGAACACGAACTCCCGGCCGGGGCGGTCGGGGGCGTCGCGGACCTCGTCGAGGGTGAAGCCGTGCGCGGCCAGGTCGGCCTCGACCTCGGGGCGCTCGCGGAAGCGCAGCGTCGAGTCCGAGGTCAGCACGGTGCCGTCGACGGCGAAGACGTACGTCGAGCGGAAGGTGACCAGCGGCGGGTCGACCGCCACCACCTCGGGCCATGCCTCGACCACGCCCGCGCCGGGGACCTCGACCGACCGGTACGACCGCTCCCGGGTCCACTCCTCCCACGCCCGGCGGGCCGGGTCGCGGGTCTCGAACACGAGGTGGCCGCCCGGGCGGAGGGCGCGGTGGGCGCCGCGCAGGGTGATCGCCCAGTCCGCGGGCTCGACGACGGCCTGGGCGACGTTGCCGGTCATGACGGCCAGGTCGGCGGCGAGGTCGGGCACCGCGGCGGCGTCGCCGTGGACCCAGCGCACCCGCTCGCCCCCGGGGCGCTGCCGGGCGTACGCGATCGACCCCGCGGCTGGGTCGACCCCGGTCACCTCGCGCCCGCCCGCGGCCAGGGCCACCGCGAGGACCCCGGTGCCGCAGCCGATGTCCAGCACCCGGCGCGCGCCGAGCTCGTCGGCTATGGCGGCGTAGGCGCCGAGGTCGGCCCGGTCGGCCTCGAGGGCGTCGTAGACCCCGACCAGCCGGGGGTGCTCGTAGTGCGCGTCGGGCATCGGCCGACGCTAGCCCGCCGGGCCGGCGCGCTCACCCGGATTCGGCGTCCTCGCAGAGGCTGTGCGGTCCGCGCAGAGCCCACGGCACCTGCGAGGACCCGGCGCTACTCGACCCCGGTGTCGTGCGGGTCGGTGGCGGCCAGGGCGGCCAGGGTGGCGAGCGCGGTGTCGAGGGCGGCGGTGGTGGGGCTGCCCAGCGCGAGCCGGACCGCGTTCGGGGCGTGCGAGGCGCCGACCGCGAACGCCGCGGCGGGGGTGACGGCGACGCCGCGGCGGGCGGCGGCGGCCACGAACGTCTCGGCCCGCCACGGCGCGGGCAGCTCCCACCAGCAGTGGTAGGCGGCGGGGTCGGCGCGCACGGTGAAGCCGGCGAGCCGGTCGGCGACCAGCCGCTGGCGGGCCGCGGCGTCGGCGCGCTTGTCGCGCTCGATCCCGGCGACGGCACCGTCCGCGCTCCACCGGGTGGCCACCTCGACGGCGAACGCCGTGGCGGCCCACCCGCCGCCGCGGACCGCCGCGGCGACCCGGGCGACCAGCGGGGGCGGCGCCACCAGGTAGCCGAGGCTGAGACCGGGGGCGACCCGCTTCGAGAGGCTGTCCACGACGACCGTGCGCCGGGGCGCCCACACCGCCAGCGGCGGCGGGTCCGGGCGCAGGAAGGCGTTGACCCGGTCCTCGACGGCGGGCAGGTCGAGCTCGTCGAGGACGGCGGCGATCTCGGCCCGGCGCCGCGGCGACATCGTCGTCCCGAGCGGGTTGTGCAGCGTGGGCTGCAGGTAGACCGCGCCGACCGGGCCGCAGGCGGCGAGCGCGTCGGGGCGCATGCCCTCGGCGTCGACCGCGACGGGCACCAGGTCGACGCCGAGCCGGGCGGCGATCCCGCGGACCACCGGGTAGGTCAGCGCCTCGACGGCGATCCGCCCACCCGGTCCGACCAGCGCGCTGACCGCGGCGGCGACCGCCTGGCGGCCGTTGCCCGCGAACACGACGCCGTCGGGGTCGGGGCTCCAGCCCGGGACCGACAGCACCCCGACCGCGGCCGCGCGGGCCGCCGCGGTGCCGGTCACCCCGACCGCCCGCAGTCCGACGTCCAGCGCGTCGGCTCGGAGCAATCCCCGCACCGCCCCGAGGAGCTGCTCGGCCTGGCCGGGCAGGATCGGGAAGTTGAGCTCGAGGTCGACCGCGGACGTCACGGGCTCGGTGGGCACCGGCGCCGGGTCGCCGCCCCCGGCCCGGACGAACGTGCCGCGGCCGACCTCACCGACCACCACCCCGCGCCGGACCAGCTCGCCGTACACCCGCGACGCCGTCGACACGGCCACTCCCCGGTCGCGCGCGAACCGGCGCTGGGTGGGCAGCCGGTCGCCGGGACGCAGCCGCCCCGCGCCGATGTCCTCGACGACGGCGTCGGCGAGGCGGCGGAAGTCGTCCACTATTGCTCCGAGAACATTGTCGTCATTGAGTTTCCAGAATGCACGGATGATGATCGGAGCGTCAACACCCGGAAGGACGCCCGTGCGCACACTCGCCCTGCCCGCCGCCACCCTCGCCTACGACGACCTCGGCCCCGCCACCGACGCCGCGCCGCTGCTGCTCGTGCACGGCCACCCGTTCGACCGCTCGATGTGGCGCGGCCAGCTCTCCCGCTTCGCCTCCCGCCGCGTCATCGCACCCGACCTGCGCGGCTACGGCGCCAGCACCGGCTCCGTCGAGCGCTGGTCCGACCTCGCCGACGACCTGGTCGACCTGCTGGACGCGCTGCGGGTGCCGCGGGCGGTGGTCGTCGGGCTGTCGATGGGCGGCCAGATCGCCCTCGACCTCGCGGTCCGGCACCCGGCTCGGGTCGCGGGCCTGCTGCTCGCCGACACGATGGCCGGCGCCGACCCCGACGCCCCCGGCCGCCGGGCCGCGGCCGACCGACTGCTGCGCGAGGGCATGGACCCGTACGCGGTGGAGAACCTCTACCGGATGGTCCGGCCCGGCTCGCCGGCCGCGGTCGCCGAGCACGTCCTGGCGATGATGCGCGAGACCGACCCCACCGGCGCCGCGGCCGCCCAGCGCGCCCGCGCCGACCGCCCCGACCTGCTGGCGGCCCTGGGCCGGCTGGACCTGCCCACGACCGTGGTGGTCGGCGCGGACGACGCGTTCACCCCCGTGTCCGACGCCCGCGCCATCGCCGACGCCATCCCCGGCGCCGAGCTCGTCGTGGTCGCCGGCGCCGCGCACATGCCCAACCTCGAGCAACCCGCCGCCTTCGACGCCGCCCTCACCCGCCTCCTGACCCGCATCCCCTGACCCCGCCCACGCCTCTCCCCGCCTCTCCCCGCCCCGCCCCGCGCTCGCCGCCGCCGCCCCCGAATGTCAGGAAAGCCACCATCAGGACGTCTCGTGTCCTGATGGTGGCTTTCCTGACATGGGCGGGGCGGGTGGGGGGCGGGGGGACCGGGTGGAGCGGGACCCCGGGCGGATGGGGTGGGGCGGCTAGCGGGCCAGGACCTGGGAGAGCACTCGGGAGAGCTCGGCGGCCGGGTCGTCGGAGGTGCCGGCGGAGCGCCACGCCACGTGCGCGTCCGGGCGGACCAGCACGCAGCCGGCCTCGTCGACCTCGCGGGCCCGCGCCCAGTCCTCGTACAGGTCGATGTGCTCGCGGCCGGGGCCGATCACGTGCGCGACCAGCTCGATGCCCAGCTGCTCGGCGACCTTGCCCGCCGCCTCCGCCCACGCCTCGCCGGCGATGCCGGTGAGCAGGCAGAACCGGCCCTTGCCCGCCAGGTCGTGGGTGGAGACCTTGCGGCCGTCGCGGGTGCCCAGCCAGGCGTGCGGCAGCCGGGCGCCCGGCCAGGTCGTCGGGTGGTAGTACAGCTCGGGGTCGCGGTCGAACGCCGGCTCCGGGGTGCCGTCGGGCACGACGGCGTTGGACGCGTAGCGCTGCCCGAGCTCGACGCCGTGCGCGTTGAACTCGTAGTCCTTGAGCTCCAGGGCCTTGCGCAGCGCCTCGCGCTGCCCGGCGGCCTGCGGGGTGTTGTCGGCGCGGGCGGCGATGTGCTGCTGCATGAGCTCGGGGTCGCCGCCGTCGACGCCGAGCGCGGCGAAGATCGGCCCGAACTCCTCGATGCTCTTGTTCGCCCGCAGCACGATCTGCTTGCCGATCGGCGAGCGCTCGGCGTCGTAGGAGTCCAGCAGCGCCTCGCCGGCGGTGCCGCGCAGCACGTATGCGAGCTTCCAGGCCAGGTTGTAGGCGTCCTGGATGGAGGTGTTGGAGCCCAGCCCGTTCGACGGGGGGTGGCGGTGGCAGGCGTCGCCCATGCAGAACACGCGCCCGGCCCGGTAGCGGGTGGCGTACATCTTGTTGTTGCCCCACAGCGAGGTGGAGCGGATGGTCACCGGCAGCTCGGGGTCGCCGACCAGCTCGCGGACGATGCTGATGGCCATGTCCTCGTCGACGTCGGGCGGCGGCTGGTTGATGTCGTAGCCCCAGACGATCAGCCACTCGTTCCACGGCCGGACCATGCGGACCAGGCCCAGGCCGATGCCGCCGACGTCGCTGCCGGGCTGCAGCACCCAGTACAGGACGCTGGGCCGGTGCTCGACCAGGTGCGACAGGTCGGCGTGGAAGACGATGTTCATCGAGCCGGCGATGTCCATCTGGCCCTCGAAGGGCAGCCCCACGTCGGCGGCGACCTGGCTGCGCCCGCCGTCGGCGCCGATCACGTACTTGGCGCGGATCGTGTACTCGTGGCCGGTGACGCGGTCGCGGACCAGGACGTCGACGCCGTCGTCGTCCTGGGTGAGGCCGACGTACTCGGTGTCGAACCGGATCCGGCTGCCGTTCGCGGCGGCCTGCCCGACGATGATCGGCTCCAGGAAGGTCTGCGGGATGTCGCAGTGGGTGGAGGGGCTGGCCAGCGTGTAGTCGGCCTTGCGCGCCGGGTGGGTGCCCCAGGTGCGGACCCGGCCGATCTCGTCGCCGGTGAGGCTGGTGCAGAACACGGTGTCGCCCATGAGCTCGTTGGGCGTGCCCTTGGCGATCACCTCGTCCTCGATGCCGAGGTCGCGGAAGATCTCCATGGTGCGCTGGTTGGTGATGTGCGCCCGCGGCGTGTTGGCCGTCCACCGGTACTTGGTGATCACCATGTGCTCGACGCCGAGCGACGCCAGCGCGAGCGCCGCGCCGCCACCGGCCGGCCCGCTGCCGATCACCAGCACGTCGGTCCGCAGGTCCGTTGCTCCGGTGGTGCTTGATGCCGTCACTGAGTGTGCCTCCACCACGTCTCGCCCCACGGGGGGCGGGTTCGCCTCACCCCTGGCGCAGCAGCTTGCCACTCGGCCGGCACGCAGCGCGATGGGCCCGGACCCCGCGCTCCACCCCCCGGTGAGGTGCGCGAGGCCCGGGCCCGGGTGTCGTGCGGGGCCCCCGACCCGCACGACGGGTCACGCGGAGGTGCGCCGCAGGACCAGCCAGCCGGCCCCGCCCAGCAGCGCCGCCAGGACCAGCGGGTAGCCGGTGGTCAGCGCGAGCGGGGGCTGGGCGGCGAGCCACCGCGGGATCGCCGCCCAGCCGTCGGCCAGGGTGATGAGCACGGCCGACCCGCCGAGCACGACGGTCAGGCCGATCACCAGCCCGTAGACGCCGGGCGCCGCCCACCGCGCGAACACGGCGCCGACGAACGCGCCGGCCGCGGCCAGCGCCACGAACGGGACGGCGTAGGCCAACCAGTGCAGCAGCGGGCCGGCGTCCGCGCCGAGGTGCCCCGGCCCGAGGAGCTCCAGCCCGGTCCCCCACCCGTCGGTGGCCTGCTCGACGAGTCGCAGCACGCCGAGCAGGGCGCCGTACCCGGCCGCCTCCAGCACGGCCAGCACCGCGACGGCGGTGGCGAACGCCCGCCGCGTGACCCCCATGCCCAGCACGAACCGGAAGGTCTGCGTCGCGATCTGCAGGTACCCGGTGCCGACGGTGAGGTAGAACGTGAGCCGCGCCGAGGTGTAGGCGGTCGGGTCGGTGCCCGGGCCGTTCGCCGCGAACATCGCCAGGTTGATCGCCATGACCGCGCCCAGGACGCCGAGCGGCACCAGCACTCCCAGTCGGAAGTTGAGCAGCTGCAGCCGCACGACACCGAGCACCTGGTCCATGGTCCCCACCTCCCTACGGGGTCGCCCGGCGGATGGCCAGCCAGCCGCCCGCGCCCAGCAGCAGCGCCAGGACCAGCGGGTAGCCGGCGAGCAGGGCGGGCACCGACTGGGCGGCGAACCAGTCGCCGACCGCGGGCCACCACTGGCCCCAGGTGGCCAGCACGGCCAGCCCGCCGAGGAGCACCCCGGTTGTGGTGCCGACCGTCCACAGTCCGGTCGAGCCCCAGCGCTTGAAGACCACCCCGACGAACACGCCCAGGAACGCCACCGCCACGAACGGGACGGCGTAGACCAGCCACTGCCGGAGCGGGTCGCCGGCCAGCACGAAGTCGATCGCGAAGAACCTCAGCCGCAGCCCCCAGCCGCCGGTCGCCCGCTCCAGCAGGTTGAGCAGCCCGAGCAGCACGCCGAAGCCCGCCGACTCGACCGCGACCAGCAGCGCCACGGCGGTGTAGAACGCACGCCGGGTGACGCCCATCCCCAGCGCGAACGGGAAGGCCTGGGTCATCGTCTGCAGGTACCCGGAGCCGAACACGAAGTAGATCGCCATCAGCCCGCCGGTCGTGCGGCCGGCCGGGGGCACGGCGTCGGCGAGGGTGGCGAACAGCGCCCAGTTGAAGAACCAGACCAGGAAGAGGATGCCCAGCGGCATGCCGAGGGTGATCCGGGCGTTCACGAACAGGACGCGGATGACGGCCGGCACCTGGTTCACCGTCGTCCCCCGTTCCCGTTGCCCGCCCCGACCGGGCCGTCGTCCCTGGTCCGGGCGGCAGTGGCGGCGCGCCGGCTCTGCGCGGTGCGCACCACCAGCTGCTGCAGCGACACCGGCTCGAAGGACAGCCCGGCGAAGTCCGGGCGCTCGCTCACCCCGCGCACCGTGACCCGGGCCATGCCGCCCACCTCCTCGCGGTGCAGCACGTCGTACCCGGCCACGAAGGTGCTGACCGCACCGGAGGGCCCGCTCACCGTGACCGCGTCGCCGCGCAGGCTCTCGGCGTCGCCGTCGAGCAGGACCCGGCCGCGATCGAGCAGCACCACGTGCTCGATGAGGTCGCTGACCTCGTCGATCAGGTGGGTGGACAGCACGACCGTGCGCGGGCGCTCGGCGTAGTCGGCCAGCAGCCGGTCGTAGAACAGCTGGCGGGCGACGGCGTCGAGGCCGAGGTAGGGCTCGTCGAAGATGGTCAGCGGGGCCTGCGCGGCCAGCCCGATCACCACGCCGACCGCGGACAGCTGGCCGCGGGAGAGCTTCTTGATGCGCCGGCCGAGCGGCAGGTCGAAGTCGGCGACCAGGTCGGCGGCGAAGCGCGCGTCCCAGTTCGGGTAGAGCAGCGCGGCGGCCTTGAAGGCGTGCCGGACCGCGAACCAGTCGGGGTAGCGCTGGCTCTCCTTGACGAAGCAGACCCGGCGCAGCACGGCGGCGTTCTCGTAGGGGTGCTCCCCGAACACCCGGACGTCGCCGCCGGTCTCGAAGGCCTGACCGGTCAGGATGTGCATCAGCGTGGTCTTGCCGGCCCCGTTGCGGCCCAGCAGCCCGTGGATCGTGTCCGGCGCGAGCTCGATGCTCACCTCGTCCAGCGCGGCCACCTCGCGGTAGCGCTTGGACACCCCGGTCAGCGAGACCGGGTTCGCGGCGATCATGACTCCTCCTCCCCCCACACGTCGATCATCTTCTTGACCTGCTCGACGTCCATGCCGAGCTTGTGCGCCTCCGCCATCAGCGGGGCCAGGTACTCCTGCGCGAACTCCTCGCGCCTGCGCTCGACCAGCAGCGCCCTGGCGCCCGCCGCGACGAACATGCCGATCCCCCGTCTCTTGTAGAGCACCCCGTCCGCGACGAGCTGGTTGATGCCCTTGGCCGCGGTGGCCGGGTTGATCCGGTGGAAGGCGGCCAGCTCGTTCGTCGACGGGGCCTGCGCCTCCTCGGGCAGCGTCCCGTCGACGACGGCGTTCTCGATCTGCTCGGCGATCTGCCGGAAGAGCGGCCGCCCGTCGTCCTTCACCCCGACCACCCGGCCGCCCGGCTCGTCGGTTCATTACTCATGTAGCTAACCATGCAACCCAGGAAGGGCCGCTGTCAAGCCGCCGGGGTGCCGCCGGATCAGCGGCGGGTGTCGACCCACCAGCTCAGCAGGGCCGCCGCGCCCGCGGCGGCCAGCCCGACCAGCGCGGGCCCCACCGGGATGGCGCCGCCCGAGCTGAGCGCGCGCACCGCCGCTCCGACGGGCGGCAGCCACGGCTGCACCGCCGTCACCACGACGACGGTCGCGGCCAGGCAGAACGACCAGCCGACGCGGCGCACCAGCGGGCGCGCGCACAGCAGCCCGACGGCCGTACCGGCGCTCGCGCAGGCCAGGTGGGCCACCGCGCCCATCGCGACGGTCGCGGGCGGGTACGCGTAGCGGCCGACGACGAGCGGCAGCAGCACCGCCATCGCCACCATCAGCAGGTCGGCGGCCAGCGCGACGAGCACCGTGGCCGTGGCGACGATGCCGCGTCCCCCGGCCGCGGTCACCGTGACCGCCCGCTGGACCGGGTCCTCGACGTTGGCCACGACCAGCGCGACCCACGCCGCGGCCGGGTAGATCGCCAGCGCGGACGCCGCCCACGGGGTGGGCGGCGGGCCGGGGTCGCCGCCGAACAGCACCCCGAGCACCGCCAGGAACGCCACCGGCGGCAGCAGCACCCGCTGCTCGCCGACCAGCAGGGCGAGCAGGTACCCGACCGCGGCCCCGGTGCGGCGCAGCGGGCCGCTCACCCGGCCTTCCCGACGCTGACCACCGAGCAGCCCATGGCCAGGGCGGCGGCGAGCAGCGCGTCGCCGTGGGCCGCGGCCACCCGCAGGCCCAGCAGGCCGTCCTCGTCCCAGGAGCAGGCCACGGGGGGCAGCGCGGCCAGCGTCCGGGCCGCCGGGCCCGGGCAGCGCAGCACGACCGTCGCCCAGGCCTCGGGCCCGCGCGGCGCGGCCGGCTGCTCGACCAGCACCCCGTCGGCCAGCCGGTGCGTCCGCGCGCCCGGCAGCTGCCCGGCGCGCCCGGTGTGGTCGGCGACCAGCAGCGGGCGCCCGGCCGCGACCCAGCCTGCCAACCTGCGCTCCAGCGCGACGGCGGCGCCCGCGTCGAGCGCCGTCCACGGCTCGTCGAGCACCAGCAGGGGCGGGTCCTGCGACCCACCGGCCCCGGCGCAGCCCAGCGCCTGGGCCAGCCCGACCTTCTGCAGGTTGCCGGTGGACAGCGCGGCCAACGGCCCGGCCCGGTCGCCGGTGAAGTCGAGGTCGTCGAGCACGGCGGTGGCGGCCGCGGGACCGGCGCCCGTGCCGTGCATGGCGGCGTGGTGGCGCAGGTAGGCCAGGACGGTCATCCGGGCCGGCGGGGGCATCGACTGCGGCAGGTAGCCCACGACGGCGGGGCGGCCGTCCACCCGTCCCGCGCTGGGCGATGCGCAGCCGGCCGCGATCCGCAGCAGGGTCGACTTGCCCGCGCCGTTGCCGCCGACCAGGCCGACCGGGACGCCGGGCACGATCTGAAGGTCGATGCCGGCGAGCACCTCGCCACGGCCCCGGTAGCGCTTGCGCACCCCGGCCAGCCGCACCACGCGGCCATGCTCCCGCACGCGAGCGCCCCGCGACCCGACGGGTCGCGGGGCGGATCCGGCGTGCGCGCGGTCAGGCGGCGGACGGGGAGGCCAGGTCGGCGACCCGGTCGAGCAGCTCGGCCGGGCCGAACGGGACGGCCAGGAAGGCGTCCGCGCCCGCCTGGAACGCCGCGACCCGGTCGGTGCGCGACCCGACGGTCAGCGTCGGCACCGCGGCGCCGCGCACCCGCAGCACCTGCACCAGCTCCAGCGCGTCGCGGCTCATGTCGGTGATCAGCACGTCGGGGCGGACCGCGCCCAGCACGGCCAGCGCCTGGGCCGGGTCGGGCACCGCGGTGACCTCGAGCCCGGCGGCCCGCATCGCCGCGGCCTTCGCGCGGCGGCCGTCGCCGTCGCCGTCCACGAGCAGGACGCGGGACGCGGAGCGGGGGCGGTCGGCGGGGCGGTCGAGCAGAGCGGTCGCGACGGTCATCGGGGTCTCCCGGGTCGGTGCCGATGTGGGTGGCTGGAGTTCGAGGGGCTGCTGAACTCCACCCTGTCCGCGCCACCTGAGAGGAAGCCGTGAGCCGTCTGGTGATCGGGTGAGAGGGTTGTGCGCGCCTTGTGAAGATCGTCGCGGGGCGCTTCTCGCCGTCAGATCTCGGCGCGCCGATCGACCAGCGTCTGCGCCACCTGGGAGAGCTTGACGTTCAGCGACTGGGACGCCTGGCGCAGGATGTCGAAGGCCTCGTCCGCCGACACGCCGCGGCGCTCCATCAGGATGCCCTTGGCCTGCCCGATGACGTCGCGGCTGCTGATCGCCTGCCGCAGCTGGGCCAGCTCCAGGTCGGCGGTCGAGTGCGCCATGGTCGCGCTGAGCGCGGTGGAAGCGTGCGCGGCGAGCACGAGGGCGAGGTCGCGGTCGAGCTCGTCGAGCCCGCCGACCTCCCGGGAGTAGATGTTGAGCGCGCCGTACCGGGGCGACGCACCGCCCGGGAACAACCCCACCGCCAGCACGCTGCACACCCCGAGCGCGGCGGCCTCCGGACCGAAGCGCGGGTACTCGCGGCCCGCGCCGAGGTCGGCGGAGAAGGTGACGCCCATGCCCGGGGTGCGGGTGGCCTCCACGCAGGGACCCTCGTCGAGGCGGTACTGCACCTGGTCGAGCCGGTGGGCGAGCTCGTCGGTGCGGGCGGGGGTGTGGAAGCCGTCGTCGGCGCGGAGGGTGACGCTGACCAGGTCGGCCCCCGGCACGGTGACCAGCGCGGCCTCGCAGACCCGGCTCAGCACGCCCTGCACGCTCGTCGCCCCGGCCAGGTTCTCGGCCAGCCGGACGAACTGCTCGGCGAGCGGTCCGACCACCGTGGCCAGGTCGTCGACGCTGCCGATGGGCGGGACGACGGCGAACCGCACCCGGTCCTCGCCCCATTCCTGCTCGCTCGCCACGTGCCCACCCGTTGTCGTCCGACAGACCGCGCGGAGCTTCGCGCCAACCGGGCCCGGAAGGCAAGCCCCGTCGCGACGACCGGTGGGCCCCGGCTCAGCTGCCGGCGGGCTCCCGGCTGCGGACCTTGCGCACGATCAGCACGATCAGCCCGACCACCAGCAGCCCGATGACCACGTAGCTGACCGGCCCGAGCCAGCGCTCGACGCTGTCCCACCGCTCCCCCAGCAGCCAGCCCAGCGCGACGAACGCCGCGTTCCACACACCGCTGCCGAGCGTGGTCAACGTCAGGAACTTCACCAGCGGCATCCCCACCACACCGGCCGGGATGGACACGACGCTGCGCAGGAACGGCACGAACCGGCCCAGCAGCACGACCTTGCTGCCGTGGTCCTCGAAGAACTTCTGCCCGCGCTCGAGGTCCTTCTGGCTGGTGATCACGAACCAGCGGTGCCCGGCCAGGCGGTGCAGCCGGTCGTAGCCGAGCCAGGCGCCCAGGCCGTAGAGCAGCGCCGCGCCGACCACGGAGCCTGCCGTCGACCAGATCCACACGGCGACGACGTTGAGCGCGCCGGTGCTGGCCCGGAACCCGGCGAGCGGGAGCACGACCTCCGACGGGATGGGGGGGATCAGGTTCTCCAACAGGATCAGCAGGCCCACGCCCACCGAGCCCATGCGGTCAACGATCGAGAACACCCAGTCGGCCACCTGCCAGATTGCCCGATTCCGCTCCGCCTGAACCTCGACGTTCGGCGAAGACCGCCAGTGGGCACTATCTGCGCGTGCGCAGTGTGGGGGTCGAGGAAGAGTTCCTGCTCGTCGATCCGGAGTCGGGGACTCCGGTCGCGATGAGCGAGGCGGTGCTGGCGGTGGCCGAACGGACCGGGGACGGGGAGGTCGAGGACGAGCAGGGCGCGGGGCTGACCAAGGAGCTGCAGCGCGAGCAGCTGGAGACGGGCACCCGCCCGTGCACCGAGCTCGACCAGCTCGCCGCCGAGCTGCGGGCGGTGCGGGCCACGGCGGTGGCGGCGGCGGGCGACACGGGCACCGCGCTCGTCCCGCTGGGCACCTCGCCGCTGCCCGTCGAGCCCACGCTCACCCCGGCGCGCCGCTACAACGAGATGGCCCGCCGGTTCGGGCTGACCGTCAACGAGCAGCTCACCTGCGGCTGCCACGTGCACGTGGCCATCGACTCCGCGGAGCAGGGGGTCGCCGTGCTCGACCACATCCGCCCGTGGCTCGCCCCGCTGATCGCGCTCAGCGCCAACTCGCCGTTCTGGCAGGGCGAGGACTCCGGGTACGCGAGCTTCCGCAGCCAGGTGTGGACGCGCTGGCCCTCCGCCGGGGTCTACGAGCCGTTCGGGTCGGTCCAGGGCTACCGCGACTTCGTCGCGACCGCGCTGGCCACCGACACACTCCTCGACGAGGGCATGCTCTACCTCGACGCGCGACTCTCCCGCACCCACCCGACCGTCGAGGTCCGGGTGGGCGACGTCTGCCGCGACCCCGACGACGCCGTCCTGCTGGCCGCGCTGGTCCGCGGCCTGGTGGAGACGGCCATCGCCGAGTGGGGGGCCGGCACCCCGCCGCAGGCGGTGCGGACCGAGGTGCTGCGGCTGGCGACGTGGCGCGCCGGCCGCGACGGCGTGCGCGGCGCCCTCCTGGATCCCCGCACCTGGCGCCCGGCCCCGGCCGGGGAGGTCCTGCCGGCGCTGGTCGACCGGGTCGCCCCGGCCCTGGAGGCCTACGGCGACCTGGGCCCGGTGCGGGAGCTGCTGCGGGCGACGCTGGAGCGCGGCTCCGGCGCGGACCGCCAGCGTGCGGTGTTCCAGCGGACGGGCTCGCTGTCCAAGGTCGTCCTGGACGCGCTGCCCGGCGCCTGACGCGGTCAGCCGAGGAGTTCGGCGACCGCTTCCACCGCCTCCTGGCGGTCGGCGCCGTACCGGAAGTGCCCGGTGCCGGTGGCGCCGCGCTGGCAGACGTTGTCGTCGCGGTTGCAGAACGACACGACCGAGTCGGTGAACCGGCCGAACGCGCCGGTGGCCCGGGGGAGGACACCGTTGGTGCCGGCCCGGAAGCTGCCGGTCACGAACGGCTCGCGGCTGTTGAAGGCCGGGTCGCCGAACATCGCGATCGCGCCGATCCGATCGGCGGCGGGCACGGTGCCCGACGACAGCGCGTCGCCGATGACGTCGGCGCCCTGCGAGTAGCCGATCAGCACGAACCGCGTGTCCGGGCAGGCGGCCGAGGTCTGCTGCAGCCGCGCGCGCAACGCGGTGACGCCCTGGCGCTTGCTGCTCTGGTAGGCGAACGACGCAGGGTAGACCAGGTCGTGCGTTCGCACGGTCTGATCCAGTTGGTCCTGCAGTGCGGAGGCCAACGGGCCGGCGACGATGCCGCCGCCCTGCCGCTCGGTGGTGCCGCGGACGGCGATCGTCTCGACCTCCGCGCAGCCGTCGGCGGGCGCGTCGGCGACGAGTTGCGGCGCGGCGACGACGGTCGGCGCGGGGGCCGCGGCCGGCGCGGGGACGACCACGACGGCCAGGGTCCCGGCGCCGATGGCGACGGCCGCCCCGGTCAGGAGGGTGGCCAGACGGCGCCGCGGGTGGGGGGAGCGCTTCATCTTCTGCAGACCTGCTTCCTCGGTCGAGCCGCCGCGCTCTGTGCGGCGGGCCTACCGAGAAGTACGCACCACCACTGCAGCTTTCTCGGCGGTGGCGGCGATGCGCCCGTTCATCACGGACGCGTAACACCGACGGCCCGCGTTCCGATGGCGCAGGAACGCGGGCCGCCGGCTACCCCGGACGGGTCAGGCCGCAGCGACCTGAGCGGCCCTGGAGCGGAGGCTGTCCGGCACCCGGAAGCGCTCGCCGTACTTCTCGGCCAGCTCGTCGGCGCGGGCGACGAACCCGGCGACCCCGCCCGGGTAGCCCTCGACGTACTGCACGACGCCGCCGGTCCAGGCCGGGTAGCCGATGCCGAAGATCGAGCCGATGTTGGCGTCGGCGACGGCGGTCAGCACGCCCTCGTCGAAGCACTTCGCGGTCTCGATGGCCTCGATGAACAGCATCCGCTCGGACAGCTCGTGCAGGTCGACGTCGTGGTTGGTGGCGCCGAACCGCTCGCGCAGCCCCGGCCACAGCCGCACCCGCTTGCCCTCGGCGTACTCGTAGAACCCGGCGCCGCCGGACTTGCCCGGCCGCCCGGCCTCGACCAGCCCGTCGATGATCCGCTCGGACGGGTGCGGCTGCCAGGTGCCGCCGGCCGCCTCGACCGCGGCCTGGGCCTCCTTGCGGATCTTCTGCGGCAGGGTGAGCGTCAGCTCGTCCATCAGCTGCAGCACCGGGGCCGGGTAGCCGGCCTGCGCGGAGGCCTGCTCCACGGTCTGCGGGTCGATGCCCTCGGCGACCATCGCCACGCCTTCGTTGATGAACGTGCCGATGACCCGGCTGGTGAAGAAGCCGCGGCTGTCGTTGACCACGATCGGCGTCTTGCGCATCCCCAGCGTCACGTCGAACGCCTTGGCCAGCGCGGCGTCGGAGGTGCGCTCGCCCCGGATGATCTCCACCAGCGGCATCTTGTCGACCGGGGAGAAGAAGTGCAGGCCGATGAAGTCGCTCGGCCGCTCGACCCCGGCGGCCAGCTCGGTGATCGGCAGCGTGGAGGTGTTCGAGCACAGCAGCGCGTCGGGCTCGACCACCTTCATCGCCTCGGCGAAGACCTGCTGCTTGAGCTCGACCGACTCGAACACCGCCTCGATGACGATGTCGCAGCCTGCGAGGTCGTTGTAGTCGTCGGTGGGGGTGATGCGCTCCAGCAGCGCCTCGCCCTTCTCCAGCGTGGTCTTCCCGCGCTTGACGCCCTTGGCCACGAGCGACTCGGAGTAGGCCTTGCCCTTCTCCGCGGCCTCCAGCGTGACGTCCTTGAGCACGACCTCCCAGCCGGAGAGCGCGCAGGTGTAGGCGATGCCCGCGCCCATCATCCCGGCGCCGAGCACGGCGACCTTGCGCGGCTGCCACTTCTCGTACCCGTCGGGCCGGGAGCCGCCGCCGTTGATCGTCTGCAGGTCGTAGAAGAAGGCCTTGGTCATGTTCTTGGCGACCTGGCCGGTGACCAGCTCGGTGAAGTACCGGGCCTCGATGCGGAACGCGGTGTCGATGTCGACCTGGGCGCCCTCGACCGCGGCGGCCAGGATGTTGCGCGGCGCCGGCATGGGCGCGCCCTTGAGCTGCTTGCGCAGGTTGGCCGGGAACGCCGGCAGCAGCCCGGCCAGCTGCGGGCTCGACGGGGCCCCGCCGGGCATCCGGTACTTGGGCTTGTCCCACGGCTGGGCGGCGTCGGGGTTGGCCGCGATCCAGGCCCTGGCCTTGTCCAGCATCTCCTCGGGCGACGACGCCAGGTCGTCGAGGATGCCGACCTCCTTCGCGGCGGCCGGCTTGTGCCGCTGGCCCTGCGAGAGCACGTTCAGGAAGCCGTTCATGATGCCGAGCATCCGGGTGATCCGGACGACCCCGCCGCCGCCGGGCAGCAGGCCCAGGGTCACCTCGGGCAGCCCGTAGACGACGCCGGGCGCGTCCAGCCCGATGCGGTGGTGGCAGGCCAGGCCGATCTCCAGGCCGCCGCCGAGCGCGGTGCCGTTCATGGCCGCGACGACGGGCCTGCCCAGCGTCTCCAGCCTGCGCAGCTGGTTCTTGATCGTCATGGACTGCTCCATGACCGCGGGCGCGTCGGCCGGGGTGGCCTTGCTCATCGAGTCCAGGTCGCCGCCGGCGAAGAAGGTCTTCTTGGCCGAGGTGACGATCACCCCCTCGACTGTGTCTTTTGATGCGACCAGCTCGTCGACGCACTCGCCCATCGCGGTCAGGTACCGGTCGTTCATGGTGTTGGCGCTGCGGCCCGGGTCGTCGAGGGTGACGACGACGATCCCGTCGGCACCCTTCTCCCAGCGCACGGCCTTCTGCTCGCTCACTTCTCGCGGTCCCTTCGGGGGTTCAGACGCGCTCGACGATGGTGGCGATGCCCATGCCGCCGCCGACGCACAGCGTGGCCAGGCCGTAGCGCAACTCGCGGCGCTCCAGCTCATCGATCAGCGTGCCCAGGATCATGGCGCCGGTGGCGCCGAGCGGGTGGCCCATGGCGATCGCGCCGCCGTTGACGTTGACCTTGTCGGGGTCGAGGTCGAGGTCGCGCATGAACCGCAGCGCGACCGCGGCGAACGCCTCGTTGATCTCGAAGAGGTCGATGTCGCCGACGCTCAGGCCGGCCTTGGCCAGCGCCTTGCGGCTGGCCGGGGCCGGACCGGTGAGCATGATGGTGGGGTCGGCGCCGGACAGCGCGGTGGCCACGATCCGGGCGCGCGGGCGGATGCCCGCCGCCTGCCCGGCGGCCTCGGTGCCGAGCAGGGTGAGCGCGGCGCCGTCGACGATGCCCGACGAGTTGCCGGCGTGGTGCACGTGGTCGATCTTCTCGACCCAGTGGTAGCGCTGCAGGGCCACGGCGTCGAAGCCGCCCTGGTCGCCGATCATCGCGAACGACGGGGGCAGCTTGCCCAGCGCCTCCAGCGTGGTGCCCGCCCGCACGTGCTCGTCGCGGTCGAGGACGGTGAGGCCGTTGCGGTCCTTCACCGGCACGACCGAGCGCGAGAAGTAGCCGTTGGCCCAGGCCTTGGCCGCGCGCGTCTGCGACTCGACGGCGAAGGTGTCGACGGTCTCCCGGGTGTAGCCCTCCAGGGTGGCGATCAGGTCGGCGCCGATGCCCTGCGGCACGAACCCGGTCTGGTAGCTGGTCTCGGGGTCCATCGCCCAGGCGCCGCCGTCGGATCCCATCGGCACCCGCGACATCGCCTCGACGCCGCCGGCCAGGACCATCTCCTCCATGCCGGAGCGGACCTTCTGGGTGGCGACGTTGACCGCCTCCAGCCCGGACGCGCAGAACCGGTTGAGCTGCACGCCGGCCACGGTGTGCGGCAGCCCGGCGGCGATGGCGGCGGTCTTGGCGATGTCGCCGCCCTGGTCGCCGACGGGCGAGACCACGCCGAGCACGACGTCGTCGATGGTGTTCGGGTCGAGCTCCGGGAAGCGCCTGCGGACCTCGTCGATCAGGCCGGTCACCAGCGAGACCGGCTTGACCTCGTGGAGCGAGCCGGAGGCCTTGCCCCGGCCGCGCGGCGTGCGGATGGCGTCGTAGACGTATGCCTCGGGGATCCCACTCATGCCACCTTTGTTACAGCAGTACTGTCACATAGGTCAAGGATCCGCGTACCCTCCTCACCCATGGCCGCCGCACCTGAGCCCCAGCACTCCGGGGAGGAGCTGCTCACCGTCGACCAGTTGGCCGAGCGCACCGGCATCACGGTGCGCACCATCCGCTTCTACGCCGGGCGCGGGCTGATCCCGCCGCCCACGCTGCGCGGGCGCACCGGCCTCTACGGCTCCGACCACGTCGCCCGGCTCGGGCTGGTCAGCGAGCTGTCCGCGCTGGGGTTCACGCTGGCGGCCATCGAGAGCCACCTGCGCGCGCTGCCGGTCAGCGCCGGGGCCGAGGAGCTGGCGCTGCGCCGGGCCCTGCTGACCCCGTGGGCAGGCGAGCAGACCGAGGAGATCGACGGCGCCGAGCTCGAACGCCGCGCCGGCCGCGCGCTGAGCACCGCGGAGATCGACGCGCTGGCCGACCTGGGCGTGCTGGAGCGCACCGACGGCGGCGTCCGGCTGCGCGGCCCGACCACGCTGCGCGAGGGCCTGGCCCTGCTGGACTCGGGGCTGCCGATCGAGCTGTGGACCCGCGCCCACCGCGTCGTCGAGCGGCACACCTCGGCCATGGCCGAGGAGCTGATGGAGCTGTTCCAGGCCGAGGTCCTGCAGCCCTACCGCGACCGCGGCCGTCCCCCGGCCGAGCGCGGCCGGCTCGCCGCGGCCCTGCAGCAGCTCAAGCCGATCACCATCGGCGGGGTGGTGACCGCGTTCGGCCGGGCCGTCAACCGGACCATCCGTGACCGGTTGGGCGAGCGGTAGCCTCCCGCGCATGGCCGAGCCACGGGGTTCCACCCCCATCGGCACCGTGTTCGAGCACCCGTTCACGGTGCGGTACTTCGAGGTGGACGCCCAGGGCGTCGTGTTCAACGGCTGGTACCTGGGCTACTTCGACGAGGCCATGTCGCACTTCCTGGTCGCCCGCGGGCTGCCCTACCAGGTGATGCTCGACGCGGGCTACGACGTGCAGCTGGTCCGTTCGGAGATCGACTGGAAGGCCGGGCTGCGCTGGCAGGACCGGGTCGCCGTCGCGGTGTCGACCGCGCGGATCGGGCGCACGAGCTTCGCCCTGGACTTCGAGGTCCGCCGCCGCCCCGCCGAGGACGACCCCGCGGCCGACGGCGCCGCGCACGAGGTCACCTGCACCGGCCGCACGTTCTACGTGGTCGTCGCCACCGACGGCTCCGGCAAGCGCGAGATCCCCGACCTGATCGCGGCCGCGCTGGGCGCCCCGGCGCCGCTGCTCCCGGCCTGACGAGCGGTGAGGATGACCGAGACGACCACCCACCCGCCCATCCCCCGGCTACCCGAGCTGGCCCCCGAGCCGCCGCCCGCTGGCGACCCGGCCGGGCGCGCGGCCCGCACCCGGACCGCGATCATCGACGCCACCCGCGCGCTGTTCCTCGAACGCGGCTACGCCGGCACCCGCATCAGCGACATCACGGCGGCCTGCGGGATCTCCCGGGCCGGGTTCTACAACTACTTCAAGGACAAGCGCGACGTCTTCATCCTGCTCGGGTCGGCCGCGTTCCGGGAGCTGCTCGACGTCGTCGCGCGGTGGGACTCGCTGCCCACCCCGGCCACTTCGGCCGACGTGATCGGCTGGGTGCGCGACTACCTCGCCTTCATGGACCGCCACGGCGCGTTCCTGCACGCCTTCAGCTGGTCGGCGCCCGAGGACGACGAGTTCCGCTCCGGGGCCCGGCGCATGCAGATGCGGGTGGCGTTCCAGCTCGGCCTGCGGCTGCGCGCCCGGCAGCCGCGCCCGACCAGCGCCCCGGAGGCGCTGGGCCTGGTCGTGCTGGCGATGCTCGACCGCACCTGGTACGGCAGCCGGGTCACCCGGCTGCCGGTCGACGACGCCGACATGGTGCGCACCGCGGCCGCCCTGATCCGCTGCTGCCTCACGGCCGAGCCCGCGGCCGTCGCCGTCGGTCCCGACCGCGCCCGGCCTGCCGCGGGGGCCGCGCCGCAGCGGCCCGCCGACCCGGTGCTGGACGCCGCCCGCCGGCTGTTCGTGCAGCGGGACGTCGCCGACGTGGCCGTCGCCGACGTCGTCGCGGCATGCGGCGTCGACCGGGCGGAGTTCGCCGCCCGGTTCGGCAGCACGAAGGCGCTGTTCCTGGCGACCGGGAGCGCGTCGTTGCAGGAGGTCCTGGACGCGATCGACGGCTGGGACCGGCTGCCCCGACCGTGCTCGACCGACGACGTCGCGGGCTGGGTGGACGCCTGGTTCGACACCCTCGACCGGCACGGCGTCTTCGTCTACCTGTTCGCGCTCGCGGTCCGGCCCGGGACCGAGTTCGCGGCGCACGGGCTGAGCAGCCTGATGAAGGTGGCGTGGGCGCTGGGCACCCGGCTGCGCTCGCGCCAGGCCGTCCCCAGCGTCGCGCCCGACGCGCTGGGCCTGGCGGTGCTGGGCATGGTCAGCGACACCTGGGCGCATTCCCGGGCGGAGCGCCTCCCGATCGGCCACGCCGACCTCGTCGCCGTGCTCGCCGCGGCCCTGCAGGACCTCCTCACCACCCGGGAGTGACCGCGCACCCCCTTGAAGCACTTGCATCACAACCTGATGTGCCTGCATGCTCGGTCCACGCGCACGCGAGGAGGCGAGCATGTGGGATTTCGAGACCGAGCCCGAGTACCAGGCCAAGCTCGACTGGGTCGAGGAGTTCATGCGGGAGAAGGTCGAGCCGCTCGACTTCCTCGACGCCAGCCCCTACGACAAGTCCGACGAGCGGATGATGCGCGTCCTGCGCCCGCTCCAGCAGGAGGTGCGCGACCAGGGCCTGTGGGCCTGCCACCTCGGCCCCGAGCTCGGCGGGCAGGGCTACGGCCAGGTCAAGCTGGCCCTGCTCAACGAGATACTGGGCCGGTCGCGGTTCGCGCCGAGCGTGTTCGGCTGCCAGGCGCCCGACTCGGGCAACGCCGAGATCATCGCCCACTTCGGCACCGAGGAGCAGAAGGCCCGCTACCTCGAGCCCCTGCTGGACGGCGAGATCTCCTCGGCGTACTCGATGACCGAGCCCCACGCCGGCGCCGACCCCACGCTGTTCACCACCCGCGCCGAGCGCGACGGCGACCACTGGGTGATCAACGGTGAGAAGTGGTTCACCAGCAACGCGAAGTACGCCTCGTTCTTCATCGTGATGGCGGTGACCAACCCCGACGCCGGCCCGTACGACCGGATGTCGCAGATCATCGTGCCGCGGGAGACGCCGGGCATCGAGGTCGTCCGCAACGTCGGCGTCGGCTCCGAGTCGAGCCGGGAGGGCGGGCACGGCTACATCCGCTACACCGACGTGCGCGTGCCCGCCGACCACGTCCTCGGCGGCGAGGGCAAGGCGTTCGCGATCGCCCAGACCCGGCTGGGCGGCGGGCGCATCCACCACGCCATGCGCACGATCGCCCAGGCCCGCCGGGCGTTCGACATGATGTGCGAGCGCGCGCTGTCGCGGCAGGTCCGCGGCTCGCGCCGGGACACCGACCGGACGCCGCTGTCCACCCTGCAGATGACCCAGGAGAAGATCGCCGACAGCTGGCTGCAGATCGAGCAGTTCCGGCTGCTGGTGCTGCGCACGGCGTGGCTGATCGACAAGCACGGCGACTACCTGAAGGTCCGCAAGGACATCGCCGCGGTGAAGGTCGCGATGCCCGCGGTGCTGCACGACGTGGCCCAGCGGGCGCTGCACCTGCACGGCGCGCTCGGCGCGTCCAACGAGATGCCGTTCGCCGCCATGATGATCGGCGCCGAGGTGCTCGGCATCGCCGACGGCCCCACCGAGGTCCACAAGATCACGCTGGCCAAGCAGGTGCTGCGGCAGTACGCCCCGCACGAGGGCCTGTTCCCGTCCGGGCACCTGCCCAGCCGCCGCGAGCAGGCGCAGGCCCGGCTCGCCGAGTTGCTCGAGCACGAGGCCGCTCAGGTCTAATACCCCGATGTCGACCCCGTCGTCGCCGCGCTCGGACACCAGGGCCAAGCTGCTCTCCGCGGCCGAGCACCTGTTCGCCGAGCGCGGCGTCGACGCGGTCAGCCTCCGCGAGATCACCCGCGTCGCCGGCGCGCGCAACGTCATCGCTGTCCAGTACCACTTCGACGACCGCGCGGGCGTGCTGACCGCGATCCTGGCCAAGCACCTGCCCGACGTCGACGCCCGCAGGCACGCCCTGCTCGACGAGATCGACGCCACCGACGGGGTCCCGACCGCGAGGGCGCTGGCCGGTGCACTGGTCCGCCCGCTGGCGGCCAAGCTCGCCGACCCCGACGGCGGCCCGGCGTTCCTGCAGATCTACGCCGAGCTGCTGAACCGGCCCAGCCCGCAGTTCCGGTCGGCCGACGGGGAGTCGCGCAGCCTGCGCCGCTGGCGGACCGCGGTGGAACCGGTGATCGACCCGCAGGCGCGCCGGCTGCACCGGCGGCTGACCGCCATCGTGCACACCGCCGTCGAGCTGGCCCGCCGGGCCCGCTCCGCCCCGCACACCGACGACCGGCTGTTCACCAGCTACCTGGTCGACGTCGTCGCCGCCATCCTCACCGCCCCCGTCTCCGCCGAGACCACCCGCCTCGCCGACGAGCGCGACGCCGCCCGTTCCCCCTGACCCCCCGTGGAGAACGAACTTGCCGTCGTTGTGGACCGGCAAACCGACGATGTCTTCGTTCTCGACGGGCTGGGGGTGGATCAGCGCGCCCAGGCCGGCGTCCAGGTGCCGGGCCCCGGCTCGGAGCGCGTGCGGGCGAGGTGGGCGCGCAGCCGGGCGAGCACGGGGTGCGGGTCGTCGACCCGCCACAGCAGGCAGTGCGGGTAGACCGGGACCGGGTCGCGCACCGGGATGCACCGCAGGTCGTGCCCGCCCGGCCAGAGCAGCCGCGAGCGCCCCCCGATGAACGTGGCCACCTCCCCGGAACCGGCCAGGACGTCGGCCAGCGCCTCGAAGCCGAAGTCGGGCCCGGTCGTGTCGAGGGTGAGCCCGAACTCGGCGGCGAGCCGGGCGTAGTACGCCGCCCACTCGGTGCTCCCCGCGCCCGCGGGCATCCAGATGCGGTGCCCGGCCAGCTCGGCCGGGGTGACCGCGCAGGCACCCGCGAGCCGGTGGGTCGGGCCGGTCAGCAGCTGCAGCGGCTCGTCGAGCACCCGGACGGCCGCGACGTCGTCGGGCAGCCCCCGCCCGGGAGCGCCGAGGGCGCGGAAGGACGCGTCCACCGCGCCGGAGCGGACCGCGGCGACCGCGGCGTCGGCGTCGGGCAGCGTCACGACGTCCAGGTCGGTGTCGGGGTGCGCGCGGTGGAACCCGCGCAGCAGCTCCGCCGGGGCGAGCCTGCGGCCCAGGACGTCGACCTTCAGCGCGCGCCGGTCGGGCCGCAGGGCGGCGGTGGCCGCCTGCGCGGCCCGCAGCAGGTCGCGGGCGTGCGGCAGGAAGGTGCACCCGTCGTCGGTGAGGCGGGCACCGCGCGCGGTGCGGGTGAACAACCGGGTGCCGAGATCGCGCTCCAGCGCGGCGATGCGCTTGGACACCGCCTGCTGGGTCAGCGCCAGGTCGTCGGCGGCGTCGGTGAACCGGCCGGCGTCGACGACGGCGAGGAAGGTCCGCACGCCGTCCAGGTCCATGGCGGTGGACGTTAGCGGCCCCGGTGCCGCGGGCCGTCAGTTGACCAGCCGCAGGTCGCCGATCCAGCCCGCCGAGACCGACATGATGTAGACGTCGGTGAGCGTCACGCTGATCAGCGAC
Organism: Pseudonocardia humida; assembly: GCF_023898865.1. Taxonomy (GTDB): domain Bacteria; phylum Actinomycetota; class Actinomycetes; order Mycobacteriales; family Pseudonocardiaceae; genus Pseudonocardia; species Pseudonocardia humida. The sequence goes on from NZ_JAGSOV010000062.1 coordinate 109,981, forward strand.
GCCCAGGCGAAGCTCTGGTGGCGGGCGTTGAACCAGGACAGCCGGGTCCACAGCCGGTAGCGGACGGGGTGCTTGGAGAAGTGCCGCAGCCGCCCGCCCAGCAGGTGCCGGCAGGAGTGGCAGCCCAGCGTGTACGCCCACAGCAGCAACACGTTCACCACGATGATCAGCGAGCCGAGCCCGATGCCGAAGCCGCCGCGCTGGGGGAAGAAGCTGAGCACCGCGTCGTAGGTGTTGATCAGCAGCAGCAGCGTGGCGCCGTAGAAGAAGTAGCGGTGCGAGTTCATCCCGATGAGCGGGAACCGGCTCTCGCCCCGGTAGCGCTTGGCCGGCTCGGCCACCGCGCACGCCGTCGGGCTCTGCAGGATCGAGCGGTAGACGGCCTTGCGGTAGTAGTAGCAGGTGCCGCGGAACCCGAGCAGGATCGGGAACACGATGATCGGCAGCGGGATCCAGAACGGCAGCTCGCCGAAGATCGTGCCGAAGTGCGAGGAACCCGGGGTGCACAGGGTGCTGATGCAGGGCGAGTACAGCGGGGTCAGGTAGTTCAGCTCCGGCACGAAGTACCAGCTGCGCATGAACAGCCGCACCACGACGTAGCCCAGCAGGACCGTGAGGGCGGTGGCCTGGACCGCCGGGGTCAGCCACCAGCGGTCCTTGCGGAACGTCCGGGCGGTGAGCTCGGCGCGACCGGCCGACGGATCCAGGGTCGACGACACCTCGGATTCCCCCGTCCTCGTGCTGCCCGGGCGCGCCGGGCGTCTGCTGGGAGCGAAGAGCCTAGCCCGGCCGACGGCGCGACCGCTGCGCCGAAGAGGGCTGTATCGCTCCGGTTCGGGTCGGCCCCTGGGTCCCACGTCGGGACGGGAGCGCACGACGTCCGGTTGTGGCTCGCCGGTGGTCCGGTTGTTGGCCCGCGCGACACCGCGCGCGGTCTGCTCGGCACCGTGGCGCGACGGGCGTTGGGACGGCGGTTCGGGTGGTTGTGGGCGGCCTACGCGGCGAGCGCCGCGGGCACCGGGCTCGCGTTCGACGCGCTTCCGCTGATCGCGATCCTGGTGCTGCACGCCGGCCCGGCGCAGGTGGCGGCGCTGGCCGCGGTGGGACGGGCGGCCGGGGCGGTGCTGGCGCTGCCGCTGGGACCGTGGGTGGAGTTCCACCGCAAGCGCCCGGTCATGGTGGCGATGGACCTCGTCCGGTGCGCGGCGCTGCTGAGCGTGCCCGCCGCGTTCCTGCTCGGCCGGCTGGGCTTCGCCCAGCTGCTGGTCGTCGCGGTGGTCGCCACCGCGGCCGAGCACGCGTTCCGGGCGGCCGCTGGCGCGTACCTCAAGGCGCTGGTGGCCCCGGCCGACCTGCTGGTGGCCAACGCCCGGTTCGAGGCCACGACGTGGACCACCACCGCGCTCGGCCCGCCGCTGGGCGGGGCCGCGATCGGGCTGTTCGGCCCGATGACCACCGTGCTCGCCAATGCGGCCGGCTTCCTGCTCTCGGCGGCGGGGATCCGGGCGATCGGCGGCCGGGAGCCGCGCCCGGCGCGCACCGGCGCCACCCGGATGCGCGCCGCCGACCTGCTCGACGGGTGGCGCCACCTGCTCTCCGACCCGGTGCTGCGGCCGCTGTTCCTGAACACGGTGCTGGTCAACGGCCTGGTCCTGGCCGCGGCGCCACCGCTGGCCGTGCTCATGCTGGGGCCGCTCGGGTTCGCGCCGTGGCAGTACGGCCTGGCGCTGGCCGGGCCGTGCCTCGGCGGCCTGCTCGGCGCCCGGCTGGCCGGCCCGCTGGTGGCCCGGTTCGGGCGGCACCGCGTGCTGCGCGCGGCCGGGACCCTGCGCGTGCTCTGGCCGGTCGGGCTGGCGTTCGTCGGTCCCGGCACGTCCGGGCTGCTGCTCGTCGTCGCGGTGGAGCTGGCCCTGATCACCTGCATCGGCGTGTACAACCCGGTGCTGGCCACCACCCGCCTCGAGCGCACTCCGACCGGCCTGGTCGCGCGCACGCTGGCCGCGTGGTCGGTCACCGGCGGCCTGGTCACCGCGGCCCTGACGGCGCTGTGCGGCCTGCTGGCCGAGGCGGTGGGCCCCCGGCAGGCGATCGCGGCCGCCGGCCTGGCGCTGCTCGCGACGCCGCTGCTGCTGCCGCGCGCCCGTCAGAGCGCGTAGTCGAAGGTGTAGGTGTGCTCGCCGTCGACCATGGCGATCGTCATCGTCCCGGTGAGCCCGGTCAGCTCACCGGTGCCCGAGTTCGGCACCACGTCGACCAGCATGTCGCCCCCGCCGCCCGCCATCAGCGCCGAGTGCCGCAGCAGGAAGCCGCCCTTGCGGCCGTCGACCGCGGCGGTGACCCGCTCGATGGCCACGTAGGTCGCGGTGCCCTCCCCGGCGAAGCCCTGCAGCAGCTCGGTGGCGCTCTCGCCGGTGATCCCGCCCTGGAAGGACTTGGTGTTGCGGGCCCGCACGCGCCTGGTGCCGTCGGCCTCGTCGATGACCTCCTCGTCCCAGGAGGTGAGGTCGAAGCGCCCGGTGGTCGTCGTCATGCGCCCATCCTCGACGCCGTCGGACGGTAGGTATTGGACGAACGCGACAGCCGCCGCGCCGCCCGGGTGAGCATCCCCCGCACGACCACCGGGTGGATCGGGCGCACGAGGGCGAAGTAGGCCCGGCCGCGCCGGTTGCGCAGCCGCACGACCGTGCTGAGCACGACGCGGTCGGGCTCGCGGCGCACGCTCGCCCGGAAGTCCAGGTGCCCGGCGTCGGTGCCGAGCAGCACCTCGTCGTCGGTGCGGTCGAGGGTCGCGAAGGCCGACTCGTCGCCGCGATCGATGCCGACCAGGCCGACCAGCGCCCGGCGCACCCCCATCAGCGCGGCGACCCACGCCGGTGGGTCGCGGAAGACGGCGTCGGCCCAGGCCTGCGGGTCGTCGGGCAGGCCGGGGCGGGCCGCGACGGCGAACGCGTCGGCGAAGTCGACCCGCGGCAGGGCGCCGTCCAGCAGACCGCCGGGCCGGACCTCCGCCTCCCGCGCCCTGGCGTCCTCGGCGAGGACCGCGCGCAGCACCCGCACCCAGGGCGACCAGCGCGCGGGCCGGGCCGGGCCGGTGCCGGCAGCCCGCTCGGCCCGGTCGAGCAGGTCCTCCAGCACCGCGTCGTGCAGCCACCGCACGACCAGCGGCCACAGCAGCACCATCGGCCCGGTCAACCGCCCCTCGGCCACGTGCCGCAGGACCGAGCCGGACCCCCCGTCCGGCTCGATCGAGAACGCGTGCATGCCGTCGAAGCCCGTGCCGGGCTCGAAGGCGAACTCGACGCGGCGCCCGGGCTCGTGCCCGGTGACCCGGTAGCGGATCCGGCCGTGCCCGCCCGCCGCGCCGACCGCGAGCGGCCCGTCGAGGACCATCGGCTCCCACCGGGGGCTGGGCCAGAGCGCGTCCCGCGGCCCGCCGAGGCGCTCCAGCAGCGGCGCCAGCTCCCCCGGCGGCACCGGCAGCCGCCGCTCGTGCACGTTCCGGACCATGTCCCCCGCCTCCGTACGCCACCGTATGGCTAGACCGTACGGTAGCGTACGGAAGTGGCGGAGCGGAAGCGGCTGAGCGCGCGGGACTGGGTCGACGCCGCGGTGGCCGCGTTGGGCGAGGGCGGCGTCGCCGCGGTGGCCGTGGAGCCGCTGGCCACCCGGCTCGGCACCACCAAGGGCAGCTTCTACTGGCACTTCGCCAACCGCGACGCGCTGCTGACCGCGGCGCTGGAGTCCTGGGAGCGCACCGACACCGAGGAGGTCATCGCGCTCGTCGCGGCCGAGCCCGACCCGCGCACCCGGCTGCACACGCTGCTGACGCTCGCCGTCGGCGGTCGCCACGACGATCACGGGGAGCAGCCCGGCGGCCGGGTCGAGCTGGCCCTGCTGGCCACCCGCGACCACCCGCTCGTCGCCCCGGTGCTGGCCAGGGTGACCGCGCGGCGGATCGACTACCTCGCCCAGCTCTTCGCCCGGATGGGCCTGCCGCCCTCCGACGCCCGCCACCGCGGCCTGCTCGCCTACTCCGCCTACCTGGGGCACGCCCAGCTCACCCAGGCCACCCCCGACGCCGTCCCCACCGGCGCCGACCTGGCCGCCTACATCGACGCCACGATCACCCGGCTGACCGGCGACCGCGGCTGAGGCTCACTTCCGGCCGGTCGCCGCGGCGAGGTAGGCGGCGGTCCAGCCGTCGGTGACCCGGCGGACCCACAGCTCGGCCACGCCCGGCGCCTCGTCGGCGTAGCCGTCCATCCGCTCGACGTGCTCGCGGCGCAGCTGGGCCTTGGTCATCGCGAACGTGTCCGGGGGCACGCCGGTGGCCAGCGCACGAGCCTCGGCGACCGCCCGGTCGAGCAGGTCGCCCGCCGGCACGATCTCGTCCACCAGCCCGAACCCGACGGCGTCGGCCGCCGCGTGGGTCTTCGCGCCGATCACCAGCCGGCGGGCCACCTGGTCGCCCACGGCGTGCCGGACGACCTCGATCGGCACCCGCGGGAACGGCACCCCGACCACGATCTCCGGGATCCCGACCCGGCCGGGCCCGTCGGTCATCAGGACGCGGTCGGCCGCCGCGGCCAGCACCGCGCCACCGGCGATGGCGTGCCCGTTGACCGCCGCCACCACCGGCTTGCCCAGCTCGAACGGCGTGCGCAGGGCGGCGTCGAGGGCGGGCAGGAACCGCCGCACGTACTCCTCGCCACCGTCGAGCAGGCGGCGCAGGTCGACCCCGGCCGAGAACGACCGCCCCGCCCCGGTGAGCACGACGGCGACGGCCGGGTCGGCGGCCAGCGCCCCGAACGCGTCGGCGATCGCCTCGCACAGCTCCAGGTCCATCGCGTTCACCGGGCCGTGGGCCAGCCGCAGCACCGCGACCCCGTCGACGTCCTCGCGCTCGATCATGACCGGAACCTACGGGCCGCCCCGCGCCGGGACCAGGATGTCGTTCGTCCCACCGCGGAGCCCGCGGGCATGGAAAGCTCAGCGCCGGACGCGTGTCGAGGGAGCCAGGAGTCGCAGAATGTCGCAGCAGGTACGCGGGGTGGTCGCCCACAAGAAGGGTGAGCCGGTATCCGTCGAGACGATCATCGTGCCGGACCCGGGGCCCGGGGAGGCCGTGGTGCAGGTGCAGGCCTGCGGGGTCTGCCACACCGACCTGCACTACCGCGAGGGCGGCATCAACGACGAGTTCCCGTTCCTGCTCGGCCACGAGGCCGCCGGGATCGTCGAGTCGGTCGGCGAGGGCGTCACCGACGTCGCGCCCGGCGACTTCGTCATCCTCAACTGGCGCGCGGTCGACGGCACCTGCCGGGCGTGTCGCCGCGGCGAGCCCTGGTACTGCTTCAACACCCACAACGCCGCGCAGAAGATGACCCTGGAGTCGGGCCGGGAGCTCAGCCCGGCCCTGGGCATCGGCGCCTTCATCGAGAAGACGCTGGTGCACTCGGGGCAGTGCACGAAGGTGAACCCTGCGGTCAAGCCGGAGATCGCCGGGCTGCTCGGCTGCGGGGTCATGGCCGGCATCGGCGCGGCCATCAACACCGGCGGCGTCGGGCGCGGCGACTCGATCGCGGTCATCGGCTGCGGCGGCGTCGGCGACGCGGCCATCGCCGGCGCCCGGCTCGCCGGCGCGTCCACGATCATCGCCATCGACGTGGACGACCGGAAGCTGGAGTGGGCCAGGGAGTTCGGCGCCAACCACACCGTCAACTCCCGCGAGCAGGACGTCGTCGAGGCCGTGCAGGCCCTCACCGACGGCAACGGCGCCAACGTCGTGGTCGACGCGGTGGGCCGCCCGGAGACGTTCAAGCAGGCCTTCTACGCCCGCGACCTGGCCGGCACCGTCGTCCTGGTCGGCGTGCCCACCCCCGACATGACCGTCGAGCTGCCGCTGATCGACGTCTTCGGCCGCGGCGGGGCCACCAAGTCGTCCTGGTACGGCGACTGCCTGCCCAGCCGCGACTTCCCGATGCTGGTCGACCTGCACCTGCAGGGCAGGCTGCCGCTGGAGAAGTTCGTCTCCGAGACCATCGCGCTCGACGGCGTCGAGGCCGCATTCGAGAAGATGCACCGCGGCGAGGTGCTGCGCTCGGTGGTGCTGCTGTGACCCCGTCCGGACCCGTCGACCACGTCGTCACCTCGGGCACGTTCTCGCTCGACGGCGGCACCTGGGACGTCGACAACAACGTGTGGATCGTCGGCAACGCCGACGAGGTCGTCGTCATCGACGCCGCCCACGACGAGCTGGCCATCGAGCGGGCCGTCGGCGGGCGCCGCGTCGTGGCCGTGGTGTGCACCCACGCCCACGACGACCACGTCAACCGCGCCCCCGCCCTGGCCGACCGGGTCTCCGCGCCGATCCTGCTGAACCCGGCCGAGCGGCAGCTCTGGGAGATGACCCACCCGAACCGCGCGCCCGACCGCGAACTGGCCGACGGCGAGGTGCTGACGGTCGGCGGGATCGACCTGCGGGTGATCACCACCCCCGGCCACTCCCCCGGCTCGACCTGCCTCTACGCCCCGGAGCTGGGCACGGTCTTCACCGGCGACACCCTGTTCCAGGGCGGGCCGGGCGCGACCGGCCGGTCGTTCTCCAGCTTCGAGGAGATCATCGACTCGATCCGGGAGAAGCTGCTGGCGCTGCCGGGCGACACGCTGGTCCGCACGGGCCACGGCGACTCGACGAAGATCGGCGACGAGGCCCCGCACCTGGAGGAGTGGATCGCCCGGGGCCACTAGCCCTCCGCCCCCCCCCACCCCCGCGGGCGCCCCGCCCCCCCCCCGGGGGTGGGTCGTGGGTCGCGCGTCCGGTCAGGTCGTTCTCGGCCGCGGGACCAGGCCGGTGCCGAGGCAGACCACCGCGGCCACGCCGAACGCGACCCGGAACCCGAACGGGTCGGCCAGCGCGCCGAGCCCGACGGCCCCCACGCCCGTGCCGCCGTCGAAGGCGATGTTCCAGGCGGCGCTGGCCGCGCCGTAGCGGGCGGGGCCGTAGACGGCGAACAGGGTGGTCAGCGAGTCGTTCTGGACGGCGCCGAACCCGACCCCCACCAGCGTCGCCCCGACCAGCACGCCGACGGAGCCGGTGTCGAGCAGCACCGCGGCGAGGCCGGTGCCCAGGGCGGTGAGCAGGGTGGCCGGGCCCAGGACGCGCCCGCCGATGCCGAAGCGGTCGACGAGCAGGCCGGCCCCGACCCGTCCCACCAGACCACCGGCCGCCATCACCAGCAGGGCCGCCGCGGCCGGCGCGCCGGAGCCGGGCACGGCCAGCGGCAGGAACGTGACCAGCCCGCCCTGGGCCAGCGAGCACACCACCATCGCCAGCAGCGGCCGGACCCCCGCCCGCAACCCGCCCCCGGCCCCCTCGCCCGCGGCCCCTGCGGCCCCTGCGGCCTCGGCGACGTCAGGAAAGCCACCATCAGGACGCGGGACGTCCTGATGGTGGCTTTCCTGACCGTGGGTGGCGGGGGTGAGGGAGCGGGCCGGGACGCGGATGAACGGGACGAGCAGCGCCCCGAGCACCGGCGCCACCCCGCCGGCCACGAACACCGGCAGGAACCCCAGCCGCTCGACGGCCGCCACCCCGATGGCCAGCAGCACCAGCTGCGGCGCCCCGACGGCGATCCCGTACCAGCCGGTCGCGCGGCCGTGCTGGTGCGGCGGCACGAGCTCGGCGACCAGCGCCGCCCCGACCACCGTGACCAGCCCGAAGCCCACCCCGCGCAGCGCGGACACCGCGATCACCGGCCCGGCCGCGGCGGACAGCGCGAACAGCGGGGCCGGGCCGCCCAGCAGCAGCAGTCCGACGCCGAGGACCCAGCGGTGCCCGATCCGGTGCAGCAGCCAGGGCACGGCGAGCTGGGTGAGGACGGTGCTGAGCATCAGCGCGCCGGTCGTGACGCCGGCGCCGAGCGCTCCGGCGCCACCGCGCGCGGCCCAGAGCGGGACGACGGGCAGCAGCAGCGCGTAGCCGCCGAATCCGAGGACCGTCGCGCCGAGCGTCAGCCGGAAGGGCGCGCCACGGACGCCCCCCGCGGTGCCCGGCGGAGGCAGCACGCCGACAGCGTAGATCAGCCGGTGGATCCGTATCGGATTGAGACGCCGCCGACAGGGAACTTCGACTAGCGTGCGGATCCTCTTAGTCTTAACTAAGCCCAGTGTTAGGGGAGACTAAATCGTGATGGGTCGGCGTCTGACCGGACTCGTGCTGGCCGCCGTGCTGGCCGCGCTGGCCGCCTGCGCCGCCCCGCCGTCCAGCCGCGCCCCGGTCGTCGACCGGCCGGTCAAGGTCACCACCACCACCAACTTCATCACCGACGCGGTCGCCCGGATCGGGGGCGAGCGGGTCGTCGTCACCGGGCTGATGGGGCCCGGGGTCGACCCGCACCTGTTCCGCGCCAGCGCCCGCGACGTGGCCACCCTGCGCGAGGCCGACCTGATCCTCTACGGCGGCCTGCAGCTGGAGGGCCGGATGGGCGAGCTGTTCGGCGAGCTGGCCGAGCGCCAGCCCACCCTGGCGATCACCAGCGACATCCCGCGCTCCGAGCTGCTGGCCCCGGCGCCGGGCACGGACGAGGAGTACGACCCGCACGTCTGGTTCGACGTCGGGCTGTGGGAGCGGGCCTGCCGCACGGTCGCCGCCGCGCTGACCGAGCGCGACCCCGCCCACGCCGCCGACTACCAGCGCAACCTCGACGCCTACCTCGCCGAGCTGGACGCGCTCGACCGCGAGATCAGGGCGCTGATGGACAGCGTGCCGCCGCAGCGGCGGCTGCTGGTCACCTCGCACGACGCCTTCGAGTACTTCGGCCGCCGCTACGGCCTGGAGGTGGCCGGCATCCAGGGCATCTCCACCGCGGCCGAGGCCACCACCGCCGACGTCGAGCGGGTGGCCGCGCTGATCGCCGAGCACCGGGTGCCCGCGGTGTTCGTGGAGTCCAGCGTGCCCCGCCAGACGATCGACGCCCTGATCGCGTCGGCCGCGCAGCGCGGCGTCGCGGTCCGCGTCGGCGGCGAGCTGTTCACCGACGCCGCCGGCCGGCCCGGCACCCCCGAAGGCACCTACATCGGCATGTTGCGGGCGAACGCGCACTGGATCGCGGCCGGCCTCAACGGCGAACCGGAAGGGTGAGGCAGATGTTCATGACGTCGCCGCCAGTCAACGAGACGACGGGCACGGTCACCGACACCGCGATGGAGGTCCGCGGGCTGACCGTCTCCTACCGGTCCGCCCCGGTGCTCTGGGAGGTCGACGCCCACTTCCCGGCCGGACGGCTGTGCGCCGTGGTCGGCCCGAACGGGGCGGGCAAGTCCACGCTGCTCAAGGCGGCGCTGGGGCTCGTGCCCAGCGACGCGGGCCAGGTCCTGATCGACGGCCAGGACGGGCGCGCGGGCCTCGACCGGGTCGCGTACGTGCCGCAGCGCGAGTCGGTCGACTGGGACTTCCCGATCACCGTGCGCGAGGTCGTGGAGATGGGCCGCTACCGGGCCACCGGCTGGTTCCGGCGGGTCTCCAAGGCCGACCGCGCCGTCGCCGCCGAGTGCCTCGACCGGGTCGGCATGGCCGGCTTCGGGCGCCGCCAGATCGGCCAGCTCTCCGGCGGGCAGCGCCAGCGGGTGTTCCTGGCCCGCGCGCTGGCCCAGCGGGCGCCGGTGCTGGTGATGGACGAGCCGTTCGCCGGCATCGACGCGCGCACCCAGGCCGACCTGCTCGAACTGCTGCGCGCCATGCGCTCCGACGGCACCTCGGTGATCGTCGTGCACCACGACATGGCCCAGGTCCGGGCCTCGTTCGACTGGACGCTGCTGCTGAACGTGCGGGCGCTGGGCTGCGGCCCGACCGCCGAGGTGCTGACGCCGGAGGCCGTGCGCGCCGCTTACGGCGTCCCCGGCACCGACATCGACGCCGACGACGTGTGGAGCGGCTGAGCACGTGTTCGGACTGCCCTACACCGACAGCGTCGTCGTCGCCGGTGCCCTCGTCCTCGGGCTGACCAGCGGCGTCCTCGGCGCGTTCGCCGTGCTGCGCCAGCGCAGCCTGGTCGGCGACGCCGTCGCGCACTCCACCCTCCCCGGGGTGTGCGTGGCGTTCCTCGTCTCCGGGGTGAAGGACGTCCCCGGTCTGCTGGTCGGCGCGGCGGTGGCCGGGCTGGTGGCCGCGCTGCTGATGGTCGGCATCGAGCGGGCCGGCCGGATCCGCCCGGACGCCGCGATCGGCGTGGTGCTGTCCGGGTTCTTCGCGCTCGGCGTCGTGCTGCTCACCCACATCTCCAACAGCCAGGACTCCGACCAGGCCGGTCTGGAGAACTACCTGTTCGGGCAGGCCGCCGGGCTGCTGGAGAGCGACGTCGCGGTCATGGCCGCGCTGGGCGCCGCGGCGCTGGCGGTGGTGCTGGTGCTGCGCCGGGTGCTGGCGACCACGCTGTTCGACGCCGGGTACGCCGGGTCGATCGGGCTTCCGGTGCGGGTGCTCGAGGTGCTGATGACCGCGCTGCTGGTGGTGGCGATCGTGATCGGCGTACGGGTGGTGGGGGCGATCCTGATGGTGGCGATGCTGGTCGTGCCCACGGTCACCGCCCGCCAGCTGGCCGACCGCTTCCCGGTGGTGCTGGGGCTGGCCGCGCTGGTCGGCGCGGTCGTCGGGGTCACCGGCTCGCTGCTGGCCACCCGGGCCGCGCTGCCGACCGGGCCGGTCGTGGTGCTCACCGGCTTCACGATCACGCTGGCCGCGGTGCTGTTCGCGCCCGGGCGGGGCGTGGTGTGGCGGGCGCAGCGGTTGGCCGCGCGCCGGCGGCGGGTGCGCCGGGAGGCGGTGCTGGGCGCGCCCGAGCTGGTGCGCGGCGGGCTCGGCGACGCGCTCGCCCGCGCGTCGCTGCGCCGGCGCGGTCTGCTCGACGCCGACGGCCGGCTCACCGACGCCGGCCGCGCGGCCGCCGCCGACCTGGCCGACCGCCGCGAGCTGTGGAAGGCCTGGCTCGCCCACGGCGCCGAGGTCCGCCTGCCCGACGCCCGCGAACCCGACCCCGTCGACCTGCGCGCCAGCCTCGGCGACGACGCCGTCGCCCAGCTGCGGGCCCTCGCCTCGGGGGCGCGGTCATGAGCGATCCGCTGGTGATCATCCTGGTGGCCGGCCTGGTGGGCACGGCGGCCGGGCTGCTCGGGCCGTTCCTGGTGCTGCGCCGGATGGCGCTGCTGTCCGACGCGGTCAGCCACGCCGTGCTGCCCGGGATCGTGGCGGTGTGGCTGGTCGCCGAGACCCGCGCCCCGCTGCCGGTCGTGATCGGGGCCGCCGCGTTCGCGGTGATCTGCGTGCTGGGCATCGACGCGCTGCGGGCCACCGGGCTGGTCGCCTCGGACGCGGCGATCGCGCTGGTGTTCCCGGCGCTGTTCTCGCTGGGCGTGCTGGGGGTGACGCAGTTCGCCGAGGGCATCCACCTCGACCTGGACTCCACCATCTACGGCGAGCTGGCCTTCGTCCCGTTCGACACGATGTCGCTGTTCGGGGTGGAGGTGATCCGCCCGGCGGTGGTGCTGGCCGTCGTCGTGGCGGCGAACCTGGCGCTGGTGCTGCTGCTGTGGAAGGAGCTCAAGGCCACCACGTTCGACCCGCAGTTCGGGGCGGTCGTCGGGCTGCGCCCGCGGCTGCTGTCGCGGCTGCTGCTGCTCGCCGTCGCGGTGACGGCGGTGGCCGCGTTCCAGGCGGTCGGCGCGATCCTGGTGGTCACCATGCTGATCGTCCCGGGTGCCACCGCCTACCTGCTGACCGACAGCCTCAAGGTGATGGTCTGGGCGGCCATCGGGGTCGGCTGGCTCGGCGCGATCGCCGGGCACACCATCGCCCTCGCGATCGACAGCAACATCGCCGGGGCGATGGGCCTGGTCTGCTCGGCCTGCTTCGTGCTGGCCCTGGTCGCCTCCCCGCGCTACGGCGTCCTCGCCCGCCGCCGACGCCGCCACCAGGCCCCCGCCGGGTCGTGAGCGGAGAACGGGTCCATGG
>NZ_JAGSOV010000063.1 GCF_023898865.1 Pseudonocardia humida
GCGACAGATATGCTGCAGCCCGGCGCAGGACCTCGTTCTCCTGTTCCAGCAGCCGGATCCGCTTCTTCGCCTCGCGCAGTTCGGCGGACTGTTCCACCGCCGCCGCGGCGGGCCGGCCTCCGTCGGCGAGGTCGGCGGCCTTGAGCCAGTTGACCAAGCACGACTCGCTGATGCCGAAGTCTGTGGCGATCTGGCGCAGCGTCTGCCCGGGCTCGCGCTCGCGCGCGACTCGCACGACATCGTCGCGGAACTCCTGGGGGTAAGGCTTGGGCACGGTGAACATCCTTCCAGCAGTGCCAGTCGGCACCACAGCTCAGATGTCACCTACGAGTGCAGCAGTCCCAGCGTCGCTCCCCTGGGAGCCAGGAGTGGGATGTGGTCATGCTGTGGCCCCGATGAGCATCAATGTGCGGTGAGCACGCACACCAACCCCATGCCCACGAGATAGCGATTAGCGGTGCTGCTCCGCCGGCGACGACCTCGCGTTGCCACCTTTCGGGCACAGCCCGCGAAACGATCGGTCGTCGCGCGGTCCTCAGGTGGGGCAGGCACCCCAGAGGCCGCGCCCGCCGGTACGGGCGTCGGCTTCGGCGGCGGTGATTGCGGCGTGCTCGCTGACCGGGTTGCGGTTGTAGACGTAGGACCGGGCCACGCCCGCGCTTGCGGCGAGCACCGAGTAGTTGCTGCCGTCGGCCAACACCAGGTAGGCCAACACCCGCCCGTACCGATCGCGGGCATCCTGGCTGGCGTCGGTGACCAAGGTGACCTGCTGCCCGAGCAGGGTAGCGGTGGCGAACTGGGTGGCTTCGGGGCCCCAGCACTGCACCGGCTTGCGCGGGTCTCTGGTTTCGGGGGTGTCGATGCCCAACACCCGCACCTTGATTTTTGACCCGCGGCCGTCGAGGACGTGCACGGTGTCCCCGTCCACCACGTAGGACACGGTTCCCACCACCCCCTCCGGCTCCGCCACCCCGGCCACTGCGGAACCGGCCCCGGCCGACCGCCCGTCGCTGCCCGTGGGAGCGGGGGCGGCGATGGCGGTTCCACCACCGGCTACGAGCGCGGCGGCCAAGAGCGCAAGAAGGACCAATCGTCGCATCACACACTGATGATCGTTCCCGCCAGCCGCAACGTTGCACAGCTCAGCCATCAGCGCGCTGCCGGGGCTCGGGGCTCGCCCGCCGACTACGTTGACACGTGTGCGTCAACGACCTCGCGGCGCGAGACGAGTTCTGCGAACCGGACCGCGGCAGTGGGCTCACGGAAACCTCAACGTGCGCAGCACTGACCTACGCATTACGAGAACGTTCGTCATCGCCTACACGTGTCCCACTGGGTCTCTCCCTGCACGACGCTGGTCTCAGCGAGCACATGAGGAACACAAGACACCGGCGTTTGAGGCCACGAAGGAGGCCACGAACAAGATCGAAAGAAGCCGGTGAGGCTGGTCAGGGCGCTACAGGACCATTGACACGTCCGCAGCGGGCGCGGCACAAGATCCTCGACGTCCGCACTCCGGTCAGCAGGGTCAGGCTCGGGCCGACCGCCGCGATCTGTGCTGGGGTCAGCGCAGTGACGGCGCGGCCTCTGCGGTCACGATCTCCAGCCGCCCCCGCTCCGCGTTGCCACGGCCGCGCCTCCGGGAACGCCCTGCACCGTCGTCTGCTTCAGCGCACGGACGGCCAGATGAGGCTAAGCCGAACGACTGTCAGCGCCGTAGGCTCAGGTGGGCATAAGCGGTGCACTCGTTGAGTGCTTGTCAGCACTTCCGATGTTGCGGGTGGGACGCGATGGGCGCACTATTCGTTAGTCATTGCAGCCGGGACCGGGCTGTCACAGCGAAGGTCTGCTCGCATTTGCGTAAGGCTGGCTTCGTAGCATTGTTCGTTGATTATGATCCCGACGACGGGATACCGGCGGGGCGCGAGTGGGAGCGCGAGCTCTACTCCAGCCTGCGCAGGACTGACGCGCTGGTATTTCTTGCATCAGAGGTGTCGGTTGCCTCGCGTTGGTGTTTCGCCGAACTCAGCCTGGCGCGCTCGTTGGGCCATCCGGTGTTTCCGCTACGGCTGGCACCGGGTGTCGGCCTGCCGCTGCTCAACGATGTGCAGTGGATCGACCTCGGCACCACCGACCTAAGGTCCGGAGTTGACCGGCTGGTCGCTGGCCTGCGCGCCGCCGGACTCGACCCAGCCGACTCGTTTGCCTGGGACGCGGCCCGGTTGCCATTTCCGGGCTTGGCCTCGTTCACGGCGGACGACGCCGCGGTCTTCTTCGGCCGCGAGCACGAAACGCAGCGGCTCGTGGACTTGCTGCACCCCACTCTGCAACACGGACCGGGCCGGTTTGTGGCGATCCTCGGCCCGTCGGGCAGCGGCAAGTCCTCGTTGCTGCACGCCGGGCTCCTGCCCCGTCTTGCTCGTCCACCCGGACGCTGGGTCCTGCTCCCCTCGCTCCTGCCGGGCCGACACCCCGTCCGCAACTTGGCTGCCTGTTTGGCTCGCGCCTTCGCTACCCGCGGCCTACCCCGACCAGTACCTGAGCTGGCCGAGCTACTCGGCCGGGGCCCGTCGGTCCTGGTCGAGCTGGCCGAGGAGCTGGCCGAGATCGACTCGGACGATCATCGGCCCTCGGACGTGCTTATGGTCATCGATCAGGCCGAGGAACTCGTGACCCGCAGCGGAGCACGCGAGCAGGAAAGCTTCCTCGCGCTGCTGCGCGGGGCGCTCAGCGCGACCGGCTCAATATGGGCGGTAGCGACGATGCGGTCGGAGTTCCTGACTTCAAGACCTGAGCGGGCGGGTCTGGCTGAAGCAATCGACGACACGTTGATCATCGAGCCGTTGGGGCGGTCTCGCCTCGCCGAGGTGATCGCCCGACCCGCCAAGCGGGCTGGCCTAGAGCTCGCCCCTGGCTTGGTGGAGCGCCTGGTGGAGGACACCGCGGGTGGAGACGCACTACCTCTACTCGCTTACACGCTGCGCGAGCTGTGCCAGCGGGCCCACCCACACGGCCGTATCACCATCGAGGACTACACGGCGATCGGTGGAGTCGTCGGCGCACTCCAGCACCGGGCCGATCGCCTCACCAACGAACTGACCCGACGCGGCTACGGCGGACGGGTCGTGCCCACGCTGGCCCAGCTCGCTGCGGTCACCGGAGACGACGAGCCCACCCGGCGAGGTGTCCGACGCAGCGAGCTCACCACCGACGAGCTGATGATCGTCGACGCCTTCGTTGACGCCCGACTGTTGACCAGTACACGCGCCGACGCGGACCCGGCCGAAGAAGGCATCTCCGGTGAGCTCGCCTCCGCCGGCGAGCCCGCGGTCGAGGTCGCGCACGAGGCGCTGCTGCGACAGTGGCCTCCCCTACGCCGGGCGATCGAGGCCGACCGGGCCGGCCTGCGCCTGCGCGCGGATCTGGAACGACTCGCCGCCGACTGGCAGCATAGTCGCCGCGACGAGTCATACCTGCTCCACGGCAGCCGACTCGCCGCCCTGGACGAGTGGGCCAACCAACGCCCCAACAGCGTCGGTCCGATCGAACGCGAGTATCTCCAAGCCAGTCGAAGTCGAGCAGCACGAGAACACGCAAGGCTCCACGAGGAGCAGCGTGCAGCCGAGGAGGCAAAGCACCTTCAGTACGGCCTATTTCCCGCACCGCTACTGGCGGGCAGCAGGGTGCGGATCCGGGCCTTCTACCGTTCGGGCCGAAGTAGGGCCTACCTCGGCGGCGACTTCTACGACGTCGTCGTGAACCCAAGTGGCATCGTTCACGCGATCATCGGCACTGTCAGTGGGAACGGCCCCGCCGAAGCGGCGCTCGGCGCCCTGTTGCGGGTCTCGTGGCGCACCCTCGTCCTTGCCGGCGTCGACGAGGCAGAGCTGCTGCCGAAGCTGCAGCTCGTGCTCGTCAGCGAGCGACACGACCGCACCAGTTCCACGACCGCATGCACGGTCACCATCGACGACACCTGCGATCTAGGCACGCGAACGGCACTCGTTCGACTGGCCGGACATCCACCGCCCATCGTCCTGGCGGACGCGCCGCACAGCGTCGCCCGGCAGACCGGGCCTCCCCTCGGGACTGTCGCCGACGCGCGTTGGGACGTCCAGACTGTGGCGCTTGAGCCCACGTGGGCGCTGCTGCTCTACACCCCTGGGCTGATCGGGGGCCAAGGCCCCGTAGCAGACACACGGCTCGGCACCGAGGGACTCATCGAACTCGTTGAAGACGAACGCCGCACTGACCTCGACCGGCTACCCCAACGACTCGTAGAGCGCGCACACCAACTCAACGGAGGGCCACTAGTCGAGGACGTGGTGGCTCTGCTAATCAGCCCTTGCCCCCCGTCGACGGAGACCGCTCCTGACCAGCACCCTACGACCTCCCAACTCGCCTAAACACCTCACGCGGTGACGGCGCCAGGGGTTCGAGTTCATGACCGCCTAGGTGTAAGGCTCGCAGTCCGCGTAGTCCACAGCCTCTACCAGCATCGCCACGCGACCCGCTTACCCCAGCGGCCCCACGGATCAACCATAGTTCGCACCACGTTTGATTCCACGGCACGCAGATCGACTGCTCGATCTGCAGCGCGCTGCGGGCGGTAGGTGCTTGCCCCCACCGCGACGCCTGGAGCCACAGCAAGCCACCCTGGCTCGGCCCGCCCGGCCTGCGGCAGACTGCGTCAAACGATCACTGCTCACGCCGGCAACAGAGGCGATGCACAAGTGTGGCGGGACTGGTGCGCACCACGGGCTGGCCCTGTCCGCGCCGTGCAGCTGGAGGTCCCCCACGGCGCCACATCCTTGTCCTGCGCGAGCGCAGCGAGGACCTGGAGGCCCCCGTAACAGCGGAAGCCGGCGAGGCGAGTTGGCAGACGTACAGACCCGGCAGTGTTGACCAGATGACTGGTGACCATAAGGAACTGGAGACTGATGCCGAGCGATTCCGACTCGACGTCGCTGCAACCATCCCGTCTTGCACTCGTGGCTGCCGCCGGCGCGATCCTCGCCGAGGTCGCCGTCACTTTCTCCGAGGGACTTACGCGCGCTTTCACGGTTGACCAAATTCCCAATCATCTACTAGCGATTGCGATCGGCGCTCTGATCGGATGGCTGATTGAGCTGGCAAGGCAGCTAGTCACGGCCGCCTCCCGCACGCTCGCCGGCATGCAGGAACTGAAGGATGAGCTCAAACTCGTCGCATCGAGGTCCGCCACCTCAGCCCGGTTTGAGCAGATGCTGCAGTCGAGTCCTCGCCACCGAAACACGCTCACGACGCTGATATCTGCCTCTGTTAACGAGAAGCTGAATATGATCCCACGCGTGGGTCCTGGTGAATACCTGAGGCATCTAGAAGTCGCGATCGGCGAGAGCGATCGATACTTCGGGGTCCAGCGCCAGCCAATTCGATGGTACCGTGACAGCAATGGTGCAGACTACTTGACGAGGCTTAACGAACGGACGATGATGTATAAAGTTCGCCTCTTCATAATTGAGGACGGCCAGAAGTCAGATATGGAGGCAGACCTGAACGACTCGGATCTAATGGCTTTCTATCGATCGGGCAGCTCTTCTGTCAACAGCTACTGGGCGACTACATCAGAGTATAGCCGCCTCTATCCCGGCCTCGCTTTGCCAGCCGACTTCGCGTTGTACGACAGCAGCTTGCTGATCCAGTATAATGAAGATGCGGGCCTGCTTCAGTTCGATGCCGTGGATAATCGATGGAACGAACGTCGCCTCGAAGATCTCTTCATGTCGACGCCTGCTCCCCCAAATGGACGCTTCCGACGGATCCCCAGTGCTCCAGGAACTCCTGAGCCGTAGTCCGAAAACCGACGCTCACATGCGACGGGCGTCCGGCAGGAGCGGACACGACTGGTCAAAGATCGAGCGCACCAGGCATCAGTACGTTGCAGTTCGTGGATCGGTCCGTGGATCGCCTATTGTGGGGAACGTCCACTGCGGCTGCGACACCCACTACTCATAGACCCACTAGTCTCCGAACCAGAATGGTGTCTAATCTCGGGAAGGAATGTTGTGGGAATTGATCAGCCCGCCGCCGTTCTGCTGACCGGAATTATAGCAGGTCTGGTCGCTATCCTGACTCTTATAGTGACCAACGTCGTTGCTGCACGAAATGAGTCGCGCCGCCATTTCGAAACCCGAAAGCTCGCTCACCTTGCCGAGCGTCGAACGCGCTCAGCAGATGTGTTCCGAGAACTACAAAGTGCAATTCACGAAATAGAGTGGTTAACATGGTTCGCCCTCGTGGACGCCCGTGCAATCACGCTCAAGATGCTTGACGATTACGATATTGCAATGCATCGCACTCTGGCAAACCTGATGGGCGCATCAACCTCCCTGGCCGCCGTGGATGCTAACGCTTACGAACTTATCCAACCTAAAATTCGCGAAGTATACGACCTTGAATGGGAGCTTGCAAAGCGCACAATTAAGGTTCGACTCGCCGCCTGGATCACCCCGGAGGACGAGGCGGAGCTGAAGAAATTCGCACTGGAAGCCACGCGAATTGGGGAGGAGATCCCGACGATGCTTGCGTCAGCAATGCGAGATATCGAATCTGATTGAAAGTGCAGCTTTAGCCAGTCGGCATCCAATCCGTAGTCTGAACACTGCCACTCACAGAGCTGGTATTGCCAGGAAGGGCTGGCGGCACGGGCATGCGACTGGGCACGACTGGAACCAGAGCGATGCAGTTCGTGGATCAGTCGGTGGATCGTTGATCACGGGCGTCCACAGTCGGCCGTGCGGTCGGTTACGGCGTGCCGGCGCGCGGTTGGCCGTGCTCGGTCAGGTGATGGCTTGGACCTTCGGGCCCGATCAGCAGGGGGCGCCGTCGGGGCCCTTGATGTAGGGGCCTCGCCAAATGATCTTGTGGGTGCCGGTGCTGGGGTAGAACTGGCGGACCTTGTGCATCCGCACTGGCCAGCGGTGGTGGTAGCGGCGCTGCGCTCCCACCGAACCGTCGACGTCGTCGGTGTCGTCCGGGTCGCGGGCGGGTGGCGGGCGAAGGTGCACGATCCGGACCCGGTCCAGCCCCTCGGGTCGGCGCCGGCCGGCCGTGCCGGCGGCCGGCTCGTCGTGGCCGGGGTGGTGGGTGAGGGTGTGCCAGCTGGTGGTGGTGAGGGGTTGGCGGCACAGCCGCCAGAACGCGAAGGCGTAGGCGGCCAGGGAGAACTCGGTGTCGCGCTGGGGGTCGTACTCGCCGTAGTCGCTGATCTTCTGCTCGCGCACGGCCCGGTTGAGGCTGCTCAGGCGGGCCAGCGCTGCTTGTTCGGGTTCGGTGATCGCGGCGGCGGGCACCAGCCACTCGTGCGAGAGCGGCAGGGTCAACGGGGGGCGTGCGGATGCGGCCCGTGACGCCCGCACCACCAACGGCCAGATGGGGCGCTGGTCGATGTCGCGGCGCTGGGAGAACCCCTCGACCCACACCCCCGCCCGGGACGGCCCGTCGGGCAGGATCCGGTTGGTCTCCGGGCGCCACCCGATCACCGACACCGGCGCGTAGACGGAGGTGGGCGAGCCGCACGCCGCGGGCAGCAGCACCAGCCCGGCCGGGGTGGGCAGGTCGGTGTCCGGGTCGAGGGTGAGCAGGTCCTGCGGGGTGAGCGTGGCCGCTGCGGCGCGGACGACGTTGTGCATCTGCGGGGAGATCACGTACGCCTCCGCCCCCGGCGGGTAGGGCTTGCCGTGCGGCAACAAGGTGTGCAACCGCCCCAACAGCACCCGGTGCGCCTCGATGTCGCCGTAGCGGACCTGCCCGATCTCGCCACCCAGGGCTGTGAGTTCCATGCGCCATTGCCGCGGGTCGCGGTTCTCGTCGAGGTAACCCCACCCCGCTCCGGGGACGCTGTCGGGGTCGCGGGCCTGCACGTCGTCGAGGAACGTGTCGACGGCGTTGAGTAACACGGTCAACAAGCACGGATGCGGCTCACCGCGCAGGTCCTCGAGCAGCCGCACACACCGCCGCGCCGCCGCCGGGGCAGCCCATGCGTCGGTCGTGCCCGGCTCGGCCTCGGGCGACACGTCGGGGATGGGCGCTGGGGGGTGGCCGCTTGGCCGCCGCTGTCGCTTCTTCCTGCTCCCCTTACCCACGCCGGCGCCCGCTCTCAGCTCCGGTCGCGAGGCAGGAGGCGAGGGAGGAGGCGAGGGAGGAGGCGAGGTGGGCCCGGACCGGTTCGCGAACGGCTGCCCGGCAACCTCCGCGCCCGGATCGAGGTGTTCCTGTGGCGCGACTACGAACACGTCGGCGAGCCCACCGACATCGACGAGGCCGGCCGCATCGAGTGGGTACCACTCGCCCACGCTCCCGAGCTCGTCGCACGCGGCCAGGTCCTCGGCTCCGGCAGCCTCGTCCCCCTGCTGTACCTGCTCGCGTCCCCGCCACCACCCCGGTAGCCGCAGGCTTTCATTCTTGGTCCTCGCCTTCATCGGGACGGACTCGGGCTTCGCCATGGGCCTCGGATCGAGCTAGCCGACGAGTCGGCAAGGTTGACTCTTCGTACCCGCGCATTAGAATTCCGGCTGCATTCTCGGACGGCTTAGCGCTTGCTGGTCAGGCTGACACACAGCGTGTCTGGGTTGCCTGCCGCGTATACAGGCGATTGAACTCGCAGTCATGCCGTCAGTCATTCGACCCAAAGTAGATGATCACCTCTCCTTAGCAAGATCATCACGATCGGACCATGGAAGGCCGGGGGCCAGGCGCACTCGAGCGAGGCGCAGCCTACTAGCACCAGGGGGCGCTGCTGGTCCCCAATGCAGGCAAGGGCGAGAATCGGTTCGGCGGCGCAGGGCCATTGCAGCACTAGCCCAGCAGAAGTCGCGATGTTCATCAACTCACAGTCCTTCGCTACTAGTTTCTGTTGCGAAGAAGTCTAATTGGCATCCTGCGATCGATCTGTTCGGACGCCGGCCGCCACCATCCCGTACGCACGCATAGCTGGAATGAATTTCCGGTTAGCAAACCAAAGAAAGATCTTGTCGCCAGCATCCAGGTCTGTCAGCGGTGGAATTTCCACACTCTTGGCACGACTCCGCCTAGTCTTCACTTGAGGCCTGCCACGATTCACTACCGCCCCGTACAGACGCCACATTCTCATTCTAGCCGCAAAAAGCATGAAGGCATAAACGTATGGCGGGAATCCTAGTAGAGACAGCACTATCCCCAACCTCGAGGCGGGGTCGTTGAAAGTTTCCCAAGCTCCAGCGCTTAGCAGGATACCTGATACTAAAAGCAACGGGAGAACCCGGCGTGAAATTTGCGACGACTGCCGATTAGGGTTTGGCAACGAATGCAGTGCAGTCAAGAGATGCAGTGTGGGCGGAGTCGATAATGCCAAATCCGACGTCGCTATCGATACCGCCCCCACCAGCAGAGAATTGCGCGCGTTGGGATGGACCACCCTGTTCATCGGCCATGCCGAGTCGGCCGTTCTCGAAGTATCGAACTCTGTTGACCACGCATCAGTAATCTGAGCCTTAGCTAAACGCTCCGAAGCAGTACGCGATCGGAGTATTGCTTCGGTCAAGACAGCGGCCCATCTATGAATCCGTTGGCGATCAGGCTCTTGCTGCGCATGGTCTACCACCAGCTCCAGGAAGGGCGGTTCATCACACGCATCAACAATTATATCCGGCGCCTCTGCCAGGAGGTCCATCCCATATGCTCGAGATAGCCGCAGCGCCGACGGCGCATTGTGTTCAGCATAGCTTCTGAATAGCAGGAGCAATCTTTCTCGATTATTGGAGATAAGCTGGTCGAAAACGGAGTCAAGCGAACTGCTTTCGTCGACGCCTAGCACATCACTCGCGTCAGCCACAACAACCTGATACAAGTGCAAGCGCGAGAACCAGCGTTCATCCCAAGAGTGCACGGGAGTAGTAACGAGGTGGGCCCGCTCTCTATCTCGGTAACGCTCCCATGTCCAATGGTCATACGCTTGAGTCTCAAGTAGGCAACGTCCCAGCAGCTCGTTATCGCCCAGCGCCGCGACATTCACGAGGGCAACTCGCCGTTGATCACGGCGTGCTAGTGCGCACGCGAACGGAAGAACCTCTATTAGACGGCTTGCAGTAGATGGATCTCGCTGAAAGCTCCCATGGAGATGGATTAGATTGTCCCATCCATCTTCACGGCCGCGAATCGCCTCCAACGCCGCAAAGTACTCACAGATTGTAAGATGAATGAACCTAAACGTCTCCATGTCACGCTCAGGAGTAATAAGCCCTGTCTCAGAGGACAGGGAGAGTAGATTCTCCTCGGCAGCTACATCAGTGTCTAGATTTAACTCCGCTTTGACAATTTGGGTCGCTGTGCTCCAGCTGAGTTGATTTGCTGGCTGAGTGATATCAGATAAGTTCTCTAACGCAATTGATCCGAATATGCCCTCACGCTGCTCTATCCGCGCAACACGGGCCGACCTGAGACTCCACTGCCTCGCCCGCCTCATAATTAGGAACTCGCTAGAAACATCTGAGTAGAAGCTCGTCCGAGTGTCGGGAAGATCAATGCTACTCGCTCGCTGAAAGTTCACTACGTACATGGACAGGATCAGTGGATTAGTGCATAGATCTCGCAAACTTGGTTTGTCACTGAGCTCGCCAAAGACCTTGTTCACGTGTACACCAGCGTCCGACTGCCCCCGAAACCAGCTAGACAGGAACTTAAAAATGTCATTCGACGTGAAGCGCTGAATATGGAGAACAACCGGAAAACTTGAAGTAAGATCGCGGTATACTTGTTGATAGAATTGTACACGCATCGTAAGTACGACAATATTCTTTTCACTGAGCCGCGCTAGTCTAGAGCTAAGACTTTCGATAGCTTTAGTCATCGTCGGATATTCTTGCGAGGCGACTTCGTCAAGGCCATCGAGAAGGACTAGAAGTCCGGCATCTTCACTGCAGCGAAGAAAGAGATCCACCGCTTCATTGGCTTCTTGTCCTATTTGCTGGGCCACCACGGCGCGTACTTTTCCTATGAACTGTTCTCCCAGATCCTCGCCAGCCTCATCGAAGCGAAGATTCTTCAATTCTATCCGCACTGCCAGCTTTGAGCTTCGCGGTCGTTCGATAGCTTGCCGACAAGAATCAATTAGGAGCTTCTTTATCAACGTCGATTTCCCCGATCCGGGGTCACCTATAACTTGAATACGGTTTCCCAGAGTGAGCAGCGCCGTATCAGAAACAGTAGGCGTGTTTCGGGTAAAGTTTTCGAGCTTCAAATTTACGAACATGTCTTCAACTTTTAACGTGACACCACCCTTACCCGGAACGGGCATATAGACGTTCTCGACGTTGTTGAGAACGAGTCGACTGTAGCTTCGCATGCCCACCCGCATGGAAAGCGCACTACTCGTCCGTCGGGTCAATCTCCACGTAGCCGCATCGAACAATATCAGGACGTTCTGCCTGACAAACTTGTTAAATCGGACAATGATAGCCGTCAGAAGTGGGACGCCTACTAGGCTCAGCAGTATGGGCCAAGCACGGGAGATGAAGTCTACAACTGTGTTCAACATTGCTTATCCTCCTGCCATACTGCACTACGACGTGTTTACGTTCATCAAGACTAAAGAATCTAAAAGTTGAAGGCTGATTATTGAACTCAGTTGATATGGCCCTCCCCTAATATGTGGGGTCGTTGGTACCTCGCAGGAGGACCAAGAGACGTTACGCGCTCGGCAGATGACGAGGACACCCTCTAGGCCCAATGTCCCGCAGCTCAAGTTGACCACATAGTTCTTCGAGGTCTCAACCTGCGGACAAGCATCGTGCGCGACCCGGCGTAGCGGATGCTAGCTGGCTCGCCGGGCTTCTTGACTCGGTATCGGTTGCGGTGGGCGCGTTAGATCGCTCGCGGACAGGTTTGCTGGCCGTGGCGGGGATGAGCAGCGTCGCGATCTGCCGCGTCACGGATCGCGGGAGAATTCAAATCGTCTAGTGCTCGGCGCAAGCCTTCTCAAGCTGCCAAGCGTACGTTGCTAACGTTCTCGATTTGCATGACAACTGCCGCTTCTCACAGCTTTCACTTAATACACACTTTACGGACCTGTCTCAATGACTACGGCATTGGCAGGCAAACGGATAGTAGCACCATCCTTCAGAATGAAGGCAGTCGTTGCATTCTGGCCAATGTAGCCAGCCTCTATCTTTTCACCACTGGTGAATACGTCCAGTGGCCGTCTTCCTGGATCGGCCGTCCAATGAATTGTAGCGTCACTTACTTGAAGATCGACCACATAGAAGGTCGGGACAAGTGCAGTCGCTGGCAACAATTTGCCCCCTTTAGCATTGTCGACTGCTTCTGCTGCCAGATGCCACGCAAAGAATGTTCCGCCCACAACAGCAGCCCCAGCGGTCAGAGCAAGTAGGGCCGCTTTCGTCAACGACCTGGCTCTCACATCGCAGACTAGACTAATCAAGAGAGGCGCTGCGCCGACAATCAAGAACGTGACATAGGCAACGGTAGACTGAGGTACATCGAAATCCGGGATCAGAACGGCAGCCATTAAAATGGCCGCGCCGGTCAGGACGAGTTGGATCTTACTCCAAGTTGGACTCTCGTCTCCCCGACTTGCTGCGCCGCGCCGAAAATAGAAGGCGATCGTCAGCCAGGGAGTTGCCACTATCGCAATGACCGGCAGGAGACCGATTGCCCGTACCAGTATGAAAACCTGATCAATACCAAGATCCTCAGGTGACAGTCCAAGCGGCCCGAAGAATCGATGATAGGCGAGATTGAGACCTACGTATAGTCCGGTGGCAAGCACAGCTCCAATCTTCAATAAGTCATCTAGCTGAACTGCCAAGTTCGAGACATCACTGTTCGCTGCGGTTTCGCTAGCGCCGTCTGCAGACCCTTGTCCTTCTGGCACGGCAAAACGCTACCATAAAGTGGTACGACCCCAGAGCGCGGCATTGCGCCGAACTACTATGAGATTTGCTCGCACAGAGGAAGTGCGGTCGGCACCCAGAGGAGTGTCTGCGCTTCATACGCTGTACCCGCTCCAGGCCTCTACCCGAGGGTCACCTCCGCCGCCTGGATCATCCGTTCCCCAGCTGTTCGCCCGCCCTGGCACGAGGGGACTGCCGTTCACAGTCATGTGGATCCGAGCGAATGCGTGTAACCGCCGGAGCTTCTACGACTCGCCGGCGGCTTCCCGGGCTATCAACAGCGCTAGGCATAGGAGGCGTTTGTGGAGCATCGGCTAGAGTCCCAGGCGCCAGCCGACTGGCGAGAGTACTAGTCAAGATTTTATGTCGACGGTACGTCGGAAGGGTTGAATTCTCAACTGTCTGATAAATCGACAACAGGTTCAGGACGGCCGAGGCCGCGGGCGCCGGGCGATCTACGCCCATTCCGCCCACGGCTGCACCGGCGGCACGAGCTGGACGGAGACGCGACGCTCCCACCGGCGGGGACGTTCCTCGCGGGACTGCGCGTCGAGCAGCAGCGGCAGCGCCACACTGTCGGTGTGGCCCTCCCACGGATCCACCGTGAGGTGCACGGTCACCGTGACGACGTCGCCGGGCTCGCGCGGCGGGAACCACACCTCGTCCGCAACCTCACGGTCGCCGCTGGAGACCCCGCGGCACCACGGCACATCGGCCGGCCGAATTGACACGGCGATGGCGCCGGGACCGCCGGCGACCCGGATCTTGACCGCGGCCTTCCGGTCGTGGACCTGCGCGGGCTCGGCCGTGAACTGCGGGCCCTCAGCGTCGTCCCGGTCGGCCAGCTCGCGCAGCTCCTTGCGCACGGCGACCTCGGCGTTGCGGCGGGTGGCGAGCATGGCGAGGACCGCGACAACCAAGGCGAGACCCGAGATGCAGATGGCGATGATCGAGAGAGCGAGCACGCCGTCAAGCTAACCAGCGCGCTAGTAGCGAGCCGGGAGCGGTGACCTGCACTCCCGGCTCGCCGAAGGTCAGGACGTCCAGCAGTGCGAGCCGATGCCCTTCTCGTTGGCGCGCGCTGCGCCGGTCGTCGTCCACACGGGTGGGTGCACGGTGCGCCCGCGCTGACGCGCCACGGTCACTGTGTGCACGTACTTCACGCACTCGGTTGTTCGGCGCACGTTCCTGCTGCGGGCCGTGACGAACCCGCGCGTGTTCGGGTCAGCCGGCCACTGGCGGGCGCGCTGCTCCGGCCTGCCGACCTGATCTGGGCGCCGATCCACCGGCGTCGGCTCGACAGTCGGGCCCCGGCAGGCAGCGCCTCCAGCCCACCGCGTGTCCTCACCGGCAGTCGAGTCTTCGCTGGGGTGCTGGTGCGCCCGACCCGACTAGCGACGACTTCCTTCCCTGTCCGACTGACTCCTCGCGCTACTTCAGCCACACCCACCGGAAGTTTCGATCTTGGCTGCCCCACTGGAGAGAGGACCGGAGCGTGGGGTGGAGCCCCGCAGTTCTCCGTTGAGCTCCACCCGGCCTCGCTGTGTTCAGACTTCCTCTACTGGTCAAGGCGGCGCCCTCCGGGCGCCGGGCGGCACTGTGCCCGATGCAGCCGCAAGCGCCGTGCGGGGCGTGCGGCCTCCGGCCGGTCCCCGCGCGGCGCGCGGCTGCGCAAGGAGAACCGCCAACGCACGACTAGGACGCGCCCACCGCCGGCGCAACGAAATCATCGAGCCGGAGGACAGCCCGGCGGATGGCGCGTAGGTCTTGAGTAGGAACATCAGCATAGGAGGGATCGTCCTCGACCCCAATCGAGAGCATGCCGAGCGGCTCGTACTTCGTGTGAATTAAGTCGACGTAGGCGCCATAGTCAATAACGTAGACGTCGTACCTCTCACCTGGCTCATCTTGTGCCGAGTAACCCCTGCGCACCACATGAAGAACGCGAGCGTCAAACAGCGCCTTGATCAGTAAGGACCCTGTCTCGCGCTGATTCACAAGGAAGCCACGTGCACGCTTTGTGCGAATAACGTTATCAATAATCCAGTTAAGCAAACGCTGCGCTTCTGTGTTGTCGCTAAACGCTCGCTCTTTGTCCGTCTGAAACCATGCACGGGCGGCCTGACGCACATGCGGAACAGAGATCAAGCCAGCACCGGCGTTCAGTGCTGCCTTCGCTGCGATGTTCAGAGCATCGCGCGGCACGCCCTCCGCAGCTCTGACAAGCTCGTCGAAGGCGCGCTTGTCAGTGAAGGCGACCCGGACTAGGTCCTCCTGGCGAGTTACGTTAGCCACTCGTTCAGATTCGTCGACGCCGGAAGTAACATGCTTGAAGAATAGAGCCCTGAAGAACGAGCGCGCCCGTTCCTCATTTAACTCGAAAACCATGAACTCGTCGAGATCTACATTGGCGGCCATATCTGCGCCAAGCTCAATCCCTATGAACTGCCCATTAGATCGACGTTCGCGAAATCGTGCTTGTTGCTCAATAGCTGCAATTTTAACTGTGAACCGCTGGACGGGAAGGATAGTTCGTACGAGGAACTCTGCTAGATACGGTTGAGTATCTAGCGGAATGGCGCCCCATTCGTCCAGAAGTAGCCAAATCCTCGCTCTGGAAATTGAGTCTGCGAGGGCGCGCAACGCCTGGGCAACTTGCGTGAAATTGAGGTTGCGTCGTTCCACTCCTTTGCGGCTTTCCTTTTGGAGATCTCGCCCTTCGCTCGCTCGCTCGCCCGACGATCCAATCTCAAGCGATACGGACTTCATCGAGAGCCCAGCGCTACCGCTCACTGACTCCTTAGCGGTGGCATTCGTTTCAGCCTCGCTTGAGACTTCGACCTCGCCTTCAATACGCACCGATGAGATCGCTACTGCAAGTGCATCTAAGCGTTGCACAAACGACTCGTCAAGAAGCAAATCATCGCGCTCCAGTGCGGCGCCTAGGATCGCGTCATGAACCAAAACTATGAGGTCGACTAGAAGTCGCGCAGCGCGCTCCGTCGGTGGCGTCTCGTCTCCCAGAAACAAGCCGTCAGGCGAGCCGACCTGGCGCAAATCGATGTACACTCCTAGGTCGCCATTCGTACCCGCAACAGTCTCGATATACCGAAGTGCATGGGTCTTTCCGGTACCACGTCGCCCGTACAATATCTGATGATCTACCGCTTGCAGCGCGGCAGCAACGCCGGAGTCAACGAAGGTATCGCGAAGTCGCTCAACTTGCCGTGATTCAGCTCGTTTTGGAATCAAGTTCAGCGCCTTGTTGATTGTCGATATGCCATTCGTCAAGGTAAGTCGCTTTCCCTCGTCGCAGCACAAGATCGTAACAGGGTGTAACTGGGGGTAAGCTTAGAGACACTGCGGCGGCAGCGCTAGCGCGTCGTCCCAGCGGCAGGGCTTGGGCCCAGTACGTCGTGGCACGAGGGTCGACCGACTTGGCCTGCTCGGCGCTCGTTGCCCTAGGACATGCCCTCGCCGGGCGGGCAGGCCAACGGGATGGCCGAGAGTGCGCGGGGCGGATGCGTTGGGAGCGTGGGCGGCGGGGTGTGGCATCCCATTGACCTCCCAGAGGGCTACCACACGGCATCCCGGGGGCAGAGCTGATTGAGGTACGGTCACGTGCCGTCGAGGGCTGCCCCCGGGACGCCGCGTGGTCGGGCTGCGCCAGGTCGACGGGATGCCACACCGGCCCACGTGCGGTGGGAGTTCCAGGGTCGAGCTGAGATCATCGCCCACGCTTACCCACCGGAAACGACCGCGATTAGCGCCCGACAGCACTGACGCGCCCAAGATGTCTGCCCAGCTCAGCGGCACTGCTCGGCATCACGACGCACCAGCCCGAACCCCGATCTTGGAATCTCTAGTTCGCGGTCGCGTGGGACCGCAGGAAGGCAGCGCGAGCACCGACATAAGGGGCCCCGCCCGGCATAGGCGAGCACGGCGACCAGCCAGCACGGCGGCCGCAAGCCTTGTCCTGCACGCGCGATGCGATTAGCAATTCGGGAAACGGCCTCGCGCTCGCGGGCGTGCGGCGACGACTCCGGTAGCCAGGCACCCTCTCGTTGGGTTAGCGGTTGGTGAGTACGACACGGGATTCCGGTGGCGCCGGCTGGTCGAGGTCGACGACGGGTACGCCGTCGAGGGAGATCCGACCGGCCTGTAGGTGCTCCTCGATCCGCTCGGTACTCAACCCTGCAGCGATCAGCCGGTCGCGCACAGTAGGAACATCAGTACTGGTCACAGCGTCGAATCATCCCGCTGGGCGGTGCACGACCGCTGTCGACGCGCCGTAGAGTCCGAACATGCGTTCGGGTGATCTGGGCTCGCGGCGTCGACTGAACCGGCCAGTGTGGGTCAAGCTCCCGGTCGTGTTCCACCAGACCCAGTACCCGCCCGGTCGGTTCCGGTGGGACGACCGCACGCTCGACGTGTCCGGTGAGGTGCGGGGGACCCTGCACGGCTGGTTCCGCGCTGCGACCGGCGAGTGGTACGGCCTGGTCTCCTACGCCATCCCCTACGCCCATGCCGAGATCACCGGCCAGCTGCAGCTCGAGGACCAACTCGTGCCCGCCGACGCCCTGCGCCCCCGTCTCTATGGCCGCGAGCGCCGTGCCTGAGCACGCCGCCTCGTGCGATGCGGACAAGGCGCTTCAGTCGACTGCCGGCCCACCACCTCGCCATCACCACCAGCCGCAGGCCACCGGATCCGCCCAATGGCGCTGACACGGTGAGGCCAACGGGGTTCGCGACGGTGACGAGTCCTACGGAACGAGCCGTGCCGCGAGTGCCCGCTGTGCCAACGTCCGCTCCGCCAGCCGCCGTGGTGACGCTCCTGCTCTGCTCCCCTGCCGGCCTTCTGCCCTGGTGGCTGACCGCTCGTGCCGTCCGCGGCGCTCGGACGACCTCGGGACGTGGCCACGCTGACCGGCGCCCATAGCGCCCAACGACGGTGCCGCGGCAACGGGAGGTTCGGCAGTGCGACGAGGACAACCACCCGACCAGGAGGGTCGCGACTCAGTCGACCTCTACCTCGAGCTCGACCTCTCGACGATGTCGACGCCGCGACGCTCGCCGATCAACGCCCGCCGACCGGCGATCCTCGGTGCGCCGGACACCACGGCGCGCGCGACCTCGACCCGGCCGTCGCGACGCTGCAGGACCAGCGTCATCGCCCCGGCGGACTTCAGCGCGTAGGAAAGGGTCCTCGCCATCGCCTGCCTACCCACCGATCCCGCTCATGACCATGCCTCGACCTGGCCCTGGTCCTGCCCCTGTGCCCCGGCGGTCGCCACGCCCTGGCGCGACCTGGCAGCGTCATGGGCTTCGCTGGCTGCGCTCGGCGGTCTTGTTCGTTCTCGCGCTGGTGGTGTGGCTGCTGGTCGGGCAGCCCTGGTGGGCGCCGCTCGTCGGTGCGCTGGTCGCTGTGTCCGCGACCGCGCTGCTGCCCGGAGGGCGTGGCCGTGGCGTTGAGCTCGGCGCGCTCGGCACCGCGGCGGCGGTCGTATCGACGCTCTCGGTGTGGGCGTGGCTGTTGCTCGCCGGTGTCCTCCTGGTCGTGGGGGCCGCCCTACCGCCGGCGGTTCTCGACCGGGCACCGATGCGGTTCCGACGAGCGGTCCTCGTCTCGTCGCTCGTGATGTCCGTGATGCTCGTGGCGGTGGGGGTGATCGGTCTGGTCGTGGAGCAGCGGGCTCTCGGGCATGCCCGTGCAGCGCAGGGGGCCGAGTCGATGGACCGCACCCGGGCACAACTGCTGCCCCGCTCGCCGAGCGCCGCGGTGCACGCGCTGCTCGGCGCCATCGCCCACGACGACCCCACCGCCGCATGCTGGTCGCTCACCACCACCGCCGCCGAGCACCTGGCCACCGCCGTCGATGCACAGTCCTGCCCGACCGCGATCAGCACCCTGCACGACCAGGTCACCGACCCGATCGCCTACCGATCCCCCGACTCCGGCTCGATCACCACCGGACCGACGTCGCCGGACGGCGAGACCAGCCACGCGAACGCCTGCTCGCTGACCTGGACCGCCCGCACCGGCGCCGACGCGACCGGGCGAGGAACACTTCCCTCGACCCGGCCCGGACCTCAGGTGGGCATGCTCGACCTACACCGGCCACGACCCGACGGCGGCTACCTGATCACCGGATACCGGTCGTGCTAGCGGCCGGCCTGGCCGAGGAACAACGTTCCCCGACCAGGACAGCCCGGGGCCCGCCACGAGATCCTCAGGGGAACTGCTCGGTTAGCCGGTGATGTGGGCGAGTACCGCGTGGCGGATGTCGTCGGGCAGGCTCATCCACAACAGCGTGAGCCAGGTCGCGGCGAGGTTGATACCCCGGATATTCCGGTGACGGATTGGTGTGCGAGGCCATCGACGGCGACCGCTGCAGCGGTTATGGTCGTGGTCTCGTTCCCTTGGCAAGGGGGTCGGGTTCGTCGGCGGTGAGGCCTGGGCAAGAGGCTTCACCGCCGCTTCCCGTTTCCGGGCCCGGCGTCGTCGCCGGTGTGTGCGGGGGGTTGGTTCATCCATCGCTCGGGCTTCCTCCTCTCAAAGGTGGTGTGCTGGTGGTGGTGTCGGTGGGTCCGGGTCGGGCGAAGCGGCCTCGGCCGCGGCTGACGAGTTGGCCGCGTTCTCTGGCCCGGTGCAGGGCGACGGTGACCGTGGCCAACGGGACCTCCCTCCCGATCCGGGACAGCCTGACCTGCAACTCGGTCGCGGTCACCACCTCCTGGTGATCGGTCAGGTAGACCACGGCCTGACTGACCGGCATCGTCGCCAACGCCGCCTCCACCCGACTACGGTCGCTTGCGGCTGCGATCCGTTGGGCGGCCTGGGTCAGCGCCGTCGGCAGCCGTAGCGCGTGCCCGGCCTGTGTGTGCGCGTCGACCTCGTCGGCAACCTCGGTGAGTTCTCGGGCCAACTCCTCGACCCGCCAGTAACTTGTGCTCACGTGATTGAACAGCCTCCAAACAGCAGATGTCGCACGGACGAGTGAAGGCTAGCGGCACCGACTACACGCTGTTTGCACGGAACTTGCACACCCGAGCGACCGGGTGGAAATCTGCGCCCAAAGGCCCGGAAACGCCACAAGATCCAAACGAGTGGTCCCTCAGTGGAATATCCGCGACGACCGGGCGAGCCCCGGCGGCCAGCGGACGGTGCGCCCTCTTGACAGCCACGCTCATTTCAGATTGACCACCTGTCGTGCAGGGTCGCGCCACCACCCGTCGAGCCGAGGCTTTCATCTCGTAATGACGAACATCTCAACCGCTATTCGGGTGAACCTGATATGCGGATTTCGTGCACGTGCATTCGTCGCGTGCAGATACACGCACAAAGGTATTGATCTCCAAGCATCATGCGATCATGTCGCCTACGCCGCTGCGCATAATGGTCAACATAGCGGCGTTCTCAAGCGCCTGAAGCGTCGAACTTCATCCCCGCCACGCACCCAGAGCCTGGCCGCTCGCACGACAGGCTCGTACCACGCGGACCGCCGCCGTCACGTTCCACGGTCGGACGGTCGGACGGTCGGACGGTCGGACGGTTGGGCCACGGCGACGGCACAACGATGTCTCCCGCAGTGCCCTCGGGCCGCCGGCGTACTCCTGGTCGTGCTCAACGCGTGCCTGGTCGGGCATCGGGTGCGGTCCGGCCTATCGGGGATCGCGGCGGGCTCTGCGCGAGGGGTGCAGCTCGACGAGGGCCTGCTTGGTGATCCGGCCATGCGGGGTGAGGGCGACCAGGCCGGCGTCGCGCATCGCGGTGACCGCCGCTCGGGCATGGGTGCGCCGCCACCGGGCGGTCTCACACAGCAGCCAACCGCCGAGTTCATGCACCGTGGCACGGCCCTCGTGCAGGCGTTGGGTGAGCAGCTCGGTCAGCTCGTCGGTCTGCTGAATCTCCGCGAACAGGTCCAGCTGGCCGTCGGGAACACCGCCGCGGGTGCGGGGGTCGCGGAAGCTCATACCCCCGTCACCGTCGACGTTCCACATGGCGTCCTTCATGACCTCGACGCCCTTCTCGCTACCGGTGCCGAACACCAGGTAGAGAGGCTGTCCGGTGTGGGGCACGACCTCGAACTGCAGCTGGAACGCGAACCCCGCCCGGGCCAGAGCGCTGCGGTAGGTGTCCAACCAGGTCCGCCACCGCTCGTCCGGACGCTGTTCACGGTCCGCGGGCTGCCAGAAGCTGCGGCCGCCGAACACGACGTCGAGCAGGTCGGTGTTGAGGGTCTCCCGGCGGCTGAACCAGTTGGGCCCGAACGTGGTGATGACCTCGCTGGAACGCACCCCCGCGATCCGACGAACCAGGTCGTAGGGGACGTTGACGTTGCCCCACGAGTCGAACACCGCCAAGATCGGCGCCCGCCACGCGTCCAACTCGGTCAACATGCCCTCGGTGTCGACGCCGGCGTCGGCGTTGCGGATCTCCACCCGCACCGGCAACCGCTCCAGCGGACCGAACCGCGACACCACAAGCTCACGCAGATACCGCCACCGGGCGGTGTCCCGCTCGATGAACAGCATCGTCACCCGGTCCCGGCTCAGGTTCATCCGCCCGACCGCGCTGTGGGTAAGCAGCCGCTCGATCGCGAAGACCGGCGACCCGTCCTCACCGTCCTCATAGCGGCCCGGGCCGGCGAACGCATCGACGTAGGTGACGCGGGGCCGCCGGTAGCCCGTGTGATTCGGCTGGAGCATGATCGGCCACCACGCATCCAGGTAGCGCTTGTACAACCGATGCTTCGCCGCCGTCGCCGGCTCCAACTTCCACAGCAGCGCCACCACGCCCCCCGAGACGTGACCAAGCGATCACAACCTGTGACACCCAGGGTACGAACCGCACGCTGACGCCCGGATCCGCTGTTCGGGGCGTCACCAGGGTCAGCGCATCACGCTGTTGGGCGCGCCAGGCCGTGTCAGCCGACCGGCATCTCATCCCACGTGCGGCCATCCAGCACCCGCCCCCGGGCCTTCGGGGTACGCCCACCCCACTGCTTGAAGAAGAACGGCACGTCCTCGGTCTGGCATGCGTCGCGCAGCTGCGCCACCCACACGGGGTCCACGGGCCGGGCCGCCGGTCCGGACTCGCCACCGGCGATCACCCACCCGATCCCCGACAGATCCAACCCGTCGAGCGGCCCCAGCAGGGGTTCACACGACAGGAACCGCACCGCCGCCGGCACCCGGCGCAGCTCCTCGACCCGATCGGCGACGTCGAGGCCCTCAACCGAGACGCCCATCCACACGTTCGCCGGCCACGGCAGATCCGGCGCGAGGCGCCGCAGACGGGTCGCTCGCTTGGTGAGCACCTGATAGGTGTGCTGCGGGGTGGCGGCCATGACCTCGAACACCCGGGCCACGAACTCCGCCGGCACCCGGGCGTGGAACAGGTCCGACATCGAGTTCACGAACACCACCCGCGGCGCCCGCCACCGCAACGGCGCGGTCACCACATCGTCGTGGACGGTGACCCCGAATCCGGGGCCGCTGGTGCGCGGGTCGCCGTCGGTCTGGTATTTCGCCGAGCCCATCGCCTTCAACCGGCGCGCCAACGCCAGCGCGTAGCAGTTGTCGCACCCCGCGGAGATCCGGTCGCAGCCGGTCGTCGGGTTCCACGTCGTCTCGGTCCACTCGATCCGCGACCTGCTACTCACACCCGCCACCTCGCTCCCCCACTGCCCCGCACCGTCTCCGCCACTGGCGGCCGCCCATCCCGGGCCACGTCCCAGGCCTCGGCTGGATCGGCCGTACCGCTGTTCATCGCCGCTGATCTTCCGGACGCACCACCCCGCACGGCGTGTCCAACGACGCCGCCACCGCCCCGATCAACCACTCCGCCGCGGGCGCCGCGACCGCGTTGCCCAACTGCCGCACCTGCTCCCGTCGCGTCCCGCCCACCCCACCCCGAACCGATCGTGGGCCGGTCTCGGGTCGGTCCACCGGACCGTCATCGCTGCACCCCAAGGGTGTCGTCGAAACGGTGGATCAGGTGCGTCAGCGCGGCCGCGCACCCGAGCACGACCACCGGCAGACACGACACGAACGCCGTGATCGGCCACGGCGCCTCGCTCACCCCCGCGGCGACCATCAGGTGGTAGGCGATCTGCCCGGCCGCACCCAACGCCAGCGACCCGATCGCCGACCAACGGGCGAACCGCCGCGCCACGCTCGACAGGCCGATGTCGGGGGCCAGCCAGGTCCGCAGCGCGAACGCCGCGTACGCCTCGACCCCGATCGGCAACGTGATCGCCGAATTGATGACCACCTGGTCTGCGATGCCGGGCAGCAGCTGGATCGGGCCGAACCCGGTCAGCTCACCGAGCCCGACCCAGCCACCCCAGATCGACACGAACGCCCCCAACGCGATCAACACCAACGGCCACGACCCCAACCGCGACCCCCGCCCCATCGGTGCCGGATGCCCGGTCTCGCTCGAGGTCCGGTCAGGGGTGCTGATCTGCTCCGCGCTCCACCCGCCCACCGGGCTGCTCCCGCTCGGGGTGGGCTTGTCTTGCCGCACGGGGACGACGTCCAGCGCGAGCGTGGCCTGGGTGGCCGCGCCGGTGCTTGGGTCGAACCCGGACTCACGCAGCGCCGCCAGCACCGCATTGGCCTTCGGGCGCCCGACACGGAACTCGGCGATCACCTGCCGCCCCGACGGCCAGTACCCCATCCGTTCGGCCTGCTCCCGGACCAGGTCGGTCAGCTCACGGGTGTCGGGGGTGGTCGTGCCCGGGGTCGTCATGGTCTGCGCGTTCGTCATCGCATTCGTCATCGCTGGTCACCTGCTTGATCGCGGGAACCGCGGTTGGGTCTGTCGGCCCGCCCCTCGGGCGGCGGGTGCTTGCCCCGCCGCGCTTTCGAGCGCCCTCACGGCCTCGGAGGCTCGCGGTCAAGGGCAGCCCGAAGGGCTGTCGCGCAGCGACGCGCAGCGCAGCGGAGCGCCCTTGACCGGGAGGGAGGCCGTGGTAAGCCGAGGGCCGACAGGCCCCCGCCGCAGGCGGTCGACCAGGCAGTTCGCTTGGCCGCGCGGCCTTGAGCGCGAACCGGACCACCAGCATGACCGGCGGTTCCCCGATCGATGGCCTTACCGCCTGGCCCAGCGGCGGCCGACCTGCACTCGACAGCTCAACGTGATCCAGACGCCCGACTTGAGTACATGCGGCTGCAGCCCTGCTCTACCCGTGGGCGCGTAACCACAACAGCTAGTCCGCCGAGTCAACCATGAGGAGTGCTGTGCGCAGCGTGGGAAGGGACCGGTGTTACCTATTCGGCACAACTGCGACAATACGGACAGATCTGGCCGCCGATCATGACGGCTGCTTCAGGTGATCGAGATCGAGTCAGGAGCCGAGTAGCCTCATGGCTACTTTGTGGAGTCGGATTGGCGCTTCTTCCGGTCATCGCAAACCTAATCATGCCTATCGTTCGAAACGAGACTTTCAGCTTCCTGCGGCCATTTGCCGATGGCGAATTACTACTGGCGTCCAGCGCTATTGCCGGTGCAGCAATTGGCGAGCTGCTCCAAGTAAGTATCACAGATCATGCAGTACGTGTGCGAGTTAGTATTGCAAGCGGGGCGACTATCTTCTTTTGTACGCTCTGCGCAATCGCGTATGCAGGAGCTAAGACGGCACCAGACCTCGATCTGTCAACCGACGCCGATAGCAAGTTAAACACCTCCGAGGCGCTCATCGGACCCGCCACGACTTCCATCGTCTTATTCGTCTTAACGCTAGTCACGGCTGGGCTGTGCGTCCACTTGTCCGCCAGCGCACGTGAGACTCCTTCATGAGCACAGAAGTTTATGTGACTGTTGTGGCGCTAGCTGCCGTCAGTGGACTTGTGGCGGCAATAGCAGCAGGATCAGCTGGCCGAAGAGTCAGGCAGATAAGTAAACTGAACTCTCGATCGCCTCGTACTATCGATACGGATGTACGAAAAAATGACGCGGCAATAGGATTCGATAGCGCGTCCCTACATGTGCCGCGAGTAATTAGTCGGCATTGGCCGCGGAGCCGAACTGTTGCCTCACTACTTACCGCTACCGCCGCCGTCCTGCTTTGCTTCACCGCGTTATTTGGAATCTACCTTATTGGCGGTGACAGTAATCAGAACGGCTCTATACCCGGCGAGGCCCAGGCCAATTCCTATGGAGAAGACCTAGAGAAACGAGTGGGCGCCCTTGAGGAAAGAAGTCGGGAACTGGAAAGCAAGAGCACCAGACTGGAATTCGAGAACAAGGCGCTGCGAGAGGCATTGACTCGAGCCGGAGTGTCACCACCAGTTTTCGACCCGCCGATTCGACGCAGTGGAGAAATAGAGGTTCCCGCCGGAGGCAAGATAGACCTAGATTCGCCACAATCTAACCCACGCTGGAACAGCACGACCTACGACTTGATCTACAAGGCGAGTAGTGAAGAATTAAAGACCGGTACCAACGCCTATGTCAAAGTGCTTGAATCTGCGTACAACTATAGTACGTGCAGATCGGTTACAGCTTACTCCAACTTCGTCCCACTCTCAGAC
This sequence comes from Pseudonocardia humida, assembly GCF_023898865.1. Taxonomy (GTDB): domain Bacteria; phylum Actinomycetota; class Actinomycetes; order Mycobacteriales; family Pseudonocardiaceae; genus Pseudonocardia; species Pseudonocardia humida. The sequence continues at coordinate 25,470 of NZ_JAGSOV010000063.1, forward strand.
GTCCAAGACTTCTGCGCCTACACATCAGAGGGTCGCATTGCAATTGTACACATTGTCGAACTGACGGGCGACTTTGTGACTCTATCTATTACTGTCTACGAAACTTGAGAGGCCCAGAAGCGACCGAAGCCACGGTCGCAGACTGGAAGGTCCTGGGTGCTGGAAAATGATCCAGGTCCGCGATAGGTCACCGATGGTGTGGGGCGGAGCCCAACAGTTCTACGGCGTTCGTGACCCGTTCGGACGTCGTTGCTGTCGGGGATTGATGTCACCCTTCTCCCATGGAGGTGACTGATCGGCACATCGCACGTGTCCCGCGCGGGAACCTGCGGGTTCCACGCGCGCAGTTCGCCGCGGTGTGGCGGGCTGCCGAGCAGCTCAACCAGGACAGCGTGCTGGACTGGTATGCCGGTGCGGTGGTCACAACCTGTCGCTGGTTGGCCGCGGCCACGGTGCCCAGCTGCGTCGGCAGCTACGAACTGGCGCACTCCCCGGTCACCCAGCGACCGGCCAAGGCCTACGAAGAGTTGATCGAGGCGGAGGCTCTGGCAGCGGACAACCTCGCGCTGCGGCGGCCGCGTCTGCTCACCTCGCGGCCCGGGTGGTGCGAAGGCATCCGGAACACGCTGGCCTGGGCTTGGCGGCGTGAAGGACCGCCGCCGGTGGCGATCCCGGACACCATTGAGTCGTCCACCGCCTGATCGCTGCGCCGACCGTGCCCGGGCTCACGGCGCCTCGGCGCGGTCGAGCACGGGTTCATCGTCCGACCCGGCATCGCCGGCCGGGACGTTGTGGTGGTCGACCGGCCAGCGGGCGAGTTCGGCGTTGCGCTCGGCTTCGGCCATGCGGGCGTCCTCGGCGGTGCGGGCGTCGATCTCGTCGAGCACCCGCTTGGCGCGGGCCAGGCTGGTCGCGGTCTCGTCTGCGGCCGGGACCCGGACGTCGTCCTCGTCGACCGGGGCCGGCTCGGCTGCGGCGATCTCGCGCAGGTCGGGCTGCTCAGCATCGACGTAGCCGGCCGCGTCGGTGTCGAGGCGGTCGATGTCTGACAGTTCCGAGGCGGCGTCGTGGTCGGTGAAGTCCGTGTCGTCGGTGATGGGGCGGTGTGGGTCCTCGGCGGCCAGGTTGACGTGGTGTGCGGCGAGCCATTCGGCGGCGGTGATCTGTGGTTCGGGGTCGTCGTCGACGTGGCGGGCGGCGAGCTCGGCCGCGGCCCGTTCGCCTTCCACCCGGGTGGTGGCGGAGTGGGCGAGCCATTCGGCGCGGGCGTCGTCGACGTGCTGCAGCTGCGCGGCCTGCACGTCGAGCACCGCGGCCAACGCCGCGGCATCCGCGGATTGCTGCCGGAACCAGTGCTGCATGACCGGATCGGTGGCTGCCTGCGCTTCGGCATCGCGCAGGGCGGCGGTGTGGCGATAGGTGTCAGCGCTCTGACGGGTGCCGGCCAGCTCGTTGGCCACATAGCGGGGAGCGCAGGCAGCCTCGCGGGCCGCGGCGCGGATGCGGATGCGCAGCTGCCCATCGCTCAACTCCAGCTCGCTTCGGTCGGCCTCGGGCCGACCGAGGGCCCGCCAGGCGGAGCGGAAGGCGGCGTAGGCCTCGACCTGCCCCGCTGCTGGCGCTGGCCCCAGGGCTTCGCTCGGGTCGTCGAAGCCGCCCAGCTCGCGGCAGGCCACAACCTGCGCAGCTCGTCGCTCCCAGACCGCGCGAGCGTCGGTCTCCATGGGCACTGGGCCAAGAGCGGCGCTGGCCCATTCCGGGGTCTCGCGCGCGAGCTGCTCACCCAGCTCTGTCGTCCGATCGTCGGCGGCAACGGCGAGGGTGTCGAGGTAGTTCTGCCACTGCGGGTCCTCGACCTGCGGCACCCAGTCCGCCCACGCCTCACCCGTCGGCTCGTAGCGGCCCTGGTCCTTGATCCGGGTGTAGATCACGTTGGTCGGGGAGCGAGCGTCGTCGAGCGGGCGGGCCTCGATCGCGGCGGCCAGGGCGCCGTAGGCGTCGCGGCCGGCGAGTTCGACCCGGCGCAGGATCCGGGTCAGGGACGCGGCGCCGTCCTCGGCGGCGATCAGCGCCCGGAGCCGGTCGGTGAGGACGCCGCCGTCGGTGAGCCGGTCCAACCAGCTGGCCGTACGAGCGGTCGAGGCGAGCTGGGCGGCATCGGCGAGCAACTCCCCCGCGGTGCGCACCGATCCCGCCTCGGTCGCGGACTCGGTCGCGGTGGCCAGGGCGGAGCGCGACTGGGCGAGGTCGGTGGTGTCGAGGATGGCCTCACACACCGAGCGCGGGTTGCGGTGCTGGGCGTGCCGATCCCCGCCCTGGGCGGGGTCGCCGACCTCGGAGGTGGTGGCCACGTGCGCGACGTTGGCGGCGCACCCGCGGCTCATCCCCACATACAGCGCCGCCGGCCCCGTGCCGGGGGTGATCACGCTGTGGCTGGTGTCCACCGTCAGCCCCTGGGCGGCGTGCACCGTGGACGCGTAGCCCAGGGCGAGGTGCTCGGCGACGTAGTCACCGGGCAGCACCATCGCCTCCCCCAGCACCTCCCCCGCCGGGCCGTCGGCACCGCCGTGGGCGGTGATCGGGGCGACCTGCAGACCGCCGTCCTCGCGCACGGCCAGCACCCGGTAGGTCTCCCGGTTGATCGGACCGCGCCGGTTGCCCTCCACCCCGGCCAGCTCCCACCCGTTGCGGCGGGCCTGCACCAGGTCCCCCACCCCGGCGTAGGTGCCCTGCAGACCGAGCGGCGCGCCCTGCTCGTCGACGCGGCCGAGGCGGACGAGTTCGGCGCGCAGCTGCGCGGACAGTCGGGCGGCCTGCTCGTTGGTGTCCACGAGCAGGATCGAGTGTTGCCCGGCGAGGGTGTCGCCCAGCCACGCGCGGGCGGCGGACTGCTCGGCCTGCTCGCGGGTGCCGGCGTCGAGCAGGCGGCCCTGCTGGTGGTAGTCGCCGAGCACGGCGGGATCGCCACCGCGCAGGCGCAGCGAGGCCTTGCGCTCCCACGGTGCGGTGAACCGGCGGGCCTCGGCCAGCTCGTAGCGGGTCCCCGCGGCCGCGGCGAGGTCCATGGCCCCGCCGGCGCCGACCGCGGCGAGCTGGCGGTGGTCGCCGACCAGGAGCAGTTTGGCGTCGGCGGCCTCGACGTGGCGGTGGATCGCCGCCAGGGCGGCGGTCTCGGTCATCGCCGACTCGTCGACCACCACGAGATCCCCGGCGCGCAGCTTCCAGCCGGCGTCCTCCTCGACCGGCTGCGGGCGACCGGATCCCGGGCCAGCCTGCAGCCGATCCTGAGTCGTCAGCCAGCGCGCTACGTTGCGGGCGGTGAGACCTTCGCCGACCAGTACGTCGGTGGCGATCTGGCTGGTCGCCAGGCCGACCACCCGACGGGTGGCCCCGCCGGTCAGCTCGGGGTCGCTCCAGGCCTTGGCCAGTGCACCGACGACGAAGGACTTCCCGGTGCCGGCCGGGCCGACCAGACACTCGACCCGGGCACCGGAAGTGAGCACGCCGCGAACCGCGGCAGCTTGGTCGACGCCGAGTTCGATTCCCGACTCGCCGAGCTCGTCGACGAACCGCTGCGCCGCCTCGGGCGGCAGCGCCGCGGCCTCGTGCTCGGCGGTAGCGGCGACCAGAACGCGTTCGGTGTGGATGTGGGCATGCGCGGCATAGAGCTTGCCGCCCGGCGCCTGCAGCGCGGACTCGCCGTTGGCCAGGCGCATGTCGTCGGGCAACACATCTTCACCCGGGTGCGGGGCGTCCAGCCCGGTGACCTGGCGCAGAGCCTCGTCGGTTAGGCCCTCGATCAACTCGACGATCTCGGCGGGGTCGGTCAGTCCCAGGTTGTCCGGTAGGGCGTCGTTCACCGCGGCGAACAGGTCAGCGCGGGTCCAGCCGGCCTTGCGCTGCTGGACGTCGGCGATCGCGGTTTCGATCACCGACGTCGGCGCCCACCGCTGCGCCGCCGGCGTCGCGGCGCCACGCGCGGCGAGGACTTCGCGGGCGACGCCGGCCAGGCCGCCGGTTACCTCGGCTCGGAGGGTGACGTCGACGCGGTCGAGCAGCTGGTCGCGGGTCTCACCAGTATGGGATTTGCGCTGGCGGGTCATCAGCGTGGCCTGCTGCATCAACCGCTCGCGCTCCAAGCCGTTCGGGGCCCGCCCGTAGCGGGTCGCGAACGCCTCGACCAGCTCGGAGGCTTTCGCGGTAAGAGCGCGACGACGGGTTGAGATCAGCGCCAACGCGGCGGGATCGATCCCGACGACCTCGCGGGCCTTCCCGTCCGGGCGCATCGCCAGCAACACACCCAGCGCGTCGGTGAGCCGCTCGGCGGCGAGGCGCTCGGCCACCGCCGCCGCGGCTGGCCGAAACTTGTAGAGCGCCTTCGAGTCGAGGGTGCGCCACTTCCCGTCCGGGCCCTCGACTCGGTTGAGGACGGCGTTGTGGATGTGCAGGTGCGGGTCGTGATCGCGGGAGTCGTGCTGGAAGAACGACGCCACCGTCCACTCGTGCGCATCCACCCACCGACCGGCCGCGCCGCCGTGGTGACCGATCCTCGAGTAGCCGGCCTTGTCGGCCAGGTACTGCAGGCCGGCGTTGTTGCCCGCCCAGATCGCGTCCTCCACCGCCTGCCGGAACTGCCCCCACGCCGCCGCAGCGTCGTCCTCGCCGCGGTTACGCGCTGCGACCTCCTCGGCCTCGAACGCGGTGTGCAGCAGGGTCACCGACTTCTGCACGTTGAACGTCACGTCGAAGAACGCCACGTTGTGCCGGGCCGCCCGTCCGGCCTCTGTCCGAAGCTCCGTCCGCCGTTCAGCCGTGGCGTCCGGTTCCCTACCCAACGCCTGGGCGTACAGCTCGTCCTCGGACAGGTAGCGCCGTCCGGTGTGTCCAAGGGTGGACACCTCACCCCACTCGGACGGATTCCGGAAGCTCTCGTCGCGGGGATCGAGGAACCGCTCGTAGAGCGCCCGCATATCCTGCGCGTCCACCAGACCGGTCAAGCCGAGCTTCTCGGCGCCAGCACCCCACCACCGACCGGGGGGCTCGCCCTCGGCGACCGCCCCGGTGTAGTAGCTCTCCCGCCCGGTGGCCACTTCGCGGAGCAGGTAGTCAGGGCTGTAGCCGCTGGAGATCCTCAGCACCACCCGGACCACCCACTCGGTAAGCGCGAAACGATCTTGCAAAGATCAACAGGAAGATCACCGGTGGCAGCGCCGCCGACCGGCCGGCCGGAGGCCGGCCACCACCTTCGGATCGTGATGCCAAGGTGTGCGACTTTGATCTTTGTGTAGTTGTTGTGGTGCTTGGGTGAGCGAATGTGGTGAATGGAGTAGTGCTGGGTTCGGGTTGCTGGTGCTGGGTCGTGGGTGTGGTTCGTGGATCTGGTTCGGGTTGTCGTGCTGGTGGTGATCATTGGTGCTGGCCTTGTCGGGGTCTCGGCGGTTCGGTGCGCTGGCACGGGGTGATCAGGTTCGGAGGTCTTTGAGGACGGCGGCGGCGGTGCCGCGGGAGACCTCGGCGCGGTCGACGAGTTCGGAGACGGTGGGCAGGCGGTCGTGCTCGCGGAGGTAGGCGGCGGCCTGGGTCGCGGCCCGGTCCCGGGCCGGGGACACCGCAGCGCGAGACACCACCGCCTGCTCGGGGTGCGAGCCGTTCAACGCGGCCGGTCGCCGGCGGCTCGGAGCGGGCCGGCCGGAGTGAACAGCGGGCACGACGGTCACGGTGTTCAGGGCCTTCGAGTATTCAACGGCCGGGTGTTCAACCGCGTGTTCAGCGGGCCGTTCATCGGCGCGGCGGTCATCGCCGGATAGGCCTGGACGACCGACGGCATGGCGGTCCGTCGCGGCTGGATCGCCCGCCCGATTCGGGTCACGCTCTGTAGCCGAGAGGGTGGGGGTGTGGTCAGTTGCGGGGTGGTCGACCGCGAGGAGGTAGAGCAGGTGGGCCACGATCGCGGCGGCGATCGCCGGCCAGGCGCCGACGCCGAAGCGCAGCGCCGGGGCCGCCTCGAACGCGGCCGAGCTCTCGGCTGTGCCCGTCGCCGACCCTGGTTCGCTTGGTGTAGTGGCGGGTGGTGTGGCGCCGCTGTCGGCGGCGCCGGCGAGGTAGGCGGCTTGGGCCAGCCCGGACAGGCCGGCGGCCAGGGCGACCACGATCCAGGCGTAGCGCCGTGCCGGGCCGGTCAGGCGGGCGGTGGCGGTGTAGGCGACCAGCGCGAGCCCGTCGGTGATCAGTGGGTAGAGCCAGGCGATCGGGCCGGGCACGCCCGCGGCGGCGGCGACCTCGTAGAGACCGTGCACGGTGGCCACCGCGGCGCCCAACGCGACGGCGAGCCCGGGCAACCAGATCGCGAGCCGCGCCGCCCGACTCGACCCTGCCCCCGACACCGCCCGCGGTCTGGCCCCCGAGCCCGCGCCGGTCACCGGGCCCACCCCGCCGCACAGCCCCGACCGTCGACCTGGTCGCTCTCGGCCGGGGCCGTCGCGTCGGCGAGCTGCGATCGGGAACGCGCGGCCGCGACGACAGCGGCCCGTGCCCGATCCAAGGGGTCGCGGTGGCGTTCGCCGGTGCCGTCCGCAGCGGTGTCGGTGTCGATGTCGCGGGGTTGCTCCCACTGGAAGGACTGCAGCCACTGCTTGAATGTGGTGAGCTGGTAGTCCTCGTCGTGGGCGAAGGCCCCCTTGGCCTGGCGGAGCTCGGCATCGCGGGTCAGCCGGTAGTCGGTGACCATGTCGCAGTGCCGACACGCCCACCGATGCGGACGGCGCACCCGCCCCACCGGCCGCTCCGACTCGGTGGCGGCCATCACGCCACCCCGCCCCGCCTCGCCGCACGCGCAGAGACCGGCGCCGGGATCCGTGTCGGCATGGTCGACGGCTGGAGTGCCGCGGTGATCGAATCGGGGTCGCTCGCCTGGTCCCGTGCGGGTTCGGGCGCGGCCTGCTCCCGGCCGCTGCCCCACCAATCGGCGATCGCGTCCAGCCCGTCCAGCGACGGCACGACCGGCGCGGTGGTGGGGGTGCTGGTCCAGCCGTGGCGGGTCTGGTGGTTCTCCCGCGAGCACCGCCCCGCCACCTTGCTGATCCGGCGCACCACGCCGGGGCGCTGGCGGTCGTGCCAGTCCCCCACCAGCCCCACCGAGGCGTGCTTGCCCTGGTAGGCGGCCAGCCAGGCATGCATCAACCACACGAGTTCCTCGACGACATCGGGGTGCCAGCACCAGCACTCCGGCAACGCCTCCGCCGCGTCGGAGTAGCGCAGATACACCTGCGCCATCCACCCGATCAGCGCATCGAGCAACTCACGGGTGCGCTCCGGGTCGGTGGGAGCCATCAGCCACGACGGCGGCGCCGCGACGTCCGAGCGGGCGGTCAACGCGGTCACGGTGTCGGCGAGCTGGGCGACCAGGCGGGCCAGCGCGTCCACCCGGGCCGGGGTCTGGGTCAGAGGTTCGAGGCGCTTGCGCAGCTCCTCGACCTCGCGGGCCAGCCCGGCCACCGCGCCGGCGGCCAGGTCACTGCCCTGGGCACCACCCGGGCCGGTCCCGGCGAGGGATGGAGCGGGAATCGGTGCGGTCATCGTCCTGGTCCTCCCTCACACAGATCCGCCGCATCGGGGGCTGCGCTGCGGCCTGTCTCGTGATCGGCGGTGCTCGCCGCGCCGCTCGTGGTGTCGGCGCACTCGGCGTGGTCGATGCGCTCGGCGTGGTCGATGCGCTCGGCCTGATCAGCGGCGGCGACAGCCGCCCGGGCCACCTCCAGCGGGTCGGCCCCACCCTGATCACGTCCGTCACCGGCCATGTCCGCCGGCGGCGCACCACCGCCATCCGCCGGGCCCTGTCCAGCCTGGCCGGCCTGTCCGAGTGGGCCCGCGTAGTTGCGCTCGTGTATCCGGGCCAGGATCTCCGCCTTGCCCCAGGAGTGCTCGGCGGTCGGGCGAGGCAGCCCGAGGGCCATCCCGATCTCGGTCAGCGCCTCGCCCAACCGCTCGTTGGCCTCCACGAGATCGCACTCGATCTCGTCGACCGCGGCGGCGCCGTTGAAGCCCTCGCGGGAGCCGTCACCGGACCCGGTCACCGTTCCCACCCCTCGTCGCTCACGGCCTCGCGGTCGTCGCCGCAGGCCGCAGAGCTGTCGGCACCGACGGCGATTGCCTCAGCGGCTTGGTCCGCCGCAGTGACCGCGGCACAGGCCTGCTGCAGCGGGTCCTCGGCGCTCTCGTCGGCCAGGACCTCCACCGGGTCGGCCGGCTGGTCACCACGAGGGCCGCTCACCGCGCACAGCGGCTCGCCGTCGGGGTGGCTATAGGTGGGTGGGAACTGGCCGTCCGCCATGTGCGGTGTCTGCGCGGTCGTGGCCTGCTCGACCGCGTCGTCCCCGCACTCCGGGCAGATCAGGCCCACCACGTCCCGCTCCGCATCGGCAGCGCGCTCTGCGTCAGCGCCCCCGTCGCCCGGGCCCGGCTGCGGATCTGGTCCATCCGGGCCCCGACTGCCGCCGCCGTCCTCGTCGCCCTCGTCGCCCTCGCCGTCGTCTTCGCCGTCATGACGGAAGTCGTCCCAGGGATCCTCCTCGCCGTTCGCCGCCCCGGCGTCGAGGTACTCGTCATTGGCCACCAACGTGCGGCTGAGCTCGACACCTTCAGAGAGGGCCTGTTCCTCCAGATCGCGCACGTAGTCGGTCAGAACCTCGAGCCGGTCACGGCCAGTCAGCTCAGCGTCGGCTCGCTCGCGCGCGGCCTGGATCTCCGCGTCGCTGCCCCAACTCTTCGCAACGGCCAACGCCGCGTCATACATCGCCTGGTCCCGCGCGCGTTCCCACATCACCTGCACCTGGTCGCTGTCCCAACAGCCCGCACGAGCCGCCAGGAAAGCCTCTTGGGTGTCGCGAACATCGCGGGCCAGCGCACCCTGCATCCACAGCGTGGTCGGATCCACCTCGCCACCGTCGTCATCGGCCAACGGCAGGTCCCACGCCGGCGCTCGGAACCCTGAACCCAAGTTGCCGCCGTCGACACCGTCGACACCGTCAGCGACGGCATGGGCGGCGGCGTCAGCGATGGCATGGGCGGCGTGGTCGTCATCGACCACCTGCGCCACCGCTTCCGCCACCGCCGAGCCGCGGTCACGGGCGCTGCCGGTGACGGTCGCTGCGTCGGCACCCTCTGCGATTACGGCGTGCAACCGGTCGGAGTGGGTACTGAGGACGGTGCGGTAGGCGGCAGCCACCTCGGCGCTCATGTCCTGGGCATCGACCAGGTTGGTGATGTCGTCCTGGTCGAGCTCGGCGACGGTCTCGTCGATGATCTCGGTGGTGGTCAGGTGGGCCCGGGCCGGGTCTTCGGCACGGAAGGCGGCAACCACCTGCGCGACCGCGGCGGCCAAGTCGGCGGGCTCCGGAGTGACGTTCTGGATCATGGCAGTGTCCTCACCCTGAGTCCCGGCCGTCGGCGTCCGCGGAGCCTGCCGAGTCCTCGGCGCCCGCGGCGTCACCGTCGTCGTTGTCGTGGGCCTGCCCGCCGACGGCGTCGACGGCCGCGTCGGCGGCTTCGACCGCGCTGCGGGCCTCGTCGAGCGCATCGCCCAGGGCCTGGTCGCAGATCGGCTGACCGACCGGGGGAATCTCGGCGAACCCGTCGGTCAGCCGGTCGTAGCCCAGTCCGTAGCTGTGGTCGAGGTCGTGGACGACGCGCTCGGTGTGGTTGGGCATTGCGTTCCTCCTCCTTGGGTAGCTGCCGTCGACACCGGGCCGGTGCCCGACGGCGGAACTCGTCTGCTCATGCGTGGGTGTGCTCGCGGATGGCCCTGCCGGGCGGCGTCCCGGGTCGCTGCGGAAGCGGCGACCGGTGGACGACCGCAGAGCCGCTGCGTCGGCCGCCGACTCCTCAGCTGACGGTGTCCGCGGCGGTATCGGTGTCGGTGTCGGTCTGCTGCGCCGGCCCGGCGTCGGTGTGCTGGGTGATCTCGGCCTGGTCCGCGGCGTGTTCGACGTCGGCGACCGACGCGGCGGCGCGGTCGAGCGGATCGGGCAGCTCGTCGGCGCCGGTGACCGCGTGGCCGTTGTCGGTGAGGATCGCGGCCAGGTCGTGGGGGTCCAGGCCCCACTGGCGCACCGAGCACCCGACCTGCTCGGACACCTCATCGAGGTAGCGGCCCACCATCGCCTCGGCCTCGGAACGGGTGCAGCCGATGTGCTCGACGATCTGCCGGACCGCGGACGCCGCTGTGCACGGCTCCAACGCGTGGACGTCGACCACGTGTAGATCCGGGCGACCCGACGCCAGGTGCGGGGTGCTCACCTCGACCACCCCGCCCCGGCCGGCTCGACGACATCCCCGGCGTAGGCCTGGTCGTGGTCGTGGTCGTGGTCGTGGTCGCGGTCCTGGTCGGTGCCCTCATCGACGTCAGCGTCGGCGTCGGCGTCGGCGTCGGCGTCGGCGTCGGCGTCGACACAGACCGCTCGCTCGGTCTCCCCACAGTTCGTCTCGGCGCGGGCAGCGATCTCGGCTCGGTCGGCGGCGGTAACCGATGCGCGGGCGTGATCGAGCGGATCAATGCCGCCATCGGCGTCTCCGGCCGCCTCAGCGAGGGCCGCAGCATCACCGGACCCGTCGCCGGTCTCGTCGCCGGTTTCGTCGACGTCCGGGTCTGCGGTGGCCGCATCGCGGCCGCTGTCCGGCCCGGGCGGCGGACCCGCCGCGCCCCCGACTCCGAGGCCACCGTCCCCGTTGTCGTCCCCGTCTTCCTCGCCATCGGTGTCGCCGACTTGGACGTCGGTGTCGGTGTCGGTGTCGGTGTGGTGGGGGTGGTGGTCGGTGTCCCACCACACGACCCGCAACGCGGCGAGCCGGTCCTGATCACCCGTAGCGGTCGCCTGTTCGATCTCGGCGAGCACGTGCGGTGGGGTGTCGGGGCGCAGCTCCTCGGTCCAGCGGCCGGCCGCGTCCTGGTAGGCCTGCGCGTCGACGTCGGACAGGTACCCGTAGCGGTGTTGGGCCTGCACCGTGTCCAGGAACTCCTCCCTGGCCCGGATCGGACCGGTCCGGGTCGCTTCCGCGATCTCGGCCCAGCTGGCCCCGGCCTCGCGGGCGGCGCGCACCGTCTGCCACTGCCACCCGTGCAGCAACGACACCAAGTCGTGCTGCGCGGCCAGCGCATCCAGCGCCCCCACCTCGGGCTCGCGCCCGGCGCTGGTGCGCAGGACCTCGGCGCGCTCACTCTCGCCCTCGGCGTCGGCCGTGGCGGCCAGGCGACTGAGCGTGGACCGGATCGACCACGCCTGCCAGGTCTCCAGCAACTCCCGCGTCGACCGGAAGCCCTCCTGCCCGGCCATCACCCACCACCCGCGGACTGACCCGCCGACCCCTCCGGCAGAGCCGGATCCGCGGCGACATCGCAGCCCCGGCAGATCACCACCCCAGCCGCACGCCCCGCCACCTCGACGGCCTCAACCAGGTTCCCGCAGAAGCTGCACCGCTCCCGCACCACCTGACCCGCCACCACCACGGGCGCCGACCACACGGCACCGACCAGATCCTGGCGCTCCCACCGGTGCCGAGCCACCCACCCGCGCACCGCCGCGCTCAGCTGCACGCCCATCGTGTGCAGCCGCCCCAGCCACGCCCGGCGCGCGGCCTGGGTCTGCAGCCAGGTCAGCTCCCCCGCCGCCCACCGCCGCGCACGGGCGAGCTCGCGGACATCCGCGCGGCGCCACACGGCCTCGGCCCGGCCGATGACCGGGGCCAGGCCGCGGCGGATCACCACCACCTGCCCGGCGGGCAGGTTCGCGATCTGCCCCGGCGCCAACACCGGCACCTTCCGCACCGACCGCGACGCGACCCGCCCGTGCAGGTCCGTCGTCAGCACGTTCTCATCCCGCTCACCCGCCAGGGTGGACCAGAACTCCAGATCCGCCCGATCCCGGGTGCCCCCGAACACCAGCACCGCGCCGGTGTTGTTCAGGATCGTCGCCGCATCGTGCTCCCCGTAGCGGGCCAACAGCTGGGCGCGGGACTGGAAACAGGCCACGATCGACACCCCGCGCCCACCCATGTCCGCCGTCCACGACTGCAACGGCACCGGCGAGATCAGAGCCGCCTCGTCGAGGAACAACCCCAACGGCGGATCCAGCCGGCCCGCGGGCTGGAACGCGGCCAGCCGGCGGGCCTCCCGGGCGATGTGCCCGGTCAACGCAGTGACCAACGGTGCGGCCTGGGTCTCCTCCGCCCCCAACAGGTACAGCGTCGCGCGCGAACGCAACACCTCGCCCACGTCCAACGAGCGACCCGGTGCGGCGGCGGCGGACGCGGCCGGGGAGGTCAGCCACCCCAGCGCAGGCATGATCGTCGACGTGATGCTGGTGCGGGTGCGCTCGTTGGTCGTGACGAACTGGAGCACGTCCTGCTCGAACGCCGGCTCACTGCTCTTGCGCAGCAGGGCGACGACCTCCCGGCCGGCGCGCTCCGGGTCGGCCACCCACGCCAACACGTCACGCATCAACCGGCCGCCGAGCGCGGCGGCGTGCAGCAACGCGGCCAGCACCCGACGGGCCTGCGCCTCCCAGTACTCTCGATCACCGGACCCGCCGCGGGCGCCGGCGGCGAGCAGGTCGGTGGCGCGCTCGGCGGCGGTGATCGGGTCGGTGCACCCGGTCAGCGGGTCGAAGGTGACCGTCGACGGGAGTCCGGCCAGGCCGACGGCGTTGAACACGAACACCGGCCCCCGCCGCGCGCGCAGCTCGTGGGTGACCTCGTAGAGGTCGGTACGGGTACTCGTCACCAGGGCGGCGCCGGGGGCGTCGATGATCCGCCCCGCCAACCACGCCGACTTCCCCACCCGCGGCCCGCCGAAGGCCACGACGACGTCCTCGACCGCCGCCCACACACGCAACCACCCCGTGCGGCACAGCAGCACCCCGACCTCCACGACCGGCAACCGCCACCGCTCCCACCGCGACAACCCCGACAGCGAGGGTCGGACGGTGGCGGCCTTGCGGCGCATCGCCAGCCCGCTGGCCCCGCGCAGGATGTCGATCGGCGAGGCGACACCGGCCTTGCGCCGAGCCCGGGCACCCCAGCGGGTCACCGTGGCCGCCGTGCGCCCCCACCGCAGCCACACCGCCACCGCCGCCACGACGGCGGCGAAGACCAGCACGGGCCACGACAGCCGCTGCAGCAGCGCCCAGCCGGGCAGCAGCGCCAGCACCGCCAGCGCGGTGGCGATCAACCGGGCACCGCGCCGCCACATCACCCCGGCCACGACCAGCAGAACCAGCAGGACAACCAGCAGCGCGATCACCGCCGCCACCCCCTGCCGCTGTAGGCGCGGATGGGGTGGTGGTTCCCGGTGCGGCAGGCGCTGCAGTGCTGACCCAGCGCGCAGGTCATGCACTCGCAGGAGCACACGAACCCCCACCCGCCGAGTAGCAGGCCGAGCACCATCAGGGCCAGCGCGACCGTGCGGACCGAGCGGCACGCCGCCGCCCAGCGCTGCGCGGTGCGCACGCTGACCTCGCAGCGCCGCGCCACCTCACGCGGTGCGCGACCGCCTGCGAGCAACGTCCGCCCCGCGGCGGCGACCTCGGCACCGGTGCCGACCCGCACGATCTCCTCGGCGTCGACCTCGGAGACCGGCACCCGCTGCGGCCGGCCGCGGCGGTGGGCCAGGCGTCGACGCTCGTGCTCGGTTAGCCCACCGGCGATCCCGTAGGGCAACCGGACCAGGGCCTCGGCCAGACACTGCGCCTGCACCGGGCAGCGGGCGCACACCGCCTTCGCCGCGGCCACCTGCGCGTCGTAGGCCAGGCCCGACTCGCTCGACGGGAAGAACAGATCCGGGTCCACGTCCTGACACTCAGCCCACTGCCGCCAGTCCACCCCCGTATGGCCGCCGTGGCTGCTGGTTGGGGCGCTCATCCGACCGCTCCCGAACCCTCGACCGGCTGCGAAACGCCTGCCCCGTCGGCCGGGTCCGTACCGGCGTCGGTGAGCGCCGGGCTCGACGCGTCGTTGAACGCGTCCACGAACTCCGACACCGCCCTCGGCAGACCCGCACCCGCCGGCGTGGCCACGAACAGCACCAGCGCGACCAGTGAGAAGACCACCGCACCCGCCGGCACCCGCGCCTTCGCGCAGATCACCGCACCGACGACCGCGAACAGGATCAGTACCCCCACGCTGTCCATCCCGGATCACGCCTCTCCGTGGTCGTCGGCTCGCCTCGGCGCGCCGACGGACGTGGCGGCACGCCAGCTGGCGGTGAAGTCGGCCGATTCGACGCACGAGCCGGTGGTCGCTGCACCGTCCAGCAGCTGCTCGACCGCACGTGCCGGAACGACGTAGCGCCCCTGGCCATGTGCGGCTCGGATCCGGACGGCCGGGAAGCCATCGGCCTGAATCAGCCGGTACAGGTACTCCTGGGAGATGCTCAGCAGCGCCGCTGCCTCGGGTACCGAGTAGGTCGGCACCCCAGCTGCGCGCTTGCGCATGGCCTTGTCCAACGCCTGGCTCCGCAGTGCCTCCCGCCATGCGGGTGGCGACTGAGCTCGGTCCGTCCTGTCTGTCTCCTGCCGTTCCATATGACACTCCCCTGATCAGCATTGCTTCGGTTGTATCGACTGTATCAGCACAGTAGCGCCAAGTGCGTCTCTGCTGCAGCTCAACCGGTCAAGCTGGTGCAGCTCCCGCCAGCCCCTTAGGCTTCAGCGGTGGCGGTGCGGTTCGATGACTCCCGGCCCACCTACCTGCAGGTGGCCGATGTGCTCCGCGCCGAGATCAAGGCCGGTCGTCCACCGGCGGGCGAACGGCTTTCCTCCGTCCGGGACCTCACAGCTCGCTTCGACGTCTCGGCGGCGACGGTCCAGAGCGCGCTACGCGTACTACGCGAGAGCGGTGTGATCGCAGCGCGCTCGACGAGGGGCTACTTCGTCAGCGACGAGCCTCCAACTGATCACAGCAGCGCCGACGCTCCGTCAGCAGAGTTCGTGCTCATCCGTGAGCAGCTTCATGCGGTGCAAGGAGCTGTGCGCGACCTTGGGGATCGCATCAGCCGTCTGGAGGCGGCGATGCTGCCCCGGGAGACGAGTCCCGGCGCTCCCTCCGAATCACCGTAGCCAGCACCCGGACTCGGCCCGAGAGGTCGGCAAGCTCAACCGCGAGCGCCGCGAGCGCCGCCTCCAGGACAGCTCGCTCCTCAGCCGTCATTGTCATGCGCTCTGACCTCCGCTCTCGGTGTCGGCAGCGCCTTGACTGGCCGCCGTGCCTGTACAGGACACCAAGGACTGCGCGGCTAGACCAGATCGCGAAACCCCCCTCGAAACCCCCCTCGAAACCCCTCGCCCGGGCAACATCGCCAAACGCCCCACAGCTCCGGGCGCCGCAGGTACTGTTCGACAGTCAGCAAGTGGTCGTCACACCCGTAAGCGACGGGAGAGAAGGGTGGCTCGTCCTCGCCGCGCGCCGCTCAGCCCGCAGCTCGCCGAGTTCCGAAACGAGCGGGGGCTGACGCAGGAACAGGTCGCCGAGGCGATCGGCATTACCTCCGAGATGGTACGTCGCCATGAGAAAGGGCTTGCCCGGCCCACTGAGAAGTACCGACGCCGCTACAGCGCCTTCTATCGCGCAAGCGAGAGCAGATTAGGAATCGCTGCGCCAGCAGCATCGCCCGGCTCCCTTTACGTCGCTGAGCAATCGCTCACTTCCATAGACGATCTCCTGGCTGAGGTCAGCACATCCGCTACGTCCAACGAGTCCGTAGAGCAGCTCTCGGCAGCCACTGCGACCCTGGCTGAGCTACACACGGAGGCTCCGGCCCGCCGCGTGCTTCGGCAGGTCGTGCAGCTGAGAAGGAGGACCCACGACCTCGCGAGAGGCCCGGTGCGGCTGAGTCAGGCGCGTGAGCTGTTCCGGATCGAGTCCGACCTGCTGGCGCATGCCTGCCTGCTCCTGGGCGACGTCAAGCAGGACGGCGCAGCCTACAAGCACGGCATGGCGGCGCTGGCCTTCGCGACCGAGGCCGGATCGAGCCAGGCCATGGCGCGGACCGCCCTGGCGAAGACCCTGCGGTGGTCGGGCCGCTTGGCCGAGTCCGCCGACATGGCCAGGTCCGGCTACGAAGTGAGCCCGCAGTCCGCGATCCGTGTACAGCTCGCCAGCCAGGAGGCGAACGCAGCCGCGCTGCTCGGGGACGCCGGCCGCGCTCGCCAGGCACTGCGGCGCGCCGAGACCGACGCCGAGACCTTGGCGCCAGAGTCCAGGCGATCGGCCTGGGCGTTCCCGCGAGCGCGTCAAGCGGTCTTCGCGCTGTCGGTTGCCAACCACACCCACGACCCAGCGGGCGCACTCCGTGCTGCCGCCACGGCGGACGCGAGCTGGAAGGCTGGCGAACCGGTGATCCGGGCGAACTGGGCGCAGATCCGAGTCGGCGCGGCGCTCGCGCACCTCGACCTGGGGGACCTGGACGCCGCCACCGCAGAGGTCGCCCCGGTACTCGAGCTGCCACCCGAATTGCGGGTCGCCACGGTCACGGCCTACACGGACAATCTGAGCCGGCGGCTGGCAGCACCCCGGCTGCGGCGAGTCCGCCAGGCCGAGGAGTTGCTGGCCGCCGCCCTGCAGTTTGCAGCTGATGCGCTACCAGACGATCCTACCGAGGAGAACCCGTGAGCCCACTTCCGACGCAACTGCGTGATCGCTGGCTGAACCGCAGCGAACCAGCCGTCGGAAGCGGAACCTTGTACTGGCATGTGCTCCTCGCGCGGTACCCAGAGGCGTGGCAGGCCGCAGCAGCGGCGCAGGCCGCACTAGCGAATTTCCCCGGCTTCCACATGACCCCGCCCTCGTGGATTCACATGACCGTCTTCCTGGCCGGCCCTGCCGATGGATTCACGCGGGAGCAGATGGCAGAGATGGTGAAGGTCGCCGCTGAAGAACTCCGCGAGACCAAACCTATCGAGGTCGACCTCGGCCGAGTCCTCTATCATCCCGAAGCGGTCATGCTGGCCGTTGAGCCCGTCGACAAGCTGCGTCCGATTCGGGCGGCTGCACGCCGTGCCACAGCCGTCGCCATCGGGGAGGAGCCTCCATCCGAGGAGCCGACGTCGGCATGGACACCGCACATGACGGTCTCTTACAGCACTGCCGATCAACCGGCTGGACCCGTCATCGCCGCGCTCGGAAGAAGCGTCCCCACGCGACGCATCGCCATTGACGCACTGAATCTCGTTGTGCAGTGGGGACCGGAACGCCTGTGGGATTGGGAAACCGTCGGCACGGTAGAGCTATAGCGGCTTCTGCGCCGACCCGGGACGCCGCATCCGACCGCCCAGCACCTCGGCGGCACGCCGGTCCGATTCGCCGACCCACGCCGCATACACGCGCAGGGTCGTCGCGCCTCCGCCACCGTGGCCCAGTCGGCCGGCGACGGTGCGCAGGTCGACGCCAGCGGTGAGGAGTTCCGTGGCCGAGTAGTGCCGGAGCGCGTGCAGGTGGCTGTCGATGCCTAGTGCTGCGCACATGCGTCCGTAGCGGTGGGTCACCGCGCTCGGGTCTGCCGGAACGTCTCGTGCCGCCTGACGCGAGAACAGGAACGCCTGGGCAATCGGCTCACCACCCAACGAGCGGGCCAACTGCTCGTAGCGCGTCCGATGGTCGCCGAGGACGGCAATGGTCTCGGCGTCGAGCGAGATGCGCCGCATCTGGTGGGTCTTGGTGTCCTTCTCGATCCCGCGGCTGCCGGTGCGGACGTAGTTGCGCCGGATCGTCATCACGCCCAGCTCCAGGTCGACATCGGCCCACCGCAGCGCCAGAACCTCACCGCGGCGCATCCCGGTCACCATGACCAGCCAGACCAGCGTGCCCCACTCCTCGTCCTGCTCCCACGCTGCAGCGATGATGCGCGCCGCGTCCGCCGCGCTCGGCGGTTCGGGTTGCGGCGGACGCTGCTTCGGCTTCTTCGCGTGCTCGGCCGGATTCGTGCGGATCCACTCCCACCGCACCGCCGCAGCCAACGCCGAGGCGATGATCCAGTGGATCTGACGGACCGACGAGCTCGCCATCGGCGTGCAGCGATGAGAGGGACACTCGACGGTGACGCAGCCGGCCACCGCGCAGTCGTGCGGCTTGGAGCTCGGCCGCCCGGGTGGCCGCTTGTGCCGCACCGTCCGGCACTCGTGCGGAGCGGTCGTGCGGTGGTCGACCGCCGGCTCGCCGTCGCGGCAGCGGTGCCGGCAGCGCCGCAGGTCGGCGTAGAACTCCTCCAGCACCTGCGGCGTCAGCTTGGACAGCGGTACCGCGCCGAGAGCCGGCTCGATCGTCCGCCGGACATAGCCGCGGTAGCCGTCGAGCGTCGACGCCTCCGCCTCGTGGATACGCAGCCACGCCTCCAGCACCGCGCTCAGCGTGGAGCGAGTCCGCGGGTTGCGATGTTCGTCGACCTGGGCGAGCAACCGCGTGAGGATCTTCTGGGCATCAGCCTCGCTCCGGGTCGACTCGGTGAGGTAGTGGTCCTTGCCAGTCAAGGGGTCGACGCCTGCGTACACCAAGACCTGGAACGACCCTCCGCGGCGGCGGATGTGACCACGCGGTCTGCGGGCCTTCGCACTGATCCGAGGCACCGACCGAGCATACCCATTGACAGAGTCATTGACAGACGCCGACGACATGATCGTTCACAGGCACAAACGTCCTGGTCAGTATTGGTGGGCCCCCGGGGGATCGAACCCCGAACCCGCGGATTAAAAGTCCGCTGCTCTGCCGATTGAGCTAGAGGCCCGCACCGCCCCCGGCGGCACCGCACAGCCTACGTCGCGGGCCTCGACTCACTCGATCGGCGCACTGCGCCACCTGCGCGACGCTACCCGCGGTCAGCACGCATTCTGTGAGCATGCGAGCACTCCGTGTCATCATCGCTGGACCCGTGGCCGCGCTGCTGCTGGCCGGGTGCGCCGGTGGTGAGCCGGTGGCGTCGGGGGCGGAGGCGTCGGCGCGGGATGTGGCGGTCAACGCCATCTTCACCACCACCCCGGAGGTGGCCATCACCTACTCCGAGGACCTCGTGCGGGTGGGGGCGCGGGGGGCGGTGAGCGCGCACGTCGAGAACGACAGCACGACCGTTCGGCTGGCGGTGCGGGGGTTGCTGCCTGATCGCGTCTACGGTGCGCACGCGCACGCCCGGCCCTGCGGGCCGGACGGGGACGCGGCGGGGCCGCACTTCCAGCACCAGCCCGACCCCGTCCAGCCCAGCACCGATCCGCGGTTCGCCAACCCCGACAACGAGGTGTGGCTCGACCTGGCGACCGACGCGCGGGGGGAGGCGAGCGTGCAGACCGTCGTGCCGTGGCAGTTCGGCGAGCGACGGGCGCGGTCGGTGGTGATCCACGCCGAACCGACCCGCACCGGGCCGGGTGAGGCCGGGGTGGCGGGGCCGCGGGTCGCCTGCGTCACCGTGGATTTCTGAGGCGAGGACAATGGGACAGCGTGAGTGTCCCGACCGCCGTCCGGGCCCCGCTGCGCATCGGGCCCCACACCTGCGACACGCCGGTGGTGCTGGCCCCGATGGCCGGCATCACCAACGCGGGTTTCCGCCGGCTCTGCCGTGAGCAGGGCGCCGGCTTCTACGTCTGCGAGATGATCACCTCGCGGGGGCTGGTGGAGAAGAACCCGCTGACCTTCCGCATGATCGCCATGGACCCGGACGAGCAGCCGCGCTCCATGCAGCTCTACGGCGTCGATCCGGCGACGATCGGCGCCGCCGTGCGGATGATCGTCGAGCGCGACCTCGCCGACCACGTCGACCTCAACTTCGGCTGCCCCGTCCCCAAGGTCACCCGGCGCGGCGGCGGGGCGGCGCTGCCCTACAAGCGGCGGCTGTTCGAGCGGATCGTGCGGGCCGCCGTCGAGAACGCCGGGCCGATGCCGGTGACGATCAAGATGCGCATCGGCATCGACGACGGGCGCCACACCTACCTCGACGCCGCCCAGCGGGCCGTCGACGCCGGGGTCGCGGCCGTCGCCCTGCACGCCCGCACCGCGGCCCAGCGCTACTCCGGCACCGCCGACTGGACGGCCATCGCCCGGCTGCGCGACGCCGTGCCCGCCGAGGTGCCGGTGCTGGGCAACGGCGACATCTTCAGCGCAGCCGACGCGCTGCGGATGGTCGCCGAGACCGGCTGCGACGGCGTCGTCGTGGGGCGGGGGTGCCTGGGCCGGCCCTGGCTGTTCGCCGACCTGGAGGCCGCGTTCGCCGGCCGCCCGCTGCCCGAGCCACCGTCGCTGGGCCAGGTGGCCGCGACGCTGCGCAGGCACGCCGTGCTGCTGCAGGCGCACATGGGCGCGGACAAGGGCATCCGCGACGTCCGCAAGCACATCGCCTGGTACCTCAAGGGCTTCCCGATCGGCGGCGACCTGCGCCGGCGCCTGGGGCTGGTCGACAGCCTCGACGAGCTCGACGAGCTGCTCGCCCTGCTCGACCCGGACGAGCCCTTCCCGGCCGAGGCCGACGGGCCGCGCGGGCGCCAGGGCAGCCCGGGCCGGGTGGTGCTGCCCGAGCACTGGCTCGACGACCCCGACGACCCCAGCGTCCCCTTCGGCGCTGAGCTGGAGCACTCGGGCGGCTGACCCACCCCTCCCGACCTGCCCCGCCCTGGCCCGCCCTGGCCCGTCGAGAACGAGGTTGTTGTCGGTTGGACCGGTCCAAACGACAAACAGGTTCGTTCTCGACGGGGCCGGGCGGGCGGGCCGGACGGGCGGGACGGGCGAGCAGGGCCGGACGGGCAGGGCCGGACGGGCAGGGCGCTGCGGACGAAGGGCGGGACCACCTCGTCGGAGGCGGTTGAGGGGCGGAAGGCGGCGGGAACCCGCCACGTCCGGGCACGGTCCGCGACGGCGGGCCCATCGGTCGGGTGGAGCGGCACGCGAACGGGTGCGGCGGCTCAAGAGCCCCGCCGCGGACGTCGACTCCACTGGCGAGCAGGGAGGTGCCGATGGTCGCGGTCCACACCATGGGCGAGGCGGATCGCCGGGGCGGGGCCCCGGCCCAGGAGATCGCGCTGGCCGAGGACCTCGCCGCGGCGGGCCGCTGGGAGGAGGCCTACGCGCACCTGCGGGTGGCCGTGCGGGCACTGCAGCAGGGCTCCGGGGCCCCGGCGGACGAGCTCGACCGGCTGCGCCGCGAGCACGCCGAGGCGCGCGAGCAGAGCCGCCGCGACAGCCTCACCGCCAGCTACAACCGCCGCTACCTCGACGAGCGGCTGGTCGCCATGCTCGCCGACCCGGCCTCGCGCGGCGCGGCCGGCATCTCCGTCGCGCTCGTCGACGTCGACCACTTCAAGCAGGTCAACGACGGTTACGGCCACCAGTTCGGCGACCGGGTCCTGCAGCGCATCGTCGACGAGCTGGCCGCCGCGCTCCCGCCGGAGGCCTTCTGCGCCCGCTACGGCGGCGAGGAGTTCGCGCTCGTGCTGCCGCGCCACGACCTCCTCGACGCCGTGCGGGTGTGCGAGGCCGCGCGCAACCGGATCGCCCGGTACCGGTGGGAGCAGCTGGCCGCGGGGCTGCGGGTCACCGTGAGCGCGGGCGTGACCCACAGCGCCGGGCCGGTCACCGACCCCGGCGGGCTCATCGGCACCGCCGACACCCTGCTGTACGCGGCCAAGGACTCCGGCCGCAACGCCGTCGCCTTCCGGGACGCGCGCACCGGGCTCGTCCGGCTGGCCGGGCCGGCGGGCTGCCGGCGGGCGATCCCGCAGGCGACACGCCTACCGAGACCCGGCCGTGACCGAAGTGGGTCACCTCCGTAGGCTCACGCTCCGTCAGGAGGGGGCGGGCTGGGCGGGTGAGCACCCGTGTGCCCGCCCCCTGCTCGTACGGGTCGCGGGAGGTGGCGTGGTCGACGACCGGGACCGCACGCCCCGCCGCGGTGGCACCGACGTGCACCGCGAGTCCGTCGAGGACATCCTCGCCCGCAACGGGCTGGGCGGCGCGGCGTCCGGGCCGCACACCACCACCGGTGGGCGCGCGGCCCGCAGGCGGGCCGCCGAGGAGCAGGAACGCGCCCGGGGCGAGGTCGCCCCTCCCCCGCCCCGGGCTCCCGTGGGCGGGCGGCACTCGGCCCGGAACCCGAACGCCGACGCCGGCGGCGGTGCGCGCCACGGCGGTTCGCACAGCCGCGCGGAGGCGGCGGGCGCGGCGACCGGGGAGTGGTCCCCGGCGGCGCCGCCGGAGGGCGGGCGACGCGCGCGGCCCGACACGTTCCCGCCACCCCCCGCCGGTCAGGGGCGGGGCGGCGCGGCGCCGGAAGGCGGCCCCCGCAACGGCACCCCCAACGGCACCCCCAACGGCACCCCCAACGGCACCGCGAACGGCACCGCGAACGGCACCGGTGGACGCCACGGCACGGTCGGCGCCGGGCCGGGCGGGCCGGCAGGCCTGGCGCACCACGGCACGCAGAACGGCGCACGGAACGGCGCACCCGCTCACCCCGGGCGCAACGGTGCACCCGCTCACGGCGGGCGCAACGGCGCCCCGGACGCCTTCGGCTCCGGCGCGGGCGAGGCCTTCGACGCACCTCCGGTCCACGGCGCCGCCCCCCACGGCGGTCCCGGCCGCGGGCCCGTCGGCAACGGCGCCCCGCCGCCCCACCCCGCAGGCCCGCGCGCGTTCGGCGGCCCCACCCGCAACGGCGCGCCCCCGGCGCCCGGCGTCCAGTCCTACCCGCCCCGCAACGGCGCCGGTCCCGCCGCGTTCGGCGGGCCACCGCCCCCCGGCCCCGGCGGCTACGGCCCGACCGGCCCGCTCCCGGGCCGCAACGGCACCCCGCCGCCGGGCACGAACGGCACCGGCTCCAACAGCACCGGCCCCAACAGCGCACCCCACGGCCCCGGCCCGAACGGCACACCGTATGGCCCCGGCCCGAACGGGCCCGGCCCCAACGGCTCCGGCCCGCATGGCTCCGGCCCGCATGGCTCCGGCCCGCATGGCTCCGGCCCGCATGGCTCCGGCCCGCATGGCTCCGGCCCGCATGGCTCCGGCCCGCATGGCTCCGGCCCCAACGGCGCACCGCACGGCCCCGGCCCGAACGGCGCGCGCCCCTCCGGCCCCGGTCCCGACGCCGCCTTCGGCTCCGGCGCCCCCGCCGTCGCGGAGCCGAACGGCGCGCCCTTCGGCTCCGGCCCGCAGCGCCCCCGCCCGCCCGGCGGGCCACAGCGCCAGGGGCCGCCACGGGGTGAGCCCGCCGAGCAGACCCAGGTGTGGCCGCCTGCCCCCATCGGTCCCCCGCCTCCCCGCCACCCCGGGCAGTTCAGCGGTCCGCCGCCCGTCGCGGACCCCACGGAGGCGCTGCCCGTCCCCGGGAACCCCTCCCCCACCGGCTACCAGACCTCCGGCGTCGTGCACCCGAGCGCGGTCACCACCGCCCTCCCCGCCAGCACACCCGCCCCGGCGGCGAGCGCCGCGCCGGCGGCGGCGGACGCGACCGAGGTCGTCCGGCTGCCCCCGCGCGAGGAGCCCGACGCGGCTCCCGGCGACGCCGAGCAGACGCGGCTGACCCCCGCCGACCCGGACCAGACCCGGACCACCCGCAAGACCCGGGCCGAGCGCGACAGCGAGCGCGAGATCGCGGTCAGCCGGATCGACGAGTCGCTGGTCCGGATGACGGCCGCGCACGCCGGCCTCGACCTGTCCCGGGCGACGGACGACGCGGAGGAGGAACCGCCCCCTCCGCCCGTCTCGACGCGCCGGCGGGCGGGCCGGATCGCCGTGCGCCTGCTCGTCGCCGCCGTCGCGCTGGTCGTGCTGAGCGCGGCCGGTCTGGGCTGGGGCGCCAAGCTGTGGCTCGACTCCGGCATCCGCGACGCCGCCGCCCTCGACCTCGCCTCCAGCGCCATCGTCGACGGCGACGCCCAGGCGGGCGACCGCAACGTGCTGATGGTGGCGTCCGACCGCTCGCGCGACCCGGCCACCCGCGCCGACACCGTCGTCGTGGCGCACGTGCCCGCCGGGGGCGGCCCGGTCGTGGTGCTGTCGGTGCCGCACAACCTGGAGATCAACCGGCCGGCCTGCGACCAGTGGGACGCGGCCACCGCCTCCTACACCGACGAGGCGGCCCGGCCGGAGGCCAACACCCAGCTGATCACCGCGCTCGACCTCGGCGGCCCGCGCTGCATCACCCGCGCCGTCCAGCAGCTCACCGGGCTGGCCATCACCCAGTACGTCGGGCTCGACCTCGGGGCCGTGGAGGGCCTGTCGGCGGCCATGCAGGGCGTGGAGGTGTGCGTGCCCGCCCCGGTGGTCGACGGCACCCTCGGCACCATCGTCGCCGAGCCCGGCACCCGCCGGCTGGACGGCGTGCGCGCCGCCGACTTCGTCCGGGCCCTCGACGTCGCGGGCGACCCGGCCTCCGAGGTCGGCCGGATCGACCGCCAGCAGGAGTTCCTGAACGCGGTGCTCGACCGCACGCTCGACGAGCGCTCGCTGCTCGACTACACCCGCCTCACCCAGCTGCGCCCCGCCCTGCGCGAAGCGCTGGTGGTCGACGGCGGCGAGCTCGACGACGTGCTGGCGCTGTCGCGGGCGCTGCGCGGGGTGGACGGCCGGGACGTCGTGTACGCGGTGGCGCCGACCACCGGCGGCACCGACGGCGTCGGCAACGCCGTGCTCCGCGACGCCGACGCGGCGGCCGTGTTCTCCGCCGTCCGCGAGGACCGCGACCTGCCGGAGGAGGCCGACCCGCTGGAGGCGGTGACCGGCCCCACGCCCGCCGAACTGCGGGTGCAGCTGCTGAACGCCTCGGACGCGCCGGGGCGGGCCGAGCAGGTGGGCGGGGCGCTCGGGGCGCTCGGCTTCGGGATCGGCGAGGTCGGCAACGCCGACGTGGGCACCAACGACACGATCATCAAGTTCTCGCCCGACCAGGCCGCGGGGGCGGCGCTGCTGGCCTCGTCGGTGCCCTCGGCGACGTCCGTGCCCGACCCCGGCTCGACGGGCGTGCTGCAGCTGGTCCTGGGCCGCTCGTTCGACGACGTCATCCAGCCGCCCGCCGCCCCGGCGCCGGTCGACGCCGACCTCGCCGCGCTGGACCCGGCCGCACCGCGGGCGAACTGCCCCTGACCGTTCACCCCCGGTTCACCTGCGCCGAACGGCCCGACCCGGACAGCCCCACTAGTCTCGTGACATGCGGGACGTCTACCAGGAGCAGCTCGACCAACTCGCCGAGGTGCTGGCGACCATGTGCGAGCGGGTGGCCGCGGCGCTGGAGAAGGCCACCCGGTCGCTGCTGGAGGTCGACCTGCAGCTCGCCGAGCAGGTCATCTCCGAGGACGTGCACGTCGACGAGATCCGGGCGATCGCGGAGGAACGGGCGTTCGCGCTGCTCGCCCTGCAGGCGCCCGTCGCCACCGACCTGCGGATCGTCGTCTCGGCGATCCACGGTGCCGGCGACGTCGAGCGCATGGGCGACCTCGCGCTGCACGTCGCCCAGGCGGCGCGCAGGCGGCACCCGCAGCCGGTGCTGCCCGACGAGGTCGTGCCCTACTTCGCCGAGATGGGTCGGGTGGGCGTGGCGCTGGCGCTCAAGGCCGCCGAGGTCATCCGCACCCGGGACGTGGCGGCCGCCGCCCAGCTGGAGGAGGACGACGACGCCATGGACGACCTGCACAAGCACATGTTCACCGTGCTCATGGACCGCAGCTGGAGCCACGGCGTCGGGCCTGCCGTCGACATCACCCTGCTCGCCCGCTTCTACGAGCGCTACGCCGACCACGCCGTCGCGGTGGCCCGCCGGATCGTCTACGTGGTCACCGGGCAGATGCCCGGCCCGTTGACCGTCTGAGGGTTCGCCCGGCCGGCAACGGGAACCCCCGGGTCATGGGCCGGGGGACGCGCACCGCACAGATCATCGGCAGCTCGACGCGCTCGCTCGAGGAGGCGATCCGGGACGGCATGGCCAGGGCCGCCCGCGCGGGTGCGCGCTGGGCCCGGATCACCGGGATCAGCGCCCGCTCCGAGGACGGCGACGGCGAGGTCTACCGGGTGAGCCTGCTGATCGGCCTGCGCCTCGCCTGACGGGCGTTCACCGCCCGTTCACCCGAGCACCGCTGCTGACCAGCGGAGTTGCCCCTACCCTCGCCAGCATGCCCGCTCCCCCGCTGCCCCAGCAGCTCGACGAGCTCGCCGAGCTCCTCAGCCGGATGTGCTCGGCCGTCGCCGGTGCCCTGCAGAGGTCCACGGCCGCGCTGCTGGAGTCGCGCGAGCGCCTGGCCGCGCAGGTCGTCGCCGGGGACGCCGCCGTCGACGCGCTGCGGG
The DNA here is from genome assembly GCF_023898865.1 of Pseudonocardia humida. Taxonomy (GTDB): domain Bacteria; phylum Actinomycetota; class Actinomycetes; order Mycobacteriales; family Pseudonocardiaceae; genus Pseudonocardia; species Pseudonocardia humida. Next base: position 51,759 of record NZ_JAGSOV010000063.1, read on the forward strand.
CCCAGGTCGAGGACGTCGCGGCCGAGGCGCTGCTGTTCCACAACCCCGTCGCGGGCGACCTGCGCACGGTCGTCTCGGCCATCCGCGCGGCGGGCGACGTCGAGCGCATGGGCGACCTGGCCGTGCACGTGGCGAAGGTCGTCCAGCTGGGCAGGCGGGTGCCCGACGAGATCCGCGACGAGATCGCCGAGATGAGCAGGGTGGCGGTCGAGCTGGCGCTCAAGACGGCCGACGTGGTGCGCTCCCGCAACGTCATCAAGGCCGTCGAGCTGGACACCGACGACGACGCCATGGACGCGCTGCACGAGCACATGTTCGAGGTGCTGATGGCGCCGAGCTGGCCGCACGGGGTGCCGGCCGCGGTGGACCTGACGCTGCTGGCGCGCTACTACGAGCGCTTCGCCGACCACGCCGTCACGGTGGCCCACGAGACGGTCTACGCCGTCACCGGCCGGGAGCCCGACGCCGTCCCGATCTGACGCACGAAGCCGTCGAGAACGGAGGGGGTGTCGGGTTGGGCGGTACAAAAGCCAACCCCCTCGGTAGAGGCCGGGCCGCTCTTCTTTCGTGTCTGTTGGTGCCCCCCCCCCCCCCCCCCCCTGCCCCCCCCCCCCCCCCCCGGGTCGGGGGACGGGGGGTCAGCCGAAGCGGCCGGAGACGTAGTCCTCGGTGGCCTTCTGCGTCGGCTGGGAGAAGATCTTCTTGGTCTCGTCCATCTCGACCAGCTTGCCGGGCTTGCCGGTGCCCTCGATGTTGAAGAAGCCGGTGTAGTCGCTGACCCGGGCGGCCTGCTGCATGTTGTGCGTGACGATGACGATCGTGTAGTCCATCTTCAGCTCGTTGATCAGGTCCTCGATCGCCAGCGTGGAGATCGGGTCCAGGGCCGAGCACGGCTCGTCCATCAGCAGCACGTCGGGCTGCACGGCGATCGCCCGGGCGATGCACAGCCGCTGCTGCTGCCCGCCGGACAGGCCGGAGCCGGGCTTCTCGAGGCGGTCCTTGACCTCGTTCCACAGGTTCGCGCCGCGCAGCGAGCGCTCCACCAGGTCGTCGGTGGCGTCCTTGCGCATGCGCTTGTTGTTCAGCCGCTGACCCGCGATCACGTTGTCGTAGATCGACATCGTGGGGAACGGGTTGGGCCGCTGGAAGACCATCCCGATCTGGCGGCGCACGCCCACCGGGTCGACGCCGGCGCCGTAGAGGTCGGTGCCGTCGAGTTCGATACTGCCCTCGACGCGCGCACCCGGGATGACCTCGTGCATGCGGTTGATCGAGCGCAGGTAGGTCGACTTGCCGCAGCCGGACGGCCCGATGAGGGCGGTCACGGTCTTCGGTCGGATCGTCATGTTGACGCCCTGCACGGCCAGGAACGAGCCGTAGTAGATGTCCAGGTCGATGGCTTCGATCGCCTTGCCCATGGCGCGGCTCCTATCGGTTCTTCGGCGCGAACAGGCGCGCGATCAGGCGGGCGGCGAGGTTCAGGACCATCACGATCACGATCAGCACCAGGGCGGCCGTCCACGCCCGGTCGACGTAGGGATCGCGCGGGACGCCCGGCGCGGCGTAGGAGTAGTAGGCGAACACGGGGAGGGTGGCCTGCCGCCCGTCGAACGGGTTGAAGTTCAGCCCGGTCGTGATGCCGACGGCGATCAGCAGCGGGGCCGTCTCGCCGATGACGCGGGCGATGGCCAGCGTGATGCCCGACGCGATGCCCGCGATCGAGGTCGGGATGACTACCTTGAGGATCGTGCGCCACTTGGGCACGCCCAGCGCGAAGGCCGCCTCCCGCAGCTCGTTCGGGACGATCTTGAGCATCTCCTCGGTGGCCCGCACGACCACCGGGATCATCAGCACCGACAGGGCCACGGCGCCGGCGAAGCCGAGCCGCACGCCGGGCCCGGCGAAGAGCGCGAACAGGGCGTAGGCGAACAGGCCGGCCACGATCGACGGGATGCCGGTCATGACGTCGACGAAGAACGTGATCGAGCGGGCCAGCCGGGTGCCGACGCCGTACTCCACCAGGTAGACCGCGGTGAGCAGGCCGACCGGGATGGACATCGCCGCGGCCAGCGCGGTGATGATCAGCGTGCCCATGATGGCGTGGTAGCCGCCGCCGCCCTCGCCGACGACGCCGCGCATCGAGGAGCTGAAGAACTCGGCGTCGAACCGGGCGACGCCGTTGCTGAGCACGGTCCACACGACCGAGATCAGCGGGATGAGCGCGAGCAGGAACGCGGAGGTCACCACGATCGTGACGACGCGGTCGGCGGCCTTGCGCCCGCCCTCCACCGCGCGGGAGATCGCGTACAGGCCCACCGCGAAGAGCACCACGGTGAGGAAGACGAACAGCCCGATGCTGAACGCGCCGGTCGCGGCGAGCGCACCGCCGATGATCACGGCGGCGCCCGCGAGCGCGGCGGCGGTCCCCCACCGCGGCAGCTGCCCCTTGCGGGCGATGCGGCTCTCGAGCGGGGTGGCCACATCGACATCGTGCTGCGGCGTCGTCTTGTCGGTCTCGATGCTCATCAGTTGGCCCCCGAGAACTCGCGCCGCCGGTTGATGATGAACCGGGCCAGCGAGTTGACCGCCAGCGTGATCAGGAACAGCACGAGGCCGGACGCGATGAGCGTGTTCACCTCGATGCCGGTGGACTCCGGGAACTGCAGCGCGATGTTCGCCGCGATCGTCGACGGGTTGCCGGAGCTGATCAGGTTGAAGGTGACCGCACCGGACACCGACAGGATGATCGCGACGGCCATGGTCTCGCCGAGCGCGCGGCCCAGGCCGAGCATGGCCCCGGAGATGATGCCGGAGCGCCCGAAGGGCAGCACCGCCATCTTGATCATCTCCCAGCGGGTGGCGCCCAGCGCCAGCGCCGCCTCCTCGTGCAGCTTCGGCGTCTGCAGGAACACCTCGCGGGACACCGCCGTGATGATCGGCAGGATCATCACGGCCAGGGTGACGCCGACGACCAGCATCGTGCGCCCGGTGGCCGAGACCGGCCCGGCGAACAGCGGGATCCACCCGAGGTAGTCCTGCAGCCAGGTCATCAGCTCGACCGAGGCCGGGGCGAGCACCGCGACGCCCCACAGGCCGTAGACGATGCTCGGCACCGCGGCCAGCAGGTCGATCAGGTAGCCCAGCGGCTGGGCGATCCGGCGGGGCGCGAAGTGGGTGATGAACAGGGCCACGCAGACCGCGAGCGGGGTGGCGATCAGCAGCGCGATGACCGCGGCCAGCAGCGTGCCGAAGACCAGCGGCCAGATGTAGGCGACGATGCCGTTGCCGCCGGGGATGTCCGCCGCGGGGGCGACGAACGCCGGCGCGGCCTCGATCAGCAGGAACGCCGCCACGCCGGCCAGCACGACGAGGATGAGGATGCCGGCCCCGGTGGCGGAGCCGGCGAAGATGCGGTCGCCGGGCTGGACGACGGGTCTGGTGGACGGCGGCGCAGGCGCTTTCGCCGGGGCCGGCCCCGGGCTGGTGTCGGTACTCACGTGGTCCCTTCCGGCGGATCTCGCGGAAGTAGTAGGGCGGATCGGCCGGGGAGCCCGGGCGGATCAATGATGGGGTCCGCCCGGGCTCCCTGGCCAGGGAATGTGCCGGGATCGATCAGCTCGAGGCGCTGATCGCCTCGACCGCGGGCTCGTACTCGGCGCGCTGCTCGGCGGTGATCGGCGCGGAGCCGGCGGCCCCGGCGGCGGCCTGCTGGCCGTCCTCGCTGATGACGTAGCCGAGGAAGCCCTTCACCAGGTCGGCGGTGGCCTGGTCCGGGTAGGTGGCGCAGGCGATGGCGTAGGACACCAGGACGATCGGGTAGTTACCGGCCTCGGTGGTGTCGCGGGCCAGCTCGATGGCGAAGTTGTTCGCACCCCGACCCTCGAGCCGCGGCGACGCGGCCACGACGGCCGCGGCGGCCTCGGCGGTCGGCGCCACGAACTCGCTGCCGACCTTGATCTTCGCCACGCCCAGGCCCTTGGCCTGGCTGGCGTCGGCGTAGCCGATCGTGCCCTGGCCACCGCCGACCGCACCCACGACGCCCGAGGTGCCCTGGGCGGCCTCGCCGCCCTGCACCGGCCACGCCCCGTCGGCCTCGTGCGGCCACGCCGGGCCGGCCGCCGCCACCAGGTACTCGGTGAAGTTCTCGGTCGTGCCCGACTCGTCGGAGCGGTTGACCGGGGTGATCGGGGTGGCCGGCAGGGTGACGCCCGGGTTGTCCGCGGCGATCGCCGGGTCGTTCCAGGTGGTGATCTGCCGGTTGAAGATGCCCGCCACGGTGGCCGGGGCCAGGTTCAGCTCGGCGACGCCGTCCAGCTTGTAGATGACCGCGATCGGCGAGATGTAGACGGGGAGTTCGATGACGCCGTCCGGGCCGCCGCAGCGCTCCTGGGCGAGCGGCAGCTCCTCCTCGTCCAGCGCCGCGTCGCTGCCGGCGAAGGCCACGCCGCCGCCGGTGAACTGGTCGCGCCCGGCGCCGGAGCCGCTCGGGTCGTAGTTGATGGTCGCGTCCGGGCTGACGGCGGTGAACCCGGCGATCCAGGCCTCCATCGCGGCCTGCTGGGAGCTGGCGCCCGCACCGGAGATGGTGCCGGACACCGAGGCGGCCGCTTCGCCACCCGCGCCCGATGCCGGCGGGGCGGCGGTCTCGTTGGCCGCGCCGCAGCCCGCGAGGAGCAGGGCACCGCTGGTGGCCAGCCCCATCGCAGCGATTCGAGCACGCGAGGCGTGCCGCACGGTCTTCACTCGTGGTCCTCCGTCGGTAAGGCATCACGGCCGGATGGCCGCTCGCCGCAGGACGCTAGGTAACCGGAGTGGACGCGTTCCCCCGCCCAGGTGAACGAGGGATGAACACCTGAGGCTCCGCAATCCCCCGCACGGCGCAACAGCCGTTGTGACCCAGCTGTGACCTGCACCGATATGACCCGGATCTCACCCCGGACGGTGGCCGGGAGGTGAACGGGACTCAGCGGGCGTAGGAGACGTCGGTGCTCCACCGGGTGAAGCCGAGCTTCTCGTACACCCGGACGGCTGCGGCGTTGTCGGCCTCGACGTACAGCATCACCCGGGTCATCCCGCGCTCCCGGAGGTAGGCCAGACCGGCCGCGGTGAGTGCGCCACCCAGCCGCCTGCCCTGCTCCTGCGGATCGACGCCGACGACGTACACCTCACCGATGGGATCCTCGTCGCGCTCCGCGGGGTGGATCTTCGTCCAGTGGTAGCCGAGGAGCCGGTCGTCGGCGTCCACGGCGAGCAGGAAGCCCTCCGCGTCGAACCACGGCTCGGCCTCGCGCAGCCGGATCTGGGACAGGTCCCACCCGCCCTGCTCGGGGTGCCAGTGGAACGCGGCGTTGTTCACGCGCAGGAACTCCGCCTCGTCCGCGCCGACGACGAACGACCGCAGCCGGACGCCCTCGGGCAGGACCGGTTCGGGGAGCGGCTCGGTCAGGTCGCGGCGCAGCTGCCACAGCTCGCGGGCCCGGCGGAAGCCGAACCGCGCCGCGAGCGCCACCGCGCCGGGGTGCTCGCCGTGGGCCCACACGCGCACCGGCCCGCCGACCTTCGCCAGCACCTCCTCGACGATCCGCGCCCCCAGCCCGGAGCGGCGGTGCCCGGGGTGCACCGCCAGCTCGCCGGAGGCCGGCTCGGCGGGGTCGGGGGACAGGTCGAGGTGGGCGAACCCGGCCAGCTCCCCGGCCGGGGTCAGCGCGAGGAGCTGGGCGGTGCCCGGGCCGTCGAGGTGCAGCAGCGCGTCGTCGGAGAGCGGGGCCGTGCCGTCGGCGGCGGCCACCGCGGCGGCGAAGGCGCGGACGTCGTCGATCGCGGCGGCGTCCAGCCCGCTGCGCCAGGACAGCTCGATCACCGCGCCGACACTACCCGCGCGCGCCCCGGCCCCGGGTTGAGCGAGCGGCGCACTGGGCCGGCGGAGTCGGGCGAACGCGCCTCTCGCTCAAGGCGTCGTCATCGACGGGACGGGGCGGGTGGCGCCGCGTCAGAGGCGGCCGGCGAACCCGGGCGCACCCGCTCGGTCGGAGTCGTCGGTGTCGCCGTCGGCTCCGTCGTCCTCGAGGAGGCCGACGGCCGCCACCCCGAGCTGGCCGCGGCTGGGCCGGACGAACTTGTAGCCCACGTTGCGCACGGTGCCGATCATCTGCTCGTGCTCGGCGCCGAGCTTGGCGCGCAGTCGCCGGACGTGCACGTCGACGGTGCGGGTGCCGCCGAAGAAGTCGTAGCCCCACACCTCCTGCAGCAGCTGGGCCCGGGTGAACACCCGGCCCGCGTGCTGGGCGAGGTACTTGAGCAGCTCGAACTCCTTGTAGGTGAGCTCGAGCAGACGCCCCCGCAGGCGCGCGGCGTAGGTGGCCTCGTCGATCACCAGCTCGCCCAGCACCAGCGCGCCGCCGTCGCGGCCCGCGTCGGCGCCGGGACGGGACTTGAGCAGCCGCAGGCGCGCGTCCACCTCGGCCGGTCCGGCGCCGGGCAGCAGGATCTCGTCGACGACCCACTCGCCGGAGACGGCGACCAGCCCGCCCTCGGTGAGCACGGCGACGACCGGGACGTCCATGCCGGTGCTGCCGAGCAGGCGGCACAGGCTGCGGGCGGCCACCAGGTCGGTGCGCGCGTCGACCAGCACCGCGTCGTGCGGCCCGGCGTCGAGCAGGGCGGCGACCTCGGGCGCCGCCGTGCGCACGCCGTGCGGCAGCAGCGTCAGCGCAGGCAGGACGGAACCGGGATCGGGGTCGGCGGTCAGCAGAAGGAGTTCCACGTGGTGCCTCCTCTCATGGCGGAGGTCGGGCGCCCTCGGCATCGGCGCGCGTCGACCTGGCACGGCAGGGCGACGACGACGCACCGTTCACATCCGTGCGACGTGGCGTGAGCACGCCGCGGCGGATAGCGGGAGAATAGTCGGTGAACGGCACCGGACACGAGCCTCGCGGCGCAACTCACCCCGCCCCGTTCCGCCATGACCAGCAGTGACGCCCGTCGCGGTGGGTCGGCACGCGGCACCCGGTCGGTTGGTCGGGCGGGCGACACCGGCCCCGCGGGAAGCGCCGCGGGGGGCAGCTCTACGGTCGGACCCGACACCGGCACCCCGCCGGATGCGCAGGAACGGAGGTCGGATGAGGCGGCTGGTCATCGCGCTGCTGGTGCTGGCCGGGCTACTGGTCGCCGCCGACTTCGGCTCGGCCGCGCTGGCCGAGTCCGCCGTGTCCCGGCAGATGCGCTCCCAACTGGGCCTCGTCGACGACCCGGCGGTGCGGATCAACGGCTTCCCGTTCCTCACCCAGGCGATCTCGGGCACCTACTCCAGCGTGGACGTCGACGCCTCCCGCATCTCGGTGGGCAAGCTGCAGGAGCTGTCGGTGTCCGCGCAGCTGCGCGACGTCGACGCGCCGCTGGCGATGCTGCTCGGCTCCGGCCCGAAGACGCTCGAGGTCGGCGAGGCCGAGGGCATCGTCCGGGTGCCGGCCGACGACCTGGAGCGGCTCGTGCCCGATGTCGCCGACCTGCGCATCGAGACCCTCGACGCGAACGCCCTGGAGCAGGCCGCCGAGGACTCCGACGACCCGGCGCTGGCCGAGCTCGACCCGGAGCGCTCGGTGCGCCTGGTCGGCACCGGCACGCTGCCCGCCTCGCTCCCGGTGTCGTTGCCCGGGCTGTCCGGCGGCGACGAGATCGAGGTGACGGTGATCGCGTCGCTGGAGCTGTCCGACGGCCGGATCCGGACCGAGCCGCGCGACGTGCAGCTCGGCGGGGCCGCCCAGGACCTGCCGAACATCCCCTCGGCGCTGCTGAGCTGGTTCGCGGACAAGTTCGAGGTCCCGATCGACCCGGGCACGCTGCCGCTGGAGGTCGTCCCGACCGACGTGCGGGCGGTCAACGGCCAGCTTGAGGTCAGCGGCGAGGCCTCCGGCCTCACTCTCGGACCGGGGTCGCCGCTCTCGGCTGGCTGACCGCCCGGATCCCGATCCAGGTCAAGGCGGTCCACCGAGTGGGAGACGCTCCCGGGAACTGGGCACTTCGGTTATCCTCGGCGCCGTGAACTGGCCGCTGACCCGTCGCCGCGCAGTCGATCTGTGCCGCGTCGGCAGCTGCCTGTGTCGGGCCTGCTGAGCGCATCCGCGCGTTCCGGCCCTCTCCGCGTGCCCTCGGGGCAGCCACTGGCTGCCGCGCGCGCCGGGCCGGGCGCCCAGCAGTGGCCCCTCTACCCGCAGCAGCCGCACACCATCACGGGAGCACCGCATGAGCCGCCAGGACGTCCTGGTCTCCGCCGACTGGGCGGAGAAGAACCTCGGGACCGAGGGGATCGTCTTCCTCGAGGTCGACGAGGACACCACCGCCTACGACGGCGGTCACCTCGCCGGCGCCGTCAAGATCAACTGGACCACCGAGCTGCAGGACGCGGTCCGCCGCGACATCGTCGACAAGGCGCAGTTCGAGCAGCTGCTGTCGGCCAAGGGTGTGAACAACTCCGACACCGTCGTGCTCTACGGCGGCAACAACAACTGGTTCGCCGCCTACGCCTACTGGCAGTTCAAGCTCTACGGCCACGCCGACGTCAAGCTGCTCGACGGCGGGCGCAAGAAGTGGGAGCTCGACGGCCGCACGCTGACCACCGACGTGGTCGAGCGCCCGGCCACCACCTACACCGCCCAGGAGCCCGACCTGTCGATCCGCGCGTTCCGCGACGAGGTCGTCGACGCCATCGGCGCGAAGAACCTCGTCGACGTGCGCTCGCCCGACGAGTTCTCCGGCAAGATCCTGGCCCCGGCGCACCTGCCCCAGGAGCAGTCCCAGCGGCCCGGCCACATCCCGACCGCGGTCAACATCCCGTGGAGCAAGGCGGCCAACGAGGACGGCACGTTCAAGTCCGACGACGAGCTGGCCAAGCTCTACGGCGAGGCGGGCTACGACGACTCCAAGTCCACGATCGCGTACTGCCGCATCGGCGAGCGCAGCTCGCACACCTGGGTCGTGCTGCACGAGCTCCTGGGCCACGACGACGTCAAGAACTACGACGGCAGCTGGACCGAGTACGGCTCGCTGATCGGCGTGCCGATCGAGCTGGGCGCGCCGCAGAAGGTCGGCGCCTGATGTGCGGCGCCCCTGACCAGTCCCTCGCCCTGCCCCCCGGCACCGACCTCTCCCGGGAGACGGTGCTGGCCGGGCGGGTGGTCGCCGGCGGTGAGCCGGTGGCCGGCGCGTTCGTCCGGCTGCTGGACGGCACCGGCGAGTTCACCGCTGAGGTCGTGGCCTCGGCCAGCGGCGACTTCCGGTTCTTCGCCGCCCCCGGCACCTGGACGCTGCGCGCCCTGTCCCGGGCCGGCAGCGGCCAGACCGCGCTGACCGCCGACGGCCCCGGGCTGCACCAGGCCGAGGTCGCCGTCGCCTGACCCCGGTCGTGAGCGCGTATCGCGGTCAGGACGGTGATACGCGCTCACGATCCCCGGCGGCCAGCGCGGCGAGCTTCTCGGCCTCGTCGATCGCCACCGTCAGGTGGATCTTCGGGCCCTCGTCGGTGGCGCGCCACGTGTACTCGTGGTTCGTCGCCACCAGCTCGACGCCGTCGGCGCGGAAGTAGTGCCAGCGCAGCCGCACCCTGGTCAGCTTGTCGCTGATCTCGTCGACGCCCAGGATCTCCGGGCGGACGTCGGCCGCGCCGAACTGCGCGTAGTAGCCGGCCGCCTGGCCCAGCGCGGCCCGCAGCTCGTCCGGCTCGGCCAGGGTGCCGACGAAGTCGTCGGCCATCGCCATGCACGGGAACCCGTACCGGGCGACGGTCGTCTCGACGTCGCCCTCGACGAGCGCCCTGCCGTAGGCGGTCCAGAACTCCTCGTGGTCCATCAGGTCTCCTCGCAGAGTGAGCGGACGAGCTTGGCCATCGCCGACTGGGCGCTCGCCGACGACCGGGGCCCGATCGCCGCCAGCGCCGCCACCAGCGCGGCCGCCTCGCCCGGGGTGAGCTCCACCGGGGGGAGCACGGCGCGGGCGTCGATCCGGTGCCCGCCGCCCGCGCCGCGCCGGGTCCGGATGGGGACCCCGGCCGACACCAGGTCGGCGACGTCGCGCTCGACGGTGCGCACGGTCACGCCGAGCCGCTCGGCGAGCAGCCTGGCCGACAGCGGCCGGGGCGCCCGCGCGCGCAGCTCCTCGATCAACCGGTGCGCCCGCTCGACGCGGGACAGGTAGGGCTGGACCGATGCCACGCGACCGACCGTATGACCCCATGTCCGACACGCCTGTGTCGGACATCGCCATGCGGCGCGAAATGCCCAGCCGCGTGGCGCGGCGGACCTCCCGCGGGCCGGTGGCTAGGCTGGGCCGCCGTGCACTGGATCCTCACCGGCATGCTCATCGTCGCCAGCCTGGCGACGGCGGTCTACACCGGCTACCTGATGCGGCGCCTGTTCACGCTCGAACCGGGCGTCCCGGACGTGGCCGACGCAGCGGAGGTCCAGCCGGCACCGTCCGAGCCAGCACCGTCCCAGGCCGCACCGGCCGAGCCGGCCGCGGCGCAGCCAGCAGCAGCCCAGGAGAAGGCGTGAGCGAGCTTGCGAGCGAACCATCCACTACAGCAGCTTCGCTTGCGCCGCTGCCGAGCGTCAGCGAGGTAGCGGCGTGAGCGAGCCACAGATCACCGGTACCCCCGCACCCACCCACGCCGCCCCGGACTCCCCGCAGCGCAACCGCCCCCGCTGGGTCGACCTGCCGGTCGAGGACGACACGGCGAACCTGCGCGAGGGACCCGACCTGCACGACCAGTGCCTCGGCCTGCTGCCGCTGGTCGGTGTGTGGCGGGGGCTCGGCGAGGTCGACTACCCGACCATCGAGGGCCCGCAGCGGTTCGGCCAGCAGATCGTGTTCGCCCACGACGGGCGGCCGTTCCTGTCCTACGAGTCGCGCTCGTGGCTGCTCGGCCCGGACGGCGAGGTGCTGCGCCCGGCGGCCCGCGAGACCGGCTTCTGGCGCCCGCAGCCCGACGGCCGCGAGATCGAGGTGCTGATCACGCACGCCACCGGCATCAGCGAGATCTTCTACGGCAAGGCACGCGACCTGCGGTCCTGGGAGATCGAGACCGACGCCGTGGTGCGCACGTCCTCGGCGAAGGACGTCGTCTCCTCGCACCGGCTCTACGGCATCGTGGACGGCGGCGACCTCGCCTACGTCGACGAGCGGGCCATGGAGGGCCAGCCCCGCCAGCCGCACCTCTCGGCGCTGCTGAGCCGCGTCGCCGGCTGACCGGCGGCGCCGGGCCGGGCCCGGGCGCTCAGCCCGAGCGCGACGTCGACGGCGACCGACCGGCCCGGTCGGGTCCGCCGTTGGGGCCGCGCTCGCCCTTGTCGCCGTCCTGGCGGCCCTGCTTCTGGTCGCCGGGCTTCTGGTCGCCCTGGCGGGCCGAGGCCAGCACGGTGGCCTCCGGGCCGGCGGGGCCGCCGGGGCGGCCCTGGCCACCGGGGCCACCCGGACCGTTGGGCTGGCCGTTCTTCTGCTGGCCCGGCCCACCCGGACCGTTCTTCTGCTGGCCCTGCTGGCCCTGCTGACCCTGCCCGCCGGGGCCCCGACCGGGGCCGTGCTGGCCGGACTTGGGCGGGTCGACCGAACGGGTCGGGTCGGCCGGGCGGATCGGGGCGGAGCCCCTCGGCTCGGCGGCCCGGACCATCGCGGTCGGGTCCTGGGTGGGGCCGGCGCCCTGGCGCTGCGGCGGACCGCCGGGAGCGCCCGGCTGCGGCCGGAACAGCTCGCCCGCCTCCGGCTCGGGCTCGCCCCGGGGGCGCATGGACGACGGGGCCTTGTCGACGGCCGGGAAGCCGCCGCTGGGCAGCCGGTGGGCGGCACCGCCCTTGGGCCCGGGCGGACCACCCGAACCGCCGGGGCCGGGACGCCCCGGCTCGACCGGCCGTGACGGCGGCTGCTGCTGGCCACCGCCGGCACCGGGGGGCTGGTGGTGCGGGGACGACTTGGGGCCGGACCCGCCGGGGGCCTTGGGCGCCCCGTTCGGGCGGGCGGCGACCGTCGGGTCGGCGATCTGCGGCGGGCGGTTGCCGCCGGTCGGCGGCGGACCGCCCCGGCCGGGACCACCCTGACCCGGACCACCGGGCCCACCGGGGCCGCCCTGACCGGGACCCTGACCGGGCGCGCCGCCACGGGCGGCCGCCGGCGCGGGCTGGCCCGCGCCGGGCTGCGGCGGCCGCGGACCGGTGGGGCGCCCGGCCGGGGAATCCATCCCCGGTGTCGAGCCACCTTGGCCGCCGTCGCGCGTCCTAGGGGGTGTCCCCGGCGACCCGGGCGACCGGGGAGGCGCGTCGGAGGGCGAGGGCATGCGCGACGTGGCGGCGGCGACCGGCGCCTCGCGCTGCGCGGAGTCGCGCTGCCCGCGCAGCCGCGTGATCTCGGCGAGCAGGGCGTCGCGCTGGCGGGTCAGGTCGGAGAGCTGGGCCCTGACCCGTTCCTCCTCCGCCCGCGCCGCGGCGCGGGCCCGGTTGCGGATCTCGGCGGCCTCCTCCTCGGCCTTCTGCAGCATGGCCTGCACCTCGGGTCCGCCGTCCGGCCGCGGGGCGGGCGAGGGACGGCCGACCGCGTTCAGCGGCTGGCTGCGCACGATGTCCAGGTCGGTGCGCATGCGCACGATGGCCCGCTGCAAGCGGGCTACGTGCTCGTCGACCTGCCGGCGGTCGTAACCGCGGAGGACGACGTCGAACCGTGGGACGCCGCCACCGACGCCCGCTTCCGTCGTCATCGCTGGTTCTCCCCGAGGGTCACACCCTGCATCTGGCCGAGGGTAGGTAGATCATCGTGGTCGCACCGACCCGTTCACTCAGTCGGAGCATACCGGGGAGCGGGCGATGGCCCGCGCCGCCGGTGTCGTGGGACGGCCCGGCACAGCGGCGGGACCACCCCCGCCGACGGCCTACCATCGGTGGGGTGACCCCCACGTCGATGGTCGGACCCGGGAACGGAGCGTCGGCGCTGCGGGACGAGCTGCACCAGCGCGGCCTGCGGATGACGCCGCAGCGTCAGCTCGTCCTCGACGCCGTACGGGACCTCGGCCACGCCACCCCCGAACAGATCTGCACCCGCGTGCAGCGGTCCGCGCCCGCGGTGAACATCACCACTGTGTACCGCACCCTCGACCTGCTGGAGCGGATCGGGGTCGTCCGGCACACCCACCTCGGCCACGGCGCCCCCAGCTACTCCGCCGACGAGCACCAGCACGTCCACCTCGTGTGCCACGACTGCGGGACGGTCGCCGAGGTCCCCACCGAGCTCATGGAAGGGCTGGCCGAGCAGTTGCGCACCACCGAAGGCTTCCACCTGGACGTCACCCACGTCGCGCTGTCGGGCCGCTGCCGCGGCTGCGCCGGTGCGGAGGCCGGCCGATGAGCGCGCCCGACGCGGTCGACGCCCCCGCCGTGCCCGCCCACCGCGGCGACCCGTTCGCCGAGCAGCGGGCGATGACCCGCTCCGCCGCCGTCGTCGACCGCTCCGACCGCGGCGTCATCGCCGTCCCCGGCGACGACCGGCTGAGCTGGCTGCACCTGCTGCTCACCCAGCACGTCAGCGAGCTGCCCGCCGACACCGCCACCGAGACGCTCATCCTCGACGTCAACGGCCGCGTCCTGCACCACGCCGTGGTCGCCCACGTCGGCGACGCCGTCTACCTCGACACCGAGCCGGGCGAGGTGCCCGAGCTGCTGGGCTACCTGACCAAGATGGTCTTCTGGTCCAAGGTGGAGCCGCGCGACGCCTCCGCCGAGCTGGCCGTGCTCAGCGTCGTCGGCCCCGACACCCCGGCCGTCCTGCAGGCCGCCGGCGTCCCCGTCCCGGAGCGCCCGCACGGCGCGCTCGCGCTCCCCGGCTCCGCGGGCCTCGTCCGCCGCATGGACTGGCCCGCCCCCGACGCCGCCGACCTCCTCGTCCCCCGCGCCGACCTGGCCACCTGGTGGACCAGGCTGACCGCAGCAGGCGCCCGCCCCGCGGGCACCATGGCCTTCGACGCCCTGCGCGTCGAAGCGCTGCGCCCCCGCCTGGGCGTCGACACCGACGAGCGCACCATCCCGCACGAGGCCGGCTGGATCGGCTCCGCCGTGCACCTGACCAAGGGCTGCTACCGCGGCCAGGAGACCGTCGCCCGCGTCGCCAACCTGGGCCGCCCACCCCGCCGCCTGGTCCTGATCCACCTCGACGGCGGCGACGAGCACCTCCCCGCCCCGGGCGACCCCGTCCTGCGCGACGGCCGCCCGGTCGGCCGCGTGGGCTCGGTCGTCCAGCACCACGAACTCGGCCCCGTCGCCCTGGCCCTGCTGAAGCGCTCGGTCCCGGCCGACGCCGAGCTGGTGGCGGGCGAAGGCGAGCACGCCTCCCCCGCCACCATCGCCCCCGAGTCCTACGCCCCCGACGACGACACCCCCCGCCCCGGCCGGGCCGCCCAGCTCCGCACAGGCGCCCGCCGCTCCACCTGACCGACGCACGCGCCCACCACTCGCGCGCCCGAGCCGGGACGAGAGTCACTCTCGTCCGGCCTGGCGGCACGAAAGCCACTCTCGTCCGACCCGACGGCACGAAAGCCACTCTCGCCCGGCGATGCGGCGCGACGCCGCGCGGGCGCGGTTGCACGAAAGGGACTCTCGCCCAACCTGGTTGGGCGAACGCGACTCTCGCTCGGTTGACGCCGCGAAGCGTCGCGGGGCGCGGTTGCACGAAAGGGACTCTCGCTCAACCTCGTTGGGCGAATGCCCCTCTCGCTCCGCCGATGCGGCGCGCCAGCGCCGCGAGGCGAGCCCCCAGGCGAGGCGGCGCGCAGCGCCACTCCCCTCCCGAGGCCCCTGCCGTCACGTCGGCGCGCTCAGCAGAGCGCGGCCGACGCAACCCGCGCACCCTCCGATGCCAACCGGCTGGCCGACGCTCCCAACCGTGCGGGGGTCGCGGCGGACGTGCTTCGCTGGACGTGACGACGTGACGGCAGGGGCCGAACCCCCTGCTCGATCTGAGGTCGCCCGCCGCGCAGGCGCCGCCGGAGGCGCTCTTCACCCCACCAGTGACTCAGCCCGCTCGCCCGAGGCTGGGCACGCCGCCCGGCAACGTTCCTGCCTACCGAGGGCGTCCGCGCGCGTCCGCTCCAGGAATAGAGCTCATCGGCGGGAGGGGGAAGTGCGCCTCCGGCGGGCCTCGGCTCCAGCAGGGGGGCCGAAGTGCCCCCTGCCGTCGCGTCGTCCCACGAAGGTTGGCATGGCCGTCCCGACCCCCGCACGCCTGCCATCCACGGGCTGCGGCTGGCAGGGCGGGGTGCGGGGGCCGGGCCGGCCATGCACGCTGCGCGTGCCGACGCGACGGCAGGGGGCACTTCTCCGGGGGACCGGGGAGATGGCGATGGCGGGGCCCGGCCGGGGCCCCGGGCACCGCGCGCACCGTGTGGCCACGGCGCACACGTCAGGACATGTGCGCGGTGGACGCTAGGTGTGCGCGGACGGGCGGGTCTCATGATGCGAGAGAAGGTTCTCGCTATGTGGCGCGAGCACACCGTCGACGCTCATGAGGGAGGGCGGTACCGGTAGCGCTCACCCAGGTCGTCGGGGCGGCTGGGCGGCTGGGGAACGGGTTCTGGTCCGACCGGCCGGCAGCCGGTTGGGACCCCTTCGAGTGATCGCCGTCACGTCGCGGTCGGGTTCGGGGCCGCCGCGGTGCCCGTGGTGCCCCGACGGGGGGCCGGCGGCCGTGCTGGTGCCGCGGCGGCGGTGGCGATCAGTGGGAACGGGCCGGTGTTCACCGCGGCGGGGCGAGCTCGTCCCGCCGGGTCGGGCCGCGACGGCTATGGCCGTGTCGAACACCGCGAACTACGTGGCAGCGGCCGTGCGCCGGTCCTGGGCGGGCTGCCGGCGCGGCACTTCGGATGGTCGGGGATGCTCGCTCTCGGGGCCCTCACGAGCCTCGCGGCGCTGGCCGCTCTGTACCGGTTGAGCGAGCGGCCGACGACACACGCCGCCCTGGAGGTGCCACGTCGCACGCGGGCGGGTTCGCAAGGTACGGTGGACGCAGGACATTGATGACATGAACGGGGCCGCCGACACATCCGGCCGCCCCTTCCCTGTTGTAAGGGGGACCAGCCATGGGGCGCGGACGAGCCAAGGCCAAGCAGACGAAGGTGGCCCGAGAGCTCAAGTACAGCTCCCCCACGATGGATCTCGACGCCCTGCAGCGCGAGATCGGCAGTGGGACGGCACTCCACGACGGGGAGGCTGAGGACGACTTCGTCGACCGCTGGGCTCCAGACGACGTCGAGGACGACCGCCGCCGCTGACGGGGGTTTCCACACCCGCAGCACCGGACCGTGAGGCCGGTAGGGGCGTCGGGATGACGCGCCTCCGTCCGGTCCACCCCCGAACACCGTTCTCTCGCGGGTCGGGGTCCGACACGATCGGCCCGTTCCGGGCCGCCGGTCATCACCGATGCCGGCGGCCCGGACCCGGGTTCAGATCGTGAGCGTCAGCTCGAACGAGTAGCGGCTGGCGCGGTAGAGGTGCGAGCCGTACTCGACGGCGCGCCCACTCTCGTCCCACGCCGTGCGCGTCATGGTGAGCAGCGGTGCGCCGCGGCCTTCGCCGAGCAGCCTGGCCTCCGCGCCGGTCGCCGTGCGCGCCCCGACCACCTGGTTCGCCATCCGCGGCACCCGCCCGGCGGCGCGCAGCAGCTCGTAGAGCCCGCGCCGCTCCAGATCGGCCCGCTCGATCGCGAGCACGTCCGTCGGCACCGCGTTGTGCATGATCGCCAGCGGTTCGCCGCTGGCGTAGCGCAGCCGCTCGAACCAGGTGATCTCCGACCCGGGCGCGACGCCGAGCGCCTCGGCCACGTGGTCGGGCGCCGGGCGCACCTCCAGCAGCCGGATCTCGGTGCGCGGGTCGCGGCCGGTCTTGGCCAGGTCGTCGTAGAGGCTGGACAGCTCCACCGGCCGGCGCACCTTGGGGTGCACGACCTGCGTGCCGACCCCCCGCTTGCGCACCAGCATCCCGCGCTCGACCAGGTACTGGATGGCGCGGCGCATCGTCGGGCGGGAGACGCCGAGCCGCTCGGCCAGCTCCACCTCGTTCTCCAGCCTGCTGCCGACGGGTACGCCGCCGTCCTCGATCAGCTGCTGCAGCCGGGTCGCCACCTGGAAGTACAGCGGGACCGGGCTCGTCCGGTCCAGCGGGACCTCGGGCACCACGGCGTCCGGCGTCCGTTCCCCCACGGCGACCCCTCGCATGTGACTTTGTCCTGACAAAGTATTGACGTACTGACAGCCCGGAGAGTACATCTCTCAGGGTTCGGCGTCACTGGTCGATCGCGGACGGGAAGGACAACGATGGTGTTGGACTCAGCGCCCGAGGTGTTGACGATGGGGCGGATCGGCGTGGACATCTACCCGCTGCAGATCGGGGTGTCCCTGCGCGAGGTCACGTCGTTCGGCAAGTACCTCGGCGGCAGCCCGTCCAACGTGGCGGTGGCCGCGGCCCGCTACGGGCGGCGCAGCGCGGTCATCACCCGCACCGGGGCCGACCCGTTCGGCGAGTTCCTGCACGACGCGCTGCGCGGCTTCGGCGTGGACGACCGCTACGTCACCCCGGTGCCCGGGCTCAACACCCCGGTGACCTTCTGCGAGATCTTCCCGCCCGACGACTTCCCGCTGTACTTCTACCGCGAGCCGACGGCGCCGGACCTGGAGATCCGCACCGAGGAGCTCGACCTGGACGCCGTGCGCGCCGCCGACGTCTTCTGGGTCACCGGCACCGGCCTGTCGCGCGAGCCCAGCCGGGCCGCCACCCTGGCCGCGCTGCAGGCCCGGGGGCGGCGCGGCATCACCGTCTTCGACCTGGACTACCGGCCGATGTTCTGGGAGTCGCGCGCGGAGGCGCACCGCTGGTACGCCGAGGCGCTGCCCTACGCGACGGTGGCGGTGGGCAACCTCGACGAGTGCGACACCGCGGTCGGCGTGCGCGAGCCGCGGGCGGCGGCGGAGGCCCTGCGCGCGGCAGGCGTGCAGCTCGCGGTGGTCAAGCAGGGCCCGGCCGGTGTGCTCGCGCTCAGCGCGGACGACGCCGTCGAGGTGGCGCCGGCGCCGGTCGAGGTGGTCAACGGGCTGGGCGCGGGCGACGCGTTCGGCGGCGCGCTGTGCCACGGGCTGCTCGCGGGCTGGGACCTGGAGCGGGTCATCCGGTTCTGCAACGCCGCCGGGGCGATCGTGGCCGGGCGGCTGGCCTGCGCCGACGCCATGCCGACCGCCGACGAGGTCGAGGCCAAGCTGCGGGAGGCCATCCGTGCGTGACGACGTGCTCGCCGAGCTGGTGGCGACCCGGGTGCACCGGCCCGACGCCATCGGCGAGGCCGCGGCCCGGCGCCGCCGACCGGCCTCGCTGGTCGACGACCACGGCAAGCTGATGATGATCGCCGCCGACCACCCGGCCCGCGGCGCGCTGCGCGCCGGTGAGCGCGCGCTGGCCATGGCCGACCGCGCCGACCTGCTCGACCGGCTGGTGCTGGCGCTGTCCCGGCCCGGGGTCAACGGCGTGCTCGGCACCCCGGACGTGCTGGAGGACCTGCTGCTGCTCGGGGCGCTGGACGACAAGGTCGTCGTCGGCTCGATGAACCGCGGCGGGCTGGCCGGCACGGCCTTCGAGATCGACGACCGGTTCACCGCCTACGACGCCGCGAGCATCGCGGGGTCGGGGTTCGAGGGCGGCAAGATGCTGGTGCGCATCGACCCGGAGGACCCGGCGACGGCGCCCACCCTGGAGTCGTGCGCACGGGCCGTCGGCGAGCTCGCCGGGCAGCGGCTGATGGCGATGGTGGAGCCGTTCATCTCCCACCGCGTCGACGGCCGGGTGCGCAACGAGCTCACCGCCGACGCGATGATCCGGGCGATGACGGTGGCCGCCGGTCTGGGCCGCACGTCGGCGCGCACCTGGCTCAAGGTCCCGATCGTGGACGAGATGGAGCGCGCGATGGCGGCCACCACGCTGCCCGCGCTGATCCTGGGCGGCGAGGTCGCCGCCGACATGGACAAGGCGTTCGCCAGCTGGAGCAAGGCGCTGGCGCTGCCCACGGTGCAGGGGCTGGTGATCGGCCGGTCCCTGCTCTACCCCCCGAACGACGACGTGGCCGGAGCGGTGGATGCGGCGGTGAGCTTGCTGTGACGATCAACAGGTCGACAGATCTCGTGGTAAGGGCGGGCGAGACGGCCGACGGCCCCTTCTCCCTGGTCATCACCCCGGAGAAGGCCGGCTGGGGGTACAGCTCGCTGCGCGTGCTGGAGCTGGCGCCCGGCGCGGAGGCGACGTTCGACACGGGCGAGGAGGAGATGGTCGTGCTGCCGCTGTCCGGCGGCGGCACCGTCGCCTGCGACGGCGAGCGCTTCGCGCTCACCGGCCGGCGCGGCGTGTTCTCCCGGGTCAGCGACTTCGCCTACGTCCCCCGCGACGCGACGGTGACGGTGTCCTCGCAGTCCGGCGGGCGGTTCGCGCTGCCCGGCGCGCGGTGCGCCAACCGGTTGACCGCGCGCTACGGGCCGGCCGAGAAGGTGCCGGTCGAGCTGCGCGGGGCCGGGCAGGCCAGCCGGCAGGTGAACAACTTCTGCACCCCGCAGGCGTTCGAGGCCGACAAGCTGATCGCCGTCGAGGTGCTCACCCCGGCCGCGAACTGGTCGTCCTGGCCGCCGCACAAGCACGACGAGGAGCGGCCCGGCGAGTCCCGCCTGGAGGAGATCTACTACTTCGAGGTGAACGCGCCGCAGGGCCGCGAAGGCATCGGCTACCAGCGCGTCTACAGCTCGGGCCCGGATCGGGAGATCGACGTCTGCGCCGAGGTGCGCAGCGGCGACACGGTGCTGATCCCGCACGGCTGGCACGGCCCGTCGATGGCCGCGCCCGGCTACGACCTCTACTACCTCAACGTGATGGCCGGTCCCGGCACCGAGCGGGCCTGGCTGATCTGCGACGACCCGGCGCACGGCTGGGTCCGCGACACCTGGGCCGACCAGCCGGTCGATCCGCGCCTGCCGCTCACCGGCACGGACGAGAGGGAGGAAGCGTGACCGTCCGACTGACCGTCGCCCAGGCCGTGGTCCGGTTCCTGGCCGCGCAGCGCACCGAGCGCGACGGCACCACCCACCGGGCGGTGCCGGGGATGTTCGGGATCTTCGGGCACGGCAACGTGGCCGGGGTCGCGCAGGCCCTGCTGGAAGCGGCCGATTCGGGCGACATGCCCTACCACCTGGCCCGCAACGAGCAGGGCATGGTGCACTCGGCCGTCGGCTACGCCCGGATGCGCAACCGGGTGCAGTTCATGGCCTGCACCGCGTCCATCGGGCCGGGCTCGACGAACATGCTCACCGGCGCCGCGCTGGCCACCACCAACCGCATCCCGGTGCTGCTGCTGCCCTCCGACGTCTTCGCCACCCGGGCCGCGAGCCCGGTGCTGCAGGAGCTGGAGCAGCCCTACGGCTACGACGTCAGCGTCAACGACGCCTTCCGCCCGCTGTCGAAGTTCTTCGACCGGGTGTGGCGGCCCGAGCAGCTGCCCTCGGCGCTGCTGGGCGCGATGCGGGTGCTGACCGATCCGGCCGAGACCGGCGCGGCGACGATCTGCCTGCCCCAGGACGTGCAGGCCGAGGCGTTCGACTGGCCCGAGGAGCTGTTCGCCGAGCGCGTCTGGCACATCGGGCGCCCCGAGCCCGACCGGGCCGCGCTGGCCAGGGCGGCCGAGCTGGTCCGCGGCGCCCGGAGGCCGCTGCTGGTGGCGGGTGGTGGCGTGCACTACTCGGAGGCCACCGACGCCCTGCGGGCGTTCGCCGACGCCACCGGCATCCCCGTCGCCGACACCCAGGCCGGCAAGGGCGCGATCCTGTGGGACCACCCGTGCGCCGTGGGCGGGGTCGGCTCCACCGGCTCCCCGGTGGCCAACGCGCTGGCCCGCGAGGCCGACGTGGTGATCGGCGTGGGCACCCGGTGGAGCGACTTCACCACCGCCTCGCGCACCGCGTTCCAGGACACGGGCGTCCGGTTCGTCAACCTCAACGTCGCCGCCTTCGACGCCGCCAAGCACGCCGGCGAGATGGTGGTCGCCGACGCCCGGGCCGGCCTGGAGGCGCTCACCGCCGCCCTGGACGGGAAGCGGTGGGAGCGCACCTGGGACCCGACGGAGTGGAACGCCGTCGTCGACCGGGCCTTCCACCTCGGCCACGGGCCGCTGCCGGCGCAGACCGAGGTGCTCGGCGCGCTCAACGAGGAGATGGACGCCCGCGACGTCGTCGTGCAGGCGGCCGGCTCGATGCCCGGCGACCTGCAGATGCTCTGGCGGGCCCGGGACGCCAAGCAGTACCACGTCGAGTACGCCTACTCCTGCATGGGCTACGAGATCGCCGGCGCCCTCGGGGTCAAGATGGCCGCGCCCGACCGCGAGGTGTTCGCGCTGGTCGGCGACGGGTCGTACCTGATGATGGCCAGCGAGATCGTCA
This sequence comes from Pseudonocardia humida, assembly GCF_023898865.1. Taxonomy (GTDB): domain Bacteria; phylum Actinomycetota; class Actinomycetes; order Mycobacteriales; family Pseudonocardiaceae; genus Pseudonocardia; species Pseudonocardia humida. The sequence goes on from NZ_JAGSOV010000063.1 coordinate 73,240, forward strand.
CCGCGGTGTCCGAGGGGATCAAGCTCAACCTGGTCATCGTGCAGAACCACGGGTTCGCCTCCATCGGGGCGCTGTCGGAGTCGCTGGGCTCGCAGCGCTTCGGCACCCGCTACCGCTACCGCGACCCGGAGACCGGCCGGCTCGACGGCGAGACCCTGCCCGTCGACCTGGCCGCCAACGCCGAGAGCCTCGGCGCGGAGGTCATCCGGGTCCGCACGATCGAGGAGTTCCGGGCCGCCATCGCCCGCTCCCGGGCATCCGACCGGACCACGGCCATCCACATCGAGACCGACCCGCTGGCCCCGGTGCCCGACAGCGAGAGCTGGTGGGACGTGCCGGTGTCGGAGGTCTCCCGCCTCGACAGCACCCAGCAGGCCCGCAAGACCTACGAGACCCACAAGCGCGACCAGCGCCCGCTCATCACCCCACCGACCGGGAGGAACCAGCCGTGAGGACCGTGACCCACTGGATCGGTGGCAAGCCGACCACCGGCGAGTCCACCCGCACCTCCCCGGTCTGGAACCCCGCGACCGGGCAGCAGCAGGCGGAGGTGCTGCTGGCGAGCACCGCGGACGTCGACCAGGCCGTGCAGGCCGCGAAGGCGGCGTTCGCGAGCTGGTCGCAGTCGTCGCTCTCGGCCCGCACCAAGATCCTGTTCACCTTCCGGGAGCTGGTCAACGCCCGCACCCAGCAGCTGGCCGAGATCGTCTCCGACGAGCACGGCAAGGTCATCTCCGACGCCCGCGGCGAGGTGCAGCGCGGCCTGGAGGTCGTCGAGTTCGCCTGCGGCATCCCGACCCTGCTCAAGGGCGACTACTCCGACCAGGTCTCCACCGGCGTCGACCTGTTCTCGTTCCGGGCGCCGCTGGGCGTGTGCGCGGGGATCACCCCGTTCAACTTCCCGGCCATGGTCCCGATGTGGATGCACCCGGTGGCCATCGCCTGCGGCAACACCTTCGTGCTCAAGCCCAGCGAGCGCGACCCCTCGGCGTCGCAGCTGGTCGCCGAGCTGTGGGCGGAGGCCGGGCTGCCCGAGGGCGTGTTCAACGTCGTGCACGGCGACAAGGAGGCCGTCGACGCGCTGCTCGACCACCCCGACGTCGCCGCGGTGTCGTTCGTGGGGTCGACACCGATCGCGAAGTACATCCACCAGCGCGGCACGGCCAACGGCAAGCGCGTGCAGGCCCTTGGCGGGGCCAAGAACCACGCGATCGTCATGCCGGACGCGGGCATCGACTACACCTCCGACCACCTGGTCGCGGCGGCCTTCGGCTCGGCGGGCGAGCGCTGCATGGCCATCTCGGCCGCGGTGGCCGTCGGCGGGGCGGCCGACGAACTGGTCGCGGCGGTCGCCGAGAAGGCCCGCGCGGTCAAGGTCGGGCCGGGCCGCGAGCCCGACAGCGAGATGGGCCCGGTCATCACCGCGGCGGCGAAGGACCGGATCGTCGGGCTCATCGGCTCGGGCGCCGAGCAGGGCGCCGACCTGGCCGTCGACGGGCGCGGGCTGTCGGTCGCCGGCCACGAGGACGGCTTCTTCGTCGGCCCGACCCTCATCGACGGGGTCACCCCCGAGATGGACGTCTACCGCGAGGAGATCTTCGGCCCGGTGCTGTCGGTGGTGCGGGCCAGCTCCGTCGACGAGGCCATCGCGCTGGTCAACTCCAACCCGTACGGCAACGGCACCGCCATCTTCACCTCCTCCGGGGAGGCGGCGCGCCGGTTCCAGCGCGAGGTGAACGTGGGAATGATCGGCATCAACGTGCCGATCCCGGTGCCGATGGCCTACTACTCGTTCGGCGGGTGGAAGGACTCCCTGTTCGGCGACAAGCACGTGCACGGGCCGGAGGGCGTCTCCTTCTACACGCGGGCCAAGGTGATCACCTCGCGGTGGCCGCACGTCGAAGGCGCGTCGGGCTCCTCCTTCCACTTCCCCACGGCGAACTGAGGGCCGGGCGATGCGGCTGGAGAAGCTCACCCTCGGCACCGCCCCGGACTCCTGGGGCGTGTGGTTCGCCGAGGACGACCGGCAGGTCGGCTGGTCGACCTACCTCGACGAGATCGCGCAGGCCGGCTACACCCACACCGAGCTGGGCCCGCAGGGGTTCATGCCGCAGGACCCCGCGCGGCTGCGCGACGAGCTCGCCGCGCGCGACCTCACCCTCTGCGGCGGGACGGTGTTCGCCGGTCTGCACCGCGGCGCCCAGGCCCTCGACGAGGCCGTCGAGGCGTGCGGGCGGGAGGCCCGGCTGCTCACCGCGCTCGGCGCCCGGCACCTGGTGCTGCTGCCCGAGCAGTACACCGACCAGCACACCGGCGAGCCCACCCAGGCCGGCGACATCGACCCGGAGCAGTGGAAGGCCCTGACCACCGGCTACGACCGGCTGGGCAGGGTGCTGCTCGAGGAGTACGGCGTCGACCTGGTGTTCCACCCGCACGCCGACACCCACGTCGACAGCCAGGAGCGCGTCGAGCGGTTCCTGGCCGACACCGACCCGCGCTACGTCAACCTGTGCCTGGACACCGGGCACATCTCCTACTGCCACGGCGACAACATCGCGATCGTCGAGCGGTTCCCGGAGCGCATCCGCTACGTGCACCTCAAGCAGGTCGACCCGGCCGTGCGCGACAAGGTGCGCGCCGAGAAGCTCAGCCTCGCCGAGGCCGTGCCGATGGGCGTGATGGTCGAGCCGCCCTACGGCGAGCCGGCCATGCCGCCGCTGCTGGACGCGCTGGCCCGGCTGGACACCGACCTGTTCACCGTCGTCGAGCAGGACCTCTACCCGGTCGAGCCGCACGTCCCGCTGCCCATCGCCGCCCGCACCGCGGGCTACCTGCGCGGCTGCGGACTCGGCCCGGTCCGGCGCTGGCCCTACTGACGGCCCACCAGCCCCCGCCGCTCCCCCGGTCGGCGGCCAGAGAGAGGAACACACTCAATGAGGAGTACCCGGAAGGCGATGCGAGCGGCCGCCGTGGCCGCCGCGCTCGGTCTCGCGCTGGCCGCGTGCAGCAGCCAGGGCGGCGCCCAGCAGCAGGAGGGCGGCGGGGGCGGCGGCACCGGCGGTTCCGTCGGCGGCGAGCAGTACACGATCGCGATGGTCACCCACGAGCAGGCCGGCGACACGTTCTGGGACCGGATCCGCGCCGGCGCCGAGGACGCCGCGGCCGCGCACAACGTCGAGCTGCGCTACTCCAACGGCCAGCAGGCGCCCGAGCAGGCGACCCTGGTGCAGAACGCGATCGACAGCCAGGTCGACGGACTGGCCGTGACGCTCGCCTACGCCGAGCAGGTCGGCCCGGCCGCCAAGTCGGCGGCCGACGGCGGCATCCCGACCGTGGTGTTCAACTCCGGCCTGGAGCAGTACGAGCAGTTCGGCGCGAAGATGTACTTCGGCTCCGACGAGAGCCTCGCCGGCCAGGCCGCGGGCGAGCGGCTCGCCCAGGACGGCGGTCAGAAGGCCATCTGCGTGATCCAGGAGCAGGGCCACGTCGCGCTGGAGGCCCGCTGCGCCGGTGTCGCCGCGACGTTCCCGAACACCGAGGTCCTCTACGTCCAGGGCACGGACCTGCCGTCGGTGCGCTCGACGATCGGCGCCAAGCTGCAGGAGGACGCGTCGATCACGCACATCGTGACGCTCGGCGCCCCGTACGCGCTCACCGCGCTGGAGTCGGTGTCCGACGCGGGCAGCCAGGCCAAGGTCGCGACGTTCGACCTCAACGTCGACGCGGCGAAGGCGATCCAGGAGGGCCGGATCATCTTCGCCGTCGACCAGCAGCCCTACGTGCAGGGCTACATGGCCGTGGCGTCGCTGTGGCTGAACCTGTCCAACGGCAACGACATCGGCGGCGGCGGCCCGGTGCTGACCGGCCCGTCCTTCGTCGACTCGACCAACATCGAGCAGATCGTCACCTACGCCCAGAACAACACCCGCTAGTTCCATCCCGGGGGGAGCCGGTTCCCGGCTCCCCCCGGTCCCATCCGATCCCCTGGAGCGGGCAATGAGCTCACCCGTCGCGACCCGGAAGTCCCCGCCGCCGACCGAAGAGGTCGAGCGCCCCAAGAAGTCGTTGCTGTCCGCCCTGCTCACCCGTCCGGAGATCGGGTCGGTCGCGGCGGCGATCGCGATCTTCATCTTCTTCTTCGTCATCGCCGAGCCGTTCCGGACGCTGCCTGCCCTGTCGACCGTGCTCTACGCGAGCTCCTCGATCGGCATCGTCGCGGTCGGGGTGGCCCTGCTGATGATCGGCGGCGAGTTCGACCTGTCGGCGGGCGTCTCCGTCGTGACCGCCGCCCTGACCGCGTCGATGTTCAGCTTCCAGCTCACCGCGAACCTGTGGGTCGGGGTGCTGGTCAGCCTGGTCGTGATGCTGGCCGTCGGGTTCGTCAACGGCTACCTCGTGGTGAAGACCGGCATCCCGAGCTTCCTGATCACGCTGGGCACGTTCTTCATGCTGGGCGGCATCAACCTCGGCGTCACCAAGCTGGTCACCGGCACCGTGGCCACCCAGAACGTCGCCGACATGGACGGGTTCGCCTCCGCGCGCGCCGTGTTCGCCTCGGAGTTCGTCGTGGGCGGCGTGACCGTCCGCGTCACGGTGCTCTGGTGGATCTTCTTCGTGGCGCTGGCGACCTGGATCCTGCTGCGCACCCGGCTCGGCAACTGGATCTTCGCCGCCGGCGGGAACGCGGCCAGCGCCCGCGCCGTCGGCGTGCCGGTGAACAAGGTGAAGATCGGCCTGTTCATGGGCGTGGCGCTGATGTGCTGGTTCTACGGGATGCACACGCTGTTCGCGTTCAACACCGTGCAGTCCGGCCAGGGCGTCGGCAACGAGTTCCTCTACATCATCGCCGCGGTCGTCGGCGGCTGCCTGCTCACCGGTGGGTACGGCTCGGCGATCGGCGCCGCGGTGGGCGCGTTCATCTTCGGCATGACCACCCAGGGCATCGTGTTCGCCGGCTGGGACCCGAGCTGGTTCAAGTTCTTCCTCGGCGCGATGCTGCTGCTCGCGGTCGTGCTGAACCTCTACGTCAAGAACTACGCCCTCAACCGGAGGAGCTAGCCGTGACCGACACGATCGTGGAGCACGCCGACCGCACCCTGGAAGTCGGCACGCCGCTGGTCGAGATGACCGGCGTCGGCAAGGCCTACGGGGCGATCCGGGCGCTGGAAGGCATCGACCTGACCGTGAACGCGGGCGAGGTCACCTGCGTCCTCGGGGACAACGGGGCCGGGAAGTCCACCCTGATCAAGATCATCTCCGGGTTGCACCCGCACACCGAGGGCACGCTCAAGGTCGACGGGCAGGAGGTGCACTTCGGGTCGCCGCGCGAGTCGCTCGACCACGGCATCGCCACCGTCTACCAGGACCTCGCCGTCGTCGGGCTGATGGAGGTCTGGCGCAACTTCTTCCTCGGCTCGGAGATCCGCAAGGGCCGCTACCCGCTGGCCCCGATGGACATCAAGGGCATGCGCGAGATCGCCGACGCCGAGCTGCGCAAGATGGGCATCGCGGTCAAGGACATCAACCAGCCCATCGGCACGCTGTCCGGCGGGCAGCGCCAGTGCGTGGCCATCGCCCGCGCGGTGTACTTCGGCGCCCGGGTGCTGATCCTCGACGAGCCGACCGCCGCGCTGGGCGTCAAGCAGTCCGGGGTGGTGCTCAAGTACACCGCCGCGGCCCGCGACGCCGGGCTCGGGGTCGTGTTCATCACCCACAACCCGCACCACGCCTACATGGTCGGCGACCACTTCATCATCCTGAAGCTCGGCCGGCGGGTGCTGGACAGGAAGCGGTCCGAAGTCACGCTCGAGGAGCTCACGGCCGAGATGGCGGGCGGTCAGGAGCTCGAAGAGCTGTCCCACGAGCTGAAGAGGTAGGACGTGACGCTGAACGTCGGAGTCATCGGCACGGGCATGATCGGCCAGGACCACGTCCGCCGGCTCTCCCGCGTGCTCTCCGGGGTCCGGGTCGCCGCGGTGACCGACGTGGACCCCGACCGGGCCCGCGGGGTGGCCGAGGGCCTGCCCGACGCCCGCGTGCACGCCAACGGCCAGGACCTCATCGACGACCCCGGCGTCGACGCCGTGGTGGTCACCTCGTGGGGCCCGACCCACGAGGAGTACGTGCTGGCCGCGATCGCCGCGGGCAAGCAGGTGTTCTGCGAGAAGCCGCTGGCCACCACCCGCGACGCCTGCGACCGGATCCTGGACGCCGAGGTGGCGGCCGGGCGGCGGCTGGTCTCGGTGGGCTTCATGCGCCGCTACGACGAGCAGTACCGGGCCATGAAGGCCGTCGTGACGGGCGGGGAGATCGGCGACCCGCTGCTCATGCACGCGGCGCACCGCAACCCGTCGGTGCCCGACTTCTTCACCAGCGAGATGATCATCAACGACTCCACGGTGCACGACATCGACGTCGCCCGCTGGATGTTCGACGACGAGATCGCCGCGGTCCGGGTGCTCACCCCGCGGGTGAGCAGCAAGGCCCGCGAGGGCTTCAACGACCCCCTGCTGGTGCTGCTGGAGATGCACAGCGGGGTGCTCGTCGACGTCGAGGCCTCGGTGAACGCCGGGTTCGCCTACGACATCCGCGGCGAGGTGGTCTGCGAGGACGGCACCGTCGAGCTGTCGGAGAGCGCCGGGGTCGTCACCAAGCGGGCCGGCACGCACTCCGGGCGGGTGCCCGCGGACTGGCGGGAGCGGTTCGTCCGGGCGTTCGACACCGAGTTCCAGGCCTGGATCGACGCGGTCACCGCGGGCGGCACCACCGGCCCGAGCGCCTGGGACGGCTACGCGGCCACCGTGGCCTGCGAGACCGGCCTCATCGCGCTGCGCAGCGGCGACCGGGAGCCGGTGCTGCTGCGCGAGCGGCCCGCGCTCTACGACAAGGACAGCTCGTGAAGCTCGCCGTCGACCCGCACATGGTGCGCGACACGCCCCTGCTGGAGCTGCCGGGGCTGGTCGCGGAGCTGGGCTACTCGGCGATCGAGCTGTCGCCCCGCGACGACTTCCTGCCGTTCTTCGTGCACCCGCGGGCCGGCCGGGAGCAGATCGCGGCCTTCCGCCGCGAGCTCGCGGCCGCGGACGTCGAGATCGCCTCGGTGCTTCCGCTCTACAAGTGGTCGGGCCCCGACGAGGACGCCCGGCAGGCCGCGGTGCGGTACTGGAAGCGGGCCATCCAGATCACCGTCGACCTCGGCTGCCGGCAGATGAACTCCGAGTTCAACGGCCGCCCGGAGGCGGCGCAGGCCAGCGAGGCGCAGTTCTGGCGGTCGATGGAGGAGCTGCTGCCGGTCTTCGAGCGGGAGGGCGTGCGGCTGGCCCTGGAACCGCACCCGGACGACTTCATCGAGGACGGCTGCGCCGCGGTCGACATGGTCCGCGGCATCGACTCCGACCTGGTGACGTTCCTGTACTGCGCGCCGCACACGTTCCACCAGGGCGGCGACCTGGCCGGGATCATGCGCTACGCCGGGCCGCTGCTCACCCAGCTGCACATCGCCGACTCCTTCGACCACACGGCGTCGTCGGGGCTGCGCTACATCGTCAACCCGCCCGGGTCGACGGTCCGCGTCCACCAGCACCTGGACGTCGGGCAGGGCGAGGTCGACTGGGACCTGTTCTTCGCCTCGCTGGCCGAGGTCGGCTTCGACGGCATCGCCACGGTCTGCGTGTTCGCCTGGGAGGACCGGGCGCGCGAGTCCCTGGTGTCCAACCGGGAGAAGGTCGCCCGGTACGCGTCCAAGCACGGGCTGGAGCTGACGTGAGGGTCCGGGTGGGGCTGGCCGGGCTGGGGCGGATGGGGCGCATCCACGCCCGCAACCTGGCCCACCGGTGCGCCGTGGCGGAGCTGGGGGCGGTGTTCGACGCCGACCCGGTGGTGGCCGAGGCGCTGGCCACCGAGCTCGACGTGGCGCGGGTGGCGTCCTACGAGGAGCTGCTGGACGCCACCGACGCCGTCGCCATCGCGACGCCCACCGGCCTGCACGCGCCGATGGTCGAGGCCGCCGCGGCCGCCGGACGGCCGGTGTTCTGCGAGAAGCCGCTCTCGCTCGACCGGGAGACCTCGCTGCGGGCGATCGCGGCCACCGACCGCGCGGGCGTGCCGCTGCAGGTCGGGTTCCACCGCCGCTTCGACCCGGACTGGGCCGCGATCGCCACCCGGATCCACGCCGGGGAGCTGGGCCGGATCACCCTGCTGCGCACGTCGCTGCGCGACATGGTGCCCCCGGACCCCGCGTACCTGGCCGGCTCCGGCGGCTTCTTCGCCGACGTGACCGTGCACGACTTCGACATGGCCCGCTGGCTGGGCGGCGAGGTCGTCGAGGTGAGCGCGCACGGCGCCGCCACCGACCCGGCCTTCGCCGCGGCGGGCGAGCTGGACACCGCGGTCGTCGTGCTCCGGTTCGCCACCGGCGCGCTGGGCGTGCTCGACAACAGCCGCGCCGCCGGCTACGGCTACGAGTGCTCGACCGAGGTCATGGGCACCCTGGCCACGGCCCGCATCGACGCGCCCCGCGGCCCGGAGTGGCGCACGCCGGGGCAGGCCGCCCACGGGCTGCCCCGCGACTTCGCCGAGCGGTTCCCGCTGGCCTACGTCGAGGAGCTGGACGCCTTCGCGCGCTGCGTGCGCGACGGGAGCGAGCCGCTGGTGACCGGGGCGGACGCGGTGGCCGCGTTCGACCTGGCCGCGGCGGCGGAGCGGTCGCACCGGACCGGGCAGCCGGTCGCCGTGGAGCCGACCACCCTCACCGCCCCCTGATCCCCCGCCCCGTCGAGAACGAACTTGTTGCCGTTTGTGCGCGCTCACATCGACAACAGGTTCGTTCTCGACGGGTGGTCGAGGGCGGGGTCAGAGCCGGGTCGCGACCTTCTTCGCCATGGCCACCATGCTCGGGCGCAGGCCGGTGGCCGCGGTGCCCGCGGTCGTCGAGCGGGAGGTGGCGACGAGCTTGTAGAAGGACACCCCGGACAGCGCGAGCAGCGTCTCGCGGCCGTCGAGGACCTCGTAGTAGGGGCTGATCCGGGGGCCGTGCGGAGGCAGGTTGTCCAGGTCGACCGCCCGCAGGCCGGGTAGGTCGGGGGAGCCCGGCGCGATGTCGACGATGATCGCCACGGACTCCTCGGCCGCCGGCTCGCCGAGCTGGAACCGGCAGTCCTCGCCGTTCTCGCTGAGCACCGCCCGCACCGGGCGGCCCATGGCCTCCTCGACGTCGGCGACGGTCAGGTAGCGCTCGCACCCGGGCGGCACCTGCAGCGCCGCCGCTCCAGGGATGGACGGCGACCCGCACCCCGCCAGCACCGCCGTCGCCGCAACCACCAGCGAGATCGCGATCCGCCGTCCCATCCCCCGCCCCCGCGCCGAGCCCCCCGAGCGTCGCGCGCTGAGTACAGCATCCCGGCGCCCGCCGGCCCAGGGGTCGTTCGGCTGATCGGTGCGGCGCGCTCGGGCCCACCGGCGCGGCATCCGGATCAAGCCCGCCCGGGGGTGCGAGGTGGGGCGGTCGTGCCGCGGACGACCGGCTCGGCCGGGAGCACGACGTCCGCCCCGCTGGTCAGAGCCGGGCGAGCACCCGGCCGGCCAGCGCGGTCAGCCGGGCGCGCACGTCGCCGACGACCGGGCTGACCGCGTCGGTCGAGTGGGTCAGCACGACGGCCACGATCCCCGGGCCGACCTGCACCCGCAGCGCCGCGCCCGGCCGCAGCGGCGCGCCGCCGTCGGTGGTCGGGGTGAACACGGCCCGGTCGCCCAGGCCGGTCACCGCCACGGCCCCGGGGGCGTCGATGCCGCCCCCGGCGCCGAGCAGCCCGTCGCCGTCGACGCTGATGCGCACCGCCTCCCCGTGGCCGAGCTCGAAGACGCAGTCGGCGGGCTCGCCGTGCACGTCGGGGACGGTCACACCCAGGTCGACCTCGACCTCCTGGCGGGTGGCGTAGCGCTCGCAGGTGCCCGCCGGGGCGCCGCCCGCCTCGGGCAGGCCGCCACCGGCCGGTGACCCGGGCGGCCACCCGCACCCGGCGAGGGCGCCGACCGCCACCAGCACCACCGCCACCGCCACCGCCCACGACTCACCGCGGACCGCGTCGAACCCCATTCCCCGACCTCTCCCCCGAGGCCGGTGCGGCATTCCGAGTATCGGCACGGCGAATGCCCGATCGTCGGTCCTGTCCGCATCCGGCAGACACCACCGGACCGACGACTACGAGGCCGGCCCACCCATTCGGAGCGCCACCGTACCCGCTGCTCAGAGGGCACATCCGGGGAATCGGCACCAACCGCCGAGGCAGCGCGCCGGGGACCGTTCAGCGACCACCGGTCGACCGCTTACCGAGCGGTAAGCGTTCGCTGGTATCAGGTCCTCCGGTTATCGCCGCTGATTTCCGTCAGCCCGGCGCACCGACGCGCCGGACGTCCGCCCGCGGGCGCCGGAGCCGGCGGACGTGCCATCCAGCGGCGAGCAGCAGGGCGGCCGCCCCGGCGGCCGACCCACCGCGGGTCGCCCCGGCGAAGCCCGCCGAACCGAGGTCCGGGCGGCCGATCGCGGCGAGCACGCCCACCACCACGGCCAGGGCCACCAGCCCGGGCCACACCCAGCGCGCCACCGGCCCCGACGCCGCCACCGGCCGCGCCGGCGTGCGCCTCCACCACCCGCGCGTCCAGCAGGCGATGGCCAGCGCCCCGAGCACGCCGCTGCCGTACTGGGCCCAGCCGTAGCCGGGCAGGCCGCCAGCGGACAGCCGCAGCACGCCCAGGTGCGCCGGCCCCCACCCCTCGGCGTGGGTGAACTCGTCCCACAGCACGTGCGTCCCGGCCCCGACGACCAGCGCCAGGACGGTCAGCACCGCGAGCCGGACCGACCCCAGCCGCGCCCGGACGCCGGCCCGGACCCGGCCGACCAGCCGGGCCCGCAGCGCGGCCGGGGCGGCGGCCAGCGCGGGACCGGCGAGCACCCCGTGCCACAGCAGCCAGACCACCACGCCGATCAGCAGGTCGGCGGTGACGACGGCGAGCGCGGTGTGCGTCGTCCACGCCGGCCGCCCGAACAGGAAGTACGGCACGTCCGGGGCGATGCTGCCGATGACGAGCGCGGACGCCGGCAGCGGCGTGCGCAGCAGCGGCAGCACGGCCGCGGGATGGCTCCCGGTGAACGGCACGCGCCCGGCTCAGCGCGTCCCGGCGAGCGCGCCCACCAGGCCGTCGAGGAGGCGGTCGAGGTCGGCGGCGTCGGCGTGGTCGGGGTTGACCTCGGTGACGACGAGCCCGGCGAAGCCCGGGTCGGCGCAGAACACGCCCAGCGCGGCGAAGGTGTCGGCGGCGCTGAGCCCGAAGCCGACCGAGGGCACGTCGGCCACCGGCAGGTCCAGGAAGTCGATCACGTCGACGTCGAGGTGGACGAGGAACGATCGGTGCGGGGCCGCGAGCGCGGCCAGGGTGTCGGCGGCGGCCGCGGCGGGCCGCCCGTGCACCTCGTCGGCCGGGGTGAGGGTGATCGCGTGCCGGCGCGGGACGTCCATCTCCACATCGTCGGTGCGGGCGGGGTCGACGCCGAAGAAGACCACCTGCTCGGGCGGCAGCAGGGGGCGGCGCGGGCCGATCCCGGCCAGCGCGGTGGCGCCCTCGACGTCGAGCAGGTGCGCGACGCCCATCGAGTCGAGGTTGCCCTCGTCGTTGGTGGCCGGGGTGTAGGTGTCGACGCCGCCGTCGACGTAGACCAGCGTGGTGGCGGGGTCGCACGCGGCGACCGCGCCGACGGTGACGGTGCAGTCGCCGCCGACCACCAGCGGGACGTGGCCCGCGGCGAGCACGGGGGCGAGGCGCTCGCGCAGCGCGGCGGCCACCGCGGCGACCCGGCCGGGGTTCTGGCCGCGCGGGTTGGCCGGGTCGGGGCGCCAGCGCTCGGTGGGCAGGTCGCCGTGGTCGACGACGTCGAGGCCCGCCGCGGCCAGCCGCGGCACCAGGCCGGCGGCGCGCAGCGCGGGCACCGCCTTCTCGATGCCGGGGGTCTTCGCGCCCGCGCTGGACGGGACGCCGAGCAGGCCGATCGGCCGGGGCATGGCGGTACTCCTGGATCGGGGACGGCGGCGTGGCCCACCCTGCCGGACGACCCCGACAGCACGCTCGATAGCGTCACGCTGACGACAAGGCGGAGGGGGACCGTGCGCGGGAACGTCTTCGCGGTGACCGTCGAGCTGGTCGTCCTGACCGTGCGCGACGGGCGGCTGCAGGTGCTGCTGGTGCGCCGGGAGATGGCGCCGCACGCCGGTGAGCTGGCGCTGCCCGGGGGGTTCGTGCGCCCCCAGGAGGACCTGCTCGAGACCGCCGCCCGGGAGCTGGCCGAGGGCACCGGCCTCGCGCTGCCCGGCCACCACCTCGAGCAGCTGGGTAGCTACGCCGCGCCCGACCGCGACCCGCGCGGGCGGGTGCTCGGCGTCGGGCACCTCGCGCTCGTCCCGGCGGGCAGCCTCGACACCACCCCGGTCGGCGGGCACTGGTCCCCGGTCGAGGAGACCGGGCCGCTGGCCTTCGACCACGCCGTGATCCTGACCGACGGCGTCGAACGGGCCCGGGCCAAGCTGGAGTACACGACGCTCGCCGCGTCGTTCTGCCCGGAGCCGATGACGGTCACCCAGCTGCGCCGCGTCTACGAGGCGGTGTGGGGGGTCGAGATCGACCCGCGCAACTTCAACCGCAAGGTCACCTCGACCCCCGGCTTCCTGCTGCCCACCGAGGAGCGCACCTCCAGCGGCCGCGGGCGCCCGGCCCAGCTGTTCAAGCGCGGCCCGGCGACCGTGCTGCACCCGCCGATGCTGCGGGAGCCGCCCGCTCAGTGAGCGGGCCGCTCGCCGGGCAGCGGCGGGCGGACGAGGTGCAGCACCCGCCGGTCGCACGCCTCGAAGGCGGCGTAGTTGGCCCGGGCCTCGACCAGGGTGATCCGGTTCGCGACGCTGACGACCCGCGGGTCGCGCACGCCGTCGTCCTCCCAGAAGCACACCCGGCACACGTCGAACGGGCCGCCGCGCAGGGTCAGGCAGCCGCAGACCGGGCAGGGGGCGGGCGCGCTCACGGCGGGATCGGGAGCGGGGCTCAGAAGCGGGGGTGGTCGCCCTCCAGGCGCACCCGCGAGCCGGGCCCGCCGTCGCCCGGGGACTCCGCGCGCCGCACCTGGCCCAGCACCCACGCCGGGACGTGGCGGGCGGTGAGCACGGCGAGGGCGCGGTCGACGTCGTCGGCGGGCAGCACGGCGACCATCCCGACGCCCATGTTGAACGTCTTCTCCATCTCCGCGCGCTCCACGCGGCCCAAGGAGGCGATCAGCTTGAACACCGGGGCCGGGGTCCAGGTGCCGCGCTCGACGACGGCTTCCATGCCCTGGGGCAGCACCCGCTCCAGGTTGCGGGCCAGCCCACCGCCGGTGATGTGGGAGAACGTGCGGACGCTGGTCTCGGCGGCCAGCGCGAGGCAGTCCTTGGCGTAGATGCGGGTGGGCACCAACAGCTCCTCGCCGAGGGTGTGCCCGAACTCCTCCACGTGCCCGCCCAGCGGCATCCGGGCGATCTCCAGCAGCACCTTGCGGGCCAGCGAGTAGCCGTTGGAGTGCAGGCCGGAGGCGCCCATCGCGACCAGCACGTCGCCCGAGCGGACCCGCTCCGGGCGCAGCACCTTGTCGGCCTCGACGATGCCCACACCGGTGGCGGACAGGTCGTAGCCGCCGTCCTCCATCAGCCCCGGGTGCTCGGCGGTCTCCCCGCCCAGCAGCGCGCAGCCCGCCTGCTGGCAGCCCTCCGCGATGCCCTTGACGATCATCGCGATCTGCTCGGGCACCAGCCGGCCGACGGCGATGTAGTCCTGCAGGAACAGCGGCTCGGCCCCGCACACCACCAGGTCGTCGACGACCATGGCGACCAGGTCGAGGCCGATGGTGTCGTGCTTGTCGACCGCCTGCGCGACGGCGAGCTTCGTGCCGACGCCGTCGGTCGAGGCGGCCAGCACCGGGTCGGTGTAGCGGCCCGAGCGCAGCGCGAACAGCCCGGCGAACCCGCCGATACCCCCCAGCACCTCGGGGCGGTTCGCCTTCTCGGCGTACGGGCGCAGCGCGTCCACGGCGCGCTCGCCCGCATCGACGTCGACCCCCGCCGCGGCGTAGCTCATCGCGGCTCCGTCGGGGTTCGCACTGCTCGGCAGCATGGTTGTCTGACGCTCCTGGGTCGGCTTCCGGTCGCGCTGTGGCGCGCAGGGGTGTCCTTCGACGGGGCGGGGGTCGGCGTGGATACCCCGGTCAGGGGCGCCCTAACGCGTCTGGGGCACCGTATCCGACCGCCAGCGGCCCGGGATCGCCGGAAGCCGCCCCGGACACCCCGGGAGCCACCGGCTCCAGCTCCAGCAGGTGCTTGCCCAGCCGGGCCTCGTCGGGCAGCGGGATGGGGTACTCGCCGTCGAAGCAGGCCGAGCACAGCCGGGTGCGCGGCTGCTCGGTCGCGGCGACCAGCCCGGCCAGCGAGATGTAGCCCAGCGAGTCCGAGCCGATCGAGCGGCGCACGCCCTCGGTGTCCAGCGAGCCGGCCAGCAGCTCGGCGCGGGTGGCGAAGTCGATGCCGTAGAAGCACGGCCAGCGCACCGGTGGCGAGGCGATGCGCACGTGCACCTCCAGCGCGCCCGACTCGCGCAGCATCCGCACCAGCGCGCGCTGGGTGTTGCCGCGCACGATGGAGTCGTCCACCACGACCAGCCGCTTGCCGCGGATGACCTCGCGCAGCGGGTTGAGCTTGAGCCGGATGCCGAGCTGGCGGATCGTCTGCGAGGGCTGGATGAACGTCCGCCCGACGTAGGCGTTCTTGACCAGGCCCTGGCCGTAGGGGATGCCCGAGCCCTGCGCGTAGCCGATGGCGGCGGGGGTGCCCGACTCCGGCACCGGGATGACCAGGTCGGCCTCCACGGGGTGCTCGCCGGCCAGCCTGCGCCCGATCTCCACCCGGGCGGCGTGCAGCGAGCGGCCGGAGATCGTGGTGTCCGGGCGGGCCAGGTAGACGAACTCGAACACGCAGCCCTTGGGCTCCGGCGCGGCGAAGCGCGAGCTGCGCAGGCCGTCGGCGTCGACGGCGAGCAGCTCGCCCGGCTCGACCTCGCGGACCATCGAGGCGCCCACGATGTCCAGCGCGGCCGTCTCGCTGGCGATCACCCAGCCGCGGTCGAGCCTGCCCAGCACGAGCGGGCGAACGCCGTGCGGGTCGCGCGCGGCGTAGAGCGTCTGCTCGTCGGCGAAGACCAGCGAGAACGCCCCGCGCACCCGGGGCAGCAGCCGCATCGCGGCCTCCTCCACCCCGATGTCGGCCGCGGTGGCCGCGATCAGCTCGGTGACCAGGTCGGAGTCGGTGGTGGCGGCCAGCGCGTCGCGCCCGGAGGCACCGGAACCGCGCAGCGCGGCGACCTCGTCGCGCAGCTCGGCGGTGTTGACCAGGTTGCCGTTGTGGCCCAGGGCGATCCCGCTGCCCGCGGCGGTGGTGCGGAACGTGGGCTGGGCGTTCTCCCACGTGGTGGACCCGGTGGTCGAGTAGCGGCAGTGCCCGACGGCGATGTGGCCCTTCAGCCCGGCCAGCACCTGCTCGTCGAAGACCTGGCTGACCAGGCCGAGGTCCTTGAACACGACCATCCGCCTGCCGTCGGACACGGCGATGCCCGCCGCCTCCTGGCCGCGGTGCTGCAGGGCGTAGAGGCCGTAGTAGGTCAGGTTGGCGACGTCCTCGCCGGGCGCCCACACCCCGAAGACGCCGCATTCCTCGCGGGGGCCGTCGTCGGTGGGAGCGTCCGGGGGGTCGTCGGGGATGTCGTCGGTGGGGGGCTCGTTCCGGTGGGAACCCAACACGCGCTCCTCGGCAGACGGCAGTTCAACCGCCGATGCTACGCCGGTACAACTCCGGAACCCACTCTCCGGGACCTGCCTCACCGAAATGCTCGCCCTGGCCGTAGTCGCAGCCGAGCTCGATGAGCCGCTCCGCCTGGACGCCCGTCTGCACCCATTCGGCCGTCACCTCGAGCCCGAGCGCGTGCGCCATTCCGATCAACGCGCGCACGATGGACGAGTCGGTGGGGTCGGGGTCGGGGTTGCGCAGGCCCTCGATGAACGAGCCGTCGATCTTCAGCGCGTGCACCGGCAGCCGGCGCAGCCAGGCCAGGCTCGAGTAGCCGGTGCCGAAGTCGTCCAGGGCGAGGCGCACACCGGCCGCGCGCAGCGAAGCGAGCGCGTCCAGCGGGGCGGCGTCCTCCCCGAGCACCGCCTGCTCGGTGATCTCCAACTGCAACTGCTCCGCCGGCAGGCCCGTGCTCTCCAGGACCTCCTTGACGTCGCCCAGCCAGCCCGGCTCGGCCAGCTGCACCGGCGAGACGTTCACGCTCACGTACGGGGCCTGCGGGCCCAGCTCCCGCCACCAGCCCGCGGCCCGCTCGCAGGCCGCCTCCAGGATCCACCGGCCCAGCGGCACGATGGCCCCGCTGTACTCGGCGAGCTGGATGAACCGGGCCGGGCTGAGCAGCCCCTGCTCGGGGTGCTGCCAGCGGACGAGCGCCTCGGCCCCGCGCAGCCTGCGGTCGGACAGCCGGACCAGCGGCTGGAACACCAACCGGAACTCCCCGCGCCCGATCGCCCCGCGCATGCCCGACAGCAGCGCGAACCGGGCCGACTCGG
Organism: Pseudonocardia humida; assembly: GCF_023898865.1. Classification (GTDB taxonomy): domain Bacteria; phylum Actinomycetota; class Actinomycetes; order Mycobacteriales; family Pseudonocardiaceae; genus Pseudonocardia; species Pseudonocardia humida. The sequence goes on from NZ_JAGSOV010000063.1 coordinate 89,918, forward strand.
CGGCGTCGCGCTCCGGGTCGAACACCACCGCGCGCCCGCCGCCGAGCTTCTTGGCCCACATCCGGGCCACGTCCGAGCTGCGCAGGAACTCCTCGGCGCAGGTCTGGTGGGTGTCGCCCTCGGCCACGCCGATGCTGGTGGTCACCGAGATCGTGACGCCGTTGATGGTGAAGGGCATGGCGATCGTCGACAGCAGTCGGTCGGCCAGCCGCGCCACCTCGCCCACGCCGTCCGGGTCGGCCACGAGCACGGTGAACTCGTCGGAACCGGTGCGGGTGACCAGGTGCTCGGTCGCCGCGACCTGCAGCCTGCCGGCCACCGCGAGCAGGAGCCGGTCGCCCACCTGCTGGCCGTGCGCCTCGTTGACCAGGTGGAAGCCGTCGAGGTCCAGCGTGCACACGCCGACGCGGCCCGGCCCCCGCGAGCCGACCGCGCGGTGCAGCCACTGCTCGGCGACGGTCCGGTTGGGCAGCCGGGTGAGCTGGTCCTGGTAGGTGGCCTCCTCCAGGCGGGAGCGCAGCCGGTGCCGCTCGCTGACGTCCTCGACGACGATCAGGAGGTAGGACGGGCGCCCTGCGCCGTCCAGCACGCGGGACGCGGTGACGTGCGCCCAGAAGGCGCCGCCGTCGTAGCGCAGCAGCCGCAACTCGATGCGCAGGACCTCGCTCTCCTCGCGCATCAGCCGCTGGAGCCGGTCGACGAGGTCGGCGAGGTCGTCGGGGTGCACGAAGTCGGAGAGGGGCCGCGGCTCGGCCAGCTCGTCGGTGAGGCCGAACATCCGGGCCAGCGCCGGGTTCAGGTCGACCAGCACGCCGTCGAGCTCGGCGACGCCGCAGCCCACGGCCGTCTGCTCGTAGGCGGCGCGCAGCCCGCGGTCGGTGATCGAGCGCAGCATGGGCTCGACGTCGGCGGGGTCGGCGCCCGCCTCCCCGGACGCCGCGGACGACAGGCGCGGGGCCAGGGCGATGTAGGTGGAGGAGTCGCGCCGTGGGTCGTGCGCGACGCCGGGGTCGTCCTCGTCGGACCGGTCGCGGCGCTGCAGCCCGTCGATCAGCCCGGCCATCATCTCGTCGACGGCGACCGCGAGCCTGCGCTCGGCCGCGGGCCCGACGACCCCCAGCGCGGCGGCCCCGTTGCGCAGCAGCCGCCGGCTCGACCCGGCGATGCGCTCGGCGTGCTCGACCCGCCGCCTCCCGGGCTCCGGCGGGCCGCACAGGCCGCCGCCGGCCAGCTCGGCGCCCAGGGAGCGGGCGGCGAACGGCCAGAACGGCTCGGTGCCCACCATGGCGGCCAGTCGACCCAGCACCCCGGCCAGGCAGCCGACGACGCGCGGGTCGTCGCCGGGGGCCAGGCGGGCCCAGCGGGCGGCGAGGCGGTGGAGGGGTTCGGCGTCGGCCTGGTCGGCGGCGCGACGCCGGGCCGTCCCGGACCTGCCGTCCCCTGGCAGACCGACCGGCCCGGACAGGCTCCGTGGTGCCATGTCGGCACCCCCTCCCGTCACCCGTTCGGTTCTATCGGGCACTGATCGGCTCAATGGTCCGCGCCCGACGGTGTTTGCGCCACTGCGGGGAGGTCGTGTTCACCCCGCCGAGTGTTGCGGTCACAGCAGCGGGAGCAGGCCGGCGACCTCGCCCGCCCGGCTCCCGGATGCCGCCAGTCGGCCACTGGCCTGGGCATCGTCCCAGCTCCCCACGCCAGTGACGAGCCCCAACCAGGTACGCGGATCGGTCTCCACCACATTGGGCGGGGTACCCCGGGTGTGCCGAGGCCCTTCGATGCACTGAACAGCGCCGAACGGCGGCACCCGGACTTCCACGCTGCGCCCCGGCGCCCGCTCGACCAGCGCGGACAGGCTCTCCTTGACCGCGGCCTTCAGCAACGGCCGCTCCGGCTCCGGACCCCCGTCGAGCCAGGCGAGCACCGCCGCCAGGTCCTGCTGCCCCTCCGGGTCGCTGCCCGGTCCCCCGCTGCGCCGCGCCACCGGCGGGACGCTACTCCAGCCGCGAGCCGTCGCCACGGCGTCGCCGCCCCTGACCCGCTGGGCGGAAGGACCGCTGGGCCGGCCAGCTCGGGCGGGAGCGCGGCTGCGCCGTTCCGCCGCACCGCATCCGCCGTGTGCGCCGCGCTGGTCGCGACCGCATCACGATCCATGCGCCCGCCCCACCTGGCCGTAGCACCCGCCCGACCCGCACCGACGCACTCCCCGCGGGCCCACCCACCCCGCTCCCCGTCGCCGCGACGCCGCGGCGACCCGTGGAAGGACACCCCGATGACCCCGTCCCCCGCGCGCCCCGGCCGCCTCGCCGCGGCCCTGCTCACCGCCGCGGTGCTCACCGGCTGCGGGGCCGGTGCGGCCGCCGAGGCCCCGGTCGCCGTGCAGCCCGCCGCCGCGGCGGGCCCCACCGTGCCCGACGTGGTCGACGACCCGCTCGACCGCGCCCGCGCCACCCTGCTGACCGCCGGGTTCCCGGCCGAGCCGAGCGACCTGCTGCGCGACCGGCGGATAGCCGTCGACTCCGATTGGACGGTGTGCACCCAGGACCCCGGCCCGGGCCCGGCCGCGGCGGGCACCGAGGTCGAGCTCGGCGTCGTGGGGACCGACGAGGTCTGCCCGGGCGCCGCGCCGACCACCGCGCCGACCACGTCGGCCGCACCGACCACGACGCCCGCGGCGGCCGCGCCGGCCCCGAAGCCCGCGCCCAAGCCGGCGCCGAAGCCCGAGCCGGAGCCCGAGCCCGCGCCGGAGCCCGAGCCCGACCCGGAACCGGCCCCGGAGCCCGAGCCCGAGCGGGCCGACCCGCCCCCCGCCGCCGACCCCGCCGACTCCGACGACTCCGACGCCGGTTCCGGAGGCGGCGGCTCGGCCGGGACCGTGCGCGGCGGCTCGTTCTGCAGTCCCGGCGGCGCCACCGGCGTGTCCAGCAAGGGCAAGCCGATGGTCTGCGGCCCCGCCTCCGACGGCCGCAACCGCTGGCAAGGGGCCTGATCCGCGTCCCGCCCGTCCCCGGCCCCCGCCGGGTTCAGGAAGGTGGCCTTCCTGAACTCCGCGGGTCAGGAAGGCCACCTTCCTGCCCGCACAGGACCTGAAGGTGGCCTTCCTGAACTTCCGGGGGCGGGGGTCAGGAGGGGACGACGGCGCCGAAGAGCGCCGGCAGGGTGCCCTCGAACGCCCGGCGCAGGTCGATCAGCGGGAGCGGCGCGAGCTCGCCGATGGTGAGCGCCTCCCCGCCGGTCGTCCCGAGGCGGGCGGCCGGCACACCGGCCGCCCCGGCCAGCTCCAGGACGGCGGGCAGGTCGTCGGGGGCCACCGCGACCAGCACGCGCCCTGCCGACTCCGCGAACAGCGCGACGAACGGGTCGACGCCCTCGGGCAGCGCGACCTCGGCGCCGTGCCCGCCGACCAGGCACGCCTCGACCAGGGCCTGGGCCAGGCCGCCGTCGGAGAGGTCGTGCGAGCCGGCCAGCAGGCGGCGCTCCGCGGCGTCGGCGAGCAGGCCCCACAGCGCCTGCTCCGCGTCCAGGTCGACCGCGGGCGGGCGGCCGCCGAGGTGGCCGTGCGCTACGGCGGTCCACTCGCTGCCGCCGAGCTCGTCGCGGGTGTCGCCGAGCAGCACGACGGCGTCGCCCGCGCGGCGGAAGCCGCTGGGCACCCGCAGGGCCACGTCGTCGATCACGCCCAGGACCCCGACCAGCGGGGTAGGCAGGATCGGCTGCACGCCGGTCTGGTTGTAGAAGCTGACGTTGCCGCCGGTGACCGGGATGCCCAGCCGGGCGCAGCCGTCGGCCAGGCCCCGCACGGCCTGCTCGAACTGCCACATGACGTGCGGGTCCTCCGGCGAGCCGAAGTTCAGGCAGTCGGTGACGGCGAGCGGGCGGGCGCCGCTGGTGGCCACGTTGCGCCCGGCCTCGGCCAGCGCGAGCTGGGCGCCGAGGTAGGGGTCGAGCGCGACGAAGCGGGAGTTGCAGTCCGTGGCGACCGCGATGCCGCGGCCGGTCTCCTCGTCGATGCGCACCACCCCGGCGTCGGCGGGCTGGGCGGCGGCGGTGTTGCCCATGACGTAGCGGTCGTACTGGTCGGTGACCCAGGCCCGGCTGCACAGGTTCGGGCTGGCCACCATGCGCAGCACCTCGGCGCGCAGCTCGGCCGGGCCCGCCGGGCGGGCGAGCCGGTCGGGCGTGTCGGCCGTCAGCGCGTCCTGGGACTCCGAGCGCAGCACCGGGCGCTGGTAGACCGGGCCGTCGTGGGCGACCGTGCGCGGCGCCACGTCGACGACGGTCTCGCCGTGCCAGGTGATCACCAGGTGGTCGCCGTCGGTGACCTCGCCGATCACCGTGGCCAGCGTGTCCCACTTGCGGCACACCGCGAGGAACGCCTCGACGTCCTGCGGGCGGACCACGGCGCACATGCGCTCCTGGGACTCGCTGGACAGGACCTCCGCGGGGGTCATGCCGGAGGCGCGCAGCGGCACCGCGTCGAGCTCGACGCGCATGCCGCCGTCGCCCGCGCTGGCCAGCTCGCTGGTGGCGCAGGACAGCCCGGCGCCGCCGAGGTCCTGGATGCCGACCACCAGCCCGGCCCGGAACAGCTCCAGGCAGCACTCGATGAGCACCTTCTCGGTGAACGGGTCGCCGACCTGAACGCTGGGCAGCTTCTTGCGGCCCGCGCTGGTCTCGTCGCCGCTGAAGGTGTCGCTGGCCAGCACCGACACCCCGCCGATGCCGTCCAGGCCGGTGCGCGCGCCGAACAGGATGATCTTGTTGCCGGTACCGGAGGCGAACGCCAGGTGCAGGTCCTCGGTGCGCATCGCGCCCACGCACAGCGCGTTGACCAGCGGGTTGCCCGCGTAGCTCCGGTCGAACACGACCTCGCCGCCGACGTTGGGCAGCCCGAGCGAGTTGCCGTAGCCGCCGACCCCGGCGACCACGCCGGGCAGCACGCGGCGGGTGTCGGGGGCGTCGGCCGCGCCGAAGCGCAGCGAGTCGGCCACCGCCACCGGGCGCGCGCCCATCGCCATGATGTCGCGCACGATGCCGCCGACGCCGGTCGCCGCGCCCTGGTAGGGCTCCACGTAGGACGGGTGGTTGTGCGACTCGACCTTGAAGGTGACCGCCCAGCCGTCGCCGATGTCGACGACACCGGCGTTCTCGCCGATGCCGGCGAGCATCCGGCCGCGCATCTCGTCGGTGGTGGTCTCGCCGAAGTAGCGCAGGTGGACCTTGGAGGACTTGTAGGAGCAGTGCTCGCTCCACATGACCGCGTACATCGCCAGCTCGGCGTCGGTCGGTCGGCGGCCGAGGATCTCCCGGATGCGGGCGTACTCGTCGTCCTTCAGACCGAGCTCGCGGTGCGGTTGGACCTGGTCGGGAGTGGCCGCGGCGCGCTCGACGGTGTCGGTACCGACGGCGGGGGCGGGGGTGGCCGGGGTGGTGGCGCTGGACGTCACGACATCCCAGCCTACGGCGGGCGCCCGGATCAGGACTTGCCGGGCAGCTGCACGACGCTGACGAAGAAGTGGTCGATCTGCTTGATCGCCTCGATGAAGCCCTCGAAGTCCACCGGCTTGGTGACGTAGGCGTTGGCGTGCAGCTGGTAGCTGCGCAGCACGTCCTCCTCCGCCTGCGAGGTGGTGAGCACGATGACCGGGATGTGGCGCAGGTCCGGGTCGTCCTTGACCTCCTGCAGCACCTCGCGCCCGTCGCGCTTGGGCAGGTTGAGGTCGAGCAGGATCAGGTCGGGCCGCGGGACGTCCGAGTACTGCCCCTCCTGGCGCAGGTAGGACAGCGCGTCGGCGCCGTCGGTGACGACGTCGAGGCGGTTGTGCAGGTACTCGTCGAACGCCTCCCGGGTCATCAGCACGTCGCCGGGGTCGTCCTCGACGAGCAGCACGTTGATGATGCGGGGCTGGGGGTCGGTCACGCGGTCTCCTCTTCGGAGTCGGTCGGGTCGGCGGGCAGGGCGAAGCGGATCCTCGCCCCCGGCTCGGACCCGCTGCGCGAGTCGAGCCCGATGCGTCCGCCGTGGAACTCGACGATCTTCTTGGCCAGGGCCAGGCCGATGCCCGTGCCGGGGTAGCGGTCGCGGCCGTGCAGCCGCTGGAAGATCACGAAGACCTTCTCGGCGTACTCCGGCTCGATGCCGATGCCGTTGTCGGCGACGCTGATCTCCCAGTTGTCGCCGACGCGCTCGGCGTCCACGCGCACGACCGGTGGCACGCCGTCGCGGTGGAACTTCAGGCCGTTGCCCATCAGGTTGACCAGCAGCTGCTGCAGCAGCGCCCGGTCGCCGCGGACCTCGGGCAGCTCCCCGATCTCGAACGTCCCCCCGGCCTGCTCGCGCAGGCCGTCGAGCTGGGCGGCCGCCGACTTCGCGACCGTGGCCAGGTCGACCCGCTCGAACGCCTCGGTGGTGCGGCCCACCCGGGAGAACGACAGCAGGTCGTTGATCAGGCGCTGCATCCGCTGGGCGCCGTCCACGGCGAACTCGATGTACTGGTCGGCCCGCTCGTCGAGCTGCCCGCCGTAGCGGCGCTGCAGCAGCTGGCAGAAGCTGGACACCTTGCGCAGCGGTTCCTGCAGGTCGTGGCTGGCCACGTAGGCGAACTGCTCGAGGTCGCGGTTCGAGCGCTCCAGGTCGCGGGCCTGCTCGTCGAGGCGCCGGTTGACCGACTTGGCGTCGATCAGGTCGTTGAGGATGTGCCGGCGCATCGCCTCGACGTCCTCGCCGAGCTGGACGATCTCGCGCGGGCCGTCGGCGCGGACCTCGCGCTGCACGTTGCCGGACACGACCTCGCGCACCTCGCCCGCGAGCTCGGCGACCGGGCGCAGCACCGTGCGGCGCAACCCGATCCCGGTGATCACCAGGAACGACGCCAGCAGCACCACGATCGCGATGCCGATCCAGATCAGGAACGACGCCGAGTCGTTGAGCCCGGCGCGCAGGCCCTGCTGCTGGACGGCCAGCGCGTCGGTCAGCCTGTGCAGGTCGGTGCGCACCTCCTCGAACTGCGCACGGCCCTGCTCCACCGGGGGCGAGACCCCGGCGATGACCGGCTCGGCGTACTCCACCCGCCACCGCGTGATCCCGGCCTCGACCCCGTCGAGGGCGTCGCGGATCGCCTCCTGGCCCGGCTCGCCGGACAACCGGCGGATGATCTCGGTCTGGGTCTGCCTGGCCTCGACCCCGGCCCGGTAGGGGAGGATGAACTCAGGGGAACCGCCGGAGAGCTGCGCGCCGCGGATGCCGGTCTCCTGGTTGACCAGGGCCACCGTCAACCGCTCGGCGGCCAGCGTCGACGGGCCGCCGACCTCCAGCAGCCTCGCGCGGGCCTCCGTGAGCTGCCAGAGCCCGAACGCGCCGAGCCCGATCACGATGAGCGCCACGAGCGCGGCGGCCGTGACCCCGACCCCGAACATCCGCGACAGCGGCCAGCGCTCCTCGGCGGCCCCGGACCGGTTGTGGCGCAGGGCCCGGCGGCGGGGCTCGCGCTCCAGGCTGACGGTCACGCGTGCACCGCGACGGTCTGCGCGGCGTCGGTGGGCGAGGCATCGGCGGAGAGCAGCAGGATGGCCACGTCGTCGACCAGCGGGCCGCCGTTGAAGCCCACGGCGCGCTCGACCAGTCGCGCAGGCAGCGCCTCCAGGTCGGTGTTGCGTTCCTCGGCGAGCACGTCGAGCAGCCCTTCCTCCCACAGCGGTTGGCCGGGGACGGGCCCGCGGCCCTCGATCAGTCCGTCGGTGTGCAGCAGCAGCGCCCACCCCTTGTCCAGCGACACCGTCGCCGGCTCCCACTCCCCCTCGGGCAGGATGCCCAGCGGCAGCCCGACCGGCGCGGCCGCGGCGGTCGGCTCGGGCAGCAGCGACACCGGCGGCGGGTGCCCGGCCAGCCGGACCAGCGCCTCGCTGGCGCCCGACGGCCCGACCGTGATCGCCACCGTGCAGACCGTGGTGAACAGCGACCGGTCGTGCCGCTCGCTGACCAGCACCTGCTGCAGCTTCGGCAGCACCTGCGACTCCTCGACGCCGGCCAGCACCAGCGCCCGCCACGACACCCGCAGCAGGGCGCCCAGCGCGGCCTCGTCCGGGCCGTGGCCGCAGACGTCGCCGATGATCGCGTGCACCGTGCCGTTCGCGCCCAGCACGGCGTCGAAGAAGTCGCCGCCGATCAACGAGCGGGTGCGCCCGGCGCGGTAGTAGTTGCGGGCCCGCACCGGGCTGCCGGCCAGCAGCGGCGAGGGGAGCAGGCCGCGCTCCAGGCGGGCCGACTCGGCGGCCGCCATCTGCTCCTCGCGCAGCCGCATCAGGCTGCCCTCCGCCCGGCGCCGCTCGACGGCGTAGCGCACCGCGCGGATCAGCACCTGGCCGTCGACCTTGCCCTTGACCAGGTAGTCCTGCGCGCCCGCGGCGACGGCCGCGGTGCCGAGGTACTCGTCGTCCAGGCCGGTCAGCACGCACACGGCGGCGGTGTCGTCGGCGCGCAGGATCTGGCGCAGGCCCTCCAGGCCGTCGGTGCCGGGCAGGTTCAGGTCGAGCAGGACGCAGTCGCAGCGACCGAGCAGACCGCCGGAGGTGACGTCGGCGACCGACTCGGCCACCGAGACCACGAGGTCCGGATCGACCTCGGCCAGCAGCTCGCGCACCAGGAACACATCGGCCGGGTCGTCCTCGACCAGCAGGACGTGGCGCGGCGTGACCGGGGCCGGTCGGGTCGCCGTGGGGGTCATCGCGGGGGGTACTCCTCGGGAGCTCCGCGCGTGTTGGCGCGGTGCGGGTCGACGGAGCCTAGATCGCGCGCCGTGGCCCGTGCAGCTCGAACGGGTAACGGTGGCACGGCCGGTCGCGCGCCCGCCGTGAGCGGCCGGTCGCACCGGCCGGTCGGTGAACCCACTCAGGCTACCGAAGCCGTCGCCCGCAGCACGGACGTGAACAGGGCGAGCCCGTCGGTCGACGGGCCGGTCAGCGGGTCGATCGCGTGCTCGGGGTGCGGCATGAGCCCGACCACCCGGCCGTCGGCCGAGCTGATCCCGGCGATGTCGGCCATGGCGCCGTTCGGGTTCTGCTCCAGGTAGCGGAACACCACCCGGCCCTCGCCCGAGAGGCGCTCCAGGGTGGCGGCGTCGGCGACGTAGCGGCCCTCCGCGTTCTTCACCGGGATCAGCAGCTCCTGGCCCGCGGCCAGGTCGGCGGTCCAGGCCGTCGACGCCGACTCCACCCGCAGCCGCTGGTCGCGGCAGACGAAGTGCAGCCCGGAGTTGCGGACCAGGGCCCCCGGCAGCAGGCCGGCCTCGCAGAGGATCTGGAAGCCGTTGCAGATGCCCAGCACGGGCAGGCCCTGGGCCACCGCTGCGACGATCTCGCGCATGATCGGGGCGAGGCTGGCGATGGCGCCCGCGCGCAGGTAGTCGCCGTAGGAGAAGCCGCCCGGGATGACCACGGCGTCGACGCCGGCGAGGTCGTGGTCGGCGTGCCACAGCGCGACGGCCTCGGCACCGGCCCGGCGCACCGCGCGCGCGGCGTCGCGGTCGTCCAGCGACCCGGGGAACGTGACGACACCGATCCTCACCGCGCCGCCCCCTCCCGGGTGACGCGGGTGACGACCCAGTCCTCGATGACCGGGTTGGCCAGCAGGTCGCCCGCGATGCGGTGCAGGGTGTCGTCGTCGACCGAGTCGTCGACGTCGAGCTCGAAGTGCTTGCCCTGCCGCACGTCGCCGACGCCGGCGATGCCGAGCCGGGCCAGCGCACCCGCCACGGCCTGGCCCTGCGGATCGAGGATCTCCGGCTTGGGCATCACGTCAACCACCACTCTGGCCACACCCCCAGCCTACGGTGGTGGAGCTGGCGGGTGAGCGCCCCCCGGGCCAGGGTGGACCGCATGGAGATCACCCACTTCGGCCACTCGTGCCTGCTGCTCGACACCGGCGCCGCGCGGCTGCTGTTCGACCCGGGGGCGTTCTCGACCGGCTTCGAGGGCGTCACCGGCCTGGACGCGGTGCTGGTCACCCACCAGCACTTCGACCACCTCGAGCCCGACCGGCTGACCGCGCTGCTGCGGGCCAACCCCGACGCCAGGGTGCTGGCCGACCCGGGCTCGGCGGGCACCCTCGCGGAGAAGGGCATCGACCACGAGGTGCTGCTGCCCGGGGCGGCCGCGCGGATCGCCGGCTCCCGGGTGGAGGTGCTCGGCGGCGAGCACGCCGTCATCCACCCCGACATCCCCGTCATCGAGAACAACGCCTACCTGGTGGACGGCACCCACCTGCACCCCGGCGACGCGCTCGTCGCCCCGCCGGGCCCGGTCCAGGTGCTGTTCCTGCCCACCGGCGCGCCCTGGCTGAAGCTGTCCGAGGCCGTCGACTACCTGCGGGCGGTGGCCCCGGCGACGGCCGTGCCGATCCACGAGGCCGTGCTGTCCAACCCGGCCATCTGGTACGGCATGTTCGAGAAGCTGGCCCCGGAGCGGACCGCCCTCAAGGTCCTCGACAAGGCCACCGCCACGACGCTCTGAGGCCTCAGGCGGCCCGCGCCGCGGCCGGCAACCGGTAGTCGGCGGGCACCGCGCCCGCGGCCCGGGCCGCGTCCACCGCGGCGAGCACGGCGGCGAACCGGTCGGCGTACCCCAGGTCGACCGCGCGGACGTCGATGCGCACCGCCTCGCCGCGCCGGGCCGCCCTGGTCGCGTCCGCGGCGAGCCGGCGCGGGCCCCGCACGTCGGCCGCGGAGCGCGACCGCAGCCCCAGCACCCGCCCGCGCAGCGGCGGCGCCGCCCCGTCCAGCCTGCGGACGCCCGCCTCGTCGGCGAGCACGGCGAAGCCCTGCTCGGTCAGCGCGGCCACCGTCCCCGGCGAGGCCGACCAGCGCGGCGGCGCGAACGAGTCGGTGCGCAGCCCGACGCCCGTCAGCACCCGCCGGGCCGCGGTCAGCCGCAGTCCGGCCTCGTGCCGGGGCAGCGCGGCGAACTCGGCCCGCCTGCCCAGCGCGATGGGGTTGCGCGCCGCGGTGGGGTCGGCGGTGTGGTCGAAGCCGTGCAGCACCAGCGCGTCGCCACCCTCCCGCCGGTGGCGCAGCCAGTCGACCAGCCCGCCGGGGCGCAGCGGCCCGTCGGGCCCGCACGGGCGCACCAGCAGGGTCAGCGGCACCCCGCGCTGGTCGAGCGCGTCGGCGAGGTGGCCCGCGCGGGCGGCGAGGTCGTCGGTCAGACCGGACAGGGACACCAGCAGGTGGGCCATGCCGCTATCAACGCAGGTCGGGGTGAACGGCCGGGAACGGTGTCGTGAGCGCGAGGACAGTGTTCCGGCACCGTTTCCCGCCGGTCCGCGTCGCGTCCCGGTGAGCGAGAGCGCCTCTCGCTCAACGGGGTTGGCCGAGCGCGCCACTCGCTCACCCGAGGCGGGACGAGAGTGACTCTCGTCCCGCGAGACGCAACGAAAGTCACTCTCGTCCGGCGCAGGGGGACGAAAACCACTCTCGTCCCACCTGGCTGGGCGAAAACGACTCTCGCCCAACAAGGTTGGGCGAACGCCACTCTCACTCCGCCGATGCGGCGCGCAAGCGCCGCGAGGCGGCGCGCAGCGCCACTCCCCTCCCCGAGGCCCCTGCCGTCACGTCGGCGCGCTCGGCAGAGCGCGACGGCAGTGACCCCGCACCCCCTGATGCCAGCCGCAGCCCGTGGATGCCAACCGTGTGGGGTCGCTGACGGCGTGCTTCGCTGGGCGTGACGACGTGACGGCAGGGGCCGAACCCCTGCTCGATCAGAGGGTCGCCCGCCGCGGAGGCGCCTGTCACCCCGCCTTCGACCCACTCGCTCGCCCGAGGCTGGGCACGCCGCCCCGCGACGTCCCTGCCTACTGAAGGCGTCCGCGCGCGTCCGCTCCAGGAGAAGAGCGCGTCGAAGGCGGGGTGAAGAGCGCCTCCGGCGGGCCTCGGCTCCAGCAGGGGGGGGTCGAAGTGCCCCCTGCCGTCGCGTCGTCCCACTCAGGTTGGCATGGCCGTCCCGACCCCCGCACGCCTGGCATCCACGGGCTGCGGCTCGCAGGGCGGGGTGCGGAGGTCGGGCCGGCCATGCACGCTGCGCGTGCCGACGCGACGGCAGGGGGCACTTCTCCGGGGGACCGGCGGGGTTGCCGGGGGAGATGACGGGGGTTCGGCGGGGTCCCTGGGCACCGCGCGCACCGCGTGGCCACCGCGCACACGTCCTGACGTGTGCGCCGTGGCCAGTAGATGCCCGCGGTGGCGACTGGGTGTGCGTGGTCATCGCGAAGCGGGCGCAGGCACCGGACCGCCCGAGCGAGCGGCGCGCTCGCCCAACCTCGCCGCGCGAGCGCGCCACTCGCTTACAGCGGCGCCCACGACGAGCGGAGGTTCGGGGCACCGCGCGCACCGGGTGGCCACCGCGCACACGCCCCGACATGTGCGCGGTGGCGACTGGGTGTGCGCGGTGGGCGGCGGTCAGCCGAGGCGCTGGACCAGGCGGACGACGACGATCGTGATCAGGTACCACAGCAGTGCGGCGACGCCGTAGTTGAGGAGCACCGCGACCTGGGGGCTGTCGGGGACGAAGAGGCCGTCGAGGCCCAGGTCGAGGTAGTCGGCGGCGCGGGCGACCAGTTGGGTCACCTCGTGGCCGGGGTTCGCCAGCAGGGTCAGCAGGATGTGCAGGACCAGGATGAGGACGAAGGCCAGGCCGATGAACCGCAGCACGGTGGCCGCGGTGTCCGCCCCGCGACGAGCTACCACCATCCGGTCGTTCCTCCCCGTCGGACACCGATCCGCCGACACGCATAGTGGACCACGGCGCCCCGATCGGCAGCCTGCCGCGCCGGGGGTCGTGGAGTAGGGCGTCCTGCAGCCCTCCTCCTCCCCGCGAGGAGCGCGTTGCGGGAGACGCCGAGCTCCCCGCTCGTCAGGAGCTTCCGGGCCAGGTTCGACCGCAGCCTCTCTTCCCCGCCGCAGGCACCGATCCCCGCCTCGACCTGGCCCTGCGCCCTCGCCGTCCACGCGCGGGAGGCGGGTCGGCTGCGGCGGTCGGGGCGGTCGCCCGAGCGGTGACCCCCGGCCGCGGGTTGCGGCGACGGGGGGCGGAGGGGTTATGGTCACCCCGTGGCGCGCCTGCTCCTTCGTCGCCGCGGCGGGGTCTGACCGACCGGCCCTCCGTCGCGGGTCTGAGGCGTGCGCCGGTCACTTCCGTTGATCGGCACACCCAGGAGCACCCCGCATGACCATGTCACCGGACGCCTACGTCTCGTCCACCACCAGTCGTCTGCGCACGCCCGACCGCGCGGTCCCCGATACCCAGCCGGTGTGGAACCCGCAGCGCGGCTCCCAGCTGCCGGTGCACCGGTACAAGCCGTTCCACGAGTTCGTCGAGCCGGTATCGCTGCCCGACCGCACCTGGCCCGACAAGCGCATCACCACCGCGCCGCTGTGGTGCGCGGTCGACCTGCGCGACGGCAACCAGGCCCTGATCGACCCGATGAGCCCGACCCGCAAGCGGCGCATGTTCGACCTGCTGGTGCGGATGGGCTACAAGGAGATCGAGGTCGGGTTCCCGGCGGCCAGCCAGACCGACTTCGACTTCGTCCGCGAGATCATCGAGAAGGACCTGATCCCGGAGGACGTCACGATCCAGGTGCTGACCCAGGCCCGCACCGAGCTGATCGAGCGCACGTACGAGGCCTGCGAGGGCGCGCCGCGCGCCATCGTGCACCTGTACAACTCGACGTCGATCCTGCAGCGGCGGGTGGTGTTCCGCTCCGACCGCGCAGGCATCTCCAAGATCGCCACCGACGGCGCCGAGGACGTGCTGCGGTTCAGCGAGAAGTACCCGCACACCGACTGGCGCTTCGAGTACTCCCCCGAGTCCTACACCGGCACCGAGCTCCAGTACGCCGTCGACGTCTGCAACGCCGTCAGCGAGATCTGGCAGCCCACCCCCGAGTCGCCGATGGTCGTCAACCTGCCGGCGACGGTGGAGATGGCCACCCCGAACGTCTACGCCGACTCCATCGAGTGGATGCACCGCAACCTGGCCCGCCGCGAGGGCATCGTGCTGAGCCTGCACCCGCACAACGACCGCGGCACCGCCGTGGCCGCGGCCGAGCTGGGCTACCAGGCAGGCGCCGACCGCATCGAGGGCTGCCTGTTCGGCAACGGCGAGCGCACCGGCAACGTCGACCTGGTCACCCTGGGGATGAACCTGTTCACCCAGGGCATCGACCCGCAGATCGACTTCTCCGACATCGACGAGATCCGGCGCACCGTCGAGTACTGCAACCAGCTGCCCGTCGGCGAGCGCCACCCGTGGGGCGGCGACCTGGTCTACACCGCGTTCTCCGGCAGCCACCAGGACGCGATCAACAAGGGCTTCGACGCGATGAAGACCGACGCCGCCGAGGCCGGCGTCTCCGTCGACGACTTCCGCTGGGAGGTCCCGTACCTGCCGGTCGACCCGAAGGACATCGGGCGCACCTACGAGGCCGTGATCCGGGTGAACTCGCAGTCCGGCAAGGGCGGCGTCGCCTACATCATGAAGACCGAGCACCAGCTGGACCTGCCGCGGCGGCTGCAGATGGAGTTCAGCCGGGTCGTGCAGGAGCTGACCGACTCCGAGGGCGGCGAGATCTCGCCCAAGGAGATGCGCGACTCCTTCGAGACCGAGTACCTGGACCGCGTCACCCCGCTGAAGCTGATCCGCCACCGGCTGACCAGCGACGGCGAGGGCAACGACGAGATCGTGGCCACCGTGCGGGTGGAGAGCGACCTGCACGAGATCACCGGCACCGGCAACGGCCCGCTCGCCGCGTTCGTCGACGCGCTGGCCGGGATCGGCTTCGACATCCGCGTGCTGGACTACCAGGAGCACGCCATGTCCGCTGGCGACGACGCCCGGGCCGCGGCCTACGTCGAGTGCGCGGTCGAGGGCACCGTGCTGTGGGGCGTCGGGGTCGACGGCTCGCTCGTCAACGCCTCGCTGAAGGCCGTCGTCTCGGCGATCAACCGCGCCATGCGCTGACCGCCTCTCCCGCTCGATGTCAGGAAAGCCACCATCAGGACACCAGGCGTCCTGATGGTGGCTTTCCTGACACGGGCCGCGCCGCCGACGCCTCAGCGCACCGCGCCGAGCACCCACGCCACGTGCTGCAGGACCGCGTCGGGGCGCTCGTAGGGGACCTGGTGGGTCGCGCCCTCGGCGACGACGACGCGCCCGCGGGGAGCCAACCCGGCCAGCCGCCGGTGGCTCTCGTCGACGTGGTCCAGGTACTTGCGGGGCATCCGCTCCGGGCGCACGCCGGCCGCGAGGACCGTGACGGGCACGTCGGGGAAGCGGGCGCCCGGGGCGCTCAGGACGGCGTCGACCTCGCTCATGTGGGCGTCCATGCGGGCGAGCATCCGGGCCATGGCGCGGATCGCCTCCGGGTCGCGGGCGGACCGGGCGGCCTGCTCGCGCATCTCGTCGGTCGCCCCCTCGCCTGCCATCCGGTCGACGACCCGGGCGCCGAGCAGGCCCCGCGCCGACCTCCAGGCCAGCACCCGCAACCGGGCGCCGCCGAGGGCCTCCAGCGGGCGCCGCAGGGCTCGCGGGACGGGCGGGGGCGAGATCTACGTCGGATCGACGAGAACCAGGCCCGCCACGTCCCCGGGGTGCCGCACCGCGTGCAGCGCGGAGACCAGCCCGCCGTAGGACCAGCTCACCACCACGGCGGGACCGGGCAGCGCCAGTGCGCCCAGCAGGTCGTGCAGGTCGTCGGCCATCTCGGTGATCGTCCGCCGCGGCGGCCCCTGCGAGCAGCCGACGCCGGCCCGGTCGTAGGAGACGACCGTCGCCATCGCGGGCAGGCCGTCCTCGACGGCGCGGCCCCACGCGTCGCCGGTGCCCTGCCCGGTGCCCGCGGCCTCCAGGACCACGGTGGGGCCGCTCCCCCGGATCCGCGCGCAGACCGTGCGCCCGCCGACGTCGATCAGCCGCGGCGCGCCGTCGAACCGGGCCGCCCAGGTCGCCGTCATCGCTTCCTCCCCCGTCAGCCGCCGCCGGGCAGCAGGCGCCGCCCGCCGTACTTCTTGTGGACGGCCTGCTTGGAGACGCCGAGCGCGGCCGCGATGTGGATCCACATCACGCCGCGCACCCGCGCGCGCCGCACCGCCACCGCCTCCAGCCGGTCGAGCCGGCGGCGCAGTTCGGCCAGGGCGCGCAGGGCCTCCAGCGGACCACCGTCGTCGGCCCGGGCCGCGAGGGCCACCAGGGTCTCGTCCACACCGGTCAACCTAAGTTGACCAGCCCTCGTCGAGAACGAACTCGTCGTCGGTTGGACCGGTCCAAGACGACGACGAGTTCGTTCTCGACGGTCAGGGCTGGGCGGCGGAGCGGCGGCCTTCGGCGAAGAACGCGGTGAGGGTGTCGACGTCGGGGAAGTCCTCGGCGGGGCGGAGGGCACCGAAGGGGGCGTTCCAGAACTCGCCCTCCCGCGGGGTCCACGGGCCGACGTAGGCGTAGGGCCGGGGCTCGCCCGCGTCGCCCGCGGAGGCGCCGTAGTTGACCTCGTCCACGGCGATCGCCAGGTCGAAGTGCTCGGGCCACAGCACCGGCTCCGCGTCGCCGCCGACATCAGCGGCGAACGCGCGCAGGGCCGCGTCGCCGAGCGCGAACCAGCCCGTCACCAGCGCGACCGCGGCCGGGTCGAGGTCGATCGGCTCGTCGGGGTCGATGCCGGTCGTGTCGGAGTAGACGTCCTGCGGGGCGCCGACGTCGACACCGGCGGCCGTGGCGACCTCGCGGTAGGTGCCGGCGAGCGGGACGCGCCCGGCCGGGCCGACCAGGTCGGTGCCCTCGACCCGCAGGTCGGTCGTCACCCCGCCGAAGCCGCCCGGGGTCACCCGCAGCCGGATCCTGCCGCTGGCCCGGTGCTGCGGGCCGGCCAGCACCAGCTCGGCGATCCCGTGCAGGGACCGCCTGGTCCGCCCGAGCGTGTCGTCGTTCACGGTGTTCCTCCCGCTCATCCGCCACCGAAGGCGGTCGTGACGCACCAACTGACGAACTGGCGCGGGTCCTCCCGGTCCAGGCCGGCCCGGCCGGCGTGCACCGCGTCGGCCATCGGGGCCCCGGCGCGCAGCGCCCGGTGGATCGCCACGGTCAGCGCCACCGACTCCAGGTCGCCGACCGGTGCGCTGTTCGCGGCGACGGCGGTCGAGCCGCGGGCCATCAGCGCCCCGACGAAGCCGATCACCTCGTTGCCGTCGTAGGCGAACCCGTTGGCCGAGTCGCACGCGGCCAGCACCACCCGGCGCGGGGCGGCGCCGAGCTGGTCGAGCGCGTGCAGGGTCAGGTCGCCGCCGCAGAGGCGCAGGGCGGAGAAGGTCGGGTTGTCCACCCGCAGCAGGCCGTGGCAGCCGAGGTGGGCGAGGTCGGCGCCGGCCAGCGCGGCGATCACCGCGGGCACCGTGGACCGCGGCGGGGCCAGCACCGCGGCGTCCGGGTGCAGCGCCGCGAGCTCGCCGACCTCCTGCTGGGCGCCGTCGAGGTCGGGGCCGGCGACCAGCACCGTGCGCCCGGTCGGCGCGGCGGCGCCCGGGGCGGGCAGCGAGCGCACCCACGACGACACCGACGGGGCCACCGCCACCGGCGCCGGGTGCAGCGCCGACCACGGCACCGCCAGGGTGGTCGGGTCGGGCACCACGACGAGCGGGGTGCCCGGGTCCAGGCCGAGCGGGTCGAGCAGGGCCCGGCGCAGGGCGTCCACCGCGTGCTCCGCGCTGGCCCTGGCCGTGGCCAGCGAGCGGGGCGGGCCCGGCCGGGTGGACCGGCGCAGCGCGAACAGCAGCGCGTCGGACTCGGTGGCCACGTCCTCGACCGCCCCCAGCGGGACGAGCCGGGTGCGGGTCGCGGTGACCAGCACCGCGAACAGCCGCCCGTCGGCGGCCCCGAACGCGGCCAGCACGCGGTCGCCGAGCGCGGCCCTGGCCTGCGCGACGGGCACCGGCCGTCCCGCCGGGTCGGTCGGCGAGGGGTGCTTCCAGGCGGTGCGCCGCACCTCGGTCTCCAGCGCGGCCAGCCGGACCCGCAGCTCGCGGGGCTCCCCGCGACCGGCCGACCGGACGGCGTCCAGCTCGGCCTGCGCGGCGTGCAGCGCGGCCAGCCCGGCCGCCACCTCGGGCCGCGGGGCGGGCGCCACGACCAGCTGGGCGGCGGCGCGGGTGCGCTCCAGCCAGGCCAGGACGTCGACCGGGCGGGCCGTGCGCAGCAGCGCGCGCAGCACGACGCGCCCCAGCTCGGCGCCGTGCCCGGAGGCCAGCGCGCGCAGCTCGGCCGACCCGAGCGCGGCCCGGTGCCGGGACAGGTCGGCCAGCCCGGCCCGGCCGTGCCTGCGCACGCCGGCCGGGTCGTCGCGGGCCTGCGCGGCCAGCGCCGCGGCCAGCCGCCCGCGCAGCCGGACCAGCACCGTGCCGCCGCGGCCCCTGGCCAGCGCCTGCGCGGCGGCCAGGTGCTCGTGGGCGGTGCGGGTGCGGCGCAGGGCCAGCGCGGCCCGCCCGGCGACCAGGTGCGCGTCGACGGCCGCGGTCGGCTGCCCCAGCCGCTGCAGGGTGCGGGCGGCCCGCCGGGCGGTGGCCAGCTCGGCCGGGCCGACGGCGTCGAGCCGCAGGGCGGCGGCCACCGCGACGGTCTGCGCGCGGGCGCGGGGGCCCGGCCTGCGCTGCTCGTGCAGCGCCGCCGCGGCCAGACCGGCCTGCTCCAGCGCCTCCGCCGCCGCCCCGGCCAGCAGGTCGACCTGGGCCAGCCGCAGCCGCGCGTCGGCGGCCATCAGCGCCACGTCGGGGGCGGTGAACTCGCGGACCGCGCGCACCGCCAGCCGGCGCGCCTCCGGGATGAGCCGCAGGTCGACCAGCGCGTCGAGCTGCTCCATCAGCAGCTCACCGGTCGGCAGGCCGGCGCCGAGGAAGCGCCGTTCGGCCTCCTCGAACCGCTCCAGGCTCTCCGCGGGCCGCCCGGCCTGGGCCAGCACCCAGGCCCGCGTCGAGCAGAACGCCGCCCCGAGCGCGTCCAGGCCGGTGGCCAGCTCGTCTGCCTCGTCCAGGCGCGCCAGCGCCTCGGCCGGGCGGCCGCGCCCGGCCTCGATCATGGCCAGGTTGTTGGCCGCCTTGGCCCGCAGGTCGGTCGAGGCGGTGCGGTCGGCGAGCACGCGCCGGCACAGCACGGCGGCCGCGTCCAGCCTGCCGGTGTTGAAGAACAGCCCGGCCTGCGCCAGCCCGGCCTCGGCCGGGGGCTCACCGCCCGCCGCCTCCAGCGCGGCGTCGAGGTCGCGGCGGGCCGCGGCGTGGCTGCCCCGCTCCATGTTGACCGCGGCGCGGGTGATGAGCACCTCGGAGAGCCGCTCGTCGGCGCGGTGGCTGCGGGCGATCCGGGCCGCCTCGTCGAGCAGCGACTTCGCCGCGCTGTTGGCCAGCCGGGCGTGCTCGAACCACGCCTGCGCCCGCAGCGCCGCGACCAGCGCCTCCGCGCCCCGGCCGCCGTCGTCGAGCCCCGCGCGCGCCAGTGCGACCATCGCCGCGGCGTCCGCACCGCTGGACATGGGGTCGGCGACCACCCGGCGGTACAGCTCCAGCGCCGGTATCAGGAGGTCGGTTGCGGACTCGGTCTCCATGGATGCGCCCGCTCCTCGGCGCACACAGACTCCCCCGACGAGCAAGGAGTTCCCCGTGCAGAGTGGATCCAACGGTGAGCGGTTCGGACCCTACAGCGAGCGCCACACCGGCATGTGCGCGCCGGTGCCCCCGGCCGAGGTCGAGGCCGTCATGGCCGGCGTCCGCCACCTCGCCAGCGGCGACAAGCCCTACTTCCGGGGGCTGGTCGGCCTGCTGCAGGACCGCCGCCTCGACGGGATGACGCAGGTCGACCTCTGCGACCCCGGCGACGACGACCCCAACTTCGGCGTGCTCGTCATGCGCGGCGAGCTGGTCACCCGCACCGAGGCCGTCGACGAGCGCTTCCGGGAGCTGATCGCCGGGCACGGCCCGCTCGAGACGAAGGTGCCCGCGGAGTTCGAGGGGCGGATCACCCGCTTCACCCTCGACGTCCCGATGGCCGGCATGGTCGAGCTGGTCCGCCAGCTGCGCCGGGCCGGGTACCCGGCCTCGGCCAACCACGTGACCCCGCTCAACCCGTGGGTCAAGGGCGACGGCGGCCCGGAGAACACCACCAGCAGGCCCGCCCCGTTCACCCGCACCAGCGAGCGCGCCGTCACCGTGGCCGTCGTCGACACCGGCATCGCCCGCCCCGACCGCACCGCCAAGGACCGGCTGCTCGACGTCGAGCGGATCGAGGAGGGCCAGCCCGTCCCCGGCAACATCGACGAGCTGCAGCGCCCCGGGGAGGACGTGCTCGGCTTCGGCGCCGCGCACGGCACGTTCGTCGCCGGGGTGCTCGCCCAGGCCTCCCGCCGCGACCGCGGCGAGCAGTACGACGCCCGCATCCAGGCCTACCGCGCCCTCGACGTCGACGGCATCGGCAGCGAGATCACCCTGGGCGCCGCCATGATCCGGGCCGTGCGCGACGGCGCCCGCGTGGTCAACCTGTCGGTCGGCTCGCAGACCCTCGACGACGTGCCGCCGGTGGCGCTGCAGGTCGCCCTGGAGATCATCGACGACCACGTGTCCGAGCACGGGCGCGGCGACGAGGTCGCCATCGTCGCGGCCGCGGGCAACTACGGCGACCGCCGACCCTGCTGGCCCGCCGCGTTCAAGCGGGTGGTCTCGGTGGGCGCGCTGGACGACCGGATGCAGCCCACGGTGTTCTCCAGCCGCGGCGCCACCGTCGACTGCTCCACCGTCGGGCAGGGCATCGTCTCCACGTTCGTGACCGGCCGCGAGAACCCCGCCGTCGACACCCGCGCCGCCGACGAGTGGCGCCCCGGCGGCGAGTGGGCGCTCTGGTACGGCACCTCGTTCGCCGCGCCGCAGATCTGCGGGCTGGTGGCGCAGCTGTGCGCGGAGCGCCCCGAGCTCACCCCGCGCGGAGCGGTCACCGAGATCCTGCGCAACGGCACCCGGGTGCCCGACTTCGGCAAGGCCGTGCGGATCATGCCGGGCGTCTGAGCGGCGGTTCTCCGCCCGTACGACCTGTGGGTCGCCTACGGCCAGTCGAAGACGGCCAAGTGCTGCTCGCCGTGGAGGCGACGAGCGGTGGGGTGGCGAGGGCGTCCTCCGCACCGACCTCCAGCGCCACGTCGACGAGGCCGAGCTGGACCGGATCCTGGCCGCCGCCGGCGGTGGCCCGTCGGCGTCCTGGAAGACCCCGCAGCAGGGCGCCGTCGAGAACGAAGCCGTCGGCGGGTGGGGCGGGGCCCCACGACACGCGAGTGGGAGTGGCGGCGCCCCGCCCCCCCCCCGGCCCCCCCGCCCCCCCCCCCCCCGGGGGGGGGCCCCCCCCCCCCCCCCCACGAGAGTGGCTCTCGCGCCGCCCGGCAGGACGAAAGCCGCTCTCGTGTCGCCGGATGGGACGAAAGTCGCTCTCGTCTCGCCGAGGCGGCGCGCAGCGCCGCGAGGCAGGACGGCCTCGATGGGCGCGTAGCGCCACTCCTCCCCCGAGGCCCCTGCCGTCACGTCGGCACGCACAGACGTGCACGCCCGGAAGGCCCCCGCACCCTCCGCTCCCAGCCGCAGCCCGTGGATGCCAGGCGTGCGGGGGTTTTGCCGGGCGTGCGACGCTGGGCGGGTCGGCGTGAGGGCAGGAGCCGAACCCCCTGCTTGATCCGAGGGCGCCCGCCGCGCAGGCGCGCTCTTCACCTGTCCATGAGCTGGGCCCTCGGCTGGGCGCGCCGCCCGCCAACGCTGCGGCCTACTGCGCCTCCGGCGGCGCCTCCGCGGCGGGCGACCTCAGCTCCAGCAGGGGGTGGGAAGTGCTCCCCTGCCGGGGGTGGGGTGGGCGCTGCGCGCCGCCTCGCCCGGGGAGCGAGCGCGACTTTCGTTGCGCCCCGTGGAGCGAGCGCGACTTTCGTCCCACCCGGCGAGCGAGTGGGGCGTTCGGCCAGCCTCGTTGGGCGAGCGCGACTCTCGTTGCGCCCGGCGGAGCGAGCGCGACTCTCGTTGCGCCCCGTGGAACGAGCGGGACTCTCGTCCCACCCGGCGAGCGAGTGGCGCGTTGGCCCAGCCTCGTTGGCCCGGTTCTCCGCCCGGCCGCCGACCCCCGGCGGCCGGGCGCAACCCGGGCGGGCTGTCAGAGGCGGACGGCGGCGGACTCCACGACCCGCCCGTCGGCCAGCGTCACGCGGACCCGCACCAGCGTGACCTCCGCGGGCATCGGGAGCAGGAAGCGGCCCAGCTCGTCGGCGGTGGTGGCGATCGCGCCCGACGGGTCGACGGTCAGCTGGCGCAGCTCCAACGCGGCCGGTTGGGCGGGCACCAGCTGCCCGACCAGGCGGCGGCCGCTGGGCCGATCGTCGACCTCGACCTCGACGGTGAGGTCGCCCGCCTCGAAGGTGACGATCCGCGGCCCGGCCACCGAGCGGGCCGCCGCGGCGCCGTCGTCGAGCAGCGAGTCGTACGCGACGGCGGCGAGCTCGGCGTCGACGGTGCGCCAGGTGAACAATCCCTTGGCCGCCCGCACCACGTCCGGGGGCACGGCGGCGACCCTGGCGAGCACTGCGGCCAGGTCGCGCAGGAGCGCGCGGTCGGCGCTGGTCAGCTCAGCGGGCATCGTCGGTCTCCCCGTCCTCGCCCGTGCCGGACGGACCGTCCTGGTAGAGCCGGCGCAGGCGGCGCAGG
Source organism: Pseudonocardia humida (assembly GCF_023898865.1). Classification (GTDB taxonomy): domain Bacteria; phylum Actinomycetota; class Actinomycetes; order Mycobacteriales; family Pseudonocardiaceae; genus Pseudonocardia; species Pseudonocardia humida. Next base: position 112,663 of record NZ_JAGSOV010000063.1, read on the forward strand.
CAGCGGGCCCGGCTGGGGCCGATGCTGCCGACCGGCAGGTCGAGCGCGGCGGCGACCTCCGCGTAGGGCGGCGCCACCACGACCACCAGGTGCAGCAGCACCCGGCAGCGCTCGGGCAGCTGGGTGAAGGCCGACCAGAGGCGCCGGTCGCGGTCCTCGTCGAGCACGGCCTCCTCGGGCGTCGGCCCCGGGTCGCGCTCGACGTCGAGCTCGGCGCTGTCCTCGGGGAACTCGCGGGCCCGCAGCCGCAGCATCCGCAGCGCCTCGCGGCGGGCCGTGGTGGCCAGCCAGCCGCCCAGCCGGGCGGGCTCGCGGATGCGGTCGAGGTTCTCCAGCAGCCGCAGCCAGGTGGTCTGGGTGACCTCGGCGGTGTCGGCGGGGCCGAGCCGGTAGCCGCCTGCCACCGCCCACACCAGGCCGCTGAAGCGCTCGACGATCGCGTCCCACGCGTCCTCCTCACCGGCCGCGGCCCGCCCGACCAACGCGGCGACGTCGTCGGGGTCGGTCTCCGCCGCGGCCGCCCCCGGCCGGGCGGCGGCCCGCACGCAGTTGCTCATGCCCACCTCTCTCCGCCCCGCACCCGCGGGGCTCCCCCGTGGTCCCTGAGCGGTGAACCGGTCCCCCGATACTGTTGATCGCTCATCGATCGGGCACCGGTCGACGACCGGACGACGACCGGTCCGGCTCGCGCAGCACCCTTCCCCGCATCTGGTCCGTTGTGTCCGATTAGTGGCCTTGCTTGTAGTACATGTGCTACTTTTCGCAGCAGGGGAGCAATGGACCATCACATGGGGGCGACCATGCTGGAGAACGTCGAGGAACCGGACCCGGTGGTCCGCGTGCGCGGGCTGCGCATGCGCTACGGCAGCACCGACGTCCTGCGCGGCCTGGACTTCGACGTCCGCGCCGGGGAGGTCGTCACCCTGCTGGGCCCGAACGGGGCGGGCAAGAGCACCACCATCGAGATCCTGGAGGGCTTCCGGGAGCGCTCCGCGGGCGAGGTCCGCGTGCTCGGGGTCGACCCGGCCCGCGGCGACGAGCGCTGGCGCTCGGAGATCGGCATGGTGCTGCAGTCCTGGCGCGACCACGGGAAGTGGAAGGTGCGCGAGCTGCTCGCCCACCTCGGCGCGCACTACGCCCGGTTCAGCGAGCCCGGGCGCCGCCGCCCGATCGACACCGACGAACTGCTCGCGACCGTCGGCCTCGCCGACCGCCGCGACCAGCGGATCGCCTCGCTGTCCGGCGGGCAGCGCCGCCGCCTCGACGTGGCCATCGGCATCGTCGGGCGGCCCCGGCTGCTGTTCCTGGACGAACCGACCGCGGGCTTCGACCCCGAGGCCCGCCGCGACTTCCACGACCTGGTGCACCGCCTCGCCGACGACGAGGCCACCACCATCCTGCTCACCACCCACGACCTGGCCGAGGCCGAGCGGCTGGCCGACCGGATCCTCATCCTGGCCGCCGGGCGGATCGTCGCCGACGGCAGCGCCGACCAGCTGGCCCGCCGGGTCGCCGGCCGCAGCGAGATCCGGTGGACCCGCGGCGGGGAGCGGTTCGTGCACAGCACCGACGACTCGGTCGCCTTCCTGCGCGAGCTGCTCGGCGCGCCGGGCGAGGAGATCCACGAGCTCGAGGTCCGCCGGGCCTCGCTGGAGGACACCTACATGGCGATGGTGCACCAGCACGAGGACGGACCGCTCCCCGGGCGCACCCGGGTCGAGGGGGTGCCGGCATGACCACCGCGACCGCATCCCCCGCCGTGCTCCCGACGCTGCGGCTCGGCCTGGCCCGGGGCTGGATCACCTACCGCAGCCTGCTGACCACCCGCGAAGGCCTCTTCCAGACGGTGTTCTGGAACGCCGTGCCGCTCGTCGTGCTGATCCTCAACCGGGGGTCCACGCTCGGCGACACCGGGCTCTCGCTCAGCGCCGCGCTGCTGCCCGGCATCCTCGCGATCGGACTGGCCTTCGGGGTGATGGGCACCGCGTACAGCCTGTCCGCCGAGCGCGAGGACGGCACGCTGCTGCGGGCCAAGGCCGTACCGGGCGGCATGTCCAGCTACGTCGTCGGGCTCTGCGTGGCCGCCGCCCTCGACGGGCTGCTGTCGATCCTGATCGTGCTGGTCCCGGCGATGTTCATCGTGCCGGGGGTGCCGGTCGGCGACGCCGTGTTCTGGCTGGGCCTGGCCGGCTGGGTGGCGCTGGGCCTGGTGGCCTGCCTGCCTCTCGGCATCCTGGTCGGGTCGGTCATCCGCAGCCCCCGGGTCATCGGTGGCCTCGGCTTCCTCGCCACGATCGGGCTGGCCATGCTGTCGGGCCTGTTCTTCCCGGTGCAGGTGCTGTGGGGCTGGGTCCAGGTCGCCGTGCAGGCGTTCCCCGTCTACTGGCTCGGTCTCGGGCTGCGCTCGTCGTTCCTGCCCCCCGAGGCGGTCGCGATGGAGATCGGCGGGTCGTGGCGCACGCTGGAGACGATCGCGGTGCTCGGGGCGTGGGCCGCGGTCGGGCTGCTGCTGGGCCCGGTGCTGCTGCGCCGGATGGCCCGGCGGGAGTCCGGCTCGGCGGTGGAGGCCCGCCGGCAGCAGGCGCTGCAGCGGACGTAGAGGATGGTCGCGATGTCCGAGACCATCCACAACCGCATCGCCATGCTGCGCGCCGAGCGCGGCGTCTCCCGGCGCGAGCTGGCCGAGGCGCTCGGCGTGCACTACCAGACGATCGGCTACCTCGAGCGCGGCGAGTACAGCCCGAGCCTGCACCTCGCGCTGCGCGTCGCGGAGTACTTCGAGGTGCCCGTCGAGGTGGTGTTCTCGGTCCGGCCCTTCCCGCGCCTGGGCTCCCGGGCGGGCGAGTCGGCCTGAGCCGGGATCAGCCCGCGCCGTAGGCGGTGAAGGCGCACCAGTTGACGAAGTCGCGCGGGTCGTCGGTGCCCTGGGCGGCCCGCGCCTCGAACAGCGCGGACGCCATGCGCTCGCCCGCGGCCAGCCTGCCGTGCAGCGACCGCATGAGCGGCACGGCCTCGGCGTCCGGCACGACCACGACGCTGGCCACCACGCCCGCGGTGCCCCGGGCGAGCAGCGCGCTGACGAACCCGAGCAGCTCGTTCCCGGCGTAGGAGACGTCGGCCGCGGAGTCGCAGGAGGCGAGCACCACGCGCCGCGGCGCGACGGCGCGCAGGTCGAGCTCGTGCACGGTGAGCTGGCCGCCGGTCAGCTCCAGCGCGGAGAACGTCGGGTTGTCGGCGCGCAGCAGGCCGTGGCAGGCGAAGTGGACCAGGTCGCAGCGGCCGATCGCGTCGACCACGGCCTGCGCGGTGCTCTCCGGCGGCACCAGCACGTCGACGCCGGGGTGGCAGCCGGCCACGACGGCCACCTCGTGCTCGGCGCCGTCCAGGCCGGGCCCGGCCACGACCAGCGCCCGCCCGCCGTGCTCGACGGGCCGCTCGCGCGTGCCCGCCCACAGCGTCGCCGACGGGGCGGCCGACACCGGGGCGCTGTGCAGCGCCGACCAGGGCAGCCGGTGGGTGCCGCGGGCGGGCACCACGACCAGTGGGGTGTCCGCGCCGACCCCGAGCGGGGCCACCAGCAGCTCGCGCAGCCGGGCCAGCGCGTGCCGGGCGCTGGTCCAGGCGCTGTCCATCGCGGCGGGCAGGCCTGGGCGCACCAGCCTGCGCAGCGCGAACTGCAGCGCGTCGGCCTCGAACCGGACGCGACCCCAGTCGCCCAGGTGCGCCAGCCTGCGCCGCCCGCGGTCGAGCACGACGGCCACGACCTCGTCGCGGTAGCGGCTGTAGGAGACCAGCGCCTCGCCGTCGAGCAGGTCGGCCAGGGCACCGGCGCGCACGGTCGTGCCCTTCTCCGCGCCGCTGCCCTCGCGGTGCCAGGTGGCCCGGCGCAGGCGCTGCTCGAGGTCGGTCTGGCGGGCGAGCAGCTCGGTGACGTCCTCGCCGGTGCGCCCGCGGGCCGCCGCCAGCTCCGCGCGCACCGCGGCCAGCTCGACACCCTCCTCCTCGACGGCCTGCGGCTCCGGCGCCGAGGTGGCCAGGTACGCGGCGGCCCTGGTGCGCTCGGCCCAGTCGAGCACGCGCGAGGGCGAGCCGCTGCGCAGCAGGCTGCCCATGCCCAGCAGGCCCAGCTCGACGCCGTGCGCGGCGGCGAGCGCGCGCAGCTCGGTGGAGGCCAGCGCGCCGCGGTGGGCGGCCAGCTCCCGCAGGCCCGCCCGGCACTGCCGCAGCATCGCCGCGTCGTCGCCCGCGGCCCCGGCGGCCAGCGCCGCGGCCAGCCTGCCCTGCAGCCGGACCAGCACCGGCGCGCCCTCGGAGCGCCGGGCGGCCGCGGCGAACCGGCGGGCGGCCATCGCGGTGCGCCCGACCTCCAGCGCGGCCCGACCCGCCGCCAGGTCGGCGCCCACCGCGGCGGCGACCAGCCCGAGCCGGGCCAGCGCGTCGGCCGCGCGACCGGCGCGGTCGGCGTCGGCGCTGGTGAGGGTGCCCGCGCGGCGGCGCGACTCGGTGATCACCACGGTGGACATCGCCACCCAGCCGGTCCGCCGCTGCCCGCGGAACAGCGCCACGGCCGCCTCCGCCTCCTCGCGCGCGGCCGCGGCGTCGCCCATCAACAGCGCGATCTCGGCCAGCTTCAGCCGGGCCTCGGCCGCCATCAGCGGCACGTCGTGCTCGGCGAGCTCGGCGACGGCCCTGGCCGCCAGCTCGCGGGCCTCCGGCAGGGCCCGCAGCGCGGCCAGGACCTCGGCCGACTCGGCGTAGGCCTCCCCCAGCGGCAGCCCCACCGCGGCCAGCGCCTCGACGGCGGTGTCCAGCTGGCGCAGCCCCTCGGCCAGCCGGCCGCACTGGGTGAGCACCAGGCCGCGGTTCTGCGCGACCAGCGCGGCGAGCGCCGGGCCGACCCGGGCGGCCAGCTCGCAGGCCAGCTCGATGTTGGCCAGCGCGTCGGGCACGCGGCCCATCACCGCCGAGCCCAGGGCCAGGTTGTTGGCCGCCCGCGCGCGGACGTCGACCGTGGCGGCGGGGTGCGCGAGCACGGCGCGGTAGACGGCGTGGGCAGCCTCCAGCCGCCCGATCTGGCTGAGCAGCACCCCGCGCTTGAGCTCCAGCTCCGGGGTGGCGGCGTCGGCGAGCAGCGGCCCGGCCCGGTCGACGTCGTTGAGCGCGACGCGGGTGCGCCCCAGCTCCAGGTTGACCGCCGCCCGGCTCACCAGCACCTCGCCGAGCCGCTCGTCGAGCCCGGCCCGCCGGGCCAGCCCGGCCGCCTCGTCGAGCAGTTCGAGCGCGCGCGCGTTGCGCAGCTGCAGGCGCTCGAACCACGCCTGCGCGCGCAGAGCCACGATCAGCGCCTCGGTGTGCCCGGCCCGCCGGGCCGCGTCGGCGAGGTCGCGCGCGGCGGGCCCGAGGGTGGCCGGGTCGCCGACCATCTCGTCGTGCACGGACACGGCCCGTATCAGCAGATCGCCGCCCGACTCTTGAACGCCGACGCCGACCATGACGGAATACTGTCAAGCCGGGAGTCGGCGCGTCGAGAAGGAGAGCCCGTGCCCGCGAGCAAGGCATTCGCCGAGAACGACTACTCCGATCCCCGAACCGACGAGCAGCGCGAGCGGGAGCGCCGCCAGGTCCGCCGGCAGGTCGCCAGCCTGAAGCGGCTGGCGCGCGACAGCTACTACCAGCGCCGCGCCTTCGCCAAGCTGGACGGCAGGCGGCGCAGCCGCGCCGAGCGCGTCCAGCTGCAGGCGATCCAGCGGGCGCGCCGCCCCGACGTCATCGTCGCCGAGGGCTCGGTCGTCACCTGGGACGCGGAGGGCTGCCGCTGCCGCGACGTCGAGGTCGACCCCGAGGCCCCGGCCTCCATGCTGCGGGCGGCCGAGGCGCTGCGCGCCGACGGCGTCGGCGCCGCGGTCAACTACGTCATCCCGCTGGCCGGCTACATCAAGGGCGCGGGCGGGCCGGAGCCGTCGGCGGGCGCGCGACCGTTCGGCGGCACGGGCACCCCGGCGCCGCAGGCCGCGCTCGTCGCCGTCCTGGACACCGGGATCAGCGCCGATACCCGCTCCGACGGCTACCTCGCCATGCCGGTCGACGCGGGCGACATCGACGCGCTCGACGAGTTCCCGCCCGACGGGCTGCTCGACGCGGGCGCGGGGCACGGCGCGTTCGTGGCCGGGATCGTCCAGCAGGTCGCGCCGGACGCCCGCGTCCTGGTGCACAAGGTGATGGACAGCGACGGCATCACCACCGACGCCGCGCTGGCCGACGGGCTGCGCCGGGCCGCGGCGGCCGGTGCGAAGATCATCAACATGTCGCTGGGCACCGAGACCCTCGACGACAGCGCCCCGCCCGCCCTCCGCGCGGCCGTCGGCGAGCTGCGCGAGCAGGGCGTGCTGGTCGTCTGCGCCGCGGGCAACAGCGCCGACTGCGAACCCGTATGGCCGGCCGCGCTCAGCACCGAGTTCGACAACGTCGTCGCCGTGGCCGCGCTCGACCCCGCGGGCGACCCGGCGTCCTGGTCCAGCCACGGCGACTGGGTCACCTGCTCCACCATCGGCGAGGGCGTGGTCTCGACCTACGTCGAGGGCACCGAGGACGGCATGCTCATCGACGACCCCGACCCCGACACCTACGGCCCCGACTCCTGGGCCTGCTGGACGGGCACCTCGTTCGCCGCACCGCAGATCACCGGCGCGCTCGTGCGGCTGATGAGCGAGGACTCGACGCTGGACACCCCGGCCGAGGCCCTGCGTGCGCTCCAGCAGCGCGGCGGCACCCTCGACGGGGGCTACGGCTGGAGCGTCCGGATCCTGCCCGGCACCTGAGCCGGCCCCGCCGCG
>NZ_JAGSOV010000064.1 GCF_023898865.1 Pseudonocardia humida
GGCCCGACCCCCGCACCCGCCCTCCCAACCGCAACTCGTGGATGCCAGGCGTGCGGGGGTCGGGACGGCCATGCCAACCTGAGCGGGACGACGCGACGGCAGGGGGCACTTCGACCCCCCTGCTCGAGCCGAGGCCCTCGCCGGAGGCGCACTTCCCCCGCCTCCGACGCGCTCCTCTCCCCGGAGCGGACGCGCGCGGACGCCCTCAGTAGGCAGGAACGTTGCCGGGTGGCGTGCCCAGCCTCGTGAGAACCGGTGGGGCAAAGGCCGGGTGAAAGAGCGCCTCCGGCGGCGCCTCCGCGGCGAGCGACCTCAGATCGAGCAGGGGTTCGGCCCCTGCCGTCACGTCGACACGCCCAGCGAAGCACGTCCGCCGCGACCCCCGCACGGTTGGCATCCACGGGCTGCGGCTGGGAGGGCGGGGTGCGGGGGTCGCGGGGGGGGGGGGGGGGCGCCCCCCGCCCCCCGGGGGCGGGGGGGGGGGGGGGGGGGTGGGGGCCGCCGCCCCCGGTGCGAGCGGTGAGCACCCCGCGATCGAGTGGCGCGGTCGCCCAGCCTGGTCGGGCGAGCGGCGCGTTCGCTCAAACCACGCGCTCCTGCCCGGGGTGAGCGAGCGGCGCGTTCGCGCAGCCTGGTTGGGCGGACGGCGCGCTCGCTCCGGGTCCCGTCCTCCCGCCGGGGCGAGGATGGCTCTCGTCCCCTCCGGTGGAGCGAGCGCGGCTTTCGTTCCGTCTGGCGGGACGAGAGTCGCTCTCGTCCCCCCCGGCGCGGGCGAGGACGCCCAGTCCCGGACGGGGTGGGTCAGGGGGTGCGGGGGCGCAGGCGGAGGCCCTCCATGCCGCCGTCGACGGCGAGGGAGGTGCCGGTGGTGGAGCCCGACAGGGGGGAGGCCAGGTAGAGGACGGCGCGGGCGACCTCGTCGGCGGAGACGAGCCTGCCGTGCGGCTGGCGGGCCTCCAGGGCGGCGCGCTCGGCGGCCGGGTCGGGGGCCGAGTCGAGCAGCCTGCCGACCCACGGCGTGTCGGCCGTGCCCGGGTTGACGGCGTTGACGCGGATGCCGTCGGGCATGCCGTCGGCGGCCATGGCGCGGGTCAGTGCGAGCACCGCGCCCTTCGACGCCGAGTAGACCGCGCGCTCGGGCAGCCCGGCGGTGGCGGCGATCGAGGACGTGTTGACCACCGCCGCGTGCGACGACGCCCGCAGGTGCGCCCAGGCGGCCCGGCTCACCCGGGCCGTGCCGACGACGTTGACGTCGAGCACGCGCGCCCACTCGTCGTCGGTGGCGGTCTCCACCGTGCCCTGCGCGCCGATGCCGGCGTTGTTGACCAGCACGTCGAGCCCGCCGAGCGCGGCCACGGCCTCCTCGACGGCGGCGCGGACGGCGGTGTCGTCGGAGAGGTCGGCCTTGACCGCGACGAGTCCGGACGCGGTGGGCGACTCGCGGTCGAGCACCGCGACGGCGGCGCCCTCCGCGGCGAACAGCTCGGCGATGGCCGCCCCGATCCCGGAGGCGCCGCCGGTGACCAGGGCGCGCAGCCCGTCCAGGGAGCCCATCACGCGGCCCCGAACGTCTGGCGCTGCCGGCCCAGGCCGTCGATCTCCAGCTCCACGACGTCGCCGGGGCGCAGGTAGGGCTTGGGGTCGGGCTTGCCCATGGCGACGCCGGCCGGCGTCCCCGTGTTGATCACGTCGCCGGGGTAGAGCGTCATGAACTGGCTGAGGTACCACACGACGTGCGCCACATCGAAGATCATGTTCTTGGTGCTGCCGTCCTGGCGGGACTCGCCGTTGACCGACAGCCGCAGCCCGAGGGCCTGCGGGTCGCCCACCTCGTCGGCGGTGGCGATCCAGGGCCCGAACGGGTTGAACGTCTCGCAGTTCTTGCCCTTGTCCCACTGCCCGCCGCGCTCGATCTGGAACTCGCGCTCGGAGACGTCGTTGCTGATCGCGTAGCCGGCGATGTGCCCGGCGGCCGCGGCGGGGGAGTCGAGGTAGCGGGCGGTGCGGCCGATGACGACGGCCAGCTCGACCTCGTAGTCGGTCTTGGTCGACCCGCGCGGGACGAGCACCTCGTCGTCGGGGCCGACGACGGTGTCGGGCGCCTTCATGAACACCACCGGCTCCGGCGGCGGCTCGGCGCCGGTCTCGGCGGCGTGGTCGCGGTAGTTCAGGCCGATGCAGACGATCTTGCCGATGCGGCCCAGCGGCGGGCCGAACCGGGTGCCCGGGCCGACCGGCAGCCCGGGCAGCTCGGCGAGGTCGAGCCCCGCGCTGGCGGCGACCAGCTCGCCGGTGACGTCCTGGGCCAGCGGGCGCAGGTCGAGCCAGGTCTTCCCGTCCGCCGAGACGGCGGGCACCTCGGCGCCGGGTTCCCCGATGCGGGCGAATCTCACGAGCTCTCCTCCGGTCGGTCGGTACGGTCGAGCCGGTCGGCGCCCCGACCGTCGGTGCGCCGGGCCAGCCAGGCCTCGGTGATGTGGCGGTCCATCGCGGCCGCCGCCCCCGCCGCGTCGCCGGCCGCGATGCGCTCGCAGACCTCGCGGTGCCCGCGGTTGGCGGCGATGCAGCCGTGCGCGTCGGGGCGGCCCACGTAGCGGGCGGCCTCGGCGGCCTGCGACTCCAGCGAGCGCACGACGCCGCGGGCGATCCGGTTGCCCGAGGCCCGCATGACGACGTCGTGGAACTCCTTGTCGCGGGGCATGTAGCGGGGCCAGTCGTCGACGAGTGCGTCCATCAGCTCGACCAGCTCGCGCAGCCGCGCCAGGTCGTCGCCGGAGATGGTGCGGGCGGCGACGAAGGCCATGTCGGCCTCCAGCAGCCGCCGGGTGACGACCAGGTCGTCGAGGATGGCGGAGTCCTCCTCGGCGCCGATGCTGGCCGCGAGCACCTGCTCGTCGAGCAGGTTCCAGTGGTCCTGATCGGCGATCACCGTGCCGGAGCCCTGGCGCACCCGGACCAGGCCCTTCTCCTGCAGCATCTTGACCGACTCGCGGACGACGGTGCGGCTGACCGAGAAGGTCTCGCAGAGCACCGGTTCGGTGGGCAGCGGGGTGCCCGGCGGGTAGGTGCCCGCCACGATGCGCTGAACCAGCTCGGTGGCGACGGCGCGGGAGAGCCCGGTCGGGCGCCGGGTCCAGGCGGGAGCGGCGGGACCGTCGAGCGGCGCTGCGGTCATGGCTCCCACTCCTTGGCGGACGGTCGGGCGGAACCCTACCCGAGGAGGGCGCGGTGACATCAGTCGTCATACGAATTACCGTGCGCTCGGCCCGGCCCAGGCTGCCGCCGAGCTGGCCCGCCTCCTGGTCACAGGTGGGCGAGGGTGGTGACCAGCCGGTCGGCGATGTCGGGCGGCCAGGGGAAGGCCGGTGCGGCGGTGCGCTGGTGGGCCAGGCCGTGCAGGCCCAGCCAGAGGGCCACCGCGTCCGCGGCCGCGTCCGTGCTCCGCGACGCGCCGGACTCCACGCACGCCCGCAGCTCGGCGATCAACAGCCCCAGGACGTCCTGGCCGAGCTCGGTGGCCTGCGCCTGCGTGATGCTCCCGCCGGCGACGGCCTGCTCGGCGTTCCACACCCCACCGAACATCACTCGGTAGCGCTGCGGTCGGGTGCGGGCGAACTCCAGGTACGCCGCGCAGGTGGCCCGCAGCCGGGCGACCGGATCGGCGTCCGCGGCGTCGCGGGCCCGCCGGAGCTGCTCGTCGAGCTCGGCGAAGGCCCCGGCGGCGACGGCCAGCAGGATGGCCTGCCGGTCGGCGAAGTGGGCGTAGATCGAGGGCGCGGTGATCCCGACGCGGCGGGCGACCGCGCGCAGCGTCACGGCCTGCTCGTCGCCCGCCTCGTCGAGCAGCTCCGCACCGGCGCGCACGATGTCGTCGCGGAGCCGCCCGCCCTGGCCGCGGCGGTTGCGTTCGCGGGTCCCGGAGCGGGGTGTCGAGGCCATGCTGTGAGCTTACAGCGCAAGTTTACGGGCGTAATCCCTTGCTGGGATCACGGAGCGGCGAGGCCGCCGGTGAGGAGGTCGGCGACGACGTCGGGGGCCAGGCCGTGGCCGCCGTCGCCGTGGGTGATCGAGGCGACCGACGCGGCCACGGTGAGCAGCCGGGCCGCGGCCAGGTGGACCGGGGTGGGCGGGCCGTCGTGCGCGCAGGCGGCGGCCAGGTAGCGGGCCACCCGCCCGATCGTGTCGCGCTCGAACTGCAGGGCGTGCTCGCGCAGCTCGGGATGGGTGTCCAGCTCGCGGAAGACGATCCGGTGCAGCGGGCTCGGGGTGCCGAGCTGGTCGCGCAGCCGCCGCCACAGCTCGGCCACGGCGTCGCGCGGTTCGGCCGGCCGCGGCTCGGGCAGCAGGCCGGTCAGCGCGGTGTCGGAGCGCTCGCGGACCAGCTGCAGCAGCAGGTTCTGCTTGGTCCCGAAGTGGTAGAAGATCAGCCCCTGCGGCACCTGCGCGGCCCTGGCCAGCCGCGCGGCCGAGGTGCCGTCGAAGCCGTGCTCGGCGAACAGCTCCTCGGCCGCGGCCAGGATGCGGTCGCGACCCGACGCGTCGGGTCGCCGCTGCTCGCCGGTCACCGCGGCCCGCGGGTCACTTCTTCGGCGAGGACCGGGTGAAGTCGGCCGGGATGACCAGGTCGTCCGGGCCGAGCTGGTGGATGGAGGACTTGGCCAGGCCGAAGAGCGTCTCCTCGACGCCGCTGCGCAGGATGGCCAGGACGTTGTTGACGCCCTTCTCGCCGTTGGCGGCCATTCCCCACAGGTAGGCGCGCCCGATCATCACGGCGCGGGCGCCCAGGGCCAGGGCCTTGACCACGTCCGAGCCGCGGCGGATGCCGCCGTCGAGCAGGATCTCGATCTGGTCGCCCACCGCGTCCACGACGTCGGGCAGCAGCCGGATGCTGGCCGGGGTGGAGTCGAGGTTGTTGCCGCCGTGGTTGGACACCGAGATCGCGGTGGCGCCGATGTCGACGGCGCGCCGGGCGTCGTCGGGGTGGGTGATGCCCTTGACCATGAACGGGCCGCCCCACTGCTCGCGCAGCCACTGCAGGTCGTCCCAGGTGACCGGCGGCGTCATCATCCACTGGCCGTAGGCGCCGAAGAACGTGGGCACGTCCTGACCGCGCGCGACGAGGTTCGGCACGCCCAGGTCGGGCAGCTTGCCGTGCTTGAGCCAGCGCAGCAGGTAGCCCGGCCGGACCGCGACCTGCGGGGCGTACCGCGCCATGGCCTTGACGTCGAGCCTCTCCGGGATGAACGGGCTGCCCCAGTCGCGGCGGGAGTCGAACACCCAGTCCAGGGTGACGATCAGGCCCTTGGCACCCGCCGCGCGGGCGCGCTCGGCGCGGGCCAGCATCGCGTCCCGGTCGCCCACCCAGTAGGACTGGAAGAAGAACTTCGGGTTGGCCTCCGCGACCTCCTCCACCGGCTTGGAGGCGAACGACGACAGCCCCATCACCGTGCCGGCCGCCGCCGACGCGCGGGCCACGGCGACCTCGCCGTCGGGGTCGACGGCCTGCACCCCGGTGGGGGAGATCAGCACCGGGAAGGCGACGTCCTGGCCCATGACCGTCGTCGAGACCTCGCGCTCGGTGGGCAGGTCGGCCACCCGGGGGCGGAAGCCGAGCTCGGCGAAGGCCGCGGTGTTGTCGTCCATGGTCGTGCCGGCCTCGGCGCCGGCCACGAGGGCCATGTAGACCCCCTTGGGCAGCCGGCGCTTGGCCCGGCGCTGGGCCTCGGCGACCGTCTCGAACCAGTCCCTGGTGCTTGCCATGGGCGAACCCTAATTCCTTCCTCGCTCCGCCGGACCTGTCGGAAGGGCGCAGATCACCGGCCCGGACGCCCGGGTGCGGCTCAGAACTCGGTGACGCCGGCGTCCGGGGCGATCTCGTGGGCGGTGATGTACTTCGACTCGTCCGAGGCCAGGAACAGCACCGTGTCGGCGACGTCCTCCGGCTCGGTGATGTCGACCGGCAGCAGGTTGGTGAACATCGGGGCCAGCCGCGGGTAGTCGCCGATGGCCTTGCCCAGCACCGCCTGCATGTCGCCGGTGCCCATCGGGGTGTTGACGCCGGTCGGGTGCACGGTGTTGACCCGGATGTGGTGGCGGCCGAGCTCGGCGGCGAACGCCTTGCTCATGCCGCGCACCGCCCACTTGCTGGTGGTGTAGGGGACCATGAACGGCTGCACCTTCAGCCCGGCCGCCGAGCTGATGATGATCACCGAGCCGCCGCCCGCGGTGACCAGGTGCGGCGCGCCGGCCATCACGGTGTTCCAGACGCCGGTGACGTTGGTGCTGATGGTGTCGTCGAAGATCTTCGGCGTGACCTCGTCCCAGGAGCGGGGCACGCAGATCCCGGCGTTGGCCACCACGACGTCGAGCCTGCCCAGCTCGGCGACGCCGTCGTCGACGGCGGCCTTGAGCGCGTCCAGGTCGCGGACGTCGAGGCGGGCGGTGACGATCCGCCGGTCGAGCTTCTCCACCGCGGCCGCGGTCTCGGCCAGCTCCTCGGGGGTGGCCGAGTCGTAGGCGACGCTGGGCAGCGGCGCGGCCACGTCCACCGCGATGATGTCGGCGCCCTCCTGGGCCAGCCGCACGGCGTGCGCCCTGCCCTGCCCCCGCGCCGCTCCGGTGATCAGCGCGACCTTGCCCTGCACACGTCCGGCCACTGCATCCGCTCCCTCGTCCGATCCGTTGTCCCCCGACCATCCCCCTGACTGGGTACTCAGTCAACGAATGTGACCGTCGCCGCTGTCGTCGGCTCCGCGCCGCGGCCGGGCTACGGTCGGCGGGTGGACGGATCGAGCGACGGAGCTGCGGGACCCCGCCTGGCCGGCCTGACGGCCGTGGTGACCGGCGGCAACCGGGGGATCGGCCTGGCCGTGGCCGAGGGCATGGCCAAGGCGGGCGCGGACGTGGCCGTGTGGGCCCGCGATGGCGCGACCAGCGCCGACGCCGTCGAGCGGTTGCGGGGCCACGGGGTCCGCGCGCTCGCGGTGGCCTGCGACGTCGCCGACGAGCAGCAGGTGGCCGAGGCCATGACCCGCACCGTCGACGAGCTGGGCCCGCTGGGCTGCTTCGTGGCCAACGCCGGGATCAGCGCGGCCGCCCCGTTCGTCGACACGCCGTTGGAGGACTGGCGGCGGGTGCTGCGGACCAACCTCGACGGCGCGTTCCTGACCACCCGCGAGGCCGCCCGGCGCTTCGTCGCGCAGGGCAGCGGCGGCTCGATCGTCGTGGTCGCCTCGACGGTGAGCCGCTTCGGCGCGGCCAACCAGGCCGCCTACGCCGCCAGCAAGACCGGTCTGCTCGGGCTCGGTCGCACGCTGGCCGTCGAGCTCGCCCGCCACCGCGTGCGCTGCAACATGCTGCTGCCCGGCTGGACCCGCACGGACATGACCGCGCCCGCCCTGCGGAACGAGCGGTTCACGGCGGCGACCACGGCCCGCACGCCGGTCCGCCGGTGGGCGGAGCCTGCCGAGTTCGAGGAGGTCGCGGCGTTCCTGGCCGATCCGGCGCTGACCTTCCACACCGGCAACGAGGTCGTCGTCGACGGCGGCTACACCGTGTTCTGACCCCGCGGCGCGTCAGGCGGGGTGGGGGCCGTGCGGGCGCCGTCGAGCACCTCAGCACGTCACGGCAGTTGCGGCTGTACGGGCTGTCGGTCAGCCGCCGTGCAACGGGGTCGGCGTTCGCTGCGTCACGTCGGGCCGGAGCGTCAGGCGTCGGCCTCCACCAGCAGGTCGCGGCCCCGGGTCTCCGGCATCCGGACGGCCGTCAGCAGACTGACCATCATGATCGCCATCATGTAGAGGGCCACCCCGAGCCAGCCGGCGAACACCTGCACCAGCACCCCGGACAGCAGCGGCGCGATGCCCCCGCCCAGGACCGCGGAGAACTCCCGGCCGAGCGCGACCCCGGCGTAGCGGTGGCGCGAGCCCGACAGCTCGGCGAAGGCCGCGGCCTGCGAGCCGACCGTGCCGTAGGCGGCGAAGACGAAACCGAGCACGATCACCAGCACGACCAACGCGGTGTCGCCGGTATCCAGGAGCAGGAACGCCGGGGCCGGGAACAGCACCAGGAACACGGCCACGGCGATGATCACCGGTCGGCGGCCGAAGCGGTCGGTGAGCAGGCCCGCGGTGAACGCCGCCGCGCACCCGAACAGCGCCCCGACGAGCAGCGCCTGCGGCACGAGCCTCGGGTCGACCCCGACGTTCTCGATGAGGTAGCTGCCGATGAACACCTGGAAGACGTAGGACTGGGTGTTGCCGCCGATGTTCAGCGCGAACGTGCGCAGGAACGCCCGGCGGCCGGTGGTGAACACGCTGCGGATGGGCGAGCCCGCGGCCCGCTGCTCAGCCGCCTGCTCGCGCTTGGCCTGCTCGAACACCGGCGCGTCGCGCAGCTTGCGGCGCAGCACGTATGCCGCGACGGTGACGAACGCGCTGGAGAAGAAGACGAGCCGCCACCCCCACGACAGCAGCTGGTCCTCGGGCAGCAGCTGCACGAGGATCCACACCACGGCACCGAGCGCGGTGCCCGCCGATGCCCCGACGAACACCAGCGAGGCGTAGCGGCCGCGGCTGTGGCGCGGGGCGATCTCGGTGAGCAGCACGACGCCGCCCGCCTGCTCGGCCCCGGCCCCGAAGCCCTGCAACAGCCGCAGCACCACCAGCAGCGCCGGGGCCAGCACCCCGACGGTGCGGTAGTCGGGCAGCAGACCGATCAGGAACGTCGAGATCCCCATCAGGAACAGCGTCGCGACCAGCACGAACTTGCGGCCCAGCCGGTCGCCGTAGCGGGAGAAGAACAGCCCGCCCAGCGGCCGGGCCAGGAAGCCGACGGCGTAGGCGCCGAAACCGGCCAGGATCGCCACGGCGGGCTCGGCGTCCGGGAAGAAGATCTCGTTGAACACGATCGCGGTGGCGGTGCCGTAGATGACGAAGTCGTACTGCTCCAGCGCGGTGCCGATGAGCCCGCCCCAGGCCGCCGTGCGCAGGGCGGAGCGGTCGACCCGGTTGCCGGAGCCGTCGTCCACGGTGGTCGTCGTCCGGGGGTCGGTCGTACCGCCGCCCGCGCTCTCCTGCGCCATCACCGTCTCCCCGTCGAGTACCGGCCCGCCGGAACGGACCATGCAACACGGTCGGATGGTCGACAACTCGAGGCCGAGGGGTAACGGTTCAGAAGGGGCCGCGGCGGCGGTGGGGGCGCCGCCCCAAGTAGGCGGGCGCGCATCGGGTAGACAGCACCGTGGCCTTTCGCCTGACCCCGCACGAGCGGGGCTTCTACCCGCTGTTCACCCGAGCCGCGGAGAACATCGCGACCGCCGCGGACGAGCTGGCCAAGCTGGTCGCCTCGGAGCCACCGGCCCGGGCCCGACCGGCCGCTGCGGTGCGGGACTGCGAGCACCGCGGCGACGAGCTGACCCACGACATCATGGTCATGCTCAACCGGACGTTCGTGACGCCGTTCGACCGCGAGGACATCTACCGGTTGGCCTCCGCCCTCGACGACGTCATCGACGCGATGGAGGAGGCCGCCGACCGGATCGTGCTCTACCGCCTCGGCGCCCTGCCCGCGGGGATCGCCCAGCAGGTCGAGGTGCTGCGCCGGGCCGCCGCGTGCACGACCGAGGCGATGCCGAGGCTGGAGGACCTGGCCGGCCTGGAGAGCTTCTGGATCGACGTCAACTCCCTCGAGGACGAGGCGGACGCGGTCTACCGGACCCTGCTGGGCGACCTGCTGGCCCCGCCGGACGACGCGCCGCCCGCCGACGTGCTCACCGTGCTCAAGGTCAAGGAGGTCGTGGAGACCCTCGAGGAGGCCGCGGACGCCTTCGAGACGGTGGCGAACACCGTGCAGAGCATCGCCGTCAAGGAAGCCTGAGCATGGAACTCGCGGCGATCATCGTCGTGATCGTGGTCGCGGTGGGCTTCGACTACACCAACGGCTTCCACGACGCCGCCAACGCGATCGCCACCTCGGTGTCGACCCGCGCGCTCACCCCGAGGGCGGCGCTGCTGATGGCCGCGGTGATGAACCTGATCGGCGCCTTCCTCGGGACGTCGGTGGCCAGCACGGTGGGCAGCGGCATCATCGACCCGCCGACCGGCATCTCCGGGCTGGTCGTGGTGCTGAGCGCGCTCATCGGCGCCATCGTGTGGAACCTGGTGACCTGGTACTTCGGGATGCCCTCCTCGTCGTCGCACGCCCTGATCGGCGGTCTCGTCGGGGCCGCGCTGGCCTCCGCGGGCACGGTGAAGTGGTCCGGGGTCCTGGAGAAGGTCGTCATCCCGATGGTGGTCTCGCCGATCGTCGGGTTCGTGCTGGCCGGCCTGGTCATGCTGGCGCTGCTGTGGATCTTCCGGCGGGGTCGGCCGTCCCGGCTCAGCCGCGGCTTCCGGCACGCCCAGACGGTCTCCGCGGCGGCCATGGCCCTGGGCCACGGCCTGCAGGACGCCCAGAAGACGATGGGCGTGATCGTGCTTGCGCTCGTCGTCGGCGGCTACCACCAGGGCTTCGAGGTGCCGTTCTGGGTGATCGTGGTGTCGGCGGGCGCGCTGTCGGCCGGCACCTACGCCGGCGGTTGGCGGATCATGCGCACGCTGGGGCGACGGATCATCGACCTCGACCCGCCGCGCGGCTTCGCCGCCGAGGCCACCGCCTCCGCGGTGCTCTACACCGCGGCCTTCGCCTTCGCCGCGCCGATCTCCACCACGCAGACGATCACCTCGGCGATCCTGGGGGTGGGCGCCACCAAGCGGCTCTCGGCGGTGCGGTGGGGCGTGGCCACGAACATCGTCGTGGCCTGGGTGCTGACGATCCCGATGGCCGCGCTGGTCGGGGCGCTGGCCTTCTGGGCGCTGCACGCACTGGTGTGAGCGGCCCGGGCCACCGGCTGGCAGCATGGGGCCGGTGGGCACCGGCGGTACGGCGTTCGTCCTGGGCGGGGGCGGCGTGCTCGGCGCGGTGCAGATCGGCATGCTGCGCGCGCTGGTCGAGGCCGGCATCCGGCCCGACCTGGTGGTCGGGACGTCGGTCGGGGCGCTGAACGGGGCGGTGCTCGCCGCGCTGCCCGCCGCCGAGGTGGCCGATCGGCTCGAACTGGCCTGGCGCTCGCCCGGCGCCCGCGAGCTGTTCGCGGGCGGGGGCGTCGCCCGGCTGCGGCATTTCGCGAGCAGCGGGGTAGCCGCGCACTCGCCGGCGCCGCTGCGCCGGATGATCGGCGAGATCGTGGGGGAGCGCCGCATCGAGGACCTGCCGGTGCCGTTCACCTGCTGCGCGGCCCGCATCGAGGACGCCGCCGAGCACTGGTTCGACCGCGGGCCGGTGGTCGACGCCGTGCTCGCGTCCGCGGCGGTGCCGGGGCTGCTGCCGCCCGCGGAGATCGACGGCCGGCACTACCTGGACGGCGGCCTGGTCAACAGCATCCCGCTGGGCCGGGCGGTCGAGCTGGGCGCGCGGCGGGTCTTCGTGCTCCAGGTGGGTCGGGTCGACCAGCCGCTGCGGCCGCCGCGGCGGCCGTGGGAGGTGGCGATGGTCGCGTTCGAGATCGCCCGCCGCCACCGCTACGCGCGCGATCTGGCCGCCGTGCCGCCCGATGTCGAGGTGCACGTGCTGCCGACCGGGGGCGGCACCCCGCGCTGGGACAGCCGCGCCGCCCTGCGCTACCGGGCCACCGGCGCCACCGGCCACCGGGTCGCGGCCGCGTACCAGGCGTCGGCGAAGTACCTGGGGATCTACTCCGACGACGGGAGCCGGGCGTGAGACCACCCCCGCGGTGGGCCCGGCGGGTGCTGCTCGCGCCGGGCGTGCTGCTGCTGACGGTCCTGGTGCTGGTCACGCTGCCGGGCTGGCTGGTGGTCGCGGCCGCGGTGTCGCCGCTGCTGCCCGGGAAGTTCCGGGCGCTGCGGGTGCTGTGGGTGGCGGTCGTCGCGCTCGTGCTGGAGAGCACGGTCCTGGTGGTCCTGTATTGGTACTGGCTGCTGTCGGGGTTCGGGGCGGCCCTGCGCACCCCGCTGTTCCAGCGCCTGCACTACCAGCTGATCGGCTGGTACCTGGACGTGCTGTACCGCGAGGTGGTGCGGGTGCTGCGGCTGCGCATCGAGATCGAGGGCCCGCACCCCGACGAGTACCTCAACCGCCCGCTGGTGGTCTGCTCCCGCCACGCCGGCCCGGGTGACTCGTTCATGCTGGTCCACGCCCTGGTCAACTGGTACGCGCGGGAGCCGAGGATCGTGCTGGCCGAGCAGCTGCAGTGGGACCCGGCCCTCGACGTCGTGCTCAACCGGCTGCCCAACCGGTTCATCCGCGGCGGGGGAGCGGCGCTGGAGCGCCGCATCTCCGAGCTGGCCCACGCTCTCGACCACGACGACGCGTTCCTGATCTTCCCGGAGGGCGGCAACTTCACCGAGCGGCGCAGGCTCGCGGCCATCGAGCGGCTGCGCGGGCGCGGGCTGGAGGACATGGCCCGCCGGTCCGAGGCCATGCGCCACGTGCTCGCCCCGCGTCCCGGCGGGCTGACCGCGGCGCTGGCCGCCGCCCCGGAGGCCGACGTCGTGTGGGTGGCCCACGCCGGGCTCGACCAGCTCTACACCCTCGCCGACGTGTGGCGGGAGCTGCCGTTGGACCAGACCGTGCGGATGCGCTGGTGGCGGGTGCCGGTCGCGGAGGTGCCGCGCACCGAGGAGGAGCAGGTCGAGTGGCTCTACCAGTGGTGGGAGCGCATCGACGCGTGGATCGACGAGGTCCGCCGGGAGGAGGCAGGCTGACGGGCGGCCACCGCCGGTCGGCGGGTGCCCGCCGGGCACGGACCCCGCCTCAGCGCGGGTCGAGGGGGCCCGGTGGCGGCTGCGGGACCGGTGGGCCGGGCTCCGGCGCCGGGTTCGGGGGCATCGGCTCCGGCAGCGGGACGGGCCCCGGGTCGGGACCGGGCAGCGGCGGCGCCGGGTCCGGGTGGGGCGTCGGGGGAGTCGGCGGCACGGGCGGGGGCTGCGGCGCCGGCCGCCCGGGATCGGGCGGCTCGAGCGGCGGGATGGTGTCGTCCACGGCGTCGGCGTACCCGTCGCCGGGTTCGGGCAAGCGGATCGCGGGTCAGCCGGTGCGCTGGCGGTGCTCCGCGCGGGCCGCCTCCACGGTGGCCTCGGAGTACCCGGCCTTGATCGCGCGGTGCACGGTGGAGCCCCAGGCGAACGCCGCGCCGTAGAACAGCCCGATCGCGGCGCCGGCCACGATCGCCATCAGGGTGATCGTCGGGCTGAACCCGAGCACCGGGTTGAGCAGCACGTAGAGGAGCAGGGCGACCGGCACGATCTGCACCACGGCGCGGACGAGGTGGCGCAGGAACCAGGTGCGGGTGGTGACGTCGTGCAACACCCACGCCCGGTTGCGCTCGGGCAGGCCGGCCCCGAAGGCGTAGAGGACCCAGCGGAACGGGTCGGGCCGGACGGTGTCGGTGGACATGCCTACGGCGTACCCGGCTGGGCCGGCGCGGAACCGCGCCCGTGCGTTCCGGCCTGGGGCTGAACGCGGGCATTCCTACGCAGGGTGGTCGAGCACCTGCTCCGAACGCCTCAGCAAAGTGCGCGAAGATGGGGGTACGAAATTGCCCTCGCGGCGGAGGGTGGACTGGTCCGGTGTCCTGCCGAGCGCGGCGTCCGCGCTCCCGGGTGGTCCGCCGCTGGTCGTGAGGGCTGTCGGTGGCCGGATGGTTGCAGCGGCAATGCTTCCCCGGCCGGTGGAACGGGAGCGGACGGCCGTCGCAGGGGGAGTCCGAGAGCGGATGCCGGTGTTCCGGCGCTTTTCTCGTCGGTCGTCGGCCGAGCCGCGGAAAAGGGCATCACGGCGGCGCGGGATCTATTTCCGATGAATCGACGGTGGGTGGCGATCGGTGAGTCGGTCCGCTCGGCGCGCGTCCGGGAGCGCCCGGCGGCCGGCCCGTCCGGCGGGCGGACGTCGCGCGTCGCCGTCCGGCACCCCGACCGTCCCGCTCCCGCTCGCCGAGTCGCGAACGGGGTCGCTCGATCGGACGTACCGATGTCCGCGGCGTGTGCTTTCCGTGGCTTTTCGGTCCGTGATAGCGTCCCGCGCCATCGCTCCCCTGGCGGATGTCCGGTTCTTTCGGCGTACGCATTATTACTCTCGGTGTGCAGGGCGGCCGCCGCCGTGACCGGAAGGTGTGTTGATGCGGTTCAGATGGGCACCCCGGACCGGCGCGCCGTCCCTGCGCACGCGCCTGCTCGCCGGCGTCATGATCCCCTCGACGCTGGTGCTCGTCGCGGGCGCGGTGGTCGGCGTGAACCTGATCAGCGACGCGGTCACCGAGGAGAGGATCGCCGAGGCCAGCCGGATCGGCGCGACGGAGGGCGCGGGCTTCTTCCCCAGCCTGATCGACGAGCGCAGCGCGAGCGTGCTCTTCCTGGCCGCGCCGACCGCGGAGCACCGCGCCCTGCTGGACGAGGCGCGCGCCGCCGTCGACGGCAGCTTCGCCCAGCTGCGCGAGGCGGCGGCGGAGATCTACCGGTTGCTCCCGCCGGAGCTGCGCACGCCCAGCAGCATCGGGGCGATGGTCGACCAGCTGCCGCAGCTGCGGGCCCAGGTGGACGCCAGGGCACTGCCCAGGGCGGAGGTCATGCAGACCTACAGCCGGGTGACGGACCTGATCTCCTTCGGCAGCCACGTCCAGGCCCAGAGCGCGCAGTCCGCGGCCAGCGCCAACTCCATCAACCGGTCGGCCGACCTGCACGGGATCGCCGACCGGATCGACCAGGCCAACTCGACGCTGGTCGCGGGCCTGCTCACCGGCGACCTCACCCGCACCGAGTTCGACGACTTCGGCACCGGCACCGGCGCCTACCGCGGCGCGCTCCAGGTCCTGCTCCCCCGGCTCACCCCGGCCGAGCAGGAGCGGATCGCGGCCATCCAGGCCGGCCCCGAGTGGCGGCAGGTGGCGGCCCTGGCCGACGCGGTGATCGCGCGGGGCTTCCGCGAGGGCGCCCCCGACGCCGAGCAGGCCGCCGTCCCCCTGCCCGACCTGGTCGCGACCGGGGCCGCGGCGCGCGAGCTGTCCCGGCAGTTCATGGAGATCGGCTTCGAGCGCCGGTCGGCGCTGGCGGTGAGCGACGCCGCGGCCGCGCAGGACGTGGTGCGCACGACCGTGATCATCGCGGTCGTGGCGCTGGTCGCGCTGGTCGCGGCGTTCCTGATCGCGCTGGCCGTCACCTCCCGGGTGGTCCGCAGGCTGACCTCGCTGCGCCGGGAGACCCTGGCGCTGGCCGAGACGACGCTGCCGGAGACGGTGGCCCGGCTGCGCAAGGGCGAGCGGCTCGACCTCGACCGCGACATCCCCGCCCTGGACCACGGCGCCGACGAGATCGGCCAGGTCGCCGCGGCGTTCAACAAGGCCCAGCGCACGGCGGTCGAGGCGGCCGTCGAGGAGGCGCACACCCGCGAGGGCTTCAACGCGGCGTTCCTCAACATCGCCCGGCGCAGCCAGGCGATCCTGCACCAGCAGATGCAGGTGCTCGACCGGCTGGAACGCGCCGAGCCCGACCCCGACCAGCTCGACCTGCTGTTCTCCCTCGACCACCTGGCGACCCGGGAGCGGCGCAACGCCGAGAACCTGATCATCCTCGGCGGCGAGCAGCCGCGCAGGCAGTGGCGCAACCCGGTCGCGCTGGGCGAGCTGGTGCGGGCCGCGGTCGGCGAGTCCGAGCACTACCAGCGGGTCACGGTGGGCAACCTGCCCCTCGTCATGGTCGACGGCGCCGCCGTCGGCGACCTCGTGCACCTCATCGCCGAGCTGGTCGACAACGCCACCGCCTTCTCCCCGCCCGGGGCGCCGAT
This sequence comes from Pseudonocardia humida, assembly GCF_023898865.1. Classification (GTDB taxonomy): domain Bacteria; phylum Actinomycetota; class Actinomycetes; order Mycobacteriales; family Pseudonocardiaceae; genus Pseudonocardia; species Pseudonocardia humida. Next base: position 15,835 of record NZ_JAGSOV010000064.1, read on the forward strand.
CGAGGTGCACGGCACGGTCGTCGGCCGCGGTGTCGTCGTGGAGGTCGAGGACCAGGGCCTGGGCATCGCCGAGGACCAGCTGGTGCAGCTCAACGACATGCTGCGCAACCCGCCCGACTTCGGCCTGTTCACCCTCTCGCGCGACTCCCGCATCGGGCTGTTCGTGGTGGCCCGGCTGGCCCGCAGGCACGGCGTCACCGTCACCCTGCGCTCCTCGGCGTTCGGCGGGATCCGCGCCGGGCTGCTGGTGCCGACCGCGATCCTGGCCGGCGACGCCACGTCGACCGAGCGGCCCGCCCTAGCGGGCGTCGGGTCGTCGGCGTCGGCCCGCACGCGCGCGTCGCAGCACGGGGTCGGGTCCGGCATGGGCGCGCACCGCGTCGACGACGGCGCCCCGCCGTCGACGCCGGGGGTGCGGGTGCCGGCGTGGGCGGCCCCCGAGGGGGCCGGGGCGCCCGGGCCCGCGCCGCGGCGTCCCTCGCCCGGCCGCGTCCCCGACAGCCGGGAGCTGGTCCCGGAGTCGGTCACCCCCACCGCCGAGGGCGGCCTGCCCCGCCTCCCGCGCCGCAGGCGCCAGGCCCACATGGACTCCCGGCTGCTGGCCCACGTCGGCTCGGCCGAGTCGGGCGCCGCCCCGGCCGAGCCCGACGACCCCGACCTGTTCGCCCCGCCGACCTACAGCCCGGAGACCGCGCGCAACCGCATGTCGGCGCTGCGCCGGGGCACCGCGCAGGCCCGGGAGCTGGACCAGGGCCACGACGACCGCACGGAAGGACCGCGCACGTGACCGGAACGCGCATCCCGCGGCAGGACCTCACCTGGCTGCTCGACGACACGGGCAACCGGGTGGGCGGCGTCACCGGCATCGTGGTGCTGTCCTCCGACGGGCTGCTCATCGCCTCGTCGTCGTCGGTGGTCGACAGCGACGCCGAGCACATGTCGGCGGTCGCCTCCGCCTTCCACAGCCTGGCCCGCAGCGCGTCCTCCCAGTTCCACGGCGGGACCGTGCAGCAGACGGTCGTGGAGATGGACAACGCGGTCCTGCTGGTCACCGCGGCCGGCCCCGGGGCCTGCCTGGCCGTACTGGCGACCGCGGAGGCCGACCTGGGCGCCGTCGCGTTCGAGACCGGGCTGCTGGTCCGCCGGGTGGGCCACACGCTCTCCGCCGCCCCCCGCGCCGCTTCCGGCGCGGACCGCGGGTGAGCCCCGGTGGCCGAGGACTCGTGGTTCGACGAGGACGCCGGACCGCTGGTGCGCCCGTTCGCGCTCACCCGCGGGCGCACCCGACCGGGCCGCTACGACCTCGACATGATCACCCTGGTGGTCGCGATCGGCTCGCACCGTGAGCCGGGCCGCGAACCCGAGTACGCCCGCATCCTCGCCGCATGCCAGCGCCCGGTCTCGGTCGCCGAGGTGTCGGCGACCGTCGACCTGCCCCTGGTGGTGGTGAAGGTGCTGTTGAGCGACCTCATCGAGCGCGGCGAGCTGCTGTTCCGCTCCCCGCCGCGCACCGTGTCCCCGCAAACCGATCGCGTCGTCCTCCAGGCGGTTCTCGATGGCGTCCGCAACCTCTGAGGGCCCGCTCCTGGGCCAGTCCGCGCTCAAGGTCCTCGTCGCGGGCGGCTTCGGGGTCGGCAAGACCACGATGGTCGGCGCGGTCAGCGAGATCCCGCCGCTGCGCACCGAGGAGCTGCTCACCGAGGCCGGGGCCGGCATCGACGACATCACCGGCCTCGACCGCAAGACCACGACCACGGTCGCGCTGGACTTCGGGCGCATCACGGTGAACCCGGAGCTGGTGCTGTACCTGTTCGGCACGCCCGGCCAGGAGCGCTTCTGGTTCATGTGGGACGAGCTGGCCGCGGGCGCGCTCGGCGCCGTCGTGCTGGCCGACACCCGCAGGCTCGACTCGTGCTTCCCCGCCGTCGACTTCTTCGAGCACCGCGGCATCCCGTTCGTGCTCGCGGTGAACTGCTTCGACGGCTCGCCGCGGTACCCGGTCGACGAGGTGCGCGAGGCGCTCGACATCGACGGCCCCGTGCCGATCGTGCACTGCGACGTGCGCGCGAAGGACTCGAGCAAGGAGGTCCTGGTGACCCTGCTGGAGCACCTCGTGCAGCGGGCGGAGGTCGGCGTGCTCGCCTGAGCACGCCGCCAGCCGCCGCTCAGTTGGCGCTGACCGGGCCGCGGGTACTGCCGTTGCCCGCCGACGCCTTCCACCTCGCGTCGTACTCACCGGTCTGCACGGCGTTCCGGGTCGACTCCGCGAGCCAGGACAGCGCCTCGCGGACCTGGTCCTCGATGTCCCAGCGGTCGATCGCGCCGGAGGACAGCAGGTTGGTGAGGAAGTCCGTGAGCTGGCGGCGCTCCTCGTTGCGCTCCTCGCGGGCCAGGACCATCACCGCCCGGACGTCGTCGGGGTTGCGGGCCAGCTGCAGCGCGAACTGCTCGACGTTCCCGGCCGCGATGATCGCCTTGTACGCGGCGAGCCGGTTCTGCTGGCGCTCGCGCTCGTGCCGGTCGGCGAGGTCCTTGAGCCGGTGCTCCAGCTCCTCGATCTCGATCTGCTGGTGCAGCTTCAACCGCGCGGCGGCGTGCTCGCTGGACTGCTCGTCGGCGCGCAGCCGCAGCACGGTGCTGGTCCGCAGCCCGTACGGCTCGCCGGGGTCCCAGCCCTCGATCGCCGCGGACGCCGCGGTGTCGGCGGCGCTGAGCTCCGTGGTGGGGACCCGCGGGTGACCTCGCGCAGGCGCCTGCGCAGCAGCGGGATCAGCGCCGCCCGGATGTCGCGGATGTTGTCGCCGACGACCCGAGCGGGCTCGACGACCCGCCACTCGACGTCGACGACCGCGGTGAACGCGATCATCTCCAGGCGGGACGGGAGCTCGAACTCGAGCGTGGTGTGGTGCAGCCCGAGGTCGACCTCGTAAAGAGTGCCCCCGCTCCAGAAGACCTCCGCCTTGGCCGGGCGGCCGTTCGGACCCACCGGGGTGGGGCCGCTGCGCGGGGTCATGATGACCAGGCCGGTGCGCGCCTGCGAGCGGGGCAGGTGGTAGAGCGCGTTGAGCCGGCGCAGCGGCCACTCGCGGATCAGCGGGCACGTCGCCGGATCGCGCCGCTCGCCCGGGTGCGGCACGAAGACGCCCACGGCGCGGCCGGCGACCGGCACGACCTCCCCCGGGACGGTCTGCACCCCATCCGCGGGGTCGACCGGGGCGAGCGGGCGCAACCACCCGGTCGAGTCGTGCGTGCGCGGGCCGGGCTCGTGGTCGTGGGACGGGGTGTCGGCGCCCCGGGTGCTCTCGTCGGTCTGGGTCATGCCGGAACCACCTTCACCTCTCGCGGCACGCTCGCTGCGGCGACGAGCGCTGCGTCCAACCGGGCCGCGACGTCCGCCGGCAGCGGGTCCGCCCACATGCGCTGCTTGCGGCGGACGAGTGCGCGCAATCGGGCGCGGTCGGACTGCTCCACCACGAGTAGCGGTAGGAAGGACTCGACCGCGCCGAGCAGAGATACGTCGGAGGCGGCCGAGTCGAACCAGTCGCCGATGACGTCGGCCATCACCTCGCGCCACGGGCTGCGCAGCGCATCGCGCACGAGCTCGGCCGCCGGCTTGACGACCTTCGGGTGTCGCCCCTGCAGGGCCAGCAGCACGGGCCAGCGGTCGCGGCCGGTGGGCACGTCGGCGCCGGAGAGCAGCAGGTCGTCGACGTCGATGTTGTCCGGCCTGCCCAACCCGGACACCGGGATGCCCGACATGAGGACCACGGCCTGCACGGCGAGCTTGCGCAGGCTGATCCGGTCGTGGTGCATCCACTCGTCCAGCCGACGCAGCACGCCCTCGTGAGCGCCGGTGCCGAAGAGGCGCGCGAGGCTGAGGCCGGCCGCGAAGAGCAGGGCGTTCCAGTCGCGCAGCAGCGGGCCGGGCCCGATCGCGGAGGCGTCGACCGTCTCGTAGGGGGTGCCCAGGACGCGGAGCTCGTCGAGCGTGACCGCCAGGTCGGCGTGGCCGACGTCGTAGCCGAGTGCGGTCGCCGACGTCCACCGCAGGGCGGGGTCGTCGCGGCGGCGCCACCGGCGCAGCGTGCGGGTGACGGCTCGGCGCACGCCCGGGTCGCGGGCGGCGTGGTCGAGGGCGAGCGCGGCGAACTCACGCCGGTGGCGCCACCGCTCGCTGTCCGCTTCCGGGTCGGCGTCGTCGATGTCCTCCACGGCGTGCGCCGTGCTCCTGCGGGAGCCCGCCCGCGCCGCGGGCTCGATCAGCTCGGTGAAGGCGTGCGCGAACTCCGTGGAGCACAGCAGGCCCGCGGCCTGCGCCGCCCGCACGCGGACGGCGGGCTGCGAGTCGCACGCCAGCTCGTCGAGCCACATCATCAGCGGGCGGCGCAGCGCCGGGCGGTGCTTCCAGATGTGGCGGAGCACGGCCGAAGGCGTCCTCGGGTCGATGAACCGCAGGACGTCGGCGGGGACCAGCGCACCGCGGAAGGTGACGGTGCGGCGCTCCTCGACCAGCCGCGTCGAGCCGAGGAGGTTGCGGTCGTCCTCGGCGGTGAGCACGCGCGGGCGCCCGAAGGCGGTCACCGCGGGCGTGGCCGCGCGGCCGGTCGACGGCGGCCCGAACGGCGTCGTCATGCGGGCCGCGAGCGACTCGGCCGCGCTCATCGCGATGTGCGAGGGGAGGCCGTCGAAGACGGCGATCGCGATGCGCAGCGCGCTGAGCCGGCGCGCCCGCTCGGCCCGCTCCCCGTGCGCCGGGGCGTCGAGGACGGCGAACCACCGGGCCACCTGCGTGTCCAGGAAGGCGGTCAGCTCGGACTCGATCTCGTCGACGGCCGGCTCGTCGGCGCCGCCGTGCGCGAGCAGCAGCCGGGCCAGTCCGGCCGCCTCGTCGGTGCGGGGCGCGGGGCCCAGCGCCTTGCGCAGGCGGGCGGACCTGGCCAGGGCCATCAGCCGCGCGGGCAGCTCGGCCGGGCTGTCGGGCGGGAGGTCGGCGTCGATGTGCCCGGCGACCAGCTCGAGCGGGTCGGGCGGCGGGCACGGCGCGCTGTAGCCCAGGAGCTGGTCGGCAGTGTCGGCGTGGTCGCCGACCACGAGGACGCAGTAGGCGGAGTTCCGTCCCAGCACCTCGGCGAAGCGGTCCGCGCTCACGGCGGACAGCCGCTTGTCGCCGTCGGCGACCGTCGCCAGGTACCCGTGCCCCGGGGCCACGTGGTCGCCCGCCAGGTCCGCGACCGCCGTCGTCGGGTCGAGGCGGGACACCTGGCCGCCGGTCAGGTCGTCGAGGAGGTGCAGGGCGCTCGTGGTGCGCCCGCTCGCCGGTTGGCCGGACAGGACCAGCAGGTGCCGGTCGAGCAGCAGCGCGCGCAGGTCGTCGTAGTTCGCCGGAGCGACGTAGCGGGCCCGCAGCGACACCAGGTCCTCCTCCCGGATCCGCCCCGGCGCGCGGGTCGGCAGGTGGCGGCCGCCGACCACCAGGTTGGTGCGGATGGTCACGTGCGCGTCGCGGCCGGCGACGAGGGTCGTCGGGTCGAGGACGGCGCGGCCGTGCTCGTAGGCCTCCCGGGCGAGGGCGTCGAACGCGTCGCCGGTGGAGTTGCTCAGCCGCCGGTCGCGCTCCCGGTCCTGGTCGTCGTCGGCGGCCGGTCCGCGGCCCTCGCTCGTCGGGGGCGGCGTCTTGTCGTTCCGGCCCGCGTCGTTCCGGCCCGTGTCGGTCGTGCCCGTGTCCTTGCCGTCGGGCCCGCCGCCGGTGGTGGCCTCGCCGGGACCGTCGTCGCCCATCACCGCACCCCGTAGTTCTTCACGATGCTCACGGTCATGTCCCGTCCGCTGAGGTAGCCGTTGTTGATCAGTCCGGTGTTGACGCCCACGACGACGTGGGCGGGCGGCGGTTCCGGGCCGTCGTCCGGTGCGGTGGCTGCGGTTCCGCCCGGGTCGGCGGGCGGCGGTTCCGGTGCCCGCGCCCGTCCGGCCACCGCGAACCAGGCGTTTCCCTCTGCGGTGCTGAGCGGCCGGTAGGAATCGCGGCGGGGGAAAAGGCCGGTGAGCGCCGCGGTCTCGTCGCGGAATCGTTCGGAAACGACGGTGACGACGCGAGCGCCGGGGATGGCGTGCAGCGGCACCGCCACCGGGTCGAGGCTGAGTCGGGTGGCCGTGGCGACGGCGTCCGGGGCGCTGGTCGCGATGTGCGCACCGATCCGCACCGTTGTCGTGGCGGCGCGGTGCGGGCCGGACAGCATCGCGTGGATCGTCCTGGCCGCGCGGGAGAGAATGCCGGCGCAATGGTCCGCGGAGCCGGTCGCCACCGCGCCGCTCGGGACGTGGTCGTGGTCGAACTCGACGCCGGCGGCGTCGGCGCGCAGTTCGAGGAACGCCCGCACGACGTCGTCCGCGACCGCCGGGTGCTCGCTCCGCACGGTCAGGTGCAGCGCGGCCAGGCGGCCGGGTTGCGCCGATCGCGCAGGCCGGGCCCGGTGCTCGGCGGCCACCGCCGTCGCCCCGCCCGCGGTGCCGCTCAGCAGCTCGACCAGTGGCGCGACGCCTTCCCGGGTGAGCTCGACGGAGTAGCTCGTACCCGAGTAGGGCAGCAGGACGGTCGGGATGTCCGCGCGCGTGTTCCCGGGCAGGAGCACGGGGATGAATTTGCGCAGCGCCGAGTCGGGGTCGCGGAAGACCTCCTCGCCGATCAGTAGTCCCTCGAACTGGACCCCGTGACCGGATCCGGAATCGTCCGCGCGCTCGAAACGCCGCCGGTAAGTGGGTGAGACCACGACCAGGACCCGATCGGCGGCGCGGATCTGCGCGATCGTCCACCGGACCCAGTCCTGGCGCTGCACCGCCGCGAACTGGTCGAGCCGGACGTCCAGATCGTGCTCGGCGAGCAGTTCGCAGAACCTGCGGACGCGGTTCTTATGACCCTCGTCCTCGTGCGCGTAGGAGATCAGTACCTGGCATGGCGCAACTCCGGAATCGCTCATCGTGTCCCCCGACACTCGGCGCACCATGTGGCTCGCCGGTGCTGCGGAGAGCGTTACCGAATCGCCGGATCCGCCTCCGAGATCTTTCGGTGATCGTCGGGACCGCCGCCGATCGGTGTCCCGCCGGGTGATCGCAGGGCGGTTGTGCGCCCGATCGGGGTTAGGCTGCTGCCCATGGCGCGCGTCAACGACGTCGGCGGGCAGTCCGGGTTCGGCCGCGTCACCGTCGAGCCCGACGAGCCCCCGTTCCACGCCGACTGGGAGGCTCGGGTCTACGCGCTCAACGTCGCGATGCTGCGCCGGGGCGTCTACAACCTCGACCAGTTCCGCGACGCGATCGAGCGGATGCCGCCCGCGGAGTACCTGGCGGCGTCGTACTACGAGCGCTGGCTGCACGCCGTGGAGGCGCTGACGGCGCCGCGGTCGGGCGATGGCTGAGCCGCGCTTCGCGGTCGGCGACCGCGTGCGCGCGCTGCCGGTGGATCCGCCGCACCACACCCGGGTGCCCCGCTACGCGCGGGGGCAGGTGGGGGAGGTGGTCGAGGTGCAGGGCGCCTGGCCGCTGGCCGACGACCGGGCCCGCGGGTTCGGTTCGCCCCGGGTCGAGGCCGTCTACACGGTCCGGTTCCCGGCCGGGGCGCTGTGGGGCGCGGCGGAGGAGCACTGGGTGCAGGTGGAGCTGTGGGAGTCGTACCTGGAGGGCGCGACATGAGCGGTCAGCACGCGAGCTCGCAGACGGCGGCGCGGGTGCGCCGGCTGGAGGAGCGGCTCATCGACGCCGGCCTGACCAGCGACGACGAGCTCGACGGCATCATCGGGAGGCTGCTGTCGGGGGCGTCGCCCGCCAACGGCGCGCGGGTCGTGGCCCGCGCCTGGATCGACCCGGCCTACCGCGAGCGCCTCCTGGCCGACGCGAACGCCGCCCTCGAGGAGCTGGGCCTGTCGATGAGCACGGGCCCGCAGCCGCAGCGCTTCACGGTCGTGCCGAACACCCCCGACACCCACAACGTCCTGGTCTGCACGCTCTGCTCCTGCTACCCGATCGCCCTGCTCGGGCCCTCGCCGTCCTGGTACAAGAGCGAGGCGTACCGGTCGCGGGTGGTGCGGGAGCCGCGCGCGGTGCTGGCCGAGTTCGGGCTGGAGCTGCCCGCGGGCACCGGGATCGTCGTGCACGACACGAGCGCCGAGAGCCGGCACATGGTGCTGCCGATGCGCCCGGCGGGCACCGACGGGCTGGCCGAGGACGCGCTGGCCGCGCTGGTCACCCGGGAGGGGCTGATCGGCACCGCCGCCGTGTAGCGCGGCACCGATGAATCCGGGCGACGGCGGCGGTCTCACCCCCCGACACACCCATCACCCCCAGGAGGGCCGAGCATGACCGCCACCATCACCACCCGCACCCTCGACGCCCCCGGCGCCACCATCACCTACGACGTGCGCGGCACCCTCGGCGATGGCGTCCCGCTGCTGCTCATCGGCTCCCCGATGGACGCCTCCGGCTTCGGCACGCTGGCCGGCCACTTCACCGACCGGCCGGTCGTCACCTACGACCCCCGCGGCACGGCGCGCAGCACCCGCACCGACGGCCACGGCGAGATCGGCCCCGAGGACCACGCCGACGACCTGCGCCGCGTGGTCGAGGCCGTCGGCGGCGGCCCGGTGGACGTGCTGGCCAGCAGCGGCGGGGCGGTCAACGCGCTGGCCTGGGTGGCGCGCAACCCCGAGCAGGTGCGCACGCTGGTCGCCCACGAGCCGCCGCTGGCGACGCTGGTCGCCGACCGGGAGGGCGTCACGGCGGCCATCGAGGACATGCACGAGACCTACCAGCGCGACGGGCTCGGCCCGGGGATGGCCAAGTTCATCTTCCTGGTCAGCCACGACGGCCTGCTGGCCGACGACTTCCGGTTCCCGCCGCTGGACCCCGCCCACTTCGGGCTGCCCACCTCCGACGACGGCAGCCGCGACGACGTACTGCTGGGCCAGAACCTGCGCCGCTGCACCGGCTACCGCCCCGACCTGGACGCCCTGCGGGCGGCCTCCACGCGCATCGTCGTGGCGCGCGGTGCGGCCTCCGGCCAGACGATGGCGGCCCGCGGCGCCGACGGCGTCGCCGCGGCGCTCGGGACCGAGCCGGTCGAGTTCCCGGGCGGGCACGCCGGCTTCCTGGGCGGAGAGTTCGGCCAGCAGGGCGAGCCGGACGCGTTCGCGAAGCGGCTGCGCGAGGTGCTCGACGAGGCCTGAGGCCGTCCACGGCGCGGCGGTGGGCGCCGCGGGTGTGGATCGGACCCGCCGCGCACTCGTACGATCGCGGCGTGCGCGACCTGCTCCGCTCCGCGTGGCGCGAGCCCCGCGCCCCCGGCGCCCCGCCGCCGACCTGGCGGGACCGGGCGCTGGTCGGCGTGCTCGTCCCGCTCGCGGTCGTCGAGGGCGTGCTGCGCCCGGAGCTGCCCGCCCGCGGTCTCTGGGTCCCGGTCGCCGTCGGGCTGCTGATCACGCTGTACTGGCGGCGCACGCACCCGCTGGTCGTGGCCGTGATCGGCTTCCTCGCCACGGCGACGGCCACCCTGCTGTCGGGCGGCGAGCAGCCCGGGCTGGTCACGCTGGCGGCGATGCTGCTGCTGCCCTACGCGCTGTTCCGGTGGGGCTCCGGGCGCGAGGCCGTGCTCGGAGCGGCGGCCCTGCTGGCCGGCCTCGTCGTCGCCACGGCCACGGCCGACCGCCTCCCCGACGCCGTCGGCGGCGCGACCGCGCTGACGACCGGCCTCGCGCTGGGCCTGGCGCTGCGCTTCCGGGCCGGGGCCCGCGCCCGCGAGCTCGACCAGGTCAAGCTGCTCGAACGCGAGCGGCTCGCGCGCGACCTGCACGACACCGTCGCCCACCACGTCTCGGCGATGGCCATCCGCGCCCAGGCCGGCATCGCGACCGCCGACTCCCGGCCGGAGGCCGCGGTGGACGCGCTGCGCCTGATCGAGTCGGAGGCGGCGCGCACGCTCGCCGAGATGCGCGCCATCGTCCGGGCCCTGCGCCCGGCCCGACCTCCGGACCTCGTGCCGACCCCCGGCCTCGCCGACGTGGCCGAGCTGGCCCGGCCGGGCCGCGACGGCCCCGCCGTCGAGGTGGAGATCAGCGGCGAGGTCGACGGCCTCGCGCCCGCCGTCGGAGCGGCGCTCTACCGGCTGGCCCAGGAGTCGGTGACCAACGCCGTGCGGCACGCCCGCTCGGCGACGCGCGTGCTGGTCGACGTCCGGGCCGACGACACCGCCGTCCACCTGCGCGTGAGCGACGACGGCGACGTCGCGCACCCCCGCCCGGAGGCCGCGGCGGGCTACGGGATCCCCGGCATGGTCGAACGCGCCGACCTGCTCGGCGGCACCTGCGAGGCCGGCCCGAACCCCGACCGCGGGTGGACCGTCAGCGCGGTGCTGCCGCGCGGCGGAGCGATCGCATGAGCCGGACGGGCATCGACCCGGGCGGGGACGTTCGGGTGCTGGTGGCCGACGACCAGGAGATCGTGCGCACCGGCCTGGTCATGATCCTGGACGCGCAGCCGGGGATCGTCGTCGTCGGCGAGGCGGGCGACGGCGGGCGGGCCGTCGACCTCGCCCGCGACCTGCGCCCGGACGTCTGCCTGTTCGACATCCGCATGCCCGGCGTCGACGGCATCGAGGCCACCCGCAGGTTGGCCGGACCCGGCGTCGCCGACCCGCTCGCCGTCGTCGTCATCACCACGTTCGACCTCGACGAGCACGTCTACGCGGCGCTGCGCGCCGGGGCGCGCGGGTTCCTGCTCAAGGAGGCGGGCCCGGCCCTGCTCGCCCAGGCCGTGCACGCCGCGGCCCGGGGCGACGCGCTCATCGCCCCGAACATCACCGCGCGGCTGCTGTCGGCCTTCGCGGGCTCGGGGGCGGCCTCGTCCCCGGCCCCGCCCGTCGCGGCGCTGACCGAGCGCGAGGAGCAGATCCTGGCCACCGTGGCCCGCGGGCGCACCAACGGCGAGATCGCCACCGAGCTGCACATCAGCCTGAGCACGGTGAAGTCGCACATCGCGAGCCTCATGGCCAAGCTCGGCGCCCGCAACCGCGTCGAGGTCGCCATCTGGGCATACGAGACCGACCGCGTGAAGCGCTGACCGGCCGGAAGTACGACGCCCCCGTCGCACCATCGGCCGGGACGGTTCGAGCCTGTCCGGCGATGTGCCGCGACCGCCCGCTCGGCACGCTCGTGGCATGACCTCCACACCACCCCGGCACTCGGGGGAGCCCGCGGCGGACACCGCCGACCGCCGCACCATGAAGGCCGTCGTCCAGCACGGCTACGGCCCGCCCGACCGGGTGCTCGCGCTGGAGGACGTCGCCGTCCCGGCCGTGGGGGAGGGCGAGGTGCTGGTCCGGGTGCGGGCCACCGGCGTCAACACCCCGGACTGGCTGACGGTGGGCGGCGTGCCCCGCATCCTGCGCCTGCAGGCGGGGCTGCGGCAGCCGAAGGCCCCGGTGCGCGGCAGCGACGTCGCCGGGACCGTGGCGGCGGTCGGGCCCGGGGTGCGCGACCTGCGCCCCGGCGACGAGGTGTTCGGCTCGCTGTGGACCAAGTCCATCGCCGCGGGCGCTGGCACCTTCGCCGAGTTCACCCTCGCCCCCGCGACCCAGCTCGTCCGCAAGCCCGCCGGGCTCTCGTTCGAGGAGGCCGGGGCGTCGGTCATGTCCGGCCTCACGGCGCTGCTCGCCGTGCGGGACGTGGGCCGGGTCGGCCCCGGTTCGCGGGTCCTCGTCAACGGCGCGTCGGGCGGTGTCGGGACCTTCGCCGTGCAGATCGCGAAGCGGCTCGGCGCGCACGTCACCGGCGTCTGCGGCCCCGGCAACGTCGAGATGGTCCGCTCGCTCGGGGCCGACGACGTCATCGACCACACGGTCGAGGACTACACCCGCGGCCCCCAGCGCTTCGACGTCGTCCTGGACAACGTGCTCAACCACCCGCCCGCCGCGACGATCGCGGTCCTGCGACCCGGCGGCACGTTCATCCCCAACAGCGCGGGCGAGGCGAAGGGCCTGCTCGGGGGCCTGCCCCGGGTCGTGCGGGCCAAGCTGGCGAGGCCGCGGACGGCCACCGTGCGCAGCGTCGAGTGCGACGTGACCCGCGAGAACCTGGACGCCCTCTCCGCGCTCCTCGCCTCCGGCGAGGTCAAGGTGATCATCGAGCGGAGCTACCCGCTGGCGGACGCGGCGGGCGCGGTCGCGCACATGGCGACCCGCCGGGCCCGGGGCAACATCGCCATCACCGTCCGGTAGCCGGGCGGGCGACCGAGACATCCGGCGTAGTCGACCTACGTCGTGCGGCCGCCACGCGGCCGTCATCGGCCAGGTTCGCCGCCGTTGCCGCGCCCCATACGCTCGCAGTCGCCATGTGAGATCGACCACGACGACGACGGGGCGTGGACGGGGGTGCGTGCCGGCCCCGCGACCGCCCGTGAGACACGCAGTCCACTGACAAGGGAGTCGGGCATGGGCGCTTTCACGACATCGAGGTGGCGCCGCTCGCGCCCGATCGCGCTCGCCGCGACGGGGCTGGCGGCCCTGCTGGTGGCCGGTTGCGGGGCCGCCCCCGGGATCAACGGCGCGAGCGGCGGGTCCGGGCCCGGCGGCGAGAGCGTGATCCGGACCATCGACCCCTACGGCGGCGACCCGGCCGTCGAGGGCACCCCGAAGGCTGGCGGGGTCCTGATCATGGGCACCGACCGCGAGGCCGCGGGCTTCGACCCGACGGCGCAGAACACCAACCAGGCCGCGACCGCGGTCTACGACTCGCTGCTCAAGCTCGCGCCCGGCGGCGTGGCCGAGCCGTACCTGGCCGAGTCGATGGAGACCTCCGACGCCGGCACGACGTGGACGATGGGCCTGCGCGACGGCGTCCAGTTCTCCGACGGCACGCCGCTCGACGCCCAGGCCGTGATCGTCAACGTGCAGCGCCACATCGACAAGAAGTCCTCGCCAGGGCACCGCTTCGCCGAGCCGATCGCCTCGATGCGCGCGGTGGACCCGCTGACCGTCGAGTTCGTCCTGAAGCAGCCCTTCGGGCAGTTCCCGGTGGCGTTCGCGCAGAGCTTCACCACCGGCGCCCTCGGCATGATCATCTCGCCGGCGGCGCTGGCCCAGTTCGGCGACCAGATCGTGTCCAACCCCGTCGGGGCCGGGCCGTTCGTGCTCTCGAGCTGGACGCGCGACTCGAAGATGACATTGACGAAGAACCCGAACTACTGGCAGAAGGACAAGGGCCTACCGCGCCTGGACGGGCTGGAGTTCCGGCCGCTGCCCGACACCGAGTCGCGCTACGCCTCGATCGAGAACGGCGACGTCGACCTGATCTTCGGCGGCTACCACACCGAGCTGCTGCGCGGCGCGGAGAATCCGAACCTGCGCGTGTACTACGGCTCCGGCAGCGGCGCGGAGTGGAGCCACTTCAACGTGGAGAAGGCGCCCTTCGACGACCGCCGCATGCGGGAGGCGTGGATCCGGGCGATCGACCGCAACGCGATGGCCGCCACCCAGTACCGCGGCCAGATGGAGGCCGCCGACGGCTACTTCGGCGCCGACAGCCCGTACAACACGCCCGAGGCCACCGCCGCGTGGCCGACCTACGACCTGGAGAAGGCCAAGCAGCTGGTCCAGGAGTACGTGGCCGAGGGCGGCAGCGCCACCGTCGTCTACAAGACCACGAACGCGCCGAACCGGGTGCAGTTCGCGGAGTTCCTGCAGGCGCAGATGGCGGCCGTGGGGATCACCGTCGAGCCGCAGTTCTACGACCTGGCCCAGTACTCATCGCAGGTCGTGCAGAGCGGCGACTTCCAGGTCGCGGGCAACGTCGGCGGTCCGGTCGACGCTCCCTACCCGGCCACGTCCAACGTGTTCCACACCGGGGGCAGCCAGAACTACGGCCGCTACTCCAGCCCGGAGGTCGACGCGCTGCTGGACAAGGCGGCCGCCAGCATCGACGACGCCGAGCGCACGCAGCTCTACCAGCAGCTGCAGCTGATCACCAACCAGGACCTGCCGCTGGCCTACTACAGCCGCGGCTACCTCTCCACGGTGGCCAAGCCGGAGGTGAAGGGCGTGGTGCGCTACCTGACGCGCGACATGTTCTTCGCGACCACCTGGCTGGACCGCTGACCCCCTGACCCCTCCGACCCCTGACCCGTCGAGAACGAACTTGTTGTCACCAACAGGCCCTGTTGATGACAACAGCTTCGTTCTCGACGGGTCAGGCCCGTTCACCGGCTGCCGCCGCGGCCCGCGTCAGCCACCGGGGGTACCCGCCTGCGACCGGTGGTGTACGGCAGTGGCACCGCGCGTGGTGGATGCGCATCCGGGTCCGCACGCAGCACCATGGGACCGTCGGCGGTGCACCGAACGCGGATCGAGGGCGGCTGGATGGTCGAGACGATGCGGGCGGCCGTGCGCCGCGCTCCGTCGTCGCCGGTCGTGGCCGACGCGGCGCTCGGCGCCTGCGTGGCGGTGGGCGTCCTCGTCGCCGCGTTCGCCGGGCTCGACCTCGGCGGCGGGCCGGATCCCCGCCCGCCGGACCTGGCCGCGTCCGGTCTGGCCGCGGTGGTCGTCGCGGCGATCGCGGTGCGCCGCCGCCACCCCGTCGCGGCGCTGGCCGTGCTCAACGCGGTCGCCCTCGCCTGGTTCGCCGTCGGTCTTCCCGGGCGGCTGATCACGCTGGTCCCGCTGGTCGGCTGCTACACGCTCGCCGCCCACCGGGGCTGGCGGTGGGGCCTGGCCGGCGCCGTGCCCACCGCGCTGGTCCACGTCGTCGCGATCCGGGTGGTGCTCGGCGACGTCGCGACCGTCGGCGTGGTCCCCGACGCGGTGCTGCTGGTCGCCACCGCGAGCAGCGCGGGCGCGGCCGTCGGCTACCACCGGGCGGTGCTCGCGGCCACCCGCGACCGCCTCGACCGGGAGACCCGCGCCCGCGAGGAACGGGCCCGCCACCTCGTCGTCGAGGAGCGGCTGCGCATCGCCCGCGAGCTGCACGACGTCTTCGGGCACGCCATGGCCACCGTCAGCGTGCAGGCCGGGGTGGGCCTGCACGTCGTCGACCAGCGCCCCGACCAGGCCCGCGCGGCCCTCGCCGCGATCAAGGGCATCTGCGACGAGGGGCTCACCGACGTCCGCACCATCCTCGGCATCCTGCGCGCCGACGCCCCGGCCGAGGAGTCGCCGGGCGCGCCGCGGGGCGGGCTCGACCGGCTCCCCGAGCTGCTCGACACGACCGGGACCACGGGCCTGCGGGTCGAGCTGAGCGTCGAGGGCGACCCGCGCCCGCTGCCCGTTCCGGTCGACCTGGCCGCCTACCGGATCATCCAGGAGGCGCTGACCAACGTGCTGCGCCACGCGGGGGCGCGCACCGTGCGGGTGGCGCTGACCCACGAGCCGTCGCAGCTGCTCATCAGGATCCGGGACGACGGGCCCACCGCGGGCGCGGACTCCCCGCGCGGGTACGGCATCGACGGGATGCGCGAGCGCGCCCGCGCGCTGTCGGGCCGGCTGACCGCGGCCCCGCACCCCGAGGGCGGCTACGAGGTGCGGGCCGAGCTGCCGATCCCGAACCGGAGATGATGCACGGCGATGGAGCCGATCCGCGTGCTCATCGCCGACGACGAGGCCCTCGTCCGCGGCGGCTTCCGCGTGCTCATCGAGACCGAACCCGGCATGGTCGTGGTCGGCGAGGCCGCCGACGGGGCCACGGCGGTGGACCTCGTCCGCCGGACCCGTCCCGACGTCGTGCTCATGGACGTGCGGATGCCCGGTGTCGACGGGCTGCGCGCCACCCGGGAGATCGCCGCCGACCCCGACCTCGCCGGGGTCCACGTCCTCATCCTCACCACGTTCGACCACGACGAGCACGTCATCGAGGCGCTCGGCGCAGGCGCCGCCGGCTTCCTGATCAAGAACACCGAGCCGCGCCAGCTCCTGCACGGCATCCGGGTCGTCGCGGGCGGCGAAGCGCTGCTGTCCCCCGGGCTGACCCGCCGGCTGGTCGCCCGCCTCACCGACCGGACGGCCCCGCGGCTCAACCCGGCGGCGCTGTCGCAGCTCACGGCGCGGGAGCGGGAGATCGTCGGGCTGGTGGCGCACGGCCTGAGCAACACCGACATCGCGACCGCACTGACCATCAGCCACGCCACCGTCAAGACCCACGTCGGTCGCGCCCTGACCAAGCTCGGCGCCCGCGACCGCGCGCAGCTGGTGGCCCTGGCCTACCAGCACCGCCTCGTCGAACCGCCCGACCCGGTGCCGTAGGACCGATGAGGTCGGGGCGGGGTGCCGGTCTACCCATCGACAGCGACACCACCGACCCGAAGGGGCCCTCCGATGGCGAAGCTCATCTCCACCCTGTTCATCTCGGCCGACGGCGTGGCCGAGATCGACCCCGACTGGCACTTCCCGTACTTCGACGAGAACATGGGCCGCGCCGTCACCGAGGACTACGCCACCTCCGACGTGCTGCTCATCGGCCGCGAGACCTACGACAGCTTCGCCGGGGCGTGGCCCGACCGGGAGACCGCGGGCGAGGACGACGCCCCGATGGCCAAGACGTTGGGCGACATGCGCAAGGTCGTCGTCTCGCGCTCCCCGCTGGAGTTCACCTGGCGCAACTCCGAGCAGCTCGACGGCGACCTCGTCGAGGCCGTCACCGCGCTCAAGGCCGACCCCGCCGTCACCGGCGTGCTCATCCCCGGCTCGATCTCGGTGGTGCAGCAACTGCTCGCCGCCGGGCTGGTCGACGAGCTGCGGCTGCTGGTGCACCCGGTGGCGGCCCGCAAGGGCCGCAGGCTCTTCGACGACGGCGACACGCCCTACCACCTGGCGGTCACGGCGACCGAGGTGTTCCCGACCGGGGTGATCCGGGTGATCTACTCGCCGACGGCGGCGCCGGCTCCGGTGGGGTACGACGACGTGAAGGGGAAGCTGCCCGAGGAGCAGTAGCCGATCGTCGGGGCTCATCCGCCTGCGCGGCCCGGGCTGCGGGCGGCCGCTCGGTGGGTTCTGCGCCGGCTTGGCGGTGCCTCTCGGTTTGCCTCCGGCGGCGCCTGCGCGGCGGGCGACCTCGGATCGAGCAGGGGGTCGCCCCTGCCGTCACGTCGACCCGCTCAGGTTGGCACGTCCGGCCCGGCCCCCGCCGGCTCGGTAGGTGGGCTGGGTTGGCCGGGGCGGCGGGGGCCGTGCCGGACGTGCACGCTGCGCGTGCCGACGTGACGGCAGGGGCTTCGGGACCGGGGTGGGCACCGGTGGCCACGGGGTCATCGCGGAACACGGGACACACTCCGGCCGGGGTTGGTCTGCGGTGGTCGAGTCGAGTCCGGGCGCCCGGGTGGTCCGGTTCTCGGGTGCCGTCGGGGTTTGCGTTCCTTGTCGAGCCAGGCCGGGGGTATGAACTCCGGTAGGCCGTCACGGGCGATGCGTACGAGCCATTCCGTCGAGTGGATCTCTTGGTGGTGCGTCCAGCACAACATGACGAGGTTGTCGGTTTTGGTGTGGCCGCCGCGGGCCCATTCTTTGATGTGGTGGATTTCGCACCAGCTGGGTGGGCGGTCACAGCCGGGGTGGGCGCATCCGTGGTCGCGGGCGACGATCGCGCGGCGGATGGGGAGGGGGATGGTGCGGGCTTCTCGCCCGATGTCGAGGGGTTGGCTGTCGCCGTCGAGGACGTTGGGGATGACCTTGGCGTCGCAGCAGAGTGCTCGGAGTGCGGCGGGGGTGGGGGTGCCACCGAGGTCGAGGCAGGCGGCGCGGGCGCGGTTCTCCAGGTCGGCCAGCCTGACCGTGACGGCGACATGGGGGCGTTCCCCGGCGGTGGTGGGGAGGATGGTGTCGCCGTGGGTGGCGACGAACCCGCACACCTCGGTCAACGCGTCGGCGTTGCGTTCGGCGGCGCTGCGCGGGTCTTGGGCGGTGCTCGGGGTGGCTTTGGCGTCGATGACGGTGGCGATCATGGCGTAGCGGACGGGGTCGGTGAACACCCCGCTGATCTTCCCGCCGCCCCCGGGTAGCGGGGTGAGTCGTAGCTCGTTGACCTGTACCGGTTCCCGATCGTCCGGTTCGGCGCCGTCCTGGTCGTAGGCGCGCACCAGTTCGGCTCCGAACCTGGCCAACTCCGTCGGGGTGCAGGTGTCGGCGACGGCGGCGATCTGTTCTTCGATGCCCGCCAAGGCGTAGGGCGGGATCCGCCGCGCGGCCGGTGAGTCGAGGAGTCGGGCGATCAGATCGACGTGCTGCAGGCTGGCCGCACCGCTAGTGAAGGCGGCGGCCATGGCAGGTAGCAAGGGCGGCAGCACCTGGCCCTGCAGGTCCACTCGCGCGGCGACGTGCTCGGCGGCCCGCACGATCTCCCGCGCCCGCCCCCGATCCACGGTCAGCACCGAGGCCACCGCGGAGTCGGGTCGCCGGTGCCCGGCGGCGGCGAACGCGCCGCTGCGCTGCAACACGGCCACGGCCTCGACCTGCACCTGCGATATCGCTCGGGTCAATTCCCTGGTAGCGGCGAGTGCGTCCAGTGCGTGTTGATCGGAACCGTTCTCGCGCAGCCCGGCGGCGACCGCACGAATGCGGTCTGCCGTGGCGGCGAGTTCGGTTCCGGTCATGCCTTGATTCTACTCGAACATTTGTGCGGAGTCGAGGAAGGATCGGGACCACAGGATAGTCGCCGCGCTCGCAGGTGAAGCGTTCACAATCGCAACCGGCACCTGGGGTCGGGGACGGCCGCCAGCGCAACCACACTATTCGTTGTTATCGCAACGGAAGCCCTACGCAACGGAAGCCCTACGCAACGGAACCGCCTGACCTCCAGCGCTGTTTGCGATGGAACCCGCCGCACCTGGACCTGACGCCGGCCGGGGCTGCGCACCTGACGTCCGCCGGGGCTGCGTCGTCATCCATGGAGAGGACACGACACCTGGAGGAGACCAATGAGCACCGCCCCCGCCGCCGTCGCGATCCCGGGCTACCGGGCCGGCACCTGGAGAGCCGACCCCGCACACTCCGAGATCGCCTTCTCCGTGCGGCACCTCATGATCAGTAGGACGCGCGGTCGGTTCACCGGCCACGACGTCACGATCGTCACCGGCGAGGACGTGCTGGACTCGTCGGTCGTGGCGACCATCGACCTGGCGTCGGTCGACACCGGCCACGAGGCGCGCGACGCGCACCTGCGCTCCGCCGACTACCTCGACGTCGAGCGGTTCCCGACGATGGGCTACCGCTCCACCGGCGTCCGCCGCACCGACACCGGGTGGGTCGTCGACGGCGAGCTGACGCTGCACGGCATCACCCGGCCGGTCCCGCTGGACGTGGAGCTGACCGGGTTCGGGCCGGACCCCTTCGGCGGGCAGCGGGCGGGCTTCTCCGCGTCCGCCCGCATCGACCGGCGCGACTTCGGCATCACCACCACGCCCCTCATGGACGGCGGTGGCGTCGTGGTCGGCGACGAGGTGTCGATCAGCCTGGAGATCCAGGCCGTGCTGCAGGCGTGAGCGGATCGGGGAGCGGGCGGATGACCGGCGACAAGCAGACCCTCGCGCGCCTCCACGCGGCGCTCAACAGCGCGGACCCCGAGCTCATCGCGACGACGATCGACGAGGTCGTCGCGCCGGGCGCGCGGATCCGCACGCCGCTGCCCGGTGGGGTGACGGGCGGGGAGGCGCTCAAGACGGTGTTCGCGGCCCTGTACCGGGCCTACCCCGACCTGCACGTCGCGGTCGAGGACATGATCGCCGAGGGCGACCGGATCGTCTGCCGCAACACCGTGACCGGGACCCACCGGGGGGAGTACATGGGGCTGGCGCCGACCGGCAGGTCGGTCACCTACGACGAGATCTTCGTGTTCCGCTTCGCCGGGGGCCGGATCGTCGAGACCTGGGGCGTGGTCGACGTCCTCGCCCAGCTGCGGCAGCTCGGTGCGGTCCCCGGCCCTCCCGGGCCCGATCGGGGGGTGGCGCGGAACACGACCGAGCACTGATCGACACCCGGGGCCGGACGGGCCACAATCCCTGCGGTGACCTCCTCGTTCCGGCGCCTGCTCGCGGTCGCGGCGCTGCTGGTGCCGCTGGCCGCGGCGGCCGGCTGCGCCCCCGCCGAGACCACCCCCACCGACGCGCAGGCGACCTGCGAGCCGGGCGCGCTGCCCACCCTCACCGACGGGACGCTGACGTTCGGCACCGACCAGCCCGTCTACCCGCCGTGGTACCTCGACGACGACCCGGCCTCCGGTGAGGGGTTCGAGGGCGCGGTCGCCTACGCGATCGCCGAGGAGCTCGGCTACGCGCGCGACCGGGTCACCTGGGTCCGGGTGCCGTTCAACGCCGCGATCCAGCCCGGGCCGAAGACCTACGACGTCAACCTGACCGAGTTCTCGATCACCGAGGAGCGCAGGCGGGCCGTCGACTTCTCCTCGCCGTACTACGACGTCAAGCAGGCCGTGATCGCGCTGGAGGGCACGCCGGCGGCCGCCGCGACGACCATCGCGCAGCTCAAGGAGCTGCGGGTGGGGGCGCAGGTCGGCACGACCAGCCTGGAGGCGGTCAGCGAGCAGATCGCCCCCGCGGCGGGGCCCGCGGTGTTCAACACCAACGACGACGCCAAGCTCGCGCTGACCAACGGGCAGATCGACGCGCTGGTCGTCGACCTGCCCACCGCCTTCTACATCACCTCCGCCGAGCTGGACAACGGCACGATCGTCGGGCAGCTGCCGCTGGGCGGCGGCACGCCCGAGCAGTTCGGCGCGGTGCTGGACCTCGGCAGCCCGCTCACCGGGTGCGTCTCCCAGGCCGTCGACCGGCTGCGCGACGCGGGCACGCTCGCGCAGCTGGAGGCGCAGTGGTTGGCGTCGGCCGGGTCGGCACCCGAACTGAGGTGACCGACCGGCTCGCGCCCAGCCCGCTGGCGCTGGAGCGCGCCGCCTTCCGCCGGTCCCGGGCGCGGCGGTCGACGCTCATCGCGGTCGTCTCGACGCTGGTCTTCGCGGCGGTGCTGGTCCTCGGGGTGACCGGCTCGCCGGGCTGGCCGCGGGTGCGGGCGACGTTCTTCGACCCGGCGACGGCGTGGGAGTCGCTGCCCGCGGTGCTGGCCGGGCTGTGGCTCAACGTCCGGGTCCTGGTCGCGGCGGAGATCGGCATCCTGGTGCTGGGGCTGGCGCTTGCGGTGCTGCGCACGCTGCGCGGGCCGGTGTTCTTCCCGGTCCGCGCGCTGGCCATCGGCTACGTGGACCTGTTCCGCGGCATCCCGCTGATCATCGCGCTGTACCTGATCGGCTTCGGGGTGCCGGGGCTGCGGCTGCAGGGAGTGCCCACCGACGCCGCCGTCCTGGGCACGGTCACGCTGATCCTGGTGTACTCGGCGTACGTGTCGGAGGTCTTCCGCGCCGGCATCGAGTCGGTGCACCCGTCGCAGCGGATGGCGGCGCGGTCGCTCGGGCTCACCCACCGGCAGTCGATGCGGCTGGTGGTGCTCCCGCAGGCGGTCCGCCGGGTGCTGCCGCCGCTGCTCAACGACTTCGTGGCCCTGCAGAAGGACGTGGGGCTGATCTCGGTGCTGGGTGCCGTCGACGCCGTGCGCGCCGCGCAGATCGCGCAGGCCAACTCGTTCAACTTCACCCCGTACGTCGTCGCGGCGCTGCTGTTCGTGCTGCTGGCGGTGCCGACGGGGCGGATCGCCGACGCGCTGTCGGCGCGCGCGGCCCGGCGCCAGGGGGCGGTGTGAGCGAGCCCGCGGACCCGTCGACCCGGCCCGGCAGCGTCGTGCTGGAGGTCCGCGACCTCGTCAAGCACTACGGCGACGCGACCGTGCTCGCCGGGGTCGACCTCGCCGTGGCCGAGCACCAGGTCGTGACGCTGATCGGGGCGTCGGGGTCGGGCAAGTCGACGCTGCTGCGCTGCGTGGACCTGCTGGAGGAGGTCGACGACGGGCAGATCCTGCTCGACGGGGTCGACGTGTCCGACCCGCGCGCCGACACCGCCGCCGCCCAGCGGCGGATGGCGATCGTGTTCCAGGGCTACAACCTGTTCCCGCACATGACCGCGGCGCAGAACGTGGCGCTCGCGCCGCGCGTGGTGCACGGAGTACCGGCGGGCGGGGCCGAGGAGCGCGCCCGCGAGCTGCTGGAGCGCGTCGGCCTGGGCGCCTTCGCCGGGGCCTACCCCGACCGGCTCTCCGGCGGCCAGCAGCAGCGGGTCGCCATCGCCCGTGCGCTCGCCGTGCGCCCCCGGCTGCTGCTGCTCGACGAGATCACCGCCGCGCTCGACCCGGAGCTGGTCGGCGAGGTGCTGGCGATCGTCAAGGAGCTCGCCGAGGGCGGCATGACCATCCTCATGTCCACGCACGAGATGGGCTTCGCCAGGCAGGTGTCCGACCGCGTGTGCTTCCTCGACGGCGGCCGGGTGCTCGAATCCGGCCCGCCCGAGCAGGTCCTCGGCGATCCGGTGCAGGAGCGCACCAAGCGGTTCCTCGCCCGGGTGGTGGCGGCGGACCGGCCGATCTGAGCGCGGCGGCGCGTCAGGGGCCGACGACGGCGCGCGCGGTCGGGTCGAACGCCGGGGCCACGACCAGCGCGCCGCCCTCGCGCTTGCACGACGCCACGGCGACGTGGCAGGGCCGGTCGACGGAGGCGGGGAGCAGCAGGCCGCCGTCGATCTGGTACCGCATGTTGGTGATCTTCCAGGCGGTGGCGGCCGGGTCGTCGGGGGACTGCGGCGGACGGTCCTTGCGGACCACGACCATCGCCTCGGTCACCCCCGGCGGCCAGACGAAGACGAGCGCGCCCGCGGTGGACGCGGTGAGGTGCTGCACGGCGGGGATGCCGCCCGGCGGTGCGTCCGGTGCCGGGTCGTCCGCGGGGGAGGCGGCGGTGGGCACCGACGAGCGCACCAGCTCGGAGGCCACCGGTCCGAGCCGGGCGACGACCTCGTAGACCGGGATCTCGCTGCCGGGCGGGACGGCGCCGTCGACGATGCTCGTCGAGCGGGTGCGCCCGACGACCTGCGACCGGCCGTCCGGCGTCCGCCGGGTGATCTTGTACTCGACCTCCTGCTCGCCGCCCGCCGTCCAGGTGACGTTGATGGAGGACCGGTCGTCGGCGTCGCGCTCGGCGCGCACGTCGACCGGCGGGGGCACCGCCCCCGGGCCCGGCGCGGGCTCCGGCGCGGGCTCGTTCGCCGAAACCGGCGCGTCGACCGGCGCGTCCACCGGCGCCTCGACGGGCGGGTCGACCGGCGCCTCGACCGGCTCGCCCCGCTCGACCCTGCGGGTCGGCTCCTCGGACTCGCGCTGCTCCGGGAGCGGCAGCGTCGGGCGCAGCGGCCGGTGGCGCCCGTCCGGCGGGTTCTCCTGCCGGACCGGGCGGGGCCGCGGGGTCGGCGTCGGGTGCGGCGGGCCCGGCCGCGGGCGGGGCAGCGCCGGTACGGCGGCGCGCAGCGCGGCGACGAAGGCCGCGCAGCTGGCGAACCGGCGGTCGGGGTGCTTCGCCGTGGCCCGCGCGATGGCGGCGTCCGCGGCGGCGGGCAGGTCCGGGCGGTGCTGGTTCAGCCGCGGCGGGTCGGCCGCGAGGTGGGCGTAGATCACCGCGGCCGTCTCCGGGCGGGGGTAGGGCACCTGGCCGGTGAGGCAGCGGAACGCCAGGCAGGCCAGCCCGTACTGGTCCGAGCGCCCGTCCAGCCACCGGCCCTCGATCTGCTCCGGGGAGGAGTACTGCAGCGTGCCGAAGACCTGACCGGCCGAGGTGATGTCGCTGCCCGCGGCCGCCCCCTTGGCGATGCCGAAGTCGCACAGGTACACCTGCTCGCCGCCGCGCGGCCGCTGCGACCGCGCGATCAGCACGTTGCCCGGCTTGACGTCGCGGTGCACCAGCCCGGCCTCGTGCACGGCGTCGAGGGCGTCGGCCACCGGCCCGAGCAGCGCGCACACCCGCTCGACGCCGAGCCTGCCCTCGCGCTGGAGCACGGCGCCGAGGTCCTCCCCGTCGACGAACCGCATCGACAGGTAGAGGATGCCGTTCGCGTGCCCCGCGTCGTAGATCGGGACGACGTTGGGGTGCTCCAGGCTGGCGGCGATGGCCGCCTCCCGCTCGAACCGGCGCCGGTACTCGTGGTCGGCGGCGAGCGAGGGCGGCAGCACCTTGAGGGCGACCGTGCGCCGCAGCTGCAGGTGGGTCGCCCGGTAGACGACCCCCATCCCGCCCTCGCCGATGAGCGCGTCGATGCGGTGCCCGGCCAGCACGTGGCCGACCCAGCCCGCGGCGGCTGCACTCCGCTGATCCGGCACCGGCAGTCCGGGGTGCCCGCCCCCGGCAGGCCCCCCGCCCCCTCTCGATACGTTCGTGTCGCCCCGTCGACCCCAGCATGCCCAACGGCCGTCGCACGGCCCCACCCGGAGCCTACGGCGCCGCGGGCCGCGACGATCAGGGCGCGGGTCCGCCGGGTTCGGGCGACCCGGCCCGGGCGAGCAGTCCGTCGACGAACGCCCGGAGCCCCTCTGGGTAGGTGTCCTGCGCGGCGAGCACGCCCCACCGGTCGCCGATGGCGGCCAGGTGCGGCTGGTGGGACGGGTCGAGGTCGCCGAGGGACGGGTCGGGGCCGCTGAACAGGGTGGCGCCCTCGGCCGGCCGGCCGTCGCCCGCACGGCGGTGGCGGGAGTTGGCGCGCACGAGTATCTCGCCGACCGTGTAGTACCAGATGCTGCGGTAGACGTGGACGGCCTGGGCGGGCGTGCACCCGTGGTCGACGGCCCCGGCCACGATGGCCTCGACCACCCGCAGCGCCGACTCGCCGAGGCGGCTGAGGAAGCCGTCGGTGGTGAGCACCTCGGCGGCCCACGGCCAGGCGGCGAGGGCGTCGTGCATCGAGGTGGCGGCCGCGACGATGCGATCGCGCGGGTCGCCGGACAGGTCGGGCGGCGGGAGCTGGTCGGCGAGCTCGTTGATCAGCTGGATCAGCAGGTCCTCGCGGTCCCGCACGTGGTGGTAGAGCGTCATCGTCGCGACCCCGGCCTCGGCGGCGAGGCGGCGGATCGTCAGCTTCTCCCAGCCGTCCCGCTCCAGGATCCGGCGGGCCGCCGCCAGGATCTGCGCGCGGGAGGTCCGCGGCGGTCGACCCGTGCGGCCGGGTGGGGCGTCGGGGCGGGTCACGGCCCCATCGTGCTCTCCCGTCACGGCGCTCCGCGAGCGGGTACCGGCTATGCGCTCGACAGGACGAGCGGCTCGTGGTTACTTTTCATACATGTACCAAAACTCATCCGAGTCCACGGGCGCGGGCGGGGCGGGCCTGACCGGGCTGCTGCGCCCGCACGTCGCCGGGTTCAGCGCCGTGCTGGTCCTGCAGGTCGTCGGGGCCGTCGCGGGTCTGGCGCCGCTGCTGGCGGTCGTCGAGCTGGGGCGGGTCCTGCTCCGGACCGGGCCCGTCGACCACGGCCGGGTCTGGGCGGTCGTGGCCGTCGGGGCGGCCGGGCTGCTCGTCCGGCTGCTGCTCACCGCCGCGTCCGCCGGGATCGGGCACGCCCTGGACGACCGCGTGCAGCTGGCGTTCCGCCGGCGGCTGGCCGCCCACCTGGGGCGCGTCCCGCTCGGCTGGTTCTCCCGGCGCCGCACCGGCGAGCTGGCCAAGGTCGTGGGGGAGGACGTGAGCGCCGTGCACCCGGTCATCGCCCACGCCCCCGGCGAGCTGGTGTCCGCGTTCGCGGTACCGCTGGTGTCGCTGGTCTACCTGGTCGCCGTCGACTGGCGGCTCACGCTGGTCACGCTGGCCCCGGTGGCGCTGGCGGTGGCGCTGGTGCCGCTGATGATGACCCCGTCGCGGCTGCGCGAGCAGGAGGAGTTCGACGCGGCCATGGGCCGGATCGCGAGCGCGGTCGTGGAGTTCGTGCAGGGCATCGCGGTGGTCAAGGCGTTCGGCGGCGCCGGGCGCGCCCACCGCCGGTTCCGCACCGCCGTGGACGGGTTCGTCGACGCCTTCCTGCGCTGGGTGCGCGGCATCTCCGGCATCGCCGCGGGGATGCAGCTGGCGCTGTCGCCGCCGTTCGTGCTGCTGGTCGTGCTCACCGGCGGCACGGCCCTGATCACCCACGGCGCCATGGCCCCGGCCGACCTGCTGCCCTTCCTGCTGCTCGGGCTGGGGCTGACCGCTCCGGTCGCGGCGCTGGGCCACGGCTTCGACGACCTGCAGGCCGCCCGCCGCGCCCTCGGCCGGATCCGGGACGTCCTCGACGTGCCGCCGCTGCCCGAGCCGGTCCGCCCGGTCGCCCCGCGGGGGCACCGGGTGGAGCTGCGCGGCGTCCGGTTCGGCTACGGCACGGGCAGCGACACCGGCAGCGACACCGGCAGCGACACCGGCAGCGACACCGGCAGCGACACCGGCAGCGACACCGGCAGCGACACCGGCAGCGAGGTCCTGCGCGGGATCGACCTGGTGCTCGAGCCGGGGACTCTCACCGCCGTCGTCGGGCCGTCGGGCGGTGGGAAGTCGACGCTGGTCGCGCTGCTGCCGCGGTTCTTCGACCCGACCGGCGGCTCGGTCCTCCTGGGTGGGGTCGACCTGCGCGAGATCGACGCCCGGGAGCTGCACCGGACGGTGTCGTTCGTGTTCCAGGACGTCCGGCTGCTGCGGGCGTCGGTGGCGGAGAACATCGCGCTGGCGGTGCCGCACGCCGATCCCGACGACGTGGTCCGCGCCGCCCGGGCCGCGCGCATCCACGACCGGGTCGTCCGGATGCCCCGCGGGTACGAGTCGGTGATCGGGGTCGACGCCGGGCTGTCCGGTGGGGAGGCGCAGCGGATCTCGATCGCCCGCGCCCTGCTCGCCGACGCGCCGGTCCTCGTGCTCGACGAGGCGACCGCCTTCGCCGACCCGTGGACCGAGCGGGCGGTGCGCCGGGTGCTGGCGCCCTCGGCGGACCGGACGGTGCTGGTGATCGCCCACCGGCTGGAGACCGTCGCCGACGCCGACACCGTCGTCGTGCTGGAGGACGGGGTGGTCGCCGAGCGCGGCAGCCCGGACGAGCTGCTGGCGCGGGACGGCAGGTTCGCCGCGCTCTGGCGCTCCCACCGATCGGCGCTCGTCGACGAGTCGCGAGAGGACGTGACCCGATGATCCGCCTGCTGCTGCGCGTGCTGGGGCACGAGCACGCCCGCCCGGTCCGCCGCACGGTCGCCCTGATGACGGTGACCGCCGTCGTCGAGGGCCTTTCCTACGCGCTGCTGGTCCCGCTGCTGCGGGCGCTGCTCGGGGGCGCGCCCGCGGACGCCTGGCCGTGGGTGTCCGCGTTCGGGGCGGCCGTCGCCGGCTACGCGGTGCTGCGCTACCTCAGCGACCTGGCCGGCTTCCGGGTCGGGACCACGCTGCTGCGCGGCGCCTACGACCGGCTCGGCGACCACCTGGCCCGGCTGCCGGTCGGCTGGTACGACGAGGGCCGCGTCGGGGAGGTGTCGGTGCTGGCCGGGCGCGGGGTCATGCAGGCCATGAGCGTGATCGCGCACCTGCTGGCGCCGTTCGTCTCGGCCGCGGTGACGCCGCTGACGATCGTCGCGGTGATGCTCGCCGTCGACTGGCGGATGGGGCTGGCCGCGGCGGCCGCGGCGCCGGTCGTGGCGGCGATCCAGGTCTGGGCGGGCCGCGCCACCGCGGCCGCCGACGCGGCGCGCGCCGATCGCGACCGGGAGTCCACCGGGCGGGTCGTCGAGTACCTCCAGGCCCAGCCGGTGCTGCGGGCGGGCGGGCGGACCGCAGAGCGATTCGGGCTGCTCGACGACTCGCTGCGCGAGGTCCAGCGCGCCTCCCGCCGCTCCACGCTCTCGGCGCTGCCCGGGGCGCTGGGGCTGGCGCTCACGGTGCAGGTGCTGTTCACCGCCCTGCTGGTGCTGGGCGCCCACCTCGCGCTGGGCGGGGCGATCGGCGCACCCGAGGTCCTGGCCGTCCTGGTGCTCGCGGCCCGCTGCGCCGACCCGCTGCTGTCGCTGGCGGAGATCGGCGGCAGGCTGCGCGGCGCGCGCTCCGCGCTGGTCGGCCTGGACGCGGTGCTGCGCGCCGAGCCGCTGCCCCAGGTCCCCGACCCGGTCCGGCCCGACCGCCACGACCTGGAGTTCGACCGCGCCACCTTCGGCCACGGCGACCGCACGGTGATCGAGGGCCTGTCGTTGACCGTGCCGGACGGGCAGCGGCTCGCCGTCGTCGGCCCGTCGGGCGCGGGCAAGAGCACGCTGCTGCACCTGCTCGCGCGCTTCCACGACGTGACGTCGGGGGCGGTGCGGATGGGCGGCGTGGACGTGCGCGCGATGAGCACCGAGGACCTGGCGGCCCGGATCGCCATCGTCTTCCAGCACGTGTACCTCTTCGACGGCACCATCGAGGAGAACGTGCGCCTGGGCCGCCCCGACGCCGACGACGCCGCCCTGCGGGCGGCCGCGACGGCGGCCCGCCTGGACGAGGTCGTCGAGCGGCTGCCCGACGGGTGGGCGACGAACGTCGGCGAGGGCGGTGCGCTGCTGTCGGGCGGCGAGCGCCAGCGCGTCTCGATCGCGCGGGCGCTGCTGAAGGACGCGCCCGTCGTCCTGCTGGACGAGGTGACCTCGGCGTTGGACCCGGTGAACGAGGTGGCCGTCCACGAGGGCATCGAGCGCCTGGTGGCGGGCCGGACGGTGGTGATGGTGACCCACCGGCCGCGGACCGCCCGGCACGCCGACCGCGTCGTCTTCCTGGACGGCGGCCGGATCGTGGAGTCGGGCGGCCACGACGAGCTGCTGCGCGGCGGCGGTCCCTACTCCGAGTACTGGGAGATCGCCATGGCGCCGTCGGCGGAGTGAATCGCGCTCACGGTGCCGCTACGGGCGTCAGGACAGCACGCGGATCTGGAAGGGGTAGTCGTAGGGCTCGCCGTTGGCCGCGCGGACGGCGCCCTTGATGTGGCACCACGCGGAGACCAGGAACAGCACGACGATCAGCGGGATGCCGATGACCGCGCCGATCACCGTGAAGATCAGCACCCAGCTGAGCACGTAGAGCAGCCAGAACGACAGGTTGAAGTTGAACGCCCCGGCGGCGGCCCGCCGGGTGTACGGGTCGTCCTTCCTGACCGCCCACACGATCAGCGGTCCGAGCAGGCTCAGCCACCCGGCGCTGACCAGCGCCGCGATCGGCGCCGACAGGTGGGCCAGGATCGCCGGGCCGCGGCTCGCGGTCGGGGCGGTGCCGGGGTCGGGCGGGTACGGGTGGGACGAGGACATCGTTGCTCTCCTTCACGGGTGCTACGACTCGTACAACGTCCGGTGCCGCCGGCTTGTGCCCAGGTAGGAGCAGGTTCAGGGCTTCCGGGATGCAGATCGGGGTCAGCCCTGAGCCCATTCGGGTGGCCGGGCGCGGAATCCGCCCGCGCGGCCGGGGCCCACGGAGTCGAACGGGGCGACGGCGGGGCGGAACCACCGCCGGTGCCCGGCCGTTCCCCACCCGTGGACGGGCCGGACGTCTCCGCGCTGCTCGCCGCGGAACGCGCGGAGACCGCGGAGAGCATCGCCGGGCTGGAACGGCAGCTCGCGTGGCTGGCCGAGCAGCAGGCCCTGGCGACCCACGACGACGAGCACGACCCCGAGGGCGTGACCGTCGCCGTCCAACGCGCGCAGCTGCAGGGGCTGTTGGCCGGCGCCCACCGCGACCTGGCCGCGCTCGACCGGGCGGTGGACCGGCTGGCCGCAGGCACCTACGGCCGCTGCGTCCGGTGCGGGGGCGACATCGGCCCGGCGCGGTTGGAGGCCCTGCCCGCCGCCGAGACCTGCATCGCCTGCGCGGGGGCGCGGCGGCGCTCCCCGCGCTGACCCGCCGTCCAGCGGTACGACGCCCGAGCCAGGCCCCGCACCGCTCGACGACATTCGTCCAAGACCGGGGGCCGCCGGCGCGGGCACCGTCTCGGGCATGGGTGAGCACCACGTCGAGCAGCGGCACGGGATGCGCGTCGTCCACGACGGACCGCGGCAGGCGCCGCCACTGCTGCTCGTGCACGGGTCGGGGGCCGCGGGCGGGTCGTGGGGGCCGGTGGTGCCGGCGCTCGCCGAGCGCCACCACGTCGTCCGCGTCGACCTGCCGGGCTGCGGCCAGTCGCCGCCCGCGCCGCCGTACGACGTGCCGGTGCAGGCGGAGAGGGTGGCGGCGGTGCTCGACGACCTCGGCCTGCGCTCCGTCACCGCGGTCACCCACTCCAGCGGGGGCTACGTCGCCACCGCGCTCGCCGAGCAGCGCCCGGACATGGTCGGGTCGCTCGCGCTGATCAGCTGCGGACCGGGACTCGCCGCGTTCCGCCCGCAGCCGCTCATCCTGCGGGCCCTGCTGGCGCCACCGCTGGGTCCGCTGCTCTGGGCGGTGCGCTCGGACGCGATGATCCGCAAGGGGATCAGCGCGACGTGCGCCCGCCCGGTGGAGATCCCCGACGACGTCGTCGCCGAACTGCACGGCACGACGCACCGCGCGCTCCGGGCGGTGCTGCGGTGCAACACCGCCTACCTCGGCGAGCGGAGCGTGCCAGAGCGCCTCGCCCCGCTCGGGATCCCGCTGCTGGTGGTCTTCGGCGCCGCCGACCCCCGCTGGGAGCCGTCCTCGGCCCACGACTACGACGCCGTGCCGGGCGCGCGGGTCGAGCTGCTGCCCGGGGTCGGGCACGTCCCCATGTTCGAGGCGCCGGAGGCGGTCTGCGAGCTGCTGCTGGGCTTCACCGACCGGTCCGCCGACACCCCGGTCGTCCGGCCCCGGGCCTAGGCTGGTCCCGTGCTCGCGACCGGGGCGCCACCCCTCGACTGGGCGGCGGTGGACGTCGCCGTCCCGCGCCCGTCGGCCCGGCTGCCGGGCGTCGGCATGGCCGGGTTCCACCACCGCGCCCCCGCGCCCGTGGACATCGCCATGGTCGCGCACCCGTCGGTCACCCTGCTCCTGGACCTGACCGAGGGCGGCGGCCTGGTCTGCGCCACCGCAGGCGGGCGCGAGAGCGGCAGCGTCGTCGTCGGACTCCTCCCCGGCGATCTCCACGCGACCGCCCGGGGCGCCGGCGAGTGCCTCCAGATCCGGTTGGAGCCCGCGGTGGCGGCCGCGGTGCTCCGCGCGTCGACCGACCTCACCGGGGCCGTGCTGCCCTTCGCCGACGTCTGGGGCCGCGGTGCCGCGCGCGCCGAGGCCGCGCTGCGCACCGCCGCGTCGTGGGACGAACGGTTCGCGCTGGCCGCGGAACTTCTCGGTCGCCGTCTCGCCGCCCACCCACCCGTCGACCCGGAGGTGGCGCACACCTGGCGGCGCACGCTCGCCGGCCGGGGGCGGGTGCGGGTCGACGGCCTGGCCGGCGAGGTCGGCTGGAGCCGCCAGCGGCTGTGGTCGCGCTTCCGGTCCCAGCTCGGCGTCACCCCCAAGCGCGCCGCCCGCCTGGTCCGGTTCGACCACGCCGCCCACCTGCTCGCCGCCGGCCGCGCCGCCGTCGACGTCGCCGTGGAGAGCGGTTACGTCGACCAGTCCCACCTGCACCGCGAGGTGAGGGAGTTCGCCGGGCTCACGCCCGCGGCGGTGGCCGCCGCGCCGTGGCTCGCGATCGACGACGTGGCGTGGCCGGCTCCGCCGAGCCGGAGCTGTCGAAAGCCGCCCGAGCCGTTCGTGTAGGTGGTGCGAGGCCGGCGCAGGGCCGGCCCGGACCACCAGGGAGACCGGGATGACCAGCTACCTGCTCAGCGTGTACCAGGCCGACGGCGCGCCGCCCGCCGACATCGACATGGATCGGATCATGCGGGAGCTCGGCGCGCTGCAGGATCGGATGAAGGCCGAGGGGGCGTGGGTGTTCACCGCCGGTCTGCACCCGGCGAGCACGGCGACCGTCGTGCGGGCCAAGGGCGACGAGGTGCTGACCACCGACGGCCCGTTCACCGAGGGCAAGGAGCACCTCGGCGGGTTCACGGTCGTCGAGTCGCCCGACCTGGACGCCGCCCTCGCGTGGGCCTCGGAGATGACCCGCATCACGACGCTGCCCGTCGAGGTGCGCCCGCTCGCGGGCGACGCGGTGCGCTGACGGTGCCCGGTCCGGTCGTCGACGCCGAGGGCGTCGCGCGCGTGTTCCGCGCGGAGTACGGCCGGACGGTCGCCGTCCTCGTCCGCCTCCTCGGCGACATCGACCTCGCCGAGGAGGCGGTGCAGGACGCGTTCGCCGAGGCCGTCCGGCGCTGGCCGCGGACCGGGCTGCCGCCCAGCCCGCAGGGCTGGATCGTGACCACCGCGCGCAACCGGGCGATCGACCGCAGGCGACGCGAGGCCGGGCGCGACGACCGGCACGCCCAGGCGCTGCTGCTGCACGCGCCGACCGAGCCACCGGAGGTGGGTCCCGTGCGGGACGACCGGCTGCGACTGATCTTCACCTGCTGCCACCCGGCGCTGGCCCCGGCCGCGCGCGTGGCGCTGACGCTGCGGCTGCTGGGCGGGCTGACCACGACCGAGATCGCGCACGCCTTCCTGGTCCCCGAGGCCACGATGGCCCAGCGGATCTCGCGGGCGAAGGGCAAGATCCGCGACGCCGGCATCCCGTACCGGGTGCCCCGCGACGCCGACCTGCCCGAGCGGCTGCGCGCCGTCCTCGCCGTCGTGTACCTGATCTTCAACGAGGGCTACGCCGCCAGCTCCGGGGCGAGCCTGGTGCGCGAGGACCTGTGCGCCGAGGCGATCCGGCTGGCCCGCCTGCTCACCGAGCTCATGCCCGACGAGCCGGAGGCCACCGGCCTGCTCGCGCTCATGCTGCTCATCCACGCGCGCCGCCCGGCGCGGACGACCCCGGAGGGCGAGCTCGTGCGGCTGCCCGACCAGGACCGGTCGCGCTGGGACGCCGCACTCGTCGCCGAGGGCCAGCAGCTCGTCCGGCGCTGCCTGCGCCGCGACCAGCCGGGGCCCTACCAGATCCAGGCGGCCATCAACGCCGTGCACAGCGACGCCCCGACCGCCGCCGACACCGACTGGGCGCAGATCCTCGCGCTCTACGACCAGCTCCTCGCCCACACCCCGACGCCGGTCGTGGCGCTGCACCGGGCGGTGGCCGTCGCCGAGGTGCGCGGGCCCGCGCCGGCGCTCGCGCTCGTCGACGCGATCGACGGCCTGGCGCGCCACCACCTGTTCCACGCCGTCCGGGCGGACCTGCTGCGCCGCCTCGGGCGCCGCGACGAGGCCGTCGCGGCCTACGAGACCGCGCTCCCGCTCGCCGGGGGCGAGGCCGAGCGCGCGTTCCTGCGGCGGGCCGCGGACGAGGTCCGCGGGGCCTGACGCGGGCGCACCGCTCGTCCTCCGGTCCTGCGCCCGCCCGGGGAACCGGCTCACGCCGGGTTCGGGAACATGCGGGTCGTGGTGGCCCCGTCGTCGGGGTCGCCGTCGGGGACGCGATCGAGGCCGACCAGCCGGTCGATGATCATGTTCTGGAACCGGTGCAGCGGTTCCTCGAACCGGAAGCACATCCGCCCGCCCCGGTAGGCCGGGTCCTCGATGCCCTGCTGGACGCGCTCGACGATCTCCAGGTCCTGGCGGTTGACCAGGTCCCAGAACTTCTCCAGCTCGTCGAGCCCGTCCTCGGCGGACGGGTCGTCGGCGGACTCGGGATGGGTGAGCAGGACCGCGGTCTCCACCGTGCGGTTCGCCGCGACGGGCCGGTTGAGCAGCACGAACGCGTGGTTGGGCAGGACGGACAGCGCGGTGCTGGGGAACAGCCAGACGAAGCGCCCGCTCTCGGCGTCCGGCCCGCCGAGCGAGCTGAGCGGGCGCAGCCCGTCCCAGCCGCCCGCCTCGGAGTCGCGCGACACCGGTGTGGTGCACATGCCGGTGTACATGCCCGGTCCCTGCCAGCGGTAGTGGTCGGAGAACCGGGAGACCCGGCTGAGCTCCGGGTGCACCCAGGGCAGGTGGTAGTACTCCATGAAGTTCTCGCCGACGAGCTTGTGGTTCGCGGCGACGTCGTAGGTGCGCCTGCGCCGCGGCACCCACTGCTCGAGGCGGTAGTCGGCGAAGCGCCGCGGGAGGTCGCCGAGCTGGGTGGCCAGCGGGGCGGGGTCGGCGGCGAGGTTGACGAACAGGAGGAAGCCCCAGGTGTCGACGGCGACCGGGAGCAGGCCGAAGTCGGCGCGGTCGAAGCCCTTGGCCACCGAGGTGTCGAAGACCGGCTCCTGGCCCGCGGGGATGTCGGAGCCCTCGAACAGCGGCGTCCCCAGGCACGTGCCGTCGGTGTCGTAGGTCCAGCTGTGGTACGGGCAGCGGATCCGGCCGTGCCTGCCCACCTCGCGGGCCTGCGGGTCGAGCAGCCTGGTCGCCCGGTGGCGGCACACGTTGTGGAAGCCGCGCAGCACGCCGTCGCGGTTGCGGGTGACGATGACCGAGCGGCCGGCGACCTCGACGACGACGCAGGCGCCGGGCCGGTCGACGTCGGCGGCGAACCCGACGGCGACCCAGCCCGCGGCGAAGACCTTCTCCCGTTCGAGGACGAAGAACTCCGGCGAGGTGTACGCGTCGGGGATCAGGGTGGACGACAGCTCCACCGGCAGGCGGGTGGCGCGGTAGGTGGACTCGTCGGTGAAGCGCGCGGGGTCGACGGGGCGGGCGGGCAGGGCGGCGTGCGGGTCGGCGGTCATCGCGGTGGACTCCTCACACGTGGAAGCTGCGCGGGAACGACGGGTCGGTCAGCGCGGGGCGGGTGATCGTGAAGCCGTCGATCGGGTGGGCCGGTTCGCGGTCGAGCGCGAGGTCGGTGAGCAGGCCGCCGATGAGGGCGGCGAACTTGTAGGCGTGCCCGGCGCCGACGGCCACGACGACCTGCGGGTGCTCGGGCAGCCGGTCGAGGACGAAGCCCTGGTCCGGCGGCACGGTGTACAGGCAGGTCTTCGAGTACAGCTCCGGCCCGCCGAAGCGCGGGAGGTGCCGGGCGACGAACTCGGCGTAGCGCTCGCGGCGCACCGGGTCGGGCTCGAACGACCGGTCCTCGGCGGTGGTCTCCTCCCCGCCCATGTGCTGGCCGAGCTTCGTGGCGACCTCGCCGTGCACGGGGAACCCGTAGAAGTTGTGCCCGCCGTGCCACATGAACACCGGGAACCGGGCGGGCGCGAACTCCGCGAGGTGCGGGGTGGCGTAGTAGGTGACCTGCTCGCGCAGCACGGTCAGCGGCAGCCGCACCCCGGTCCCGGCCAGCACCTGGTTGGTCCAGGCGTCGGCGGCCACGACGACCCGGGTCGGCCAGCACGGTCCCGGCGTCGGTGACCACCGCGACCCCGTCCCCGTCGGGCCGCAGCGCGCGCACCGGGGTGCGGGTGCGGATCTCGGCGCCGTGCGCGCGGGCCAGCGCGATGTGCACGGCGTTGGCCCGACCGGCGTCGACGATGCCCGAGTCGGCCTGGTAGAGCGCCTGCTCGCGGCCGCCGACCCGGAACTGGGGCCACCGCTCGACCAGCTCCCGCGCGTCGAGCAGCTCGTAGGCGACGCCGAAGCGGTCGAACACCGCCGTGTAGCCCTCGATGTTGCGGCTGCCGGTGGCGGTGGCCCGCCTGGCGTCGCGGTCCTCGATGACCAGCCCGCCGGTGCGGGTGAGGAGCTGCTGGCCGGACTCGGCCTCGACCTCCGCCCACGCCTCGTACGCGGGCGTGGCGATGGCCGCGTACTCGGCCTGGTGCTGGGCGAGCCGGATGATGCGGGAGTGGTCCTGGGAGGCGCCGCGGTGGTGGCCGAGGTCGAACTGCTCGAGGCCCAGGACGCCGGGCCCGAGCTCGGTGGCGAGCCGGTGCAGCGCTGCGGACCCCAACCCGCCGAGGCCGACGACGACCACCCGATATCCCGCCATGCTCGCAGTGTGAGCGGCCCGACCGTTCGCGTCCATCGACGATTCGAACCGCTGACCTTGTACGGTTCGTACATGATCGATCGACGGTTGCGGGTGCTCCGGGCGATCGAGCGGCACCGGACCGTGACCGCGGCGGCCGAGGTCTGCGGGCTGACCCCGTCGGCGGTCTCGCACCAGATGCAGGCGCTGGCCCGGGAGCTCGACGTCGTCCTGCTCGAACCCGCCGGACGCGGGGTGCGCCTGACCGCGGCCGCCCGCACCCTGCTCGCGCACGCCGGCACCCTCGCCGCCCAGTGGGAGCGCGCGCGAGCCGACCTGGCCGCGCACCGCGGCGGGGAGGTGGGTGGCGTGCTGCGCTTCTGCGCCTTCTCCACCGCGGCCGCGGCCGTCGTCCCCCCGGCGCTGGCCCGGTTGCGCCGGGCGCACCCGGCGCTGCGGCTGCACCTGCGCGAGACCGAACCGGCCCGCGCCTTCGACCTGCTCGCCGCCGACGACACCGACGTCGTCGTGGTGGTCGCGACCCCCGACATCCCGCCCACCTCCGACGAGGCCTTCGACCAGCAGGTGCTCTTCGACGAGCCGCTGGACCTGCTCGTCGGACCGCGGCACCCGGTGGTCGGCCGCGCGGACGTCGCCCTCGACGCGCTCGCGTCCGATCCCTGGATCTGCGCCTCACCCGGGCGCGCCTACCACCAGCTCGTCGTGCTCGCCTGCACCAGCGCAGGCTTCGCCCCCGACGTCGCCCACTACGCCGACGAGTGGGACACCGGCGCCGCCCTCGTGGCCCGCGGCTTCGGCGTCGCCCTCGTCCCGCGCTTGGCCGAGCTGCCCACCCGGCACGACACGCGCCGCGTGCCGATCGGCGCCCCGCCGGTGCCGATCCGCCGGGTGGTCGCCGCCGTCCGGGCCGGCTCCCGGGAGCAGCCCACCATCGCGGCCGGGCTCGAGGCCCTGCGGCTGGTCTGCGCCGCGCTGGCGACGACGCTCGGGGCGCAGGCGTAGCGGGCACGTAGCGGGCACGGAGGGTGGCCGCCGCCCGCCCGCGGACGACGACTCCCGCCTACCGTGATGCCCCCTGCCGGTACCGCGAACCTAATCGGGCGGGGCGCCCGGCACTGCCGAGGTTCCTCGCCGAACCCCTTCGGGTTTCTCGGTCCCCCGGGTACTGCGAACGGACCAGAGCGGCGGTCCCGGGGCGGTCAGACCTCGGGGTGGGTGTCGCGCAGCCAGGCCAGGACGGCGTGCACCCGGCGGTTGTCCTCGCCGCTGGCCGGCAGCCGCAGCTTGGTGAAGATGCTCGCGGCGTAGCCCTCGATGGTGCGGGTGGTGACCCCGATGATCGTCGCGATGCCCTGGTTGGACCGGCCCTCTGCCATGTGCCGCAGCACGTCGCGCTCGCGCGGCGCGAGCGCGTCGAGCGAGCTCTGCGAGGCGGGGCGGGCGAACAGGGCCGCGACGATCTCCGGGTCGACCGCCGACTTGCCGGCGGCCACCCGCTCCAGGGCGTCCCGCAGCGCGTCGACGTCGTCGACCCGGTCCTTGAGCAGGTACCCGACGCCCGGGACGCCGATCGCCATCAGCCGCATCGCGTAGGAGGTCTCCCCGTAGGTCGACAGCACCAGCACCCCGACGCCCGGGTAGCGCTGCTTGATCGTCTCGGCGACGTCGAGGCCCTCGTCGGCGAAACCCGGGGGCATCCGGATGTCGACGACGACCGCGTCGGGCTGCTCGACGGCCATGAACCTGAGCAGGTCGGCGCCGTCGCGGGCGGCGTAGCGGACGTCGATCCCGGCGCTCTCCAGCAGCCGGGTGAGGCCCATCCGCAGGATCCCCGAGTCGTCGGCCAGCGCTACCCGCACGGCAGCTCCGCCGCGAGCGTCGTCCCGCCGCCCGCGGGGCTGTCCAGCCGCATGCGCCCGCCGATGGCCTCCACCCGGTCGCGGATGTTGGCCAGGCCGGACCCGGTCGCGATGCGCGCCCCGCCCGTCCCGTCGTCGACCACGGACACGTGCAGCCGGTCGTCGTCGCGCTGCACGTCGACCCGCACCCGGTGCGCTCCGGCGTGCCGGGCGGCGTTGGTGAGCGCCTCGCACACCAGGAAGTACGCGGTGGCCTCGACGGCGGGCGGCAGCCGCTGGTCGAGGATCGCGCTGCTGGTGGGCAGGCCCATCCGCTCGATGACGCCCTCCAGCGCGGCCCGCAGCCCGGACTGGGTCAGCACCGGCGGGTGGATGCCCCTGGCCAGCCCGCGCAGCTCGCCGGTGGCCGCCCGCAGGTCGGAGCGGGCGCGTTCGATGGCGGCGTAGACGTCGGAGCCCGGCTCGGCCTTCTGCCGGGCCTCGCCCAGGCTGGCCGCGGCGACGAGCAGCGTCTGCTGCGCGCCGTCGTGCAGGTCGCGCTCGATCTGCTGGCGCCCGCGCAGCTCGGCCTCGGCCAGCCGGGCCCGCGACTGCTGCACCTCGCGCAGCCTGCCCTTGAGGTCGGCGTGCAGGCGGTAGTTCTCCAGGGCGAAGCCGCACGCGGCCACGGCCGGCGCCACCAGCCCCGGGTGCCGCTGCAGCGCCGGGTCGAGCAGCATCAGCGCGAGCGCGTCGCCCGAGGTGGACCGGATCTGCACCGGCCAGCGCCCGTCCGCGGGCGGCTGCGCGCCGCGCTCGACGTCGTCGACGTCGACGTAGACCTGCTCGCGGGGCAGCCAGAACAGCAGCACGAGGGTGTCGTCGCGCAGGCTCTGGCGCAGCTCGGCCTGGATGTCGGGGCCGCTGGGCGAGCGGACCAGGCGCACGACCAGGTCGGCGAGCGCGGCCCGGGTGAGCCCCCGGCGCAGGGCGCTGGTCAGGAACGCGATCGGGGTGAACAGGGCGGACACCCCGATGACGGCGCGCAGCGTGTCGATGGTGGCCGAGGGCAACGAGCCCGACCAGGCCAGCAGGTAGGCCGACCCGCAGATCAGGACGGCGACCGCGGCGATCACACCGGGCACCGCGTCGATCCGGTCGACGCTGCGCGAGCGCCGCACCTTCAGCAGCAGCGGCACGAGCACCGGCACCGCCACCACGACCAGCCCGACCGTGGAGACGGTGCTCAGCGCGTCGTACAGGGGGCGGTTCGGCCAGAGCGTGGGCCACCAGGTGGTCTGGTCGTAGCCGCGCCCGATCCACTCCCGCTCCGCCACGACCGCGAGCACGAGCTTCGGCACGACCACCCAGAGGCCGAGCACGGCGACGTAGACGCGGTCCCACCAGCGGGTGAGCTGCGGGTCGGGGTAGCGCAGCAGGGCGTACACCCCGAAGACGAACCACAGGTACCCGCACACGGATGCGATCAGCGGCAGCGGGAAGACCTGCCACTGCGGCGGCCACGACCAGCCCCA
The DNA here is from genome assembly GCF_023898865.1 of Pseudonocardia humida. Classification (GTDB taxonomy): domain Bacteria; phylum Actinomycetota; class Actinomycetes; order Mycobacteriales; family Pseudonocardiaceae; genus Pseudonocardia; species Pseudonocardia humida. Next base: position 55,029 of record NZ_JAGSOV010000064.1, read on the forward strand.
CGACCACAGGTAGAACACCGCCACCAGGATGAGCGCCACGCCGGTGCCGCGCTGCTGGCGCTCCTCGAGCAGGACGATGCCGGTCGCGGTGAAGGAGACCGCGACGAGCACGTTGACCAGCCCGATCACCGGGCTGGAGACGAGCAGCGGCCACGAGGACACCAGCCCGACGGCCGCGGCGAGCAGCGCCCCGCCGACCGCCCGCAGGCGGACGCTGCGCCGGGGCCGGCCGAGCGCCGGGTCGGCGATGGTCACCACCAGGCTCACCTCCGGATTCTCGACCTCCGTCGGAGGGCTCCGACACCCGGGAAACCCGGACCCCGCGGTGGCGTCCGGCGCAACCGGCGGGCTCGTCACCCGGGCGCGGTGACCGTCCCACCATGCCTTGTCACCGAGCGTGCTCGCTGGGCGGGAGGGCGGCGTTACCCGACCCCGGGGTTGTGGTCGAATGCCGGTCGGCGGACCGGCACCGGATCGCCGGGGAGGACGCCAGCGCATGACCACGCCGCTGCCCCCGGCCGGGGAGGCGCCGGCCGACGGATCGCCCGTCCGGATCGGCGTCCTCGTCCCGCTCACCCGGCCCGGCTGGGTCGAGGCGGGCCGGCACCTGCTCGCCGGGCTCGAGCTGGGCGTCCGCGACGTCAACGACGCCGGCGGGATCCGCGGCGCAGCGCTGGAGCCGGTGGTCCGGGACACCGCGGCCGACCCGCGGCGGGCCGCGGCGGCCGTGGACGAGCTGGCCGGCATGGGTGTGGCCGCGCTGGCGGGGGAGTACCACAGCGTCGTCGCCCGCGCCGCCGCCACCCGCGCCGATGCCCTCGGCCTGCCGTTCCTCTGCTCGTCCGCGGTCCTCGACGCGCTCACCGAGGAGCCGACGGAGTGGGTCGCGCGCCTGGCCCCGGCGCAGTCCCACGGCTGGCGGATCTACGCGGACTTCCTCCTCGGCGCGGGCCACCGGCGCATCGCCGTGGCGGCCGAGACGAGCGTGTACTGGGCGTCCGGGACCCGGATCCTGCGCGACCACCTCACCGCACGCGGCGGCACCGTCCGCGAACTCGACGCGCGCGCTCTCACCCCCGCGGCCGTGTGCGACGAACTCGTCGACGGTCGCGCGACAGCACTCCTGCTCCTGGTCGGCTACCCGGAGCCGGCGGCGTCGATCGTCCGGGCCGTCCGCCGCGACCCGCGCCTGGCCGAGGTCGTGATCGGTGCGCCGGCCGGGCAACCGGAGTTCTCCGAGTGGGCGGCCCTGCTGGGCGGGGACGGTGCCGCGATCCCGTTCCTGCGCTACCTGCCCGAGCACCTCGGCCCGCTCGGGGAGCGGGTCGGGACGGCCCTGCGCGAGCGGCTGGGCCGACCGCCGTCCTTCGTCGCATTCGAGGGCTACGACACGGTCGCGGTCCTCGCCGATGCGCTGCGCGCCCACGGCGCGGACCGGGCCCGGCTGGCCCGATCCTGGCCGCACGTCGACGTCGAGGGCACCCGCGGGCGGATCCGGTTCTCCCGCGCCCCGGGCATCGGCGTCCGGCAGTGGACCTGGGCGCCGGTCCAGGTCGTCGAGCGCGATCCGGGCGAACCCGAGCGCTTCCGGATCCTGCACGCCGGCTGAGGCCGCCCGCGGGGCACCGGGCGGCCCGGCCGGACCGTCGGCTCACAGGTCCCGGCGCCGGGCGACCCCGACCGCGACGGCGAACAGGGCCGCGGCGAACAGCGCGAACCACGCACCGGCGAGCCAGGGCGAACCGAGCAGCCCGCCGCCGGCCGGTGCACCGGCGAGGAACCGGTCGGCGGCCTGGAATGGCAGGAACGGTCCGACCGCCGGTCCGACGGCGGGGACCAGGCCGACGAGCGACTCGGCGGCCAGGGGCCACACCAGCACCAGCGCGACGGCTCCCGCGGTCCGCCGGACGAGGACGCCGACCGCGACGGCCACGACCGCGGCCCCGGCGTCCACCAGCCCCACCCCGGCCACCTGGCGCCATTCGTCCAGCCCGTCCAGCGCGAGGTCGGGGCCGGGCAGCAGCAGCGCGCTCGCCGCCCAGCTGCCCAGGGCACCGGCCAGGCCGACCAGGCCGACGAGCGCGGCGACGACCACCGCCTTGGCCCGCAGCGCGGCGCCGCGGTCCGGCACGGCGAGGAACGTCGTCCCGATCGTGCCGGTGGCGTACTCCGTGGTCACCGCGAGCACCGCCACCACCATCAGCACGGTCATGCCCACCACACGGGCCGCCTGCGTGGCCCCCACCGTGACCGGCTCGGTCGCGGCCACCGTCGCGGCGAAGAGCAGACCGGTACCCGCGGTCGTCAGCAGCGCTGCGGCAGCCGACCACCAGGGCGCCCGGGTGGACGTCAGCTTGATCCGTTCTGCGGCGATCGGTCCCATCGCCCTCACCTCCCCGCCGCGGACACGGCCGCGGCCTCGTCGTGGTCACCGGAGGCGTACTCCACGTCGTGCCCGGTGAGTCGCAGGAACGCCTGCTCCAGCGAGGCGTGCTGCGGGGTCAGCCCGTGCAGCACCAGGCCGCGCGCCGCGGCGACCTCGCCGATCCGCTCGGGCGTCGCGGCGGTGACGCTCAGCCCGAGGCCGTCGCCGTCCACCGGGACGACGCCGGCGCCGGCCCGGCGCAGCGCCTCGGCCAGCAGCACCGGCTGTGGGGTGCGCACGAGCACGGTGCGCTCCCCGGCCGAGTCGACGAACTCGGCGGTCGTCGACTCGGCGATCAGCCGGCCGCGCCCGATCACCACGAGGTGCGACGCCGTCACCGCCGTCTCGGAGAGCAGGTGGCTGGAGACCAGCACCGTGCGCCCCTCGGCGGCCAGCCCCCGCACGAGCCGCCGGACCCAGCGGACGCCCCCCGGGTCCAGCCCGTTGACCGGCTCGTCGAGCAGCAGGGTCCCGGGGTCGCCGAGCAGCGCCGCGGCGATGCCCAACCGCTGGGACATGCCCAGCGAGAAGCCCCCTGCCCGCCGGTCGGCCACCGCGGTCAGGCCGACCTGCTCCAGCACGGTGTCGACGCGGTCCGACGGCAGCGCGTTGGATGCGGCTATCCAGCGCAGGTGGGCTCGCGCCGAGCGGTTCGGGTGCACCCAGCGCGCGTCCAGCAGCGCACCCACCGTGCGCAGGGGGTGTCGCAGCTCCCGGTAGGGCACGCCGTCGAGCAGCGCCTCCCCGGCCGTCGGGCGGTCCAGGCCCAGCGCCACCCGCATCGTGGTCGACTTGCCCGAGCCGTTCGGGCCGAGGAAGCCGGTGACCCGGCCCGGCTCGACCCGGAAGGACAGGTCGTCGACGGCGGTGGTCGGGCCGTACCGCTTGGTCAGCCCACGGATCTCGATCATGGTGTGCTCCTGGTCCGGGTCGTGCGCTCAGCGGTGCGCGGCGGTCGCCGGCTCGGTGGCGGTCGCCGTCCCGGCGGGCACCGAGCGGGGCAGGCGCCGGGCGACGACCGCGGTCGCCAGCGCGACGACCAGGCCCAGCACCGGCTGCAGGACCTGGAGGGCCAGGCCGGCGACGACGAACAGCGGCAGGGCGACGGCGTAGGCGGTGCCCGCCCACCGCAGGCCGGGCGCGGTCCGGGCGACGGCCGTGCCGAGCACGATCGCGCCGGCGATGAACAGCAGCGTCGAGACGCCGATCGTCGCGACCAGAGCGGGGCCGTAGGCCGTGTCGAGGTTCAGCGCCGCCATGCCCGGCGCGCCCGCCAGGTGCGCGCGGCCGATGCCGGGCTGCGCGAACGCGGCGCTGCCGAACGCCGAGGCCATCACCACGTGCGCCACCAGGGTGAGCGCGGTCCCGATCGCCGCGACGCGCACGGCCCGCCCGCGGCCGAGGAAGACCAGCGCGCCCGCCGTGCCGACCGCGGCCAGCGCGGCGCCGCCGATGCTGGCCACCAGGTGGCTCACCAGGAAGTCGTCGGTGGAGACGTAGCGGGCGTAGGCGTCGAAGTCGGTGATGGGGGGCTGGTGGGTGAGAGTGCTCAGGGCCAGCAGCACGCCGTAGAACGGCAGCACCCACAGTGCGGATGCGGCGTAGCGGTCGAGCGGGGTGGACGGGGTGGACATCGGTCCTCCTGGTGGTCGGGGCCCCGGAGCGGGGCGCTGGGGGGAGGAGACCGCCCGCGCCTGTCACCGACCTGTTCCGCACCTGACGCGCTCCTCGGGACGCGCCGGCTGCCGTAGGCTCACCGACCGTGGACTTCTCGGTCCTGGGACCGCTGCAGGTGAGCGCCCACGGATCGCCGGTCCCGATCCGCCCCGGCCTGCCGCGCGCGCTGCTGGTGCTCCTGCTCACCCAGCCGCGGACCCCCGTCCCGGTCGGGGTCGTCGCGGACCGGCTCTGGACCGGCTCCCCGCCGGCCGACGTCGCGAACTCGGTGCACCGCCTCGTCTCCTACCTGCGCCGGGCGCTCGGCGCCGAGGGCGCGCCCCTGCTCGTGAGCCGGGCACCGGGCTACGCGCTCGCCGTCGCCGACTCCGCGATCGACGCGCACCGCTTCACCGAGCTGGTCGGCGCGGCCACCACGCTGGCCGGCGCCGGCACCGCACTCGGGGCCCACCGCGCGCTGGAGCACACCGCCGAGGCGCTCGCGCTCTGGCGCGGCGAGCCGCTCGCCGACGTGGCGACGCACCCCTGGGCCGCCCCGGAGGCCGCCCGGCTCCACGAGCTCCACCTGCAGCTGCACGAGGCCCGGCTGGAGGCGCTGCTGGCGCTGGGGCGCGACCTCGACGTGATCGCGGCGGCCCGCCCGCTGGTCGCGCAGAACCCGCTGCGCGAACAGCTCCACGCGCACCTGGTGCTCGCGCTCTACCGCGCGGGGCGCCAGGGCGATGCGCTCGACGCCTACCAGGCGGTGCGGCGGCTGCTCGCGAGCGAGCTCGGCCTCGATCCGGGCCCCCGGCTGCGGATGCTCGCGCAGCAGGTCCTCGCGCAGGACGACGCCCTGCGGTGGCGGCCGCCCGTGGACACCCGGCCCCCGACCCCGGCGGCGAGCGCCGGCCCGCAGGCGGGCTCTGACCGGTTGCCCGCGCCACCGACCAGCCTCGTCGGCAGGCGCGAGCACCTCACCCACCTCAGCGACCTGCTCGACCGGGCCCGGCTGCTGACCCTCACCGGGCCCGGCGGCGCCGGGAAGACCCGGCTCGCGCTCGCACTCGCCGGGGCGCGCCCGTCCGGTCCGACGTGGTTCGTCGACCTGAGCCTCCTGCAGGACGGGTCGCTCGTCGCCGCCTCCGCGGCACGGGCGGTGGGCGCGGCGGTCGCCACGGGCGAGGACCCGGTGGACGCCGTGGTGCGGTGGATCGGAGCGGCCACGGGGCTGCTCGTGCTCGACAACTGCGAGCACGTGATCGATGCGGCGGCCGGCCTGGCGACGTCTCTGCGCGACGGCTGCCCCGCGCTGGTGCTGCTGGCGACCAGCCGCCGTCCGCTGCGGGTCGGCGGGGAGGTCGTGTGGCCGGTGCCGCCGCTGCCGCTGCCGCCGCCGGGCGCGGCCGCCCCCGACGAGGTGCGCGACGTCGACGCGGTCCGGCTGTTCACCGAGCGCGCGGCGGCGGTGCGGCCGGGCTTCGCGGTGACCGACGACAAACGCCGCCGACGTCGCGGCGATCGTCGCCGCCCTCGACGGCCTGCCCCTGGCCATCGAGCTCGCCGCCGCCCACGCCGACGTCCTCACCCCGCGCGGCATCCGCAGCCGGCTCGCCGACCACTTCGAGCTGCTCGAGTCCGACTCCCGCGACACCCCGGCGCGGCACCGCACCCTGCGGGCCGCGATCAGGTCCGGTGTGGACCTGCTCGACGAGCGGGAGCGCCGGTTCTTCGTCGAGCTGGGCGCCTTCGCCGGGTCGTTCGACCTCGACGACGCCGCCGCCGTCACCGCCACCTCGTCCGGGCGGTGCTACCGGTCGGTCGCCTCGCTCGTGCGCCAGTCGCTGGTCGTGCCCACCGACGACGACCGCTACCGGCTCCTGCACTCGGTGCGGGCCTACGCCGCGGAGGCGCTGGCCGCCCAGCCGTGGCGGGAGGACGTGCGACGGCGCCACCTCGACCACGTCCTCGCGCTGGTGACGGCCGCCGACGAGGGGCTCCGCTCGGCCGAGCAGGCGGGGTGGCTGCAGCGGCTGTCCGCGTCGCTCCCCGACCTGCGCGAAGCCCTGCGGTGGGCGCTCGACGGCGGCGCGCCCGGCCGCGGAGCCCGGCTCGCGGTGGCGGCGAACTGGTTCTGGATGCTGGAGGGCATGCTCGACGAGGCCGAGCACTGGCTGGAACGCGCCGTCCCCGGCGCGGACGACGACGCTGTACTGGCCGCGCTGCTGCACGCGATCGGGCGGATGGCCGCGCCCCGCGGCGACCTCCGCAAGGCGAACGACACCTGCCTGCGCAGTGCGGAGCTGTGCCGCCGGATCGGGAACGACGCGCTGGCGGGCGGAGCGCTGCTGACCCTCGGCCTCGTCCGCTGGGCGATGGGCGACCTGCGCGGGGCCGCCGCCGCCCACGACGAGGCCGTGGAGCGCGCGGACGCCGCGGGCGAGACCTGGACGCGCACGTCCGCGCTGATCCTGCGGGCGCGGACGGCCGTCGACGCCGACGAGGACGACGTCGACGACCGGATCGCCGCAGCGCTCGCGGCGGCCCGGCGCGGCCGGGAGGGCCAGCAGGTGGGGCTGGCGGTGAGCCAGCTGGCCCGCCGGGCGCTGCTCACCGGCGATGCCCGGACCGCCGCCGCCGCGGCGCGGGAGTCCCTGTCGCTGTGGCGGTCGGTGAGCTACCGGGAGGGCGAGATCCACGCGCTCACCCTGCTCGGGCGCGCGGCGGCGGCGGTGGGCGACGCGGTGGCGGCCGAGGAGTCGGCGCGCGAGGCCCTCGGTGTCGCCGCCGCCATCGGGCACCGCGGCGGGTTGTGCGACGGCGTGGAGTGCCTGGCCGGTGCGCTGCACGCCGCAGGCGACGACGAGCAGGCGCTGACCCTGCTCACCGTGGTCGACGCGGAGCGCCGTCGCATCGGGATACCGGTGCCCGCCGCCGACGCGCGACCGCTGGCGAACCTGGCCGACCAGGTCCGCAGGCGGCTGGGAGCCCCGGCCGACGACGTCATCGCGCGGGCCCGGGACCGCACCGTCGACGACGTGGCGCGCGAGTCGGCGTCCGGTCGACGATCACTCAGCGGGACCGGCGGGTGATGCGCTGCCGGGGAGGGGTCGGCTCGTCCGAGCGACCCCTCCCCGGCGCAACCGCAGTGCGGTCTGCCGTTCGGCGGATCCTGGATCCGCCGCCCCTCCAGCAGCGTCGGCATCCCGACCGACAGAGGCATCGTCCGGGATCGCGGGTGGGCTGTCGTGGGTGTGGCTCGCCTGGGTCTGTCAGTACCATGCCCGACCATGCGCGCGGGAGGGTTGCGATGAGGCGTGAGCTCGGGGGGTTCCTCCAGCAGCGACGGCGTCACCTGGGCCTGCGCCGCGAGGAGGTGGCTGCTCGGGCGTCGGTCGGCTACGACTGGTACGTCCGGATCGAGCAGGGCCGCGGGCGCGCATCGAGCGACGTGCTGTGCCGGGTGTGCAAGGTGCTCGAGCTCGAGAAGCCGGAGATCGAGTACGTGCTCGCCCTCGCGGAGGGCGTCGCGGGGCTCGTGGAGCTCACCCGGCCCCCGGAGGAGCCCGTCCCGCAGGCGGTGCTGCGCGTGATGCGCATGCAGGAGCCGGCTCCCTCCTACGTGCTCGACAGCCAGTTCGACCTGCTCGCCTGGAACGAGTGCTCGTGCGAGTTCTACGGGATCGAGCTCGGCGAGCTCCCCGCCGCCGACCGCAACCTCCTGTGGATCATGCTGACGCACCCGGTGGTGAGCGCGCGGCTGGACGACTGGGAGTCGCACGCGCAGCGGCTCGTCGTGCAGTGCCGGACCATGTGGGCGGGCAAGATGAAGCTGCCCCGCATCGAGGCGCTGGTGGCCCGCCTGGAGAGCGCGTGCGACGACTTCCGCCACTGGTGGTCGCTGCCCCTCGTGCAGGCCCCCGCCATGGCGCCGGTCCGCAAGAAGATCCTCGACCCGGCCCTCGGCGCTGTGGTGGTCGACCAGACCGCGTGGCTGTTCGGCGACAGGTCGGATCGGATGCTGATCCTGTCGACCCCAGCCGAGGACGTCGCGGGCATGGAGGCCAAGCTCGACGAGCTCGTCCGGCGTCGAGCCGCCCGGCACGGCGCGGTCGGCGCTCGGGACGGCAGGCGGATCGGCGAGGGGTAGCCGTGTGCGGCGGTCGGATCGCCGCCGCCCGTCCGCCGGATCTCCCGACGACCGCCGCTCGACGCCGGTGATCAGTGCTCGGCCCTTGACGTGCTCCCGAGATCGAGTGACTATGCGCTTAGTCACCGAACCGCCGACGACGACGTACGGAACGAGGTCGGATGATGCAGCGAGAGCAGGCGACCCGCGAGCCGGTGATCGTGCTGGAGGGCTACTCCTACCTGGAGTGCCCGCGATGGCACGACGGCAGGCTGTGGGTCTCGGACTTCTACACCGAACGGGTCGTCGCGACCGATGGTCGCGGCACCACCGACGTGGTGGCCGAGGTACCCGGGCAGCCGTCCGGGCTGGGCTTCCTGCCCGACGGGCGCGCGCTCATCGTGTCGATGCGCGATCACCGCATCCTCCGCCGGGACGACTCCGGCGCGCTGACCGAGCACGCCGACCTGTCCGGAGCGGTCTCCGGCGTGCTCAACGACATGGTGGTCGACGAGCGGGGCCGCGCCTACGTGGGCAACTTCGGGTTCGACCTGATGGGCGGCGCGCCGATCCGGTACACGACGCTGACCCGGGTCGATCCGGACGGCACCGTCACCACCGTCGCCGAGGACCTCGGCTTCCCCAACGGCATGGTGATCCTGCCCGGCGGGGTGCTGGTCGTCGCCGAGACGTTCGCCGGGCGGCTGTCCGCGTTCGACATCGGCGAGGACGGCGCGCTCGGCGACCGCCGGGTGTGGGCGCAGTTCGGAGACACCCCGCAGAGCGACGACGTCGGCGAGGTCGTGCAGCAGCTCGCGGTGGCCCCGGACGGCATCTGCGCCGACGCCGAGGGCGCGATCTGGGTGGCCGACGCGCTGCACGCCCGGGTGATCCGGGTGCGCGAGGGCGGCGAGGTCGTCGACGAGATCCCCACCGGGACCGGGGTCTTCGCCTGCATGCTCGGCGGCGACGACGGCCGCACGCTGTTCCTGTGCGCGGCGCCGTCCTTCGCCGAGCACGAGCGCCGCCCCGTCCGCGAGGCGCAGCTGCTGGCGGTCCGCGTCGACGTCCCGCACGCGGGCCTGCCCTGACCGGCCCCCCGTCCACCCGTCCACCCGTCCGATCCGAGCGAAGAGGAGGGGCACGTGGAGGTGTCCTGCGCTTTCCCGACCGCACTCGATTCCCCGGACAACATCGCCGTCGCCGAGCAGCTGGGGTACGCGCGGGCGTGGGTCTACGACACCCCGCAGCAGAGCCCGGACGTGTGGATGACGCTCGCGCTGGCCGCCGAGCGGACCGAGCGGATCGGCCTCGGTCCGGGCGTCCTGGTCCCCAGCCTGCGCCACCCCATGGTCAACGCCGCGGCGACGGCCACGCTGGCCGCGCTGGCCCCCGGCCGCGTCGTGGTCGCCTTCGGCACCGGGTTCACCGGCAGGCGCGCCATGGGCTACCGCGCCATCACCTGGTCCTACATGCGGTCCTACATCCAGGCGTACCGCGGGCTGCTGCGCGGTGAGGTCGTGGAGTGGGAAGGCGCGAAGATGCGCATGCTGCACCCCGACGGGCACGCCCCGGCCCGGCCGGTCGAGGTGCCCATCCTGGTCGGCGCCCTCGGGCCCAAGGGCCACCAGGTGGCCACCGAGCTCGGCGACGGGGTCTACGTGACCCTGCAGCTGCCCGAGTTCATCCGCGAGTACTCCTGGGTGCCCTACCTCGTGTGGGGCACCGTCCTCGACGAGGAGGAGGCGGTGGACGGCGAGCACGCGCGGACCGCGGGCGGACCCGGGTGGGCCCTGGCCTACCACGGCGCCTACGAGTTCGGCGGCCCGGACGCCGTCCGCGCGCTCCCGGGCGGCGCCGAGTGGATGGACGTCGTGGAGCGGGCCCCGCAGGACCAGCGGCACCTCGCCGTGCACCGCGGTCACTGCGTCGAGTTGGGCGAGGCCGACCGCGCGGCGTGGGAGGCCGGCGGCCACGTGATGCTCAAGGACGTGACGATGACCGGCACCCGGGACGAGGTGCGGCGCAGGCTGGACGAGGTCGCCGCCCGCGGCGTCACCGAGGTCGTGTTCCAGCCCTGCGGGCCCGACCCGCGCCGCGAGCTGGAGCGGTTCCTCGACGCCGCGACGTCCTGACCCGCCGGCCGCCGCGGCTACGATCTGCGTCGCGAACCGGGGGAAGGGCGTCGGCATGGCCAAGCGGCAGGCCCGCTTCACGCCGCAGGAGGTGACCGGCGACCAGCGCCTGCTGGACCACTCGCCGGAGCTCTGGCGCGACGGGTTCGGCGACGTCGCGCGCGGCCTGCTCGCCTCGGCCGTGCGCTGCTTCGCCGCCAACGGGTTCCACGCCACCACCACCCGCGACATCTGCTCCGCGGTCGGCCTCAGCCCGGCCGCGCTCTACGTCCACTTCCCGTCCAAGGAGCTGGTGCTCTACGCGATCGCGCGCACCGGCCACGAGAGCGCCCTCGCCGAGGTGCGCGCGGCCGCCGCCGAGCCCGCCGCCGACGCCGCGGCCAGGGTGCGCGCGGTCATGGCGCGCTTCACCGCGTGGCACGCTCGCCACCACGTGGCGGCGCGGGTGTGCCAGTACGAGCTGACCGGGCTCACCCCGCAGCACTACGACGAGATCCGCGAGCTGCGCCACCGCACGACCGAGGTGTTCCGGGACGTCGTGCGGCGCGGTGTCGCCGACGGCTCGTTCCCGGCCACCGACGTCGACCGCGTGGTGCGCAGCATGCTGTCGCTCGGCATCGACCTGGTCCGCTGGTACCGGCTGGACGGGGCCGACTCGCCCGAGCAGATCGGCGCGTTCTACGCCGACCTCGCCCTGCGCATGCTGACCGCAGGTGCGCCCTCCGAGGGGCGTCCCGGCGGCGGGTGACCGCGCGGTCGTGCGGCCGCCCGCCACGTGGCGGGTGGCCCCCCGAGCTGCGCATGATCGTCGGTGTCGCCGCACGCGCCGCATCAGTCGTAGCGCTTGGACTCCAGGACCGTGCCGTCCTCGGCCCACCGGCGCACGGCCACCCAGTTCCCCGCGTCGTCGAACTCGCGCTCCTCGGCCAACCTGCCGTTCGGGTGCCACCGCCGGCTCGTCCCCCGCACCACGCCGTTGTCGAGCGGGATCTCCCGGCGCAGCGTGCCGTCCGGGTACCAGGCCCGCTCGACCCCGTGCTGGCGCCCGCCGACCACCGGCTTGACCGCGACGACGGTGCCGGCACGGTCGGTCACCACGATCTCACCGGTGAACAGCTCGCCCCGGTGCGTGTAGTGGGTGCCGTCCTCGTTGAGGTCGGTCTCCTCGATGTTGATCCGCATCGCCTACTCCGGGATCGGGCCGCTCGGGTCGGGTGGGAAGGAGTCGAACCGGCCCGCGTTGCTCGGCGTCCCGCTCAGCAGCGTCGAGCAGTTCACGCAGCACGGCTTGGGGATGATCCCACTTCTGCGGAACGGGTCCATGTTGTCGACCCGCAGATCGCCGAACACCGAGGCGTCCGCGTCGCGGCCGCGCTGCCACAGCAGCTCGTTGACCGCCTTGATCTCGGCGTGGCCGAGGGGCTGGCTGGGGTGCGGGTACTCGTACTCGCGGGGGTCCACCGTGCCGTCCCGGTTGGTGACCCGGTACGGGCCACCCTCGCGCAGCTCGGCCAGCCGCTGTCCGAGCAGCGGGTGCACCCGGTCCGGCGGGATGACGTCGTCCGCCGTGCCGTTGACGCCCTCGAAGACCTCCCCGGTCCGGCGGTCGATCGCGACCGACGACACCGGACCGAGATCGTCGCGCGTGAGGTCCGACCCGCGGATCGCCTCGGCCCGCTGCAGGGTCAGGTCGCGGAGGTAGTCGTTGACCGGGCGCCCGTCGACGGTGTCGATGAGGCCGTCGGGACCGCGCGTCCAGGGCTCGGGCAGCGACCCGAGCCGCTGCGTGGTGGGGCCGACCGGGGCGTCGGCGAGGGCCGCGGCGCCGTCGGGGTCGGGGGCGTCGGCCTGGTCGCCGCCATCCGCTCGATCGCCGACCTCCGCCTGGTCCGGGGCCTCCGCCTGGTCCGGGGCCTCCGCCTGGTCCGGGGCGTCGGTCTGGTCCGGGGCGTCGGCGCTGTCTCGTGCGTCGGCACCGTCTCGTGCGTCGGCACCGTCTCGGCCGTCCGCACCGTCCCCGGCATCCAGGACGCGCGGGCCTGCCGGTCCGTCGCCCCGCGGACCCGGTCCACCCGCGTCGCCGCCCAGCGGCCCGCCGGGACCGCGTCCGACCGGCGGGTCACCGCCGCCGCGCGGCGGTCCGTCGCCCCCGGGACGGTCGGGTCCGATCCCGCCGCTGCCGCCGCCTTCAGGTCCGCGGCCACCGGGCGGACCGCCGGTGTCCGGACCCCGACCGCCGGGCCCGCCGTTGCCGTCCTGCACGGCGTTGGGGCCGTCCGGGGCGCGGCCGCCGGGTGGCTCCGGGTCGAACCGCCCGGCCCCCGGCCCGAACCCGGGCTCGGTCGGGCGGCCGACGGGCACCTCCGCCGGTACCCGCGCGGCGCCGGCGCCGACCAGCTCGGGCTGCCGCGCACCGGCTCCCTCGGTGCCCCGGCCACCGCCGGGCGGCGGGGCATCCGCCGCCGCGGCCACGGCCGGGGTCTCCCGGCGCGGTGGGACGTCGTCGGGGCTCGCCGCGGCGACAGCGCCGCCCTGGCCGTCCCGAGGCGGCGGGACGGCATCGGCACCCGCCGCCACCGCCGGGGTGTCGGGCCGGGCAGGTGGTGCGTCTGCGCCGGCTGCCGTTGCCGGGGTGTCGGGTCGGGTGGGTGGTGCGTCTGCGCCGGCTGCCGTTGCCGGGGTGTCGGGTCGGGTGGGTGGTGCGTCGGCGCCCGTCGCCGGACTGTCCGGTCGCGGCGGAGCATCGCCGGTGGCTGCCGGACCGTCCGACCGGTCGGGTCCGCGGTCGGCCTCGACCGCCACCGCCGCGTCGTCGGGGCGGTCGGGCCCGTCGGCGGCTTCCGGCCGGGCGGGCGGGCCATCCGCGGCCGCCCCCGCACCGTCGGGTCCACCCGGCGCCCTGTCCGTCTCGGCCACCGCCGAGCCGTCAGGCACACCGGACCCACCGTCGCCGACCACGCCCGGAGCCTCCGGACGCACCGGCACGCCGTCGCCGCCGCGGGGACCCGCGTCGACCTCGGCCACCGCCGCCGGACTCTCCGGAGCGCCGGGCCCAGCCGGCTCGGCCGGCCGGGCGGGCGGGGCGTCCGCGGCCCCCGCGGCGGGCGGACCGCCTGCCTCGGAGATCGCGTCGCTGATCGTCGGACCACTCGAGGGCGGTTCGACCCGCGGTGTCTCCACCCGCGGCGGGTCGACGTGGGTGGGCGGGAGGTCGGTGGGGGGCAGGTCGACGGACGGGATCTCGAGGCCGCGGATGCGGTTGAGCGCGCCCTGGGCGGTGTCGGACACGCTGGGCAGCCGGCCGATGAACTCCCCGGCCCGGACGAGGCCCGTGCCGGCGTTGGCGATCGCCCCGACCCGGCTGGTGGCGGCCGCGGCCCCACCGCCGCGCAGCGCGGCCCCCGCGCCCTTCGTCCCGAGGACCGCGGAGATGACGTTGAAGGACACCATCCCGGCCGCGCGGGCGTTGTCCTGGCCCCACGTGTCGTAGGCGATCAGGCCCTTCCCGGCCTCGACGACGAGGCCGGTGAGCGTGCCCCGCGGGATGCCAGGGAGGTCGACGAAGTTGTTGATGGTCCCGACGGGGGTCAGGGCGAGCGCGAACATCCCCAGCCCGGTCCACGCCGTCCCCGCGGTCTCCCAGCTCCACTGGCCGTCGGAGTAGCCGATGAGCGCGCCCAGCCCCACGACCGCCTCCACGGCGGCGTCCCCGAACCCGCCGAAGAAGGCCGCGGCGTCGCCCAGGAACCCGCGGTCGGCCTGCTCCGCGCTGCCCCACGCCAGCCCGCCGTCCTGCTGGAGGGCGGCGTCGAGGGTCTCGCGCGTGTAGCCGTACTCGTTCGGGTCGACCACGCCGTCGCCGTTGTCGGCGACGAACCGCCGGTCGGTGTACAGCGCCAGGATGGCGTTCGCGCACCGGCGCTCGGCGTCCCCGAACTCGGCCACCGCGGCGTTGACGTCGTTCAGCATCTGGTTGTGCCGGTCGACCAGGCCCTGGTCGTCGCGCCACTCGGGGTCCGCGCCGGGCCCGTTGACGAAGTCCAGCGCCTGCGTCCGCAGGGCCGCCAGGCGGGCCTGGATCGCGGCGACCTCGGTCGCGTACGTCGTCAGCGCCGCGGCCGCGGCGGTGAAGTCCTCGCCGACCGAGGCGCTGACCGTCGCGACCGGCCCGGTCGCCGCGAACAGCCGGCCGGCCTCGGGCGCCGAGTAGTGCGTGGCCAGCGCCTGCCACCCGCTGTGCACCCGGCTGCCGGTGTCCGCGAACGCGGTCCCGACGCCTCCGAGCGATCGCGCGTGCTCGCCGAGCAGGCCCATGTCGCCCGCGATCTGCGGGATCTGCCCCGGATTGATCATGCGGTCACTCCCCGTCGACCTCCGTGCGGCACCGCCCCGTCGGTGCGCACCGGTCACTCGTCGACACGCACCGTGGAGCCGACGCGTTCAACGCTCACCCGCCGCCGTCCGGGTGACGTGCGCGACGGTTGATCGCTGAGCGTGATCCCGGATTGCGACGATCGGTCACGACCACCGAACGGCGGAGGCCGAGGTGATCCGCACCCACTCAGGGAACACGTGCAGGGGCCGGCGCCGACCTCGGGATCCAGCGCAGGGTGAGGGCGGCGAGCGCGATGTGCAGGACGCCGGCTACCGCCGCCACGCCGTGCAGGCCGGTGACGAACGCCGTCGTCGCCTGCTCGGCGGTCGCCCGCGTGAGGCCCGGGAGCTGGAGCGTCTCGTCGAGGGTCGGGGCCGCGGCCGGCCCGTGGAGTCGGAAGAGCAGGGCGGCGAGGGAGCCCAGGAGCGCGATGCCGAGGGCGTTGCCGATCTCGTTGCTGGTCTCCGCGATCGCCCCCGCCGAGCCGGCCCGGTCGACGGGGACGGCACCGACGGCGGTGTCGGCGACGACCGCGAAGGAGATGCCGTAGCCGACGCCCGCGACGACGGTGGAGGCGATGTACCAGCCGATGCCGCCGGTGGTCGTGGTGGGGAGCAGCAGCAGGAGACCGGCGGCGATGCAGGAGTGGCAGACGAGGAGCGCGGCTCGCTTGCCGACGCGGTCGACCGCGAACGGCGTGACGATGCAGCTGGCCGTGAGGACCGCGGCGCCGGGAAGGGCGAGGAGGGCCGCGTCCAGGACCGGTAGGCCGAGGACGGACTGCAGGTAGACGCCCGCCAGGTACGCGGCCGCCGACCACGCCGCCAACGGCAGCAGGCCGGTGGTGATCGCCAGCGCGAAGACCCGGTCGCCGAACAGCGAGAAGTCCACCAACGGGTGCTCGAGGTGGCGCTGGCGTCGGGCGAACCACACCAGCAGCACCACGCCCGCGACCCCCACGAGAACCGGGGCGACCGTCAGCCCTTCGGTGGCGGCCTGCTTGATGCCGTAGATCGTGAGCAGCAGGCCGACGGCGGAACCGACGACGCTGGGGGCGTCGATCCGCCCCGGACGGGTCGCGCGCACCTCGCGGAGCAGGACCGGCGCCAGGACGAGGAACAGGGCGAGGACGGGAAGGTTGATCAGGAAGACCGATCCCCACCACCACCGGGCCAGCAGGACGCCGCCGAGTACCGGGCCGATGGCGAACCCGGCGGCGAACGCGGCGGCGAAGACGCCGATGGCCCGCGCCCGCCGTCGCGGGTCGGCGAACAGCTCGCTGAGCACCGCCAGCGCCGACGGCAGGAGGGTCGCCCCGGCCACCCCCATCAGCGCACGGGCGGCGATGAGGAGCTCCGGGCTCGGCGCGAACGCGGCGGCGGCCGAGCCGATGCCGAACACGCTCGTCCCGATCATGAGCAGCCTGAGCCGGCCGTACCGGTCGCCGATGGTGCCGAACGCGATCAGCAGGGAGCCGACGGCGAAGCCGTAGCCGTCCAGGATCCACAGGGCCTGGTCGGCGGTCGGGGTGAGGGCCCGGCTGATCCGGGGCATCGCCAGGAACAGGATCGACCCGTCCATGGAGACCAGCAGGACGGGCCCGAGGATCACCGCGAGCCCGAGCCAGGCGCGCGGGCCGGGGGAGTCGTGGGCGTGCTGTCGAGGCATGCCGGGGACGGTCCGGCCGGACGCGACCGGCAGCCACCCCCCGGCTGTGGGTAGACCCGGCAGGTGCACGCACCGGCGCGCCGGAGCGGCCTAGCCTCGATGCCGTGGAGAGCCTCGGCGCGTTCCTGAAGAGTCGTCGCGACCGGACCACGCCGGCCAGGATCGGTCTGCGCACCTACGGGGCCGCCCGCCGGGTCCCCGGCCTGCGTCGTGAGGAGCTCGCCCAGCTCGCCGGGGTGAGCGCGGGGTACTACACGCGCCTGGAGCAGGGGCAGGCCGGGACCGCGTCCGGGCAGGTGCTCGACGCCCTCGCGCGCGTGCTGCAGCTCGATCCGGTCGAGACCGTCCACCTGCACAACCTCGCTCGACAGCCGGCGAGTCCCGGGCTCCGCGAACCGCGCCACGAGGAACCCCACCCCCGCGTCCTCGCGCTGCTGGAGTCCCTCGGCGACACGACGCCGGCGATCCTGCTCGGCCGCCGCGGCGACGTGCTCGCGTGGAACCGCTCCGGACGCGCGCTCATCGCCGAGCACGTCGCCTTCGACGCGCCGCAGGATCCGGCCCGGAGGCCGTCCGTCCCGCGGATGTTCTTCCTCGACCCGCTCACCCGCGACCTGCACCGCAACTGGACCGAGGTCGCCCGCATCCACGTCGCCTACCTCCGGCTCACCGCGGGCCGATACCCGACGGACGCGCGCCTGGCCGAGCTGATCGGGGAGCTGGCGATGCGCAGCGACGAGTTCGCGACGATGTGGGCGACCGGCGAGGTCGCCGACTGCACCGTCGGCACCCTGCACCTGCAGCACCCCACCGTCGGCGCCGCGGACGTCGACTACCAGGTGTGGCTGCAGCCCGACAGCCCCGACCACCGGCTCGAGATCTACACCCCCGGCGACCCGAGCTCCGCCGACGCGCTGCGGATCCTGGCCCACCAGAGTCGCCCGACCACCGTGCGGCAGCCCTGAGCGGCGGCCCGGCCCGGGCCCGTCGCGGCCGACGTGGTCGCCGTTCCGCCCGGCTCGCCGGCGCACGGAATCCGCTTCGTTCCACGCGGCCGCGGGCCCACGCTGGCGGCATGACGTCGCTGGCCGGTCCCAGGCTCCTCCTGCGCGACTTCCGCGCGGCCGACGTGCAGGCCGTGCACTCCTTCGCCGCCGATCCCGTCGTCACGAGGCTCACCGACTTCGGCCCGAACACGCCCGAGCAGTCGGCGGAGTTCGTCCGCGCGGCGGTGGCGCAGGCCCGGCGGGCCCACCGGACGGCGTTCAGCCTGGCGGCGGAGCTGGTCGAGACCGGGCTGGTCATCGGCTCGGTCGGCATCGCGATCACCAGCGTCGAGCACCGCCGCGGCGACCTCGGGTACGTCCTGCACTCCTCGTACTGGTCCCGGGGCTACGCGACCGAGGCGGCGACCCTGCTGCTGGGGTTCGGCCGCGAGGTGCTGGGCCTGCACCGGATCGAGGCGACGTGCCACCCCGACAACCACGCGTCGGCGCGCGTCCTGGAGAAGATCGGGATGCGGCGCGAGGGACGGCTGCGCGGCCACCTCCTCGTGCGCGGGACCTGGCGCGACTCCCTGCTCTACGCCGCCGTCGGGGACGGCGCGGGCTGACGGGTGGACGGCCTCGCCCCCGCTCGCCCCGAGGCCCAGCGGGATGTGAGGTCGCCCGCTCCGCTCGGCCGCGCCGCGGGTGATCCCGTACGGTCATCCGGGGCGTGCCGGGAAGTCTGGTCGGCGATGGTTCTCTGACGTCCTCTGAAGGAGCACCCGCCTTGGGCACACCCGCTCGTCGACCCACCCTCCTCGGCCGCGGCAGCTGGCCGGAGGCCGCGCGCATCGCCGAGGTGCTGCGCGCGGAGACCGTCGGCGGCCTCCTGCTCGTCGGCGCCGCCGCCGTCGCGCTGATCTGGGCGAACTCGCCATGGGGCGACGCCTACCGGGCGCTGACCGAGCTGCGGGTCGGCCCGGCGGCACTGCACCTGGACCTGACGCTGGCGCAGTGGGCGGCCGACGGGCTGCTGGCGATCTTCTTCTTCGTGGCCGGGCTGGAGCTGAAGCGCGAGTTCGTGGCCGGTGACCTGCGCGACCCGCGGCGGGCCGCGTTGCCGGTCGCGGCGGCGGTGGGCGGCATGGTCGTTCCGGCGTTGATCTACATCGCGTTCACGGCGGGCGCGGGCGACGGCGCGACGGCCGGCTGGGCCATCCCCACCGCCACCGACATCGCGTTCGCGCTCGCCGTGCTGGCGGTGATCAGCACGCACCTGCCGGCGGCGCTGCGGACGTTCCTGCTGACCCTGGCCGTCGTCGACGACCTGCTGGCCATCGCCATCATCGCGATCTTCTACACCGACTCGCTGGCCGTCGTGCCCCTGCTGCTCGCGTTCGTCCCGCTCGCGCTGTTCACGCTGCTGGTCCAGCGCAGGGTGCGGTCGTGGTGGCTGCTGCTGCCGCTCGCCGCGCTCAGTTGGGTACTGGTGCACGAGTCCGGGGTGCACGCGACCGTCGCCGGTGTGCTGCTCGGCTTCGCCGTCCCCGTGATCCGCCGCGCCGAAGGGCCGGGACGAGGGCTGGCCGAGCACTTCGAGCACCGCTTCCGGCCGATCTCGGCCGGATTCGCGGTGCCGGTGTTCGCGTTCTTCGCCGCCGGTGTGTCGATCGCGGGGTCCGGCGGACTGGGCGCGAGCCTGGGCGATGCGGTCACGCTCGGGGTGATCGTCGGTCTGGTGGCGGGCAAGGCCGTGGGCGTGCTCGGCTCCACCTGGCTGGTGCAGCGGTTCACCCGCGCCCGGCTCGCCGAGGGACTGAGCTGGTGGGACGTGCTCGGCCTGTCGCTGCTGGCCGGGATCGGGTTCACCGTCTCCCTGCTGATCGGGGAGCTCGCCTTCGGCGGCGGCAGCGAGCGCGACGACCACGTCAAGATCGGCGTCCTGGTCGGCTCCCTGGTGTCGGCCCTGCTGGCCACCGTCGTGCTGCGGTTGCGCAACCGGCACTACCGCAGGCTGTGCGCCGAGGAGACCGTCGACGCCGACCAGGACGGCATACCGGACGTCTACCAGCGCGACGACGAGACCGGTCCCTGACCGGAGCGGGTTCCGGCGAGCATCAGTCCGGCGGGCCCAGCAGGCGTCGGGCGAGCTGGTCGCCGCCCTCGGCGCGGCGTCGCAACTCGCTCTCGTCGCCCCGGTGGTAGAACGCCCAGGTCAGGCTGCGGCCGGCGTGGGGGTCGCCGTCGTCGGCACGGCGCTCCAGCTCGGCCAGCTCGCCCCGGTCGGCCAGCAGCCAGGCCAGCTTCTCCGCGGCGTGCCGGTCGCCCGCGGCGGCGCGGCGTTCCAGCTCGCTCCGGTCGCCCCGCCGGTGCAGCGTCACGGCCAGGCCGTTGCCGGCGTGGTGGTCGCCGCTGTCGGCGCGGCGGCGCAGCTCGGCCGGGTCGACGCGCTCGGCCAGCAACCGGGCCAGTTGCTCCGCGGCCACCTCGTCGCCTGCGTCGGCCCGGCGTTGCAGCCCGCTCCTGTCGTCCCGGTCGGCGAGCGCGCGGGCCAGGCTGTGCCGGGCGGACCGGTCGCCGTCGTCGGCGCGGCGGCGCAGCTCGGCCAGGTCGCCCCGCTGGGCCAGTAGCCAGGACAGGTGGTCCGCGGCGCTGAGGTCGCCCGCGTCGGCCCGACGGGTCAGCCCGGCCAGGTCGCCACGCTCGGCCAACAGCATGGCCAGCCGGAACGCGGCGTAGCGCTCGCCGTCGTCGGCTTGGTCGCGGCGCTCGAGGCCGGCGCGGTCGCCCCGCTCGTACAACAGCTCGGCCAGCTTCGTCTCCGCGGCGAGGTCGCCGAGGTCGGCGCGGTGCTCGAGGCCGGCGCGGTCGCCCCGCTCGTACAACAGCTCGGCCAGCAGCTGCGCGGCGTCCCAGTCGCCGGCGTCGGCGCGCCGCGCCAGCCCAGCCTGGTCATCGTGCTCGCTCACCGGCAACACCCCGGTCCTGGCCGCCGTCCACCGGCCGGCCCGCCCGCTCATCCCGGCCCTGCTGATCACCCGCGAGGCGCCGTCCGTCCAGCGTATCGCGGCCATGCTGGACAACTACTGCCTCCTTGACAGGATCTATTGTCGGGGCCAGGCTTGCGGCATGCGGGAGAGGACGAGCGTGGGCACCACGGTCATCGAGGACGGGCGCACCGCCGCGATCGCGCTCGACCCGGTCCGCGCCCGACTGCTCGGCGCCCTGCGCGAGCCGGGCACCGCCACCTCGCTCGCCGCGATGCTCGGCACGACCCGGCAGAAGGTCAACTACCACCTGCACGCCCTGGAGGCGCACGGGCTGGTGGAGCTGGTCGAGGAGCGGCGCAAGGGCAACACGACCGAGCGCGTGGTGCGGGCCACGGCGGGTGCCTTCGTCGTGTCCCCGCAGGCGTGGGCGATGGTCGCCCCGGACCCGGACCGCGAGCCGGACAAGCTGTCCGCCCAGTGGCTGCTCGCGCTCGCGGCCCGGCTGCTGCGCGAGGTCGGCAGGCTGATCAGCGCGGCCGGTCGGCGCCGGGTGGCCACGTTCGGCATCGACGGCGAGGTCCGCTTCGCGACGGCGGCCGACCGCGCCGCCTTCGTCCGCGAGCTGGGCGAGTCCGTCAGCGCGCTCGTCGTGCGCTACCACAGCGCGGAGGCCGCGGGTGGGCGCCCGCACCGGCTTGTGGTCGCCCTGCACCCCGCCGTGCCGCCCGAGGACCCGCGTCCCGCGACCACTGCGGAGGGGCAGTCGTGAGCCGGCGCTTCGAGATCCGCCGGGCCGTCGAGCTGCCCGTCCCGCCCGAGCGGGTCTGGCGGGCCATCGCCACCCCGGAGGGCCGGGCCGGGTGGTTCATGCCCGGTGAGGACAGCGGCGTCGACGCCGAGGTCGACCCCCCGGATCGGCTGGCGGTGCGCTTCGGCACCCAGGCGATGGAGTACGTGCTGGAGGCGGCCGACGGGGGCACCACGGTCCTGCGGTTCGTGCACAGCGGGATCCTCGAGGAGGACTGGGGCGACGAGTTCGACGCCATGACCGGTGCCGGCTGGGACCTCTACCTGTTCAGCCTGGGCCAGTACCTGCGCCACTTCCCCGACCGGCCCGCCGTCTACGCCGAGGCGGAGGCCCCGGCCGTCCCGGACGCGTGGCAGCGGGTCCTGGCCGCCCTCGGCGACCCCGCAGAGGGCGACCCGGTGAGCGTCCCCGGCGCGACCGGTGTCGTGGACATCCGCACCGAGCACCACCTGGGCGTCCGCACCGCGGACGCGCTGGTCCGGTTCCACGAGCGCTCGCTGATCGGGCTGCCGGTGGCCGTCGGCCACCACGACTACACCCCGGGCGCCGACCCCTCGGCGCTCACCACCACCTGGACGGCCTGGCTGGCCGCGACCGCGAGGAGCTGACACCGTGCCCGAGCTGCAGAAGCTGACCCCGTTCCTGATGTTCCAGAAGGGCGAGGCCGAGGAGGCGATGACCTTCTACACCGGCCTGTTCGACGACGGCGAGGTGCTGGTCGTCGAGCGCTTCGGCGCCGGGGAGCCGGGCCCGGAGGGCGGGATCAAGCAGGGCGTGTTCACCGTGGCCGGTCAGCAGCTGCGGTGCCTGGACAGCCCGGCCGTGCACGAGTTCGACTTCACCCCGTCGCTCTCGCTGTTCGTGCGCTGCGGTTCGCGCGAGGAGCTGGAGAAGCTCTGGGCCGGGCTCGCCGAGGGCGGCGTCCCGCTGATGCCGCTCGACGACTACGGGTTCGGCCCGTTCGGCTGGACCAACGACAGGTTCGGGGTGTCCTGGCAGCTCAGCCTGTCCTGAGCCCCCGGCCGGTCGCTCGTCCGACGACGCGCCGATCACGGGGCCGACTCCCGCCGAGGGTGTGCGGCGGTCCTTCCGTCGCCAGCACCATCGGCGTGTACGGCCGCCACCAGCCGGATGGGTGACGTCGCAGGGAGTGCCCGGTCCACCGGCCACCTGAATGGATGACGCGTGTTCGTGTCCCTCGAAGAGGTGTCCTCCCGGCCGGGCCCTTGCCGCCTCGGTCGACCCCGAACCACACTGCCGGACGGCGGGCTGTCATCTGCGGCGTGTCGCACGTCCCCCGTCGGCCCGAGGAGCACCCGTGACCAGGACCGAAACGACATCGCTCGGCGATGTCGGTCGCCGGATGGCGCCCGACGAGCTGATGGCCGAGGCGTGCCGGCTGGCCACGGAATCGGTGGACAACGACTGGGGCGGTCCCTTCGGTGCGGTCATCGCCAGAGGCGGCGAGATCGTGGCGCGAGGGCAGAACCGGGTGCTGCTGACCGGGGACATCACCGCGCACGCCGAGGTCGAGACGATCCGCAAGGCGGTGGTGGTGCTGAACCGCGAGGCACCCTCGATCGCCAGAGCCCATCAGAACGAGTCGACGCTCGAACTCATCCCGCGGCCCGTCGGCTCCCCGGATCCGGTCCCGCAGCGGGCCCGGATGCTCATCGGCCACGAGATGTACATCAGCGGTGCGCCGTGCCCGATGTGCATGAGCGCCATCTACTGGGCACGCATCGACGCGGTCTACTTCGCCAACGATCTCGAGGCGACCAGCCGGATAGGCTTCGACGACGCATTCCAGTACGAGGACTTCGGCCGGCCGCTGGACCAGCGCCGTATCCGGATCGAGCAGTTCCGTCCCGAACTCGGCAGGGCCGCCTATGAGGCGTGGGAGACCAAGCCCGACAAGCACCCCTACTGAGTGCGCAGTCGCGGTGCCCGGACGGAACCAGCGGTCTCAGGTGGAACCACGATGGTGACAGGAACTGGCCGGGTCGCCGACGCCATGGCGACGGTCATCATCGGGCAGCACGTTCGCGACGAGCACCGGGAGGCTTTCGCGGCCTGGCAGAACCAGGTGAACGATGTGGTGCGCGGGTACCCGGGCTTCCTCGGCACCGAGGTCACCCCGCCGACCGCGGTGCAGCCCGACTGGGTCGTGATCTACCGGTTCGACTCCGTCGTGCACGCGCAGAACTGGCTCAACAGCGCCGCACGACAGGACCTCCTCAACCGCGGCGCGGCGTACCACGACGGTCCCGCCACGCAGCAGGTGCTCGCCCGCGGAGGTCAGCCGCGCCCCGCACTCATGACGGTCGTCGTGACGCATCGGGTGAAGGAGGAGGACACCCAGGCCTTCCTGGAGTGGCAGCAGCGCCTGCTCGCCGCGGAGCGCGAAGTACCCGGCTTCCGCGGGTCGGAGATCTTCCGGCCGGTGGCGGGGGTGCAGGACGAATGGACGGCGCTGTACCGCTTCGACTCGGCCACCAGTCTCGACGCGTGGCTGACCTCGGCGAGACGGAAACAACTGCTCGAAGAAGGCAGGGAGTTCGACGACTTCCAGCTGCGGACCGTCGACAACTCGTTCGGCAACTGGTTCGCGTTCGACGAGCGCGGCGACGACGTTCCCCCGCCGCCGTCGAATGCGAAGTCCTCCCTCGCGGTGTGGTTGGGCCTCTACCCGACGGTCATGGTGTTGTCGCTGGGCCTGGCGTGGCTGCTGCCCGGCCTGCCGCTGTGGCAGTCGTTGCTGATCGGCAACCTGCTCTCGAGCTTCGTGATGAGCTACCTGACGATGCCGCACTATGCCAATCCGATGCTGCGGTGGTGGCTGCGTCCACCCGCCGAGGCGCCGCAGCCCCGCACGGATCTCCTGGGCATCGGGCTGGTGGTCGCGGTCAACGCCGTCTGGGCGGTCGTGTTCTGCCTGCTGACCGAGCGCATCTGGACACTGCCTTGACCCCGGGACCGAGCGGGCTCGTCCGCCCGGTGGCCCCCTCGATCGCTCGTCGGAATGGGAGATGCCATGCGTAGGGTGGTCCAGCTGCTGCTCGGTGCGGCGATCGTGGTGGCGGCGCCGAGTGCCGCATGGGCGAGCCCCGGCTCCGGGGTGAGCGGCACGGTGCTCGCCGAAGGCACGTCCGCGGGCTCCGTCGAGACCGAGAGCCACGGCCCGACCGACGTCGCGATCCGGCGCATCGTGATCGAACCGGGCGGCTCGACCGGATGGCACCACCACACCGGTGAGCTGGTCGCGGTCGTGCTCACCGGCACGCTCACCCGCCAGCTCGACGACTGTTCGATCCGGACCAGCACGGCCGGGCAGGCGTTCGTCGAACCAGCCGGCCGCAAGCACGTCCACATCGGCCGCAACCTGGGCAGCGAACCCGTCGAGCTCTACGTCACCTACCTGATCCCGGCCGGTGACCAGCTCGCGGTCGACCAGCCCGGCCCTGGCTGCTGAGGGGGCCGCTCCTGCGCCGGTCATGGGCTGCGGGTGGGCCGGGGGGCGGCGCCGGGTCGAGCGCGGGCTCAGCCCGGCCACGCGCGCGACCGGTGCCGCGCTCGGGGAGGAAGCCGCGGTCAGGAGCCGACCGGAGGCCAGGGGCGCGAAGCCGTGTCGGCCACCAGCTGGAGCTCGTCACGGGCGGTGCCGCCGGCGGCTTGGGCGGCGATCCGGTTGGCCACGGTGATCAGGTACCGGGCGAGCAGGCCGGGATCGGCGCCGGCCGGCAGGTCGCCCTCGTCGACGGCTCGCTGGAACCGGTCCCGCAGGTGGGCGGTGCCCTCGGTGTAGCGCTTCAGCGCGTACCGCGGCGGCGGCTCGGCGTTCCCCGCCCGCCCCGGGGCGAGGCCCGCAGCCGCCGAGCACGGTCGGACGCATCCGCAGGACTCAGTTGCCCGGTCCGGGTTCGGGCGCGGCCTCGATCCGCGGCGACCGCGCCCGCAGGATCGCGACCGCGACCGCGAGGACCGCGACGGCCGCCAGCACGCCGGCCGCCGCGCTCGCGGTGAAGCCCAGCACGACGTAGCCGAGCGCGGCCGCGGTCGCGGCGACCAGCGCGAACGGCAGCTGCGTCACCGTGTGGTCGACGAGGTGGATGCCCGAGCCGATCGCGGACAGGATGGTGGTGTCCGAGAGCGGGGACGTGTGGTCGCCGAAGATCGCGCCGCCGAGCACGGCGCCGAACATCGGCACGAGCAGCGTGGGATCGAGCGCCAGGGCGATCTCCGCGGCGATCGGCAGCAGCAGCCCGAACGTCCCGAACGTGCTGCCGATCGAGAACGAGATGAACGACGCCAGCGCGAACAGCAGCACGGGCAGCAGGGCAGGCGGCAGGGCCTGGTCGACGAGCCCGGCGACGTACTCGCCGATGCCGAGCTCGGAGATGACCCCCGCGGTCACCCAGGCCAGGAACAGCACCACCGCGGCCACCAGCATCGACCGCACGCCGGACAGCGCCGCCCGGCCGAGCGTGCCGACCGGCGTGCGCCGCAGCAGCAGGGTGCCCGCGGCGAGAAGGCAGGCGGCGACGGTGCCGATCAGCAGCGAGACGATGACGTCGGTGTTGGCCAGCACCTCCATCGGGCCGAGCGGGCCCTCGGTGCCGGCGATCCCGATCCACACGGCGCACACCAGGGTGACGCCGGTGAGCACGAGCACCGGCCAGAGCAGGTCGCCGACCCGGCCGTCCGCGCGCGCCTGCAGGTTCCGGTCGGCCTCGCCCGGCACCGGGCCGCGGGAGGAGTCGAACAGCACCCCCTCCTGGATCGCGGCCCGCTCGTGCCTGCGCATCGGACCGAAGGCCAGGCTGAGGACCGCCGTGGCGACCGCCAGCAGCAGCGCCGTGATCGCGTACAGGTTCATCGGGACCGACTGCAGGAACGCCTGGTAGCCGGACAGCCCGGGCACGCCGTTCGCGTCCAGGATCCCGGTCATCGTGGCGGCGATGAACGCCGCCCACCCCGAGATCGGCACCAGGACGATCACCGGGGCGGCGGTGGAGTCGACGAGGTAGGACAGCTTCGCGCGGGAGATGCGGTGCTGGTCGGTGATGGGCCGGCTGACGTTGCCGCCCACCAGGGAGCTGAACGCGTCGTCGAAGAAGATCACGATGCCCAGGACGACGGGGACCAGCTGCGCCTGCACCCGGGTCCGGACCCGGGTGACGACCCAGGCCGCGAACGCCGCGAGGCCGCCGGAGACGTGGATGAACGAGGTCAGGACGCCCAGCAGCAGCACGACGCCGAGGATGTACATCTCCTCGGCCACCATGCCGTCGTCGATGACCAGTCCCGCGGCGACGTCGAGCACGAACCCGGCTGCGGTGAGGACGTTCCCCTCGGCGTACAGGAGCGCGCCGAGGACGATGCCGAGCGCCAGCGAGATCAGGATCCGGCGCGTGGCGATGGCGCAGACGATGGTGACCAGCGGCGGCAGCAGGGACAGCAGCGACGGCTCCACCGGATCTCCTCGTCATCGGGGAGTACTTCGACCGTCGGGTCGACTCGATGGTGGGTCAGCGGTGTGACGGGGTCAAGGTCGGTGCCGGGGGTCCGGCCTGACGACGTGTCGCGCGCGGCCCCGCGCCGCCCTCACAGACCCAGCACCTTGTCGGGGGTGATCGGCAGGTCGCGGATGCGCCGGCCCGTGGCGTTGTGGACGGCGTTGGCGACCGCCGCGGCCACGCCGACCATGCCGACCTCACCCACACCCTTGCCGCCCATGGGCGCCATCGGGTCCGGGTGGCCGAGCCAGGCGACGTCGATCGGTGGGATGTCGGCGTGGACGGGGACGTGGTACTCGGCGAGCGAGGCGTTGAGGACGCGCCCGGTCCGCTCGTCGAAGATCGTCTCCTCGGTCAGCGCCGACCCGATGCCCATCACGATCGCGCCGCGGAACTGGCTGGCGGCCGTGCGCGGGTTGATGATGCGGCCGGTGTCGAACACGCCGAGCCACCGCGACACCCGGACCTCACCGGTGACGTCGTGGACCCGCACCTCGCAGAACTGCACCCCGTACGAGTGCATCGCGTGCTGCGCCGTCTCCGTCGGCGGCGAGGCGGCGCCCTCGGCGGCGAGCTCGGCGCGACCGGCCCGACGCAGGATGGCCGCGTAGCTCTCGCCCGGCCCGCCGTCCCGCGGGTGCAGGCCGCCGTCCCGCATCTCCACGTCGTCGGCACCGGCACCGGCACCGGCCAGGGGCGAGTCGGGGGCCGCGAGGTGCAGCAGCTCCGCGGTGAGTGCCCGGGCCGCCGCCACCACCGAGGCGATGATGCTGACCGTCTGCGCGGACCCGCCCGCCGGCACCGCAGCGGGGTGGCGGCTGTCGCCGTACTCGAAGCGCACCCGGTCGAGCGGTAGACCCAGGTGGTCGGCGGCGTACTGGGCCTGCACGGTGGCGGTGCCCATGCCCATCTCGTGGGCCGCGGTGCGGACGGTCGCACACCCGTCCGCGCTGAGCGTGACCGAGGCGCGGCCGCCGGGCATGCGGGTGTAGGGGTACGTGGCCGTGGCGACGCCATGGCCGATCCACCACGGCCCGTCCCGTCGGGAGCGTGGCGTCGAGCTGCGCCGAGCCCAGCCGAACCGCTCGGCCCCCAGCCGGTACGCCTCGAGCAGGTGCCGTCCGGAGAAGGGCTTCCCGGTGGTCGGGTGCGCCGCGGGTTCGAGCCCGGCACGGACGTCGAGCGGGTCGACGTCGAGCTGCTCGGCCAGTTCGTCGAGCGCGCACTCCAGGGCGAACGAGCCCACCGACTCGCCGGGCGCCCGCATGGAGGAGTTGGCGGGCGTGTGGAGCTCCACGACGCGCTGGTCGATCCCGAACGAGTCGGCGCCGTAGAGGACGCGGGCCGGGAACGTGCACTGCTCGGCGAAGCCGTCGTTGATGCCGGTCGTGGTCGTCGCCTCGTGGACGAGGGCCGTGAGCGTCCCGTTCGCCCGGGCGCCCAGCGCCACCCGTTGCTCGGTGCGGGTCCGCCCGCCGGTCACCCGGAAGACGTCGGAGCGGGACAGGACCAGCCGGACCGGGCGCCGCGCCAGCCGCGCGGCCGCGGCGCACAGGATCTGGTGGCTCCACATCATCTTGTTGCCGAACGCGCCCCCGACGAACTGCGAGACGACCCGGATGTCCTCCGGATCGAGGTCGAAGACCTCGGCGAGGGTGGCCTGGGAGTGGGTGACCGCCTGGGTGGCGTCCCACATGGTCAGGCTGCGCTCGTCGTGCCAGGCGACGGTGGTGGCGTGCAGCTCGATGGCGCAGTGCGTGTGCCACGGCGTCCGGTAGACCTGGTCGACGCGCGCGGCGGCGGTCCGCAGGGCCGCCTCCGCGTCCCCGCGCAGCACTGCGGGCGCCTCGCCCTGGACGTGGTCCGGCTGCGGCGCGCCGACCTTGAGGTCGTCGAAGACGAGCCGGCCTTCGGCGGGGGCGTAGCCGACGCGCACCAGGGAGGCGGCGTGGTCGGCCTGCTCCGGTGTCTCGGCGACGACGATGGCGACCGGCTGGCCGTTCCACCGGATCCGCGCGTCCTGCATGACCGGCGCACGGGTGAACGAGGCGCCCCGCAGCGTGATCAACAGCGGCGCGATGCGTATGGCCGGTGCGTTGTGGTGCGTCATGACCGCCACCACTCCGGGAGCGGATCGCGCCTCGGTCAGGTCGATTCCGGTGATCTCGCCGGCGGCGACGGTGCTGCAGACGAGCGCGGCGTGCGCCAGGCCCTCGACCGGCACCTCGGCGGTGAACGAGGCCGCGCCGCTGACCTTGGCGGGGCCGTCCCGCCGCGGCACGGCCCGGCCCACGATCGGGTCGGCGTTCATGACAACTCCTCGAGCGTGGACACGATCACCCGCTGCGCCAGCGGGATCTTGAAGCCGTTGTGCGCCAGTGGTCGCGCGTCGGCGAGTGCCGCGGCGGCCGCCCGGTCGAAGGTCGCCCGGGTCGCCGGGGCTCCGGTCAGCACGGCTTCCGCCACGGCCGCGCGCCACGGTTTCGCCGCCACGCCGCCCAACGCCAGGCGGGCCGACGCGACCACGCCGTCGCGGACCTCCAGCAGCGCGGCGACGGAGACCAGCGCGAAGGCGTAGCTGGCCCGTTCCCGGACCTTCCGGTACGCCGAGCGCGCCGCCGCGGGCGGCGGGGGCACGCTGACCGCCGTGATGAGCTCGCCCGGGGCCAGGACGGTCTCGACGTGCGGGGTGTCGCCGGGCAGCCGGTGCAGGTCCAGCAGCTCGACCGTGCGCCCCCCGGCCGGCCCGGCGAGGTGGACGCGGGCGTCCAGCGCGGCCAGCGCCACGCCCAGGTCGGACGGGTTCGTCGCCACGCACTCGGGGGACGCGCCGAGGACGGCGTGCATCCGGTTGTGGCCGTCGACGGCGTCGCACCCGCTGCCGGGCTCGCGCTTGTTGCAGCGGGCGCCGGTGTCGTAGAAGTAGAGGCAGCGGGTGCGCTGCAGGAGGTTCCCGCCGACCGTGGCCGTGTTGCGGATCTGACCCGAGGCGCCGTTGACGATCGCCTCCGCGATGATCGGGAAGTCGCGCCGGACGACCGGGTCGGCGGCCACGTCGGTGTTGGTGGCCGCCGCCCCCATCCAGAGCCGGCCGTCCGTGCCGATCCCGATGCGCGCCGGCAACCGGGAGACGTCCACCAGCGCCGCCGGGCGTTCGACGTTCTGCCGCATCAGGTCGACGAGGTTGGTGCCGCCGCCCAGGTACGCCGCGCCGGGCGTCGCCGCGGCCGCCGCCACGGCCGACGCCACGTCGTCGGCCCGTTGGTAGGTGAAGGGCTTCATCGCGGCCCGTCCAGGTAGGTCTCCTCGATCGCGGCGACGATGCCGTTGTAGGCGCCGCAGCGGCACAGGTTGCCGCTCATCCGCTCCCGGATCTCGTCGGGGGACAGGTCGAAGGACGCGGCGCCGATCTCCGGCGACACCCGGCTCGGCACCCCGCGTGCCACCTCGTCCGCCATGCCGATCGCCGAGCAGACCTGGCCCGGCGTGCAGTAGCCGCACTGGAAGCCGTCGTGCTCGATGAACGCCTCCTGCAACGGGTCCAGCCCGCCGTCCCGGCCGACGCCCTCGACGGTGGTGACGGAGCGGCCCTCGGCCTGGGCCGCCAGGGTGAGGCACGCCAGCACCCGCCGGCCGTCCACGAGCACGGTGCAGGCGCCGCACCCGCCCTGGTCGCATCCCTTCTTCGGCCCGTGCAGGCCGACGTCCTCGCGCAGGTGGTCGAGCAGCGAGCGCCGGGGGTCGGTGATCTCGGTGTCGTGCGGCGTGCCGTTGATGACGATCATGGAGGTGCCCCTCCTTCTCTGGGGGAACAGCGGGGAGGTCGCGGTCAAACGGACGAAATCGTCCGTTTCGCTCGCCACCATAGCGCGAAGCGGACGGAATCGTCCAGCTATGCTTCGGGACCATGGGCAGCGGTGGCGCGGACACGAGGACCATGCGCAAGGACGCGGCGCGCAGCCGCGAGGCGATCCTGCGCGCGCTCGACGCCATGTACGCCGAGGAGGGTTCCGTGCCCGGGATGCATGCGCTGGCCGCCCGCGCGGGGGTCGGCGTGGCGACCCTGTACCGCCACTTCCCGGCTCGCGAGGACCTGCTGGCCGCACTCGCCGTGGACCGGCTGGTCCACCTCGTCGAGTTCGCCGAACAGGCCGGCGCGACGCCGGACACCGCCCAGGCGGTGCGGGACTTCCTCGGATCGGTCGCGCGCGCCGGATGCGACCCGGCGCTCGTGGTCCACGTGTCGCCGGTCTCGGCCGACGAGTCCTCGCAGGAGCTGCTGACCCGCTTCGAGCGCGGCGTCGATCACCTGCTGGCGCGCGCCCACGCCGACGGCGTCGTCCGGGCCGACGCCGATCGGGAGCACGTCATCGCGCTGCTGCACGGCCTCCTGGCGACGGTCGCCCACCTCGGCGACCGGCCCGGTGGCCGGGACCTCGCCGTCGACGTCCTCGTCCGGGGCCTGGCCGCCGAGTAGACCGGCGGGACCGGCTCCGACCTCCCTGCACCTTTCGATTGCATCGGGATCCTTCGATCCTTCGCATCTCGTGACGGGCTCCGCCGGATCCCAGACTTCGACCCATGACGATCTCGGACAACAACTGGGACCAACCCACGGTCGGAACGCGGCTGGTCCCGCCACCAGGTCGGCCCGAGCGGCGCGGGGGAGTGCTCGGACCGGTGCGGCGCCACCCGCTGCTCAGCTTCTTCGTGCTGGCCAACCTGATGAGCTGGTTGGCCTGGACGCCCTACATCCTGTCGCAGAACGGGCTGGGGATCTGGGCCTACAACTTCGACGACGCCCCGGGCGGGAGCCAGATCGCGGGGATGCTGCCCGGGGCCTACCTCGGCCCGATCGCCTCGGCGCTGTTCGTCACCGCCGTCGCCGACGGGCGGCCCGGGTTGCGGCGCTGGCTCGGGCGGATGTGGCGCTGGCGGGTGCGCTGGCACTGGTACGCGATCACCCTGCTCGGGGTTCCCGCGGCCATGCTGGCCACCGGGTTCGTCTACTCCGGCGGGCGGATCAGCGCCCCGTCGATGATGATCGTCGCCGCCTACGTCCCGGGCCTGCTCATCCAGATGATCACGACCGGTCTCGCCGAGGAGCCGGGCTGGCGCGACTTCGCGCTGCCCCGCATGCAGCGCCGCTTCGGACCGCTGGCGGGCACGATGATCCTGGGCCCGCTCTGGGCGGTCTGGCACTTCCCGCTGTTCCTCACCGAGTGGGGCGGCTGGCCGGAGGCGGACTGGACCCGGCCGGTGGCCTTCACCGTGTTCTGCATCGCCTTCAACGTCGTCATGACGTGGGTGTTCAACCGCACCGGCGAGAGCCTGCCGCTGGCGATGCTGCTGCACGTCAGCGTGAACAACTTCGCCTCGATCGTCTGGTCGGAGGTGTTCCCGACGATCGACGTGGCCGGGGCGTACTACGCCTTGGCGGGCGGCGCGGTCGTCGCCTGCGTGCTCGTCCTGATCGGGACGCGCGGGCGGCTGGGGTACCGGGTGCCGGACGCCGCCGAGCCGACCGCCCGGAGGTGAGGCCCGGTCCCCGGCGTCGGGCGCCGCGCTCAGCCCGTCGGCCCGGGCACGGTGTTGTCGAGGCGCCTCCGGCGCGGCCCCTGCGGGGAACGCTTCGCACTCAGACGGTGACGACGTGGTTCTGGTAGGCCCAGACGACCGCCTGCAGCCGGGACTGCACGCCCAGCTTGGGCAGCATCCGGGCCAGGTGCGACTTCACCGTCGACACCTCGACGACGAGGGCCCGGGCGATGTCGTCGTTCGACATGCCCTGCGCGAGCAGCAGCAGGATCTCCTGCTCCCGGGGGGTGAGCAGGTCCTCCGCGCGCCGGGCCGTCACCGGCTGCAGGCGGCGGCGGTGCACGAACTCCTGCAGGATGCGGCGGGTGAGCGTCTGGTCGATGGTGCCGCGGCCGGCGGCGACCTGGCGGACGGCGTGCCCGATCGCCTCCGGCGGCGCGTCCTTGAGCAGGAACCCCGACGCCCCGGCCTCCAGCGCGCCGAAGACGTAGTCGTCGAGGTCGAACGTCGTCAGCACGAGGACCGGCACCTGCGGGTCGGCGTCGGGAGCGCAGAGCTCGCGGGCGACCTCGATGCCGTTGCGGCCGGGCATCCGGATGTCGAGGCAGGCGACGTCGGGCCGCATGTCGCGGGCCATCGCCAGCGCCTCGGTCCCGTCCCGCGCCACGCCGACGACCTCGATGTCGTCCTCGGCGCCCAGCAGCGCCGACAGGCCGGCGCGGACCAGGTGCTGGTCGTCGGCGATGAGAACGCGGATCACGCGGGGGCCTCCGGGAGCGTCGCGGGCGATCGGATCGTAGTGACGTCGTCCTCGACCGGGAGCGTCAGCCCCACCTCCCAGCCGCCGTCCGGGGTGGCCCCGTAGGACAGGTCGGCGCCGATCAGCTGGGCCCGCTCGGCCATGCCGAGCAGCCCGAACCCGCTGCCGGGCCCCGGGTCGGGCCCGGTGGGAGCGCCGTTGCGCACGGTGACCGTGAGCCGGCCGTCGCGCGGCTCGCCGACCTCGACCGCGCACCGCGCACCCGGGGCGTGCACCGCGGCGTTGGCCAGCGACTCCTGCACCATCCGGTACACGACGAGCTGGGCGAGCGGGCCCGCGCCCGCGCCGTGCGCCGCGCTCCCCCCGGGCAGGACGAGGTCGATCTCGGCTCCCGTCGCCCGGCGGTTCTCGACGAGCGCGGACAGGGCGTCGAGGCTCTCCACCGGCCGGGTGGCGTCGGCGTCCTCGCGCAGCAGGCCGACCAGCCGCCGCAGGTCGTCCAGCACGGCCCGGCTCTGCTCGCGCACCTGGCGCGCCGACCGCCTCGCCGTGGCGGGGTCGGTGTCGATCTGGCGGTCCATCGCCGCGGCCATCAGCGCGATGCCGGACATGTGGTGGGCGGCGATGTCGTGCAGCTCCCGCGACATCGCCATGCGCTCCCGCGACACCGCGGCCTGCAGCAGCGCGTCCTGCTCGCGCCGCAGCGCCTGCACCTCGTGGTGGCGGGCCTCGCGCGCGTCCCGCTGGGCCGCGACGACGAGCCCGAACAGCAGGGGCAGCCCGACGACGACGAGCCCCTGCGCCAGCGCCCAGGCGACCGCCGTGCCGACGTCCGGTGCGCCGGAGCGGACCTCGTTGACGACCTGCGCGGTCGCCACCAGCAGCGCGGTCACCGCCAGCGCGACCCACACCCGGCGGGGCGGGCGGGCGGCCACGGCGAGGAACACCCCGGTGAGCAGGGCGACGAGGGACAGGCTGAACGCCCCGCCCGGGACCGCCCAGGCCAGCAGCAGCGGCGCGGCGGCCAGCCCCGCGAGGACCGCCGTGGGGAACCGGCCGCCCCAGACCACCGCCATGGCCTGCAGCACCAGCACCGCGACCACGGTCCACCACCCCGCACCGCCGACGGGGGGAGGGCCGGGCTCGGGCTCCGAGGCCGTGGCGGTCGGCAGGACGAGCAGCATGCCGATCGCGACCAGCCCGGAAACCAGCGCGGCCACCGGGTGGAGCGGGGCGCGCCGGCGGCGCGCCTGCGCGGGTCGGGACACGGTCGACCTCCGCGGTGCTGCTCGCCGGCGGGCGGTGCGTCCGCATCGCGCTGCGCCCGGTCCCCATCATCCGGTACGGCACGGGGAGGCCGACATCGCCCGGACGTCCGCCGCCCGCGGTTCCCGCACGAGGAGGCGAGGCCGTGATCGCGGTGTCGCCCGGTCGGGTCGTAGGCTGCGGGCGTGCGCGGTGGCCGTGTCGGGGCGAGGGGCGGGTCGTCGTGAGGGCGGTCGTCCACGACCGCTACGGCCCGCCCTCGGTGCTGCGGGTCGAGGAGGTGCCGGTGCCGTCGCCGGGGCGGGGTCAGCTGCTGGTCCGGGTCGCCGCGACGTCGGTGAACCTGTCGGACTGGGAGACCCTGCGGGGGAGTCCGCTCTACTCCCGCCTCGGTGGCCTGCGCACGCCGGCGCGCCCGGTACTCGGCTCCGACATCGCCGGCTGGGTCCAGGCGATCGGACCGGACGTCACCGGCTTCGCCGTCGGCGATGAGGTGTACGGCGACAACCTGGCGCTCAAGGGCGGCTTCGCGGAGTACGCCGTCGCTCCTGCCGCTGCGCTGGCGCACAAGCCCGCCGCGCTGTCCTTCGCCGAGGCCTCGACGATCCCGCAGGCCGGCCCGATCGCCTGGCAGGGCACGGCGACCGCAGGGCCGGGCAGGCAGGTGCTGGTCAACGGGGCGGGCGGCGGCTCGGGCTCGTTCGCGATCCAACTCGCCAAGCGGGCCGGCGCCCACGTGACCGCCGTCGACAACGGCGACAAGCTGGACTTCATGCGCTCGTTGGGCGCCGACGAGGTGCTCGACTACCGCACGCACGACTTCACCCGCGGCGAGCCGCAGGACCTGGTGCTCGACCTGGTCGCCCGCCGCTCGGTCTTCGCCTACCGCCGTGCCCTTGCGCGCGGGGGACGCTACCTCTGCGTCGGTGGCACCACGCGCACCCTGGTCCGCGTGCTGACCATAGGCACCGCCCTGGGGCTGCTGACCGGTCGCCGGCTCGGAGTCCTGATGGTGAAGCCAGGGCCTGAGCACTTCGCGCCCCTCGCTGAGCGGTGCGTGGCCGGCGAGGTCCGGATCCACATCGATCGCACGTTCCCGCTCGACGAGGTACCGCAGGCACTCGCCCACGTGGGCGAGGGCCGTTCGCTCGGCAAGGTGGTCGTCGAGGTCGCTTGACCTCCGCCGTGGGCGGGGTCCGTCGGGGTTGAGCGAGTGGCTCTCGCTCTGGGCTTACGAGAGTGGCTCTCGTCCGGCGGGGCGGGGTGAGCGCCGAAGGCGGGAGCCCTGGGTGGGCGCGAGGCGCCCACACCCCTCCCGAGGCCCCTGCCGTCACGTCGGCACGCACAGCGTGCACGCCCGGAAGGCCCCCGCACCCTCCGCTCCCAGCCGCAGCCCGTGAATGCCAACCGTGCGGGGGTCTTTCCGGGCGTGCAACCCTGGGCGGGTCGACGTGACGGCAGGGGCCGCACCCCTGCTCGATCCGAGGTCGCCCGCCGCGCAGGCGCCGCCTTTCCCGGGTCCGGAGCTGGGCGCGTCGCCCAGGACAGTCACTGTTCAGGGCGCCTCCGGCGGCGCCTCCGCGGCGGGCGTCCTCAGCTCCAGCAGGGGGTGGGAAGTGCTCCCCTGCCGCCACCTCGACCCGCCCATCGAAGCACCTCCGTCACCGACCCACACCCCACCACCACCCGCTACCGCGGGCGCCGGTCAACGCCGCTCTCCGGCTCCGCTGCGCTGCGCCGTCCGCGGCTCCGGACACGTGGCGGGGTGCGGGCCGGCGCCGGAGGCGCTGCGCCGTGCGCGCCGAGGCGACGGCAGGGGAGCACTTCCGGGGGTGAGGTGGGCGCTACGCGCCCCCTCGGGCTCGCCCCGGCTCGCGGCGCTGCGCGCCGCCTCACCGGGACGCGAGCGCGGCTCTCGTTGCACCCGGCGGAGCGAACGCGACTTCCGTTGCGTCCTGGGGAGCGAGCGCGACTCTCGTCCCACCGCAAGCGAGCGGCGCGTCCGCCCCGCCCTCGTTGGGCGAGAGCGACTTTCCTGGAGCGAGTGCGACTCTCGCTGCGTCCGGTGGAGCGAGCGCGACTCTCGTCCCGTCCGGCGAGCGAGTGGCGCGGCGGGCCAGTCTCCTTGGGCGAGAGCCCAGCCTCGTTGGGCGAGGGCGCCGTTCGCTCGCGCCGACTGGGGGGCCGTGCTCAACCAGCGCCGGGGAGCAGGGCTACGGCAGCAGGTCGCGCACCGCGGCGGGGTCCTCGACGTGGGCGTTGTGGCCCAGGCCTGGCAGGTCGACCGGGTCGGCGACGATCTCGGCCAGTTGGGCCGTGGTGACCATCGGGTCGTGTTCGCCGCGGGCCAGCAGCACCGGCACCGGGCTCGCGGCGACGAGCGCCGCGACCTTCGGCTCACCGACGCCGAAGGCGCGGTGGTCGAGCGCGGGGCGCCAGCGTCCGTCGGCCTCCTCCAGCACGCCCGCCCCGGCCTCGGGTGAGTCGGGGTGGACCAGGCCGTCCAGGCCGGCCAGGCGCAGGTGGCGGGCCACCGCGGCGGCTCGGCTGTCGAAGCGGGCGGGTTCGCGGGCGGCCAGGGCGGCGGCCCTGGCCAGTTCGTCGGGGGTCCAGGCGACCTTGATGCCGAGGCCGACGACGGCGCGGACGCCGGGTCGGTGGGCCAGGTGCAGGCCCACGACGCCGCCGAAGGAGTGGCCGAGCACCACCGTGCCCCCGGGGTCGACGAGGTCGGCGACGGCCGCGGCCACGTCGGCGAAGGTGTAGTCGGCCAGCGGCGCGGAGCCGCCGTGGCCGGGCAGGTCGGGGGCGACCCAGGCCCCGGGGAGCAGGGCCGTCAGCCCGTTCCAGACCTCGCCGGTGGCGCCGAGGCCGTGCAACAGCAGCACCGTGGGGCCTCCGCGGCCGCCCCGGCGCACCCGCACATCCGTCATGGCGCCAGCATGGCCGATGATCGGAGGCGCGGGCAGTGGTCCGAATGGCGCGTTCGGTCAGGCTTGTCAGACGAATACGCCGTTGTCGGGATCGGGCCGCGCGCACCGGCACTCAGGCGCGGACCGGGGCCTGCCTGCGCCGGCAGGCCTGCGCGTAGGCGACCGGGGTCATCCCGATGGCCGCGGTGAAGTCGCGGATGAAGTGGGACTGGTCGAAGTAGCCGAGCTCGGCGGCCACCTCGGACCACGGGCGGTGCTGCTCGCGGTCGAGCACCGCGGCGGCCTCGTGCAGCCGGTAGCGCCGCAGCACCCACTTCGGGCTCACGCCGACGTACCGCGCGAACAGCCGCTGCAGGGTGCGCGGGGCGATGTTGAAGCGCTCGGTGACGTCGTCGACCCGGGCGATGGTGCGGTCGTGCAGGAGCGTGGCCACGATGCGCCCCACGTACTCGACCTGCGGGTCGTGCGGGGGCCAGCGCTCCCGCAGGAAGGCCTCGGCCGATCCGACCAGTTCGTCGACGGCGGGGGCGGCGTGCAGGCGGGCGGCGAGCGTGGTGGCGGGCGGGCCCCAGAGCCGCTCGGCCGGGAACGCGGCGCCGGTGATGTCGGCCAGCGGGCGGCCCAGGAACGGCAGGAAGCCGCCGGGGCGGAACTTCACGCCGAACACGCGGCCCCGCCCGCGGTAGACGTAGGTGAAGCGGTCGCGGCCGACGCCGGCGACGGTGAGGCGGGCGGCGTCGAGTACGAGGTTGACGCACGGGTGCGGCAGCAGGGTCACCGAGGCCTCCCGGCCCGGCGGCAGCTCCCACGACACCAGCCAGTGCCGCTCGACGAGCGCGGCGAGGTCGGCCGATGGCGGGTAGCGGTCGAGCGAGAAGTCGACGTCGCGCACGCCCAGGACCCCGTACTCGCTGGTCGTGGAGACATCCGAGCCGGTCATCCGTCCAGGATGCCGCTCGGCACCGACAGCGGTCGTGACGGCGTCCGGCCACTCGTTGACAAATTTTCTTGTCGGTGAGATCGTTGGTCCATGCAGGAGCTGGGAGTGATCGACCAAGCCGCGGCCGCCGAGGCCTCCCTCGACCCGATGCGGGCCCGACTGCTCGCCGAGCTGGTCGAGCCCGCCTCGGCGAGCGGGCTCGCCGCACGGGTCGGCATCCCCCGCCAGAAGATCAACTACCACCTGCGGGTACTGGCCGAGCACGGCCTCGTCGAGCTCGTCGAGGAGCGCAGGCGCGGCAACATGACCGAGCGCGTGATGCGGGCCAGCGCGGCCAGCTACGTCATCTCCCCCGCCACGCTGGGCTCCCTCGCCCCCGACCCCGGCCGCGCGCCCGACCGGCTCTCGGCCCGCTGGCTGATCGCCGTGGCCGCGCGGACCGTCCGCGAGGTCGGGGCGCTGCTGGTCGGCGCCACGGCGGTCGGCAAGCGGGTCGCGACCTTCGCCGCCGACGGCGAGGTCCGCTTCGCGACGGCGGCCGACCGGGCCGCGTTCGCCGAGGAGCTCGCCGACGCCGTCACCCGGCTCGTGAGCAAGTACCACGACGAGTCCGCCCCGAGCGGCCGTCCGCACCGCGTCGTCGTCGCGGTGCACCCCATCCACCGAGAGGAAGAGTCGTGACCGAGCGCAAGCTGGAGAAGTCCTACGAGCTCGACGCGTCCCCCGAGCAGGTCTGGGACCTGATCGCCACCGGACCGGGCATCTCGACCTGGTTCGTCCCGCACGAGGTGGAGCAGCGCGAGGGCGGCGCGGTGAAGGCGTCGTTCGGGGGCGCCTTCACCGGAACCGGCAGGGTGAGCGCCTGGGAGCCGGGCCGGCGCTTCGGCTACGCCGAACAGCGCCCCGGCGACTCGCCCGACGTCGCCTTCGAGTTCCTGGTCGAGGGCCGTGACGGCGGCGGCGCGGTGCTGCGGTTCGTCCAGAGCGGCTTCGCCGGCGAGCACTGGGAGGACGAGTACGACTCCTTCGACAAGGGCTGGTCGCTGTTCTTCGAGAACCTGCGCTCCTACCTGGAGCACTTCGCGGGGCAGCCGGTGCACAACGTCGTCAGCATGGTCATGGCGCCCGGCTCCCAGGAGCAGGTGTGGCCGGTGCTGCACCGCGGACTCGGGCTCGACGGCCACCCCGCGGTCGGCGAGCGGGTGGCGTTGACCGGCCCGCAGGAGCTCACCGGGGTGGTCGACGTGTCCACGCCCGAGTTCCTCGGCGTCCGCTCCGCGCACGGCCTGCACCGCATCGGCGCCGAGGGCGACGCCGGCTGCGGGGTCAGCGCCTACCACTACTTCTACGGCGAGCCCGTGGACACCGAGACCCTCACCAAGGCCTGGGACGCCTGGCTGGCCGAGCTGTTCCCGCAGCCCGCGCGGACCTGACGGTCAGGGCCGGGAGGCGAGCAGGCGCAGCCGGCGGATGCGCTCCTCGATGGGCGGGTGCGTGGAGAACAGCCTGGTCATCGAGTCGCCCGCGCGGAACGGGCTGGCGATCATCAGGTGCGACTGGGCCGTCAGCCGCGGCTCGGGCGCCAGCGGGGCGCGCTGCGTGCCCACCTCCAGCTTGGCCAGCGCGGAGGCCAGCGCGAGCGGGTCGCCGGTGAGCTCGGCCCCGCTCGCGTCGGCCTGGAACTCCCGCGAGCGGCTCACCCCCATCTGCACCACGGCCGCGGCGACGGGCCCGAGCAGCGCGACCAGCAGCAGGGCGACCGGGTTGGGGCGGTCGTCGTCGCCGCCGAACAGCCCGGCGAACATCGCCAGGTTGGCCAGCACGCTGACCATCGAGGCCAGCGCCCCGGCCACCGAGGAGATGAGGATGTCGCGGTTGTAGACGTGGGAGAGCTCGTGGCCGAGCACCGCCCGCAGCTCCCGCTCGTCGAGCAGGGCCAGCAGGCCGGTCGTGACGCACACCGCGGCGTGGCGGGGGCTGCGGCCGGTGGCGAACGCGTTGGGCGCGGCGGTCGGACTGAGGTAGAGCCGGGGCATCGGCTGGCGCGCCCTGCGCGAGAGCTCGCGCACGATCCGGTACACGACCGGCGCCTCCAGCTCGGACACCGGCCGCGCGCGCATGGCCCGCAGGGCGAGCTTGTCGGAGTTGAGGAATGCGTAGCCGTTCATCCCCAGCGCGACCACCGCGGCGACCACCAGCCCGGTGCGCCCGAAGAGCGATCCCACGAGCAGCACGAGCGCCGTCATCCCGCCGAGGAGCAGCGCGGTCTTCAGTCCGTTCATGTGCCTGTGCACGGCCCGTCCCGTCCTTTCAGGGCCCTCTTTGCCGGCCCCACCCCAGGAACGAGCCACGGACGGGCGGTGTTCCGGGCCCGGCGTGACGTGCGCGACGCGCCACGACCGGCCCCGACCCGGCAGGATCACCGCATGGCCACCGACGTCCGCACCGAGATCACCGACCGCGTCGCCGTGCTCACCGTGTCCAACCCGGAACGGCGCAACGCGATGAACCTGGAGCTGTCCGGCAAGCTCGTCGCGGCGCTGGAGCGCTGCGTCGCCGACGACGGCGTCGGCGCGATCGTCGTCACCGGGGAGGAGCCGGCGTTCTGCGCGGGCGGCGACCTGGGCGAGCTGGCCGACGCCGACCCCGCGGTGCTGCGGCGGGTGTACTCGGGGTTCCTGGCTGTCGCCGAGTGCCCGCTGCCCACGATCGCCGCGGTCAACGGGGCCGCCGTCGGCGCCGGGCTGAACCTGGCGCTGGCCTGCGACCTGCGCCTCGCCGGGCCGCGGGCCAGGTTCGACGCCCGCTTCCTGCCGCTGGGCCTGCACCCGGGCGGCGGCTACACCTGGATGGCGCAGCGGGTGCTGGGCTACCAGGGCGCGGCCGCGCTCACGCTGTTCGGCGACGTCGTCGACGCCGAGGAGGCGCTGCGGATCGGGCTGGTGCACCGGGTCAGCGAGGACGTGCTGGGCGCGGCCGTCGAGCTGGCCGGGCGGGCGGCGGGACTGCCGCGCGACCTGGCGGTGACGACGAAGGCGACGATGCGGCTGACCGCGGGCATGGCGTCCCAGGAGCAGGCCGTGGAGGTCGAGGTGCGGGCGCAGGCGGCATCGGTGCGCTCCGACGAGTTCCGGCAGCGGCTGGCCGCGCTGCAGGCCTCGATCCGCTCCCGCTGAACCGATTGAGTGATCGTTTCCGTGACCGCCGGTGGGGGCCGCGACACGGGCGGTGCACCGGGTCGCTGTGACCTCACGCGGGGTGAGGCGGCACTTGGTCACCCGGGGAGTTAACCTCGGAAGGGAAGCCCATTCTCGTCCCGGAATCGAGGACAGACCGCCTCATGTCCCAGTCCGACACCGCCGTCGAGCAGCGGTCGGAAGTCGTCTCCCGCGACCGCGTCGTCATCCGCTTCGCCGGTGACTCCGGCGACGGCATGCAGCTCACCGGCGACAGGTTCACCTCCGAGACCGCAGCCTTCGGCAACGACCTGTCCACCCTGCCGAACTTCCCCGCCGAGATCCGCGCCCCCGCCGGCACCCTGCCCGGCGTGTCGTCGTTCCAGCTGCACTTCGCGAACTACGACATCGTCACCCCGGGCGACCGGCCCGACGTCCTGGTCGCGATGAACCCGGCGGCGCTCAAGGCCAACGTCGGCGACCTGCCGGCCGGCGGGGTGATCATCGTCAACACCGACGAGTTCACCAAGCGCAACCTCACCAAGGTCGGCTACGACGCCAACCCCCTCGAGGACGATTCGCTGGCGCGGTTCTCGGTGTTCCCGGTGGCCATGGCCACGCTGACGAAGGGCGCACTGGCCGAGACCGGCCTGAGCAAGAAGGACGCCGAGCGGGCCAAGAACATGTTCGCGCTCGGGCTGCTGTCGTGGATGTACCACCGGCCGCACGAGGGCACGGAGCGGTTCCTGCGGGAGAAGTTCGCCCGCCGCCCCGACCTGGCC
This sequence comes from Pseudonocardia humida, assembly GCF_023898865.1. Taxonomy (GTDB): domain Bacteria; phylum Actinomycetota; class Actinomycetes; order Mycobacteriales; family Pseudonocardiaceae; genus Pseudonocardia; species Pseudonocardia humida. The sequence continues at coordinate 97,112 of NZ_JAGSOV010000064.1, forward strand.
GAGGCCAACATCCTGGCGTTCAAGGCCGGGCACGCCTACGGCGAGACGACCGAGGCCTTCGCCGTCACCTACGAGGTGGCCCCGGCCAATCTGGACGTCGGCACGTACCGCCAGATCACCGGCAACACGGCGCTGTCCTACGGGATCGTGGCGGCCGGGCGGGTCAGCGGGCTGCCGGTGTTCCTCGGCTCGTACCCGATCACCCCGGCCTCGGACATCCTGCACGAGCTGAGCAAGCACAAGGCGTTCGGCGTCACCACGTTCCAGGCCGAGGACGAGATCTCCGGCGTCGGCTCGGCGCTGGGCGCGGCGTTCGGCGGCGCGCTCGGCGTCACCACGACGTCGGGGCCCGGTCTCGCGCTGAAGTCCGAGACGATCGGCCTCGCGGTGGCCCTGGAGCTGCCGATGCTGATCGTCGACGTGCAGCGCGGCGGCCCGTCCACCGGCCTGCCCACCAAGACCGAGCAGGCCGACCTGCTGCAGGCCATGTTCGGCCGCAACGGCGAGGCCCCGGTGCCGATCGTGGCCCCGCGGTCCCCCGGCGACTGCTTCGACGCGGCCCTGGAGGCCGTGCGCATCGCGGTCACCTACCGCACGCCGGTGCTGCTGCTGTCGGACGGCTCGCTGGCCAACGGGTCGGAGCCGTGGAAGGTGCCCGACGCCGACGCGCTGCCGAGCATCGAGCCGCGGTTCGCCACCGAGCGCAACTCGCCCGACGGCAGTGAGTTCTGGCCCTACCTGCGCGACGACGACACCCTCGCCCGTCCGTGGGCGATCCCCGGCACGGCGGGGCTGGAGCACCGCATCGGCGGCCTGGAGAAGGCCGACGGACGCGGCTCCATCTCCTACGAGCCGGCCAACCACGACCGGATGGTCCGGCTGCGCGGCGCCAAGATCGACGGCATCACCGTGCCGGACGTCGAGGTCGAGGACCCGACCGGCGACGCGGAGGTGCTCGTCGTCGGCTGGGGCTCCACCTACGGCCCGATCATCGCCGGGGCCCGCCGCGTGCGCGGCATGGGCCACCGGATCGCCACGGCCCACCTGCGGCACCTGAACCCGTTGCCCGCCGACCTGGGCGACGTGCTCGGCCGCTACCGGACGGTGCTGGTGCCCGAGATGAACCTCGGCCAGCTCGCGATGCTGCTGCGCGCGCGATACCTCGTGGACGTGCAGAGCTACACCACAGTCTCCGGCCTGCCGTTCAAGGCCGAGGAGCTCCAGGACCTCTTCCTGGAGTACCTGACGGGAGTGCACTCATGACCGAGCTCGCGAGGTCATCATCCAACACAGCACCGCCGGTCATGCCTGCGACGAGCGCTAGCGAGGAGTGGGCATGACCGCCATCGACCTGGGCCTGCCGCAGCTCGGCGGCCTGGACGACATCCCGAAGACCGACCAGAAGTTGCGGCCGGCCGACTTCACCTCCGACCAGGAGGTGCGCTGGTGCCCCGGCTGCGGCGACTACGCCGTGCTGGCCGCGGTCCGGTCGTTCCTGCCGACACTGGGGATCAAGCGCGAGAACACGGTGTTCGTGTCCGGGATCGGCTGCTCGAGCCGCTTCCCGTACTACCTCGACACCTACGGCATGCACTCCATCCACGGCCGCGCCCCGGCGATCGCCACCGGCCTGGCCGTCACCCGCCCCGACCTGTCGGTCTGGGTCGTCACCGGCGACGGCGACGCGCTGTCCATCGGCGGCAACCACCTGATCCACGCGCTGCGCCGCAACGTCAACATGACGATCCTGCTGTTCAACAACCGGATCTACGGGTTGACCAAGGGCCAGTACTCGCCGACCAGCGAGGTCGGCAAGGTCACCAAGTCGACGCCGATGGGCTCGCTGGACCACCCGTTCAACCCGGTCTCGGTGGCCCTGGGCGCCGAGGCCAGCTTCGTCGGGCGCGCCATCGACTCCGACCGCAAGGGCCTCACCGAGGTCCTCAACGCCGCGGCCGCCCACCGCGGCACGGCCCTGGTGGAGATCTTCCAGGACTGCCCGATCTTCAACGACGGCTCGTTCGACGTGCTGCGCAAGCCCGAGACCAAGGAGCAGCGGCTGATCCCGGTCCGCCACGGCGAGCCGATCCGCTTCGGACCGGCCGGCGAGGACGGGCTCGGCGAGTACGCCGTCGTGCAGGAGGGCTTCGGGCTCACCGTGGCCAAGGCCGACGAGATCGACCAGTCCCAGGTGGTCGTGCACGACCAGACCGACCAGAACCTGTCGTGGGCGCTGTCACGGCTCTCCGACCAGGACCTCAACCACACGGTCACCGGCATCTTCCGCCAGGTCAGCCGCCCCACCTACGACGACATGGCGCGGGCGCAGGTCGCCGAGGCCACGGAGCGCACGCCGTCGGCCGACCTCCAGGGCCTGCTCAACGGCCGCGACACGTGGACCGTCGCCGGCGGCTGAGCCCCGCTCGCCCAACCCGCGCAACACCCGGTCCAGGAAAGCCACGATGCTGCCCTCAGGGGGCGGCATCGTGGCTTTCCCGGACTTCGGGGCGGGATCGTCGCGATGCCGGTCAGCGATCGAAGAGCTGCGGGAAGAACTGCACCTGCAGGGTGTCGAGGAAGGCGAAGACGCGCCGAGGTTCACCTCGTCGACGATGACCGGCAGCAGCGGCGTCCCGACCGCTTCGGCGTACTGCCACTCGGTGGCACGGGCTTCCGCCCGGGGGTAGGCCGGCGAGAGCGCGAGGATCGCGCAGTCGGCGGTCGCGATCCGCTCGCAGATCTCCGACCACCAGGTCTGGCCGGGCACGAGGTGCTGGTCGAACCAGACGTCGGGGTGGCCGAGGGCGTGCACCATCGCGACCACGCGCCGCACCGCCTCGTGGTCCTTCCGGTTGCACGAAACGAAGATCTTCATGGCGGACCTCGGCTCGTGCCGGAGCTGTTCGCTCGGCAGGGAGCCCGGGACGCGCGGCCGTGATACGAACGATCGCTGACGGCCTCCCCGACCCGGCTCAGGGAGGTGGGCCGCCGGGGACCTCGGCGCCGATCGTCGGCCGGTCGGTGTCCAGGCAGGCCTGCATCCGCGCCACCTGGCCCTGGGTGAACATGACCATCGCGACGTCGTCGACGAAGTCCATGTAGTTCATGAACATGTCGCCGTTCGGGCCGTTGTCGCAGGTGATGTGCGGGAACTCCGGCTCGCCGAGGTTGAACCCCGCCTGGTTGGGGGTGTCGTCGACGAAGTCGGTGCCGTTGCAGCCGTCGCCGTCGTCGCCCCAGATGTGCAGCAGGTTGAGCCAGTGCCCGATCTCGTGGGTGGCCACCCGGCCCAGGTGGAACGGCGGCGCCACGGTGCCGACCGTGCCGAACGCGATGAAGGCGACGACGACCCCGTCGGTCTCCGGCGGGCCCCCGGGCATCTGCGCGTACCCGAACAGGCCCTCGACCAGCGGCGCCACCCACAGGTTGAGGTAGCGGTCGGTGGGCCAGGGGTCGGCGCCGCCGGTGGCCGCGGACTTGACGGCGTCGTCGTCGGCGAAGACCGCGACCCCGGTCGCCGTGCGGGTGATGCCGTCGGTGGGGTTGCCGTCCGGGTCGACGGTGGCCAGCGCGAACTCGATGCGGGCGTCGCCGACCAGCGGCGCGAAGGGCTCCGGGACCCGGTCGACGTCGGCGTTGCGGGCCCGGTAGTCGGCGGTCAGAGCGACGATCTGGGACCGCACCTGCTCGGCGGAGATGTCCTGCTCGGGGGTGTTGTGCACGACGTGCACCACCACCGGGATCTGCGTGACGCCGGGGCGCTGGGCCGCGGCGCCGCGGGCGCCGGCCCAGGCCGCGTTCTCGCTGCGCTCGCGAGCCTCCCGGTAGCCGGGCGCGGTGCGCAGCAGGCGCTCGTGGACGATCGGAGTGGCACACCTGCGGACGCTCGACACCGGGCGGTCAGCCATGGGTGCCACGCTAGGTGCCGGCCCGCCCCGCGGGCAGCGGCCGACCGGCCGCCGGCCACCGGGCGAACGGCGGACCCGATCCGCCGGCGTGGACGACCGCCGAGCAGCCGTCGTCAGCCCCGCGCGTGCTGGTCGGCCGGGCCGGCGTCGCGCAGCACCGCGATCCGGCGCTCCACGCGGCGCGGCGCGACCAACTGCAGGGCCGCGAAGCCGACGAACAGCGCCACCCACAGCCACACCCACGGGTTGCTCATGATCGCCACCACCGCGTCCAGCACCGCGATCATCCCGAACAGCACCAGCCCCGGGATGCGCCAGCGAGCGAGCTGCTCGTGCTGGAGGGTCGCGAGCCGCAGGGCGGCCTCCCGCACGGCGGGATCGGTCGGCACCGGCCCCTTCCCCACCGCACGCAGCACGGCCGGCTCCTGCCGGGGCGCGACCGCCATCGCCTCGCGGACGCGCCGGTTCTGCCGGGCCGGCACGACCCCCATGAGGAGCCCGAAGAACACACCGGCGGCCGCACCCGTGTACAGGACCAGGGGCAGGTCCCCGTCCCGCACACCGACGACAACGCCCATCGCCACGCCGAAGGGCACTCCGGTCACCAGGGCGAGCACCCACCACGGAGCGTTGAGGAGGCGGGTCCGCAGCGCGCAGACCCGCCGCCGCGTCCTGCGCCGCAGGAACAGCACGGGAGCGACGACGTACGCGGCCAACCCGACCAGCCACAGCAGGGGCAGGAGGAAGAACCCGCCGATCACCCCGGCCGCTGCGCCCGCGGCGCTCGCGCCCCGGATCCAGGGCCACGCGCGGTCGTAGTCGACGAGCCGGTCGGTGGCCGGCCTCAGCGCGGTCTCCCGAACCTCCGGGTCGGACGGCACCAGCAGGTGATCGAGGGCGGCAGCTACGCTGCGCCCCACATCCTGGAGCGGTCCTCAGCCGGTCCGGTCGACCACGTACGTCGTCAGCGAGGCCAGCGCGTCGGTCGCCGGGCACGGCGGCAGGTCGACGAGCTGGTCGCGGGCCGCGGCGGCCTGCTCGGCCAGGAACTCACGGGTGCGCGCCACCCCGTCGCCCGCGCGCAGCAGCTCCAGGGCCTCGGCGATCTCGGCGTCGTCGGTGATCGGGTGGGCGAGCAGCTTGCGCAGCCGCTCGGAGCCCTCGTCGGTGCCCTCGATCGCGTAGAGCATCGGCAGGGTCTGCACGCCCTCGCGCAGGTCGGTGCCCTGGGTCTTGCCCGAGCTCGCCGACGGCGACGCGATGTCGATGACGTCGTCGGAGATCTGGAAGGCGGTGCCGATCAGGGCGCCGAAGCGCTGCAGGGAGGCCACCTGCTCGGGCGGGCAGCCGGCGAACATCCCGCCGTAGCGACCCGAGGTGGCGATCAGCGAGCCGGTCTTCTCGGCGATGACCGTCAGGTAGTGCGCGACGCGGTCCTCGCCGGGCCGCGGGCCCCTGGTCTCCCGCATCTGGCCCGTGACCAGCTCGGCGAACGTCTCGGCGATGATCCGCACGGCCTCCGGGCCGAGGTCGGCGACGAGCCGGGACGCGTGCGCGAACAGGAAGTCGCCGGTGAGGATGGCCACCGAGTTGTCCCACCGGGAGTTGGCGCTCTCCGCGCCCCGGCGCATGGTGGCCGCGTCCATCACGTCGTCGTGGTAGAGCGTGGCCAGGTGGATCAGCTCCACCACGGCCGCCGCGCGGACCACGTCCGTCGAGTCGGGGCGGGGCCCGGTCTGCGCGGCGAGCAGGGTGAACAACGGCCGGAAGCGCTTGCCGCCGGCGTCGATCAGGTGCAGGGAGGTCTCGGCGACGAACGTGTAGTCGCTCCGCACCTCGCGGTGCAGGACGTCCTCCACCCGGTCGAGACCCACCATGAGGGTATCCGCCAGTTGGGGGTCTTCGACCTCTACACCGGCGATCGCGTTAACGGACACGCTCTCAGCCTACGAAGCCGCCGGCCCCGGCCCAGCCCAGAGCGAGTGTGGGGACGATCCCAAGCACCAGGGTGATCAGGACGCCGAGGGTGATGGCCGCGGTGGTGAAGGCACCCGGCACGGTGACCGCGGGCCCGTCCGCGGCCGGTTCGCTGAAGTACATCAGCACGATGACCCGGATGTAGAAGAACGCCGCCACCGCGCTGGCGATCAGCGCGATGACCACCAGCGGAGCCATCCCGTCCTCCAGGGCCGCCGCGAACACCGCGAACTTGGCGGTGAAACCGCTGGTCAGCGGGATACCGGCGAGGGCGAGCAGGAGGAAGGTCATCACCGCGGCGAGCACCGGCGAGCGCTTGGCCAACCCGGCCCACTGCGACAGGTGCGTCGCCTCGCCGTCCGCGTCGCGGACGAGGCTGATCACGCCGAACACCGCCAGCGTGGTGAAGCCGTAGGCCAGCAGGTAGAACAGCGTGCCCGAGACGCCCTGCTCGGTGATGGACATCGCACCCAGCAGCAGGAAACCCGCGTGGGCCACCGACGAGTACGCGACCATCCGCTTGACGTCGGTCTGGGTCAGGCCGATCACCGCACCGATCGCCATCGAGGCGATGGCCACGGCCCACAGCACCCCGCGCCACTCCCACCGGGAGTCGCCGAAGGCGACGTGCAGCACCCGCAGGATCCCGCCGAACGCCGCGACCTTGGTGCAGGCCGCCATGAACGCGGTGACCGGCGTCGGGGCGCCCTGGTACACGTCGGGCGTCCAGGTGTGGAACGGGCCGACCGAGCCCTTGAACATCAGCCCGACGACCAGCAGGGCCAGCCCGCTCAGCAGCAACGCGTCGGACATGGGCGAGGCGACCACGGCGTCGGCGATCTCGGGGAACTTCACGGTGCCGGCGTAGCCGTAGATGAGCGCCAGGCCGTAGAGGAAGAACGCCGAGGCGAACGCGCCGAGCAGGAAGTACTTGACCGCCGCCTCCTGCGACAGCAGCCTGCGCCGCCGGGCGAGCCCGCACATCAGGTACAGCGGCAGGCTCAGCACCTCGAGCGCGATGAACATCGTCAGCAGGTCGTTGGCCGCGACGAAGGTCATCATCCCGCCGAGCGCGAACAGCGTGAACGGGAAGACCTCGGTCTGCATGGTGGGCGCCTGGTCGGGCGAGCCGTACCCGCGCTCCTCGCCCGACTTCCCGGGGCGGCCGCCGAGCCCGCCGCCGCCCGCGGCGACCGCGGCCCGGCTCTCGGCGGAGGCCAGGAAGGCCCCGCCCGGCTCCACCGAGCGGTCGGCGATGAGCAGCACGCTGCCCAGGGCCAGCGCCAGCAGCGTGCCCCACAGGAACAGCGTCGGCGGGTCGACGGCGATGGCCTCGGCCAGCGTCGTGATGCCGTCGGGCCCGGTGCCGGCGTAGAGGCCGAGGGCCAGTCCGGCGGCCACCAGGGTGACCAGCGAGAGCGCCACCTGGACCGGCCAGCGCTGGTGGCGCGGCAGGAACGCCTCGACCAGCACCGAGATGCAGGCCATGCCGAGCACGATGAGCAGCGGGGCGATGGCCCCGTAGTCGATCGGCGGCGCCTCCAGGGGCGTCGCCTGCGCGATGAAGCTCACCGCAGTCCTCCCACCGGGTCGCCGAGACCCACTTCGGTCATGGTCGCCGCCACCGACGGCTCGATCACGTCGAGCACCGGGCCGGGGAAGAAGCCGAGCACCAGGATCAGCACGATGAGCGGGGTCAGCACCGCGATCTCCCGCCCGTTCAGGTCGGGGAAGCCCGCGCCGCCCTTCTTGGCCGACACGGCCGGGTCGAGCATGGTGCCCGGCCCGCCCGCGCGCTCCAGGGCGCCGAGCACGGCCGCGCCGCGCAGCGGGCCCTGCATGGTGCGCTGGTACATCCACAGCACGTACAGCGCGGCGAAGATGATGCCGACGGTGGCCAGGATCGTGTACACCGGCTGGCGCGGGAACGAGCCCACCAGCACCAGGAACTCGCTGACGAACGAGTTGGTGCCGGGCAGGGCCAGCGAGCTGAGCCCGGCCACCAGGAACGCCCCGGCCAGCAGCGGCGCCACCTTGTGCACGCCACCGTAGTCGTCGACCAGGCGCGAGCCACCGCGCGCGATCAGCAGGCCGACCACCATGAACAGCATGCCGGTCGAGATGCCGTGGTTGACCATGTAGAGCGCCGCGCCGGCGAGGGCCTGGCTGGAGAACGAGAAGATGCCCAGCGCGATGAACCCGAAGTGGGCGATCGAGGTGTAGGCGACGAACCGCTTCATGTCGGTCTGCCCGACGGCCAGCAGGGCGCCGTAGAGCACGCCGATCACGGCCAGCGTCAGCACCAGCGGGGCCAGCGTCTGCGAGGCGGCCGGGAACAGCGGCAGGCAGTAGCGCAGGAAGCCGAACGTGCCGACCTTGTCCAGCACGCCGACCAGCAGCACGCCCGCCCCGACCGGCGCCTCGGCACCGGCGTCGGGCAGCCACGTGTGCAGCGGCACCAGCGGCGCCTTGATCGCGAAGGCCGCGAAGAAGCCGAGGAACAGCCAGATCTGGGTGGACTCGGGCACCGAGGCGGCCATGCGCTGCAGGTCGACCCAGGTGAACGTGCCCTGGCCCAGCCGCTCGCCGCTGACCACGAACAGCCCGATCACCGAGGCCAGCATGATCAGGCCGCCGAGCAGCGAGAACAGGAAGAACTTGACCGCCGCGTACTGCCTGCGCGGGCCGCCGAAGCGCCCGATCAGGAAGTACATCGGGATCAGCATGGCCTCGAAGAACACGTAGAACAGGAACACGTCGGTGGCCGCGAAGACCCCGACCAGCGTGCCCTGGGTAGCCAGCAGCAGCGAGAAGAACCCGGCCGCGGTGCGGCCCTCCGGCAGCTTCTCGGCCCACGAGAAGCCCATCACGATCGGCACCAGCACCGCGATCAGCGCCAGCATCACCAGCGCGATGCCGTCGACGCCGAAGGCGAACCGGGTGCCGAAGGCGGGGATCCAGTCGACGCCGAACTCCAGCTGGAACCGGGCGCCGCCCGCGGCGTCGGCCACCGAGTAGCTGAACCAGGTCAGCGCGGTGAGCACCAGCGAAACCGCGGCGAAGCCCATGGCGACCTGCTTGGCCAGCGCGTCGTTGGCCCGCAGCGGGGCGACCGCCACCGCGCCGACGAACGGCACCAGCAGCAGGAGGAGCAGCAGCACGTTGCCTCCGTTCATGCGAACCGCACCGCCAGCATCGCCGCGATCACCAGGACGGAGCCGCCCAGGATCGACAGCGCGTAGGAGCGGACGAACCCGGTCTGCAGCCTGCGCAGCCGTCCGGAGCTTCCGCCCAGCAGGGCGGCCGTCCCGTTGACCACGCCGTCGACGCCGCGGTTGTCCACGTAGACCAGGGCCCGGGAGAGCCAGGTGCCCGGCCGGGCGATGAAGGTCTCGTTGATGGCGTTGGCGTAGAGGTCGCGGCGGGCCGCGCGGACCGGGAAGGAGACCGGCTCCGGGCGCTCGACCGGCGTGGGGCGCCTGCCGACGACCAGGTAGGCGATCAGCACGCCCAGCGCGGAGATCCCCACGACCAACCACGGGACGACCGCGTGCGGGAGCACGCCGTGGTCGGACTCCTGCAGCTCGCCCAGCGAGGGGGCCAGCCACTCGGTGAGCCCGATGCCGGACAGGACCGCGCCCGCCCCGACCGAGCCGAGCGCCAGTACGACCATCGGCGCGGTCATGGTGACCGGCGACTCGTGCGGGTGGTAGTCGTGCCCGTCGTCGGACTTCAGGTTCTCCCAGCGCTTCTCGCCGAAGAACGTCATCAGCACCAGGCGGGTCATGTAGAAGGCGGTGAGCCCGGCGGCCAGCGTGGCCGCGCCCCCGTACACCCAGCCCTGCCAGCCCTCCTGGCCGAACGCCGCCTCGATGATGGCGTCCTTGGAGAAGTAGCCCGACAGCAACGGGAAGCCGATCAGCGCCAGGTAGCCGAGGCCGAACGTGACGAACGTGATCGGCATGTGCCTGGCCAGCCCGCCGTAGCGGCGCATGTCGACGTCGTCGTTCATGGCGTGCATGACCGAGCCGGCGCCCAGGAACAGGCCCGCCTTGAAGAAGCCGTGCGTGAGCAGGTGGAAGATGCCCAGCGCGTAGCCGGCCGGGCCGAGCCCGACGGCCAGGAACATGTAGCCGATCTGGCTGACCGTGGAGTAGGCCAGCACCTTCTTGATGTCGTCGTAGGCGCAGCCGATGATCGCCCCGATGAGCAGGGTGACCACGCCGACCAGGGTGACGACCAGGCGACCGGTCTCGGTCAGGTTGTAGATCGGGCCGCACCGGGCGATCAGGTAGACCCCGGCGGTGACCATCGTCGCCGCGTGGATCAGGGCCGAGACCGGGGTCGGGCCCTCCATCGCGTCGGGGAGCCAGGCCTGCAGCGGGAACTGGCCCGACTTGCCGCACGCCCCGAGCAGCAGCATGACCGTGATGGCCACCAGCGTGGGCGCGCCCACCTCGCCGATCCGCTCGAAGACCTCGCTGTACTGCACGGTGCCCAGCTCGAGCCAGAGCAGGAAGATCGCGATGGCCAGGCCGACGTCGCCGACCCGGTTCATCAGGAAGGCCTTCTTGGCCGCGGTCGCCGCGGAGGGGCGGTCCTGGTAGAAGCCGATCAGCAGGTAGGACGCCAGGCCGACGCCCTCCCAGCCGAGGTAGAGCATCACGAAGTTGTTGCCGAGGACCAGCACCAGCATCGCCGCGACGAACAGGTTGAGCTGGGCGAAGAACCGCCGCCGGGACGAGTCGCCGCCGGGCTCGGCGTGGTCGTCGTCGCCACCGTCGTGGGGCGCCATGTAGCCGACCGAGTAGATGTGGATCAGCGATCCGACACCGGTGATCAGCAGCACGAACGTCAGCGAGAGCGGGTCGAGCCGGACGCCGAAGTCGACGGTGAACGAGCCGACCGACATCCAGTCGAACAGGTGCAGCTCGCGCGTGCGCTGCCCGGGGTCGAGGCCCAGGGTCTCGAAGAAGATCGCCAGCCCGACGGCGAACGACGCCAGCACCGTGGCGACGCCGAGCCAGTGCCCCCACGCGTTCGCCCGGCGGCCGGCCACGAACAGCACCAGCGCGCCCAGCGCGGGCAGCACGAACAGCAGCCAGGCCAGCGACGCGGCGCCGGAAGCGCCGCCGATCTCGGGCAGCTCGACCGGCGGGACCGCGGTCAGCACGGGCTCTGGCCGGCGGTCCGGCGGACCGCGCGGGGGGTGGGGACGGGGTGCACCGGGGAGCTCCTCAGAAGTTCAGTACGGCTTCAGTACTTCAGCAGGTTGGCGTCGTCGACCGACGCCGTCCGGCGGGTGCGGAAGATCGACATGATGATGGCCAGGCCGACCACGACCTCGGCCGCCGCCACGACCATCACGAAGAACGCCATGACCTGACCGTCGAGCCGGCCGTTGATCCGGGCGAAGGTCACCAGGGTCAGGTTGACCGCGTTGAGCATCAGCTCGATGCACATGAACACCACGATCGCGTTGCGGCGCACGAGCACGCCGACCGCGCCGATGGCGAACAGCAGCGCCGAGAGCAGCAGGTAGTACGTGGGGGTCACGGCTGGTTCTCCTCGGTGCCGCTGTTGCGGCCGTCGCCGCGACCGCCGACGCTCGCGTCGCCGCGGCCGGTGGTGCCGGCCAGCGCGCCCGCGACGCCGTCGACGTCGTCGCCGGGGGCGTCGACGACGGCCTGCTGGCCGCGGCCGGTGGACGGGGTGCCGGTGAGGGCGTGGGCGTCCAGCGCCCGGGGCTCCGACTCCTGGACCGGGGTGGCGTCGATGATCGCCGAGATGGACTCCGGCGCGATCGAGCCGTCGGGCAGCAGCGCGGGCACCGCCACCGAGTTGCCGGTGGCGAAGACGCCGGGGCCGGGCAGCGGGGAGATGCGGTCGTGCTCGCCGCGCAGGCGGGCCTCGACCGTCTCGCGCTGGCCGCGCTTGGCGTGCGCCCGGGTCTGGGCGAAGGCCAGCACCATGGCGCCGAGCGCGGCGGTGATCAGCAGCGCCGAGGTGAGCTCGAAGGCGAACAGGTACTCGGTGAAGATCAGCGCGCCGAGGCCGGTGACGTTGGCGTTCGAGCCGGCGTCGCCCGCGGCCAGGCCGACCGACTGCACGGCGGTGAGCGAGGGGCCGATCGTGGCCACCAGCAGCACCGCGAGGCCGAGACCGAGCAGGAGCGCGGCCAGCCGCTGGCCGCGCAGCACCTCGACGACCGAGTCGGAGCTGTCCCGGCCGACCAGCATCAGCACGAACAGGAACAGCATCATGATCGCGCCGGTGTAGACGATGATCTGCACGAAGCCCAGGAACGGGGCCTGCTGGACGATGTAGAACACCGCCAGCGAGAGCATCGTGCCGGCCAGGGCCAGCGCCGAGTGCACCGCGTTGCGGGCGAGCACCGTGCCCAGCGCGCCGAGCAGGGCCAGCGGGCCGAGGATCCAGAAGGTGATCGCCTCGCCGGTGGTGACCGTGTCGACCGGAGCGGGCGGAGCCTGGGCGAGGACGTCGAGCACGTTCACCTGACCTGCTCCCCCACCGGGTCGCCCTCGGCGCCGGCGCGCGCCAGCGTCGGGCCCTGGACGTAGTAGTCCTGCTCGGTCTCGCCGAGGCGCATCGGGTGCGGCGGCTGCTCCATGCCCTGCAGCAGCGGCGCGAGCAGCTGCTCCTTGGTGTAGATCAGGTCCTGCCGGTTGTCGTCGGCCAGCTCGTAGAAGTTGGTCATCGTCAGCGAGCGGGTCGGGCAGGCCTCGATGCACAGGCCGCAGCCGATGCAGCGCAGGTAGTTGATCTGGTAGATCGCGCCGTAGCGCTCACCGGGCGAGTAGCGCGCCTCCTCGGTGTTGTCGCCGCCCTCGACGTAGATCGCGTCGGCGGGGCAGGCCCAGGCGCACAGCTCGCAGCCGACGCACTTCTCCAGGCCGTCCGGGTGGCGGTTGAGCTGGTGGCGCCCGTGGTAGCGGGGCGCGGCCGGCGGGAAGTTCTCCGGGTACTCCTCGGTGACGACCTTCTTGAACATCGTTCCGAAGGTGACGCCGAAGCCCTTGAAGAACTCAAACATCGTCGTTCTCCTTCGCGGGTGCGCCGCTGGCGAGTGCGGGCTCGCGCGTGCGGTCGGTGCCGACCGAGCGGTCGCGGCGCTTGCGCTTCGCGGGCTTGGTCGGGACCTTGAGGTCGAGCGGGGGCACCGGGAAATCAGAGGCCAGCTCGATCGTCTGCTCCCTGGCCCGGCGCTCCGGCACCAGGAACGCGATCACCAACACCGCCACCAGCACGATCCCCACCGTCACCAGCAGCG